>CAZKRI010000063.1:0-3201 GCA_964555245.1 uncultured Myxococcales bacterium
GTAAGACCAAGATGCAGGCGAACACTGCGGTGATGCGAAAGCTGCTGCACGCGATCTATGGAATGGCGAAGCACGGATCGACTTTCGACGGGGACAAATTTTTCGCTATCGCGGCTTGACGTCCAAGAGAGTATCTCAGAAGCCTATGTGGAACTGCACCCACTGATTGCTACCGGTCGTGCAACGCTTCTCGACCACGCCACCACGCTTCGCGAACTGCGTCAGCTTGAGAGGCGCACTGGTCGTGGCAAAGACTTGATTGACCATCCGCCCCGCCAGCATGACGATCATGCAAATGCGGCTGCGCTCGCGCTCGTCGCAGCCGAGACATCCGCATCAGGCTTCGTCGGCCTGGTTACGTGGATCTGACCCACCCGCCGCTCACTTGAGCTGGAGATGTTGAGACTCAGGCGGTCGGACGCTGCCTGATCGGGCTACCAACGTGGTGTGCGGATGGCGCGTTCCTTTAGGTGCCCCCTCCCCGAACGGGTTAGCGCCCCAGTCAACGACCTGCCGTACACTCAGCAGAGCCGGCAAGTGGGAGGCGTGCGGGATCGCCGGAGGCAGAGGACGCTATCTTGTATAGTCACCGGCACGGGACGGGTGTGCTAGACGGTCGATTGCAGGAGCAGTTTGCCCGTGACTTGGTAGGTACGTTCCCCGGCGGGTGGTCGGGCCATGTCGCCTTCTGTCTACAAGGGCAACATGGCTCCCATCCATGCGGCGTAAAGCGCGCGGGGAGTGCCCGCTGTCTCCGTAGAACGGCCCGCGGGTCTTCTAGACAGTCCTGCGCCATCGGCCTACGCTGCCTGAGCCGCCGCGTCGAGGTCGGACTCCGTCCCGGAGGGTACCTAATCCTATGACAAGTAGTACGGGTGTTTTTTGGGGGATTTTTCTATTCGTTGCTACGTACGTCGCACTGGCGGCTCCCGTCGCTGACGCCTTCATCTGGAAACGTACGTTCAGCGGAACCGCACGAAGCTCGGATCAAAGGGCGCTATCAGTCACTTTGGACGCGAACGGCGACGCCATCGCTGTCGGTCTCATCTACAACGAGTATCCCACATGGCCCTTCCCCAACCGGACTGACATGGACTTTTTCGCGGCGAAGGTCAGCAGCTCCGACGGACAGATACTATGGCAGCGCGTGATCGACGGCGAGATCCCACTCGGGGAGCACCGAAGTAACAGCGATTTCGCGTCTGCAGTGGCTGTTGATCACAACGGCGATGCCGTCATCGCTGGAAACGTCAACGTGAACGGGCAACGTGCGCTTACCGTCGTAAAGCTGAGCGGTTTTGATGGCTCGATTGTCTGGGTCGCGCGTCTGGACGGTGGCGCGCAACTTGAAGGACATCCGCGCTCGATCGCGACTGATAACACCGGAAATATCTTTATTTGCCTACCTACCCGGCCCGACAGCGCCTTCGCCGTAGCGAAGCTTTCCTCCGCTGACGGCGCGGTGATTTGGGAGCAGGCGTTTGGACGTGGAGACTGCGACCCGGTTGCGGTGGATGCGAACGGAGATCTGCTGGCGGTAGGCAGTTTTGCGGAGGATTCTTTTGATCTCACCACCGCGGCCGTGTTCAAATTTGCTGGAAGCGACGGTGCCGAGCTTTGGCGGTGGCGTTCGTTGCCAGGAACCTGGACCAATAAGTTGGCTGTTGCTTCGAGCGGTGACGTCGCCGCAGCGGGTAGACTCGGAAATGGCGGGACCAGTTACGACTTTTACGTCATCAAACTGAGCGGCAGTGACGGGTCACAGCTGTGGAGTTACGCGAGAGACGGGACCGCGAGTGTCGAACTCGAAAATCCCTTCAGTGAACGGGCGCGCTCCGTTGCGATCAATGCGAATGGCGACGTGTTGGCGACCGGTGACGTAAGTAACGATGGCCTGACGTGTGGCTCCGTTTCGTGCAACGCGGATATCCTTGTAACAAGGCTCGACGGTGTTACCGGCACGCTTCTATGGGAACGGCAATTCGACGGGATGGCCAACCGTTTTGATGCGGGAAATGCTATCGCGATCGGTACGGTCGGAGACGTTGCTGTCGCCGGATCCACTCAACGCACTGCCGGCGAAGGCGGGCAGAACCAGTTTTTTGTGCTCAAGCTCGACGGGAGTACCGGCGGGGTTGTGTGGTCGGAGGAGATCGGCAGCGGTGACGCAAATGGCGCTGCAGTCGATGTGGCTATGGATCCGGCGAACGAGCCAATCGCTGTGGGTGTTCTTCCAGGAAGCCAGCTCTTTGGCGTAGCCAAGATGGGACGACGAAGTCAGTGTAAACTGAAAGTCGCGAACCTCGACACGCCGCCCGGTGATGACACTCTTACCATGAAGGGCACGATCCCGCTGGCCCACCCGTTTTCTCCCCCTATCGATCCCATTATGAACGGTATTCGTTTGCGTCTTCAGGATAGTGGCGGAACTCCCGTTGTGGACGTCAACATCCCGGGTGGCGCGTTCGACATACTCGCGCGGAAAGGATGGACCTCTAACCCAAAGCGGACCGCGTGGCGCTACCAGGATGCGGCCGGGATCAACGGCGGCATCACCAAGGTCTTGCTTCGTGATAAATCGATCGCTGATCGTGGCGGTCTGATCGTGTTCACCATAACAGGCCGGCAATCGAGCTATGCTGTTGCGCTCGGTAGCGAAGCTCTGCGCGTTATCGTTACCTTTGATGCCGCGGCTCAGCAGCGTGGCGAAATCCAGTTCAACGCTGCCGGTCAAACGCCGCCGCGCTGCGAGTTCGAGAAGAACGGTGAGATGTTGAAGTGCGGGTAGAAAGTGGCGGTTTCCAAAGAATACCAGGTAAATTGATGTGGAAACGCGCGCTAAGACCAAACGTCCTGCCTTGGGATCTCGGTCCCCCGAGACGCGGGGGCTATGCCCGTCCCTGAATCACAGCAAGCTTCGCGACGCCGCCTCGACTCGCCAACAGCCGCTCACCGTACCTCACCGGCATAGGTGGCTAGGAACAATTAGCCCGGTTTTCCAACGTCCGACTCTGGAGATTATGGTAACTGGAACTCGTCAGGCAAGCGGTTTTCTCTACGCGGAGAGCCCAAGGCGTCGCAAAGCCTTGCCGAAACGCTGCGGGCAAAACTCGGATGGGATGCTTGCGTCGCCCAAGACGGCGCGACCGTTGGGCTGCTATGAGATCGCGAGCAATACGAAACCCAAGCGGCACCGAACCC
>CAZKRI010000064.1:0-4062 GCA_964555245.1 uncultured Myxococcales bacterium
GCGTACGACGCGAGGCTCGGTGATGAAAGCCACGACGCGGAAAGTGCCTCCACAAGGACACAGAAGGGGGTCGATTTCGAAAACTCTTCGAATCAAATCCGCCCAGCGCCGCCGCAGTGCCTGTTTTCGGGCGGGGCTCGATGTCGATTGGTCTTCATGTGGGTCCGGTCGAGCCGTATCGTCCTGCTCATCCGCTTGGCGTCGTCCTCGAACGGCATTAGCGTAGTGGCCGTAATAGTGACTATGTATCGCGATACATAGCTTCTAATATGTTACGCGACGGTTTATGTAGAGTAGAGCCCGTAAGCTCTTGTACCAAGGGCTTACGGATCGGATTTGCTTAACATAAATTCAGAGCGCCTCCAGCAGTGCAAGCACCTGGTCGGTAGGTTGATAGATAACGAGTTCGGCTTCGGTCATTTTGCATTTCTCCAGAGCGCGACGCTTCATTTCCAGGTCAGCCTCGACGTAGTGGTGGGTGGTGTTGACGGAAGCGTGACCGAGCCAGGACTGGATCGTCGTTAGATCCACACCCGACTGGAGCAGAATCATGGCGGCGGTGTGTCTCATGGTGTGCGGCGAGATAGACTTGGAACGTAGCGACGGATTTGTTGCGCCCGCGACCGCGCGGTGAACAATGTGAATGACACCATGCCGAGTGAGCCGCTGCCCCCGGGCGTTGACGAAAACAGGAGATTGAAAATCCGTTTCGATTCCACGCTCATGGATGAGTGCCTTGAGCACGGCAGCGATGTCCTTTGCGAGAGGAACCATCCGTTCTTTGGACCCCTTGCCACGACACAGAACGTACGAGGGCTGCTGCAGCTGAAGGTCTCCCACGTTCATCCCGATGGCCTCCGAGACACGAGCTCCGCTACGAGCGAGGAAGAGGAGCAGTGCATAATCGCGCCTGCCCTGTGGGAAGCTTCGATCGGGAACGGCGAGGATCGCGTCGAGTTCGTCCTGGCGAAGGTAGTTCATTAAACGCTTGGTCGTTTTCTTGGATGGTATGGTGAGCACTCGGTTGGCCAAGCTCATCGCTTGGGGGTCGCAATAAGAGACATGTTGAAAGAAAGAGCGGATAGCGGTTAGGCGGAGATTGCGCGTGCTGACGCTATTGTGGCGCTCTTGCTCGAGATGATCGAGAAAGGCAAGCACGACGTCACGGTCGAGCTCCTCAAGTGAAAGGCGGCTAGGAGATTTGCCTGCGCGTTGCGATGCGAACAACAGAAAGAGGCGCAGCGCATCCCGGTAAGCGGTCACCGTGGCGGGGCTCGCCCGTCGCTGGGCCATCAAGTGTTTGCGGAAGAAGGATTCCAGCAAAAAGGCTAAAGTGGATTTCAGACGTTGGATCATGGCGAAGCCTCCTACTATGGACGAGCGTTTTGGGCTCGCTGAGCCGCGAGTTCCAAAAGCTCGGCCGTTGCCGTGAGGTAATAAGCGGTGTCGGAGTAACAGACGTGCCCCATGTAAGTGGCGAGAGCCGGGAGCATCACCTGAACATCGACGCCGGCCTTGTACCAATCGACCAAACGCTTCACAGCGAAGCGGTGACGCAGATGATGGAAGGTTGGCCCCCTGCCTTTCGGAGGTCGTAGCCCGGCGCGGCGCGCAATCTTGCAAAAGGCTTGCTGTAACGTGTTGGTGCAAAAACGACTCGCTTTCAAAGTGAGGAAGAACGCAAAATCGTTGCAGTGGGCGAACGCAGTATCTCGGCTGGTGGCGTAGTCACGCAGCACCTGAAGCGTGGTGGAGTGCACGGGAACATAACGGTCTTTGCCGAACTTGCTCTGCCGGACCACCAAGAGGCCCGTTTCGAGATTCACATCTTTCCGATCGAGCCTTACCACCTCACCGATACGTAGTCCGGTGCTGGCGGCAAGCCCCACCATGGCGTGGAGAGTCACTCCACGCATCGGGTTCTTCGACGAGATGAGATGGGCCTGGTGCAGAAGACGTTGGATTTCCTCGTCCGTGTAAATATAGGGCCGAGCGCGAGTTTGGCCGATGGACAAAGCCTTCGGGTCGAGCCAGGGGGTTTGGGGGTCAAAGATGGATAAATAGCTGGAGAACTGGCGTACGACCTTGTAGCGAGAGAAGCGATACCTCTTCGAGCTGTCGGGGTTGTTGGTGGCGAACTCCAGTGCCAATTCCTGGGTCAGTTCACTCGAACCGCTTTCTGAGAGGTAGCGGTCGAAAGCGCGGAGAAGCCCCTCCTCGTTGAATCGATACCCCAATCCACGACGAAGCTGCACGTAGGCGGCAAGCGGTTCGCGAAAGACGCTTTGGAAGCTGCTCACACCTCACCTCCTGGAAACGGCAAGGCGACGGCCGTCAGAGTCGTCGTATTCACCTTGGCGTAAATCGCCGTGGTGTTGATGTTGGCATGTCCGAGGAGATCCGCGATGTGCTTGACGGGAACACCCTCGTTGACCAAACGGGTTGCCAGGCTGTGGCGAAGCAGGTGCGCCCCGTAGCTCGGCGCCTGGATTCCCGCGCATCGCAAGTGCCGAGTCACGATGCTACCGATGGCACGCGGGAAGATGGGAGCGTGGGGCGCGCGATTACTCAGAAACAGCTGCGGCACCGCAAGTGGCGGACGCTCGTGAAGGACATAGTTCGCGAGAGCGGCTCCCACCTCATGCGTCAACGGAAGACCCCGTTCACGCCGGCTCTTCGTCGTCTTCAAGCGAATCTCGCCGACTCGCCAATCGATATGATCGAGCTCAAGTCGACAGACCTCCTGTCTTCTTAGCCCAAGAGTCGCTAAGAGAAGCAACACCGCTTTGTCCCGCAATCCTCCGCGTTTACTGGTATCCACGCTGTCGACAAGCTCGCGAACCTCCTTCCAAGGAAGGTGACGGGGAATCGTGCTCAGCCGCCAGAACGGTAGCTTCGGTACCACGCGGTCCAGGTCGACTTTGAGGACCCCCTCCCATCGCAGATATCGGAGAAACACACGGGTCAGGCTGCAGAGGTTGTTCCGCCAGGAACTACTTGGATGAAGTGGCGCTAGCTCGCTCACGAATCCCACAACGTCGACTCCCGCGAGTTCAGTGAGAGGGCAGTCGCCATGTCGCCCACGAAACCAGCTGAGCAGTCGACGAGCGAACTGGACATAAATGGAGCGGCTCGCCTCACTCAACCCACGCACGTTCTTGAGGTGGCTGTCGTATCGGTTGAGAATCGGTTCGAAAGGAACGGCGGTATCCATCGACTCGACTCGGGGAAGTACACCTTGATCCCGCAGATGTTCCGTGACGTGACGCATGATCGCGGGGGCTTCGCGGAAGCTGCCCCTCGACGGCAGTTCCTTTTTGAAGAAGCGCTGGATCAATCCCTCATCGATGCCCTCTGCTTTTTCAACACCCACCGATCGAGCAAAGTCGTTGAACTTACCGGTGATGTTCAGGATGCGTCCGCCGCTTGCTCGTGTGAAGCCAACTCGACGCAGCTTCTCGGCGAACGCCTCGATGTGATCGCCGAGTGGCTCGCGTCGCAGTTCTCGCAGTCGATGAGCGGCTCGGAAGAAGTACTCGAGCATTCTCATTCCTCCTTGATCTGAGAGCGCACCGCGCTGCTCTCAGAAGGAGGAATAAGCCTATTTTTATGTGAAGTTCAAGAGCACCTCGCCCGCGAACAATCAAGGACTTACGGGCTCTACTCTACATAAACCGTCGCGTAACATATTAGAAGAGCAGATGTCGCCTCGGCTCTGGGATCTGAGTGACCACTCTTGCCAAGAACTCGAGCGCGTCGATTTTTTCGATCCGCGGGAAAAGCTCACTCGGCTGGTTGTGAGAGGATTTGGGAGCGTAGAGGACGTGAGCGGAGGCTTTGGTCCATTCCAATCGGGAAAGGCTCACTGGGGATCGAAGCATGTAGCGAGCGACTTTTTCGAGCGTGTTCTTTTCGCCTGCGGGGATCCGCACGGAATCGTCGATGGAGAAGCCACTTCTCTCCCATGAGAGCAAAAGGCGAATGCGGTCTTCTGAGAGAAGGCCTTCTGACTGCAGCAGGCGGAGCACCCGATGACGGAAGAGCTCCTCAGCCATTCGATGA
>CAZKRI010000065.1:0-16306 GCA_964555245.1 uncultured Myxococcales bacterium
GTATGCGTGCAGCTATCGGTCCCTTCGTCACAGGCATCGATCGTACAGGCAGCGCTGTCGGCACAATCCACCGGTGTGCCGGCCTGGCAGCCGCCCGTCGTGCAGGTCTCGCTCCCGTTGCAGAACAGACCGTCGCCGCAGACCGCATCGTCCGGCGTATGCGTGCAGCTATCGGTGCCTTCGTCGCAGGCATCGACCGTACAGGCAGCGCTGTCGGTACAATCCACCGGGGTGCCGGCCGAGCATCCGGTACCGGGATCGCACACCTCCTCCCCATTGCAGAACACGCTGTCTGAACAGTCGCCATTGGTGCTACACAGGGCCGCTCCTGGCCGAATCTCCGCCGCGAAAGCCGCCCAGTCCACACTACCGCTGAAGGTGCCGTTGACCGTGACGCCGCCCGCCGAAGCCGTGGTCTTGTGCGACACGGCGACCGAAGAGGCGCTCGAGGCTCCGCCGCCGTTGATCAGCTCGACGTACTCGAGATAGCCCGCTCCCGGAGTGTGCGTGCGCTGGCGCATCGCCGCCGTGCTGTAGACCATCGAGCCGGATCCGACCGCAGGTAGCGGGTATGAATATGCACTGTTGTCCACGCCGCCGGCGCACGCGCCGTCGACGCCGTTGGTGTTGGCCGATTCGATGCTGCCCACCGCGTTGCTCGTGCTCACGCCCGAGTAGCGCGTCACCGCGATCACGGCGCTGGTGACCGATGACTGTAGAGTCGCCGTCACCATCCCGCTGCCGCTGGGCGTTCCCTGCGCCTTCCATATCTCGATCCCGGTCTGCGCGCGCCCGGCGCACTGCGCGCCGACTCGGGTCCAGGCAAGACCGAGCCCGGTCACGCCGGTGACTACCTTGTTGGGCTTGTAGGAAATCGCCGCCAGGTAGAGGTTGCCGCTAACTCCGGCCACGGACTGTGCCGTCGCCACGGTGCTCAGGCCGAGCGAGCTGCCGGTCTTCACCTCCTGGGCGACCACCGGACCGCCAGGGGGGGCGCAGGTATCGACATGCTGGCAGATGTCGCCCAGCTCGTCGCAGCTATCGGTCGTGCACGCGTTCGCGTCGTCGCAATTGACCGACACACCTGCCAGACAGCCGCTGAGCGAGCAGGTCTCGGTCCCGGTGCAGAAGAATCCGTCGCTGCAGGCCAGGTTGTTCGGTGTATGGGTGCAGCTATCGGTCGACTCGTTGCAGCTATCGGTAGTGCAGGCGACACCGTCGCCGCAGTTGACCGGGGTTCCCGCCTGACAGTTCCCCGAGACGCAGGTTTCCGTGCCGTTGCAGAACAACCCGTCATTACACTGCGCGGAGGAGCTGCATCCGCTGCCGCTCGAGGCGAGCGTCAGCGTGTTGTGAAAGTAGGCGAGGCTGTCTACGTCGCTGGCGAGAACCACCAAGTCTGTGGCGCTGTTGAGATTTTGCTTCGTCGATGTCGCGTCGTTGATGTTGATGTCGACGGTACTGGTAATGAAAGGCGTCCCGGCCCCGGGCTGGAACGAGATCGCATCCATGCTGGTCTTTTTGTAGTAGATCCCGTCCCGGTTGCTCACCCTGGCGGTGTTGATGACGTAGATATCGCGGTTTTCCGTGTCCAGGAGAAGGATCGGGCGCGTGGGCGTGTTGTTGCTGTTCCCGTGGACGACATGGAACTCCCAGTCATCAGGGTCCGTGCAGTGGGTCGGTGTGTCCTGGCAGACCAGCAAGGTGATCAAGTGAGAGGAGACCGAGGTCTTGATCATGATGAACAGGCGCCCGGCCGGATCTGCAGACGCCGCTTTAATATTGATGTGGTCGTCGGCCGAAATGTCGAACGCGATGACGCCGTCCCAGGCGGTATCGGATGTCCCGTCTTCGTGCACGGCGAAATACATCTCATCGGTACTCTGGTTGCTCCACATCACGCCGATGCGGCCGTCGTACGCAACTACCGACGCCATGTCATCGCTGTTCAGGTTTGTCGTCGCAGGAGCCGGCAACACGAACGGCGTGCCCCAGACCGCATCGTTACCCCCCACGCTGTGGTTGATCATGACTTTGCGACTTTCGGTATAGGCGACCCAGAGCTGGCCCGTGGTATCCTTCGCGATCACCAGAGCTTCATGTTTGCCGAGAGTGACCTGTACCGGATAGCCCGGGTCACGGGTGAAGTTGTGCGCCACCGCATCATAGCTCAGGCGAAACAGCTCGCCGCGGTTCGCTGAGGTCGCGGGCTGACTGCTGCCGGTGAAGACGTGTGAGACGACGTAGAGCTGCGTGCCGTCCCAGAGCGCGTCGGCCTTGGTGTTGATACGGTCGTCGAGCTCGGTGCCCATGTCTTGCCACGTCTGCGTGGCAAGATTGAGGCGGTGAACGTGATAGGCGGCGGCCGACGTGCTCCACATGCTTCCCCACCACCAGCCGTCGTGCCACCAGAGCTTGCTCTCCGGCTTCTCAGACGTGACCGCCGAGTCCGACCCTACTCCTGGGGGGTAAGTGAAATCCCGGAACCCGGTGGTGATCGGGGTCTGCGCCTGCGCGAAGCCCACCCGCACGAGCACCCCCAAGAAGCCTGCGATCAGCCAGAGACGCGCACGTGTGGACCGCGGCCGGCCCGAGTTCGTCGACCGCTGATCGGTGGGATAACCACCATGGACGTGTAGAAGCATCAGGGCACCCCTGGATTCAAGCTTTTACCCTTGTCTTATATTCCGCTTCTTGTCCAGATCTGACCTGTATGAGGAAATACCACATCCAGAAATAGGATATTTCACTCACTCCGTGGTGGGCGTAGCTGTAACATGACCCACTCTCATCGGGGTGGATTGTAAACACACAGCGTGCTGCGTGTATGTAGGCCGAAAGCAGCAGTTCTGGCTCGACCACTCGCAGACGGGGGGAGTCGGGGCCTCGGTCGACGTCTCAAATTGGGCCATACGTCGACGGGTCAAAACCGGCCAACGGGGCGACCCGGGACGATTTCTGCGCTAACGGTAGCCGGCAGGAGCGCAAAAGAGATGGCTGACCCCTTCAGCGGCACCCTCAACTATTGGCTCCTGCAGACCGTGGCGATGATGCTCACAGCGCTGCTAATCCCCAAG
Organism: uncultured Myxococcales bacterium; assembly: GCA_964555245.1. GTDB lineage: Bacteria > Desulfobacterota > Binatia > UBA1149 > SPBQ01 > CAZKRI01. The sequence continues at coordinate 3,078 of CAZKRI010000065.1, forward strand.
ATGCGCATCACCGGCCTGTTCGGAGCGTTTCTGATCGTGCTCGCGTTGGGGCTGGTGAACGCAACGGTCTGGGACGCAGCTCTCTTCTTCCAGGTGCCGCGCGCCTTCTCGACCCAGGCGCTGGTGCTGCTGGCAGCCAACGGCGTGATCTTCTGGATCCTCGTCAAGATCCTGCCGGGGATCGAGGTGGAAGGCGTCTTGGCGGCGCTGGCGGCCCCGGTAGTTTTCACGGTCCTCAGCCTGCTGATCAGCCAGTACGGCCGCGACGTCGATTGGGTTGCCGTCGTCGACCGCGCCATCGACATGCTCGAAACCGTCCGCGAACGCCTGCGCAGTGTACCTGCCGAGATGCCCGCCGATGCACCCGTGCCCTGACCCACCACGCCTTGTTCGGGGTGCCTCCTGTCGTGCATCGTGGCGGTCATGGACATAAGGACCGCCGTTTCATCAAGGGCCAGAAGTACACGCTCGAGGGCAGGCGCATCCCCGAAGACCCCTTTTTCTTGCACCTCCTCTACTTCGTGTGCAGTGGCATCGGTTTCACGTACGCCACGATCGCACTCCGTCTTGCTGAATTGTCCACCGCCGCGGCGGATCGAAGATCGACCAGCTGCCGCGTTCGCGAAGCTTACGACGCTCCCGAAACCGACCGGGGGGCTAGCGTGTCGTTGCCGTCGGTGGACGCTGCTCGATCACGACCTTGCGCGTGAACGTCTTGCCGTCGCGATACAGTTCGAGGGCGATTTCCTGGCCGACGCTGGCCAGATACAGGGCCTTCTGGAAGTGGTGCACCGAAAACATCGGCTGCTGATCGATGCGGGTGAGGACATCACCGACCTTGAGCCCCGCATGCGCGGCCGGGCTCGGGTCGAACACGTCATCGATGTAGACCCCGGACACCGGAAGCTGCGCGAGACGTCGCCGCACCTCGCCGCTCAAACTCAGCACCGAAATGCCGATCCAGGGTGAGCGCTGGCTCTCGCGCAGCCGCAGCGGCTCGAACAGGGTCATGGCGAGATCGATCGGCAGACCGTAGGCCTGGCCGAACGTCGCGTCCGCCTCGGGTCCGACCGCTGCGTCGCGAGGCGTGCTGATGCCGATGACCTCCCCGCGGATGTCGAGCAACGGCCCGCCGTAGCTCGAGGGCGGGATGCGCAGCGAGACTTGCAGCAGCGTGGCTATACGCTGCTCCTGATAGCACTCGCGCTGGGGCCGCTCGGAGGCCGTACCAGGGGCGAAGATCTTGTCCGGGCCCGGCGGGTTACCGACGGCGATGACCCAGTGCCCGCTACGCATCCGGGAGATGTCGCCGAGCCTCGCCGGCTGCGATTCGAACGGAAGCTCGACCTTGAGCACCGCGAGGTTGATCGTCGGCTCCAGCCCGACCACGCGCGCGCGTTCGTGGCGCTCTTCTGTCACCTCGAGCTCGATCAGCTCGGCGACTTCGTGCGTCTCGGGGTCGATCAGCAGGTGGCGGCAGGTCAACACGTACCCATCGTCCGTGACGAAGAAGCCGCTTCCCTGTCCGATCGCCCGGTATCCAGGGTGGCGGTCATGCTCGGCGCCCGCCGCGCGCCAGCCGGCCGTAGCGCCCGGTGGCGACCGCGACGCATCCGCCGTCCCGCGTTGGTAGATGGTGATGCCCACGATGCTCGGGAACGTTCTCTCGGCGATCTCTTCGAACGCTGTCTGCAGACTGACCGCAACGTCCAGGTCGGCAGCCGGCGCCTTGTCCGCGGGGGCGGTGGTGCGCCCCAGGTCGCTGGCCATGGCGTGCACGTCGGGTGCGGGTGGATGGAGCCGGTAAAAGTCGACGGCAGAGAGCGTGAGATCCGATCCGGCGTCGCCCGCGCGCTGAAACAGCTCTTGGTTCGCATGGCGTGCCAGGCTGGCCAGATCGATGGGGACATCAGCCGTGGGTTCCTGCGGTGCGAAGTCTTCTCTAAGCGTCATGACGTGAAACGCCACGTCCCAGAGCTCCTGCTCGCTACGAGCGCCGGCGTAGGACGGCATCGCGGTCCCCTCGATGCCGAACGAGGCCGCGCCGTACACCTGGTACGGTGAGACCAGGTTCATTCGCTCCTCTCGAAAGGAACTGGGTGCGGGATCCTGCCACGACGCGGCCCGACCGTCGCCGCCGCCGCGCGCTCCGTGGCAGACCGCGCAGTCGCTATCGTAGAGTCGCCCGCCGCGTTGCAAGTCGGGTTGCTCGAGCGGGAATGATCGAAGGCCGCGCTCACGAGTTACCCCCTGTACTAGCTCGTTCACGATGGCGAGCACCTCGGGCCACGGTCGCAGGGTATGGATGCTGGACTGCAGCTCGCGTAGCCCCTTCCGGGTCTCCTCGGAGGTTGACAGCCTGCGCGCCGAGCGCAGCAGCAGGCGGGTGAAGCCGCTGATCTCCGCATACTCGAAAGCATTGGCGACCTTGCCGTCGCGTACAGCCACGCCGTAGTCCGTCCCTATGTATTGCAGAAGAAAGACTAACCTCGCCGGATCGGAGGACGGATCGTCGCCGGAAGCCGAAACCTGTGCGGGCGCATTGGCGGCCACGGTTACAACCACGGCCAGCACGGCGAGCGCGGACATCGCGGCGTATCGAACTCTGCAAAACGTAACGAGAATCCCCGTCGCGACACCCGATCTCGGGTCCTCTACGAGTAGCCCGGAGCAAACAATAGCCGCTTCACACGTCGCCAGACGGATAGGAAGTACGGGACGGTTTGTCATGTGGCACGGATGCCGATGCATCCCGCGGCGGGTCGAGCCATAAAAGGAAGAGCATCCACAGGCACATTACGACCTTTTACTTTTTTGAACAATCGACTGCTGCACTCGTCCCAAGGAGGTAGCAACCATGTGTCATGAAGAAGCTTGCCGCTCTGACGGACTCGACGACAGAGTGAAATACGAAACGCTGCAAGCGGGGTCCGTGCTGATGTGTGGAGGTGGACATGCGGTGCACAGCCTTAGAGATTTTCCGTGCACGCGCGCTACATACGCGTGCTGCCAAACAACCGATCCCTGATTCCAAGCGTGCACGGCTAGTCTGGGCGCGCAGACTCCTGCCCTCTCCAACTCACGCCTGGAGACGGCAACGATTGCTACACGGAACGCTCGGGGTCGCGTTGTCTCTGTGCGTCATCGGCGGCATCGTTCCTTCCGCCGCTCAGGCACAAACTAGCTCCACACCCGTCGACTTCAAGATCGCCTTCATTGGCGACCAGGCCTTGGGCTCCAATGCACGGGCGGTTCTCAATCTGATCAAGGCCGAGGGCACCGACGCCGTCATGCATCAGGGCGACTTCGACTACGAGGATAATCCGCAGGCTTGGGAAGCTCAGATCAACGCGGTTTTGGGCCCGAATTTCCCCTACTTCGCCTCGGTCGGCAACCACGACGAAGGCCGTTTCTACGGGACCGGCGGTTACCAGGAATTGCTGGAAGCGCGGCTCACTCGGCTGGGAATCCCCTGGCAGGGAGACTTGGGCGCCCAATCCACGGTCAAGTACGGTGGCATCTTCATGGTGCTGACCGGCCCGGGCGTCTTCGGCGACGGCGACGGCGATCACGAGCTCTACATCGAGGAACAGCTCGAGCGCGACAACTCGATCTGGAGCGTGAGCAGCTGGCACAAGAACCAGCATCTGATGCAGGCCGGTGGCAAGGGGGATGAGGCCGGCTGGGGAGTCTACGAGGCATCCCGGCGCGGCGGCGCGATCGTCGCAACCGGCCACGAACATTCGTACTCGCGTACGCATCTGTTGAGCAGCTGTCGCAACCAGACGGTTGCGAGCACGAGCAACACACTTGCGCTGGCCGCGGACGATCCGATGACCACCGCCGACGAAGGACGTACATTCGTCTTCGTATCGGGGCTCGGAGGCAACGGCATCCGCAATCAGGAAGTCAGCGGAGATTGGTTTGCGAGCATCTACACAACGGATCAGAACGCCAAGCACGGTGCGCTGTTCGGCGTGTTCAACTACCAGGGCGATCCGCGGCTGGCACGGTTCTACTTCAAGGACGTCGATGGCTTCGTCGTGGAGGAGTTCTTCGTGCGCAGTACGCTTGGCGCCGCCGGCGGCGGCACCACCACGACCACGACCACGACAACGACTCCGTCACCGTCGACGACGGTGACCACCACCACCGTGCCGCGGCCACCTCCGACCAGCACGACGAGCAGCACGACAACCACGACGACGACCACCACCACGACCATGCGCCCCGGAGGCGGCTCGATACCGATCATTGAAACCTACAGCGACGGTACCGACAGCGACCAGGACGACATGGCCATCTGGGTGCATCCGACCGACCCGTCACGCAGCACGATCATCGCCTCCGACAAGGGCAACGGAAACGTCTACGTCTACGCGCTCGACGGCACCGTCATCCAGACCGTCGCCGCCGGTCAGCCCGGCAACATCGACATTCGCTACGGCTTCGGCCTCGGCCAGCAATGCGTCGATCTGGTCGCCTTCAACGATCGCGACCAGGGCGCGATCCTGGTCTACAAGGTCGACCCCAGCACGCGCCAACTCACCCGCGTCGACGACGGCAGCATCACCACCGGCGAGAACTACGGCTTTACCTTGTATCGCCACAACGACGGGCGCCTGTTCGCGCACACCGGCCCCAAGAGCTCTGGCCTGATCACGCAGTACGAGCTTCGCCACGACGGCAGCGGCCATATCGCCGGCAGCCCCACGGGCTGGAGCTTCGACGAGAGCACGGTCGAGGGAATGGTCGCCGATGACGAGACCGGCGACATCTATCTTGCGGAGGAGTCTGGTGCGATCTGGCGTGTCAGCGCGATGGATGACCTGGACAAGACGCAGATCGCGGCTCAGGGAGATGGAAGCGGCCTGCAGGCCGATGTCGAGGGCATCACGATCTACTACGCGGCCGGCGGCAAGGGCTACATCATCGCTTCCAGTCAAGGGGCCGACAAGTTCACGGTCCTCAACCGCGAGTCGCCGCATGCGCCGGCCGGCGAGTTCACGATTCCAGGGGTCGGCAGCACCGACGGCATCGACGTGCTCAACATGAACCTTGGCACGGCGTTCCCCAAAGGCGCCTTTACGGCGCACAACGGCGCGAACTGCTGCGCCGTCCAGGCGGTGCGGTGGGACGACATCGCAGCCAAAGTCGGCGGCCTGCTGGTCGATACCGGCTACTGGGATCCGCGCGACAGCAACCGGAGTTGCGGCGCGGTCCCGACCACCACGACGACGACGCTGCCGCGCCCGACGACGACGACCACCACCACGACCACGCCATCGCAGCCGACGACAACGACCACCACTACGACGATACCCGGTGATCCGCTTCGGCCGGTGGCTGGCTGTGGCGACTTCGACTCCGACAAGCGCCTGACGATGAGCGACGCCCTCGGCATCGTGAATGCAGCGCTCGGGCTTGCCGACTGTGCCCTTAGCGTCTGCGATGTGAACAACGACGGCGGGGTCAGCGTCCTGGACGTCCTGGGGATTCTCCAGGTCCTGGTTTACAACAAAACCTCCATGTCGTGCCCGACGAGCCTCGATCCCGCCGCTCCAACCACCGGCGTCTGGACTAGCCGCGCGGAGCTGGCCTCGATCCCGATGTCGGGCGCGGCATGGGCGCGTCTCAAGGCTGCGGCTGACTCCTCAGCCGGCAGCCCTGACGTCTCAAACCAGGACGACCCGGTCAACGTGCAGGTCATGGCGAAGGCGCTCGTCTATGCGCGGACCGGACAGGCGAGCTACCGCGATCAAGTCATCAACGCCTGCATGGCGGCGATCGGCACCGAACAGGGCGGCCGCACCCTGGCGCTGGGCCGCGAGCTGATCGCCTACGTGATCGCGGCCGATCTGGTGGGGCTGCCCGCGGACAAAGACGCAGAGTTTCGCGCCTGGCTCGAGCGGACACTGACCGAGGAGCTGGACGGCAGGACGCTGGTCTCCACCCACGAGGACCGCCCCAACAACTGGGGCACGCACGCCGGCGCCAGCAGGGCGGCCGTCGCGGCCTACCTCGGCGATACCGACGAACTGGAGCGCGTGGCGCGCGTCCTCAAGGGCTGGCTCGGCGACCGCTCCTCGTACGGCGGCTTCTCCTATGGCGATCTCGACTGGCAAGCCGACCCCGGAAATCCCGTCGGGATCAATCCCAAGGGTTCGACCAAGGACGGCCACTCGATCGACGGCGTTCTGCCGGACGACTTGCGCCGTAGCGGTGGGTTTAGCTGGCCGCCGCCCACTGAGAACTACGTGTACGAGGCGCTCCAGGGCGCGCTCGCACAAGCCGTGATCCTGGATCGCGCGGGCTTCGACGTGTGGAACTGGGAGGACAAGGCGCTGCTTCGTGCGTTCCAGTGGCTGCACACGCAGGCAGACTTCCCCGCCGAGGGCGACGATTGCTGGCAACCACACGTCATCAACCACTACTACGGCACCAACTTCCCGGCCCCGGTGCCCGGCGGCAGCGGCAAGAACGTCGGCTGGACCGATTGGACCCATGGGATGCGCGATTCAACTGAGCCGCCGCCACCGTTGCCGACGACTACGACTACGACTACGACCACGACTACGGTCCGCGTGTCGACGACCACGACGACGACAACCACGGTGCCCGGAAGCAATCGGCCACCGAGCGTAGCGATCACATCGCCAGCCAGCGGAGCGACGTTCGATGAAGGCGACACGATCGTCATTGCCGCAGCCGCCGCGGATCCGGGCGGCTCGGTTCTCAAGGTCGAGCTGCTCGCCCGCACTGCCGAGCTCGCCGAGGATATGCAGGCTCCCTATCAGTTCACCCTGCCCGACATGGCGTCCGGGTCGTACGCGCTTACCGCGAAGGCCACGGACAATCAGGGAGCTGTGGCCACGTCCGCCGCGGTGACGATCAACGTTCGTGCACCGACACCGCCAGAGGAGCCGGGCGTTCCAACTACCGGCATCTGGACGAGCCGCGAGGAGCTGGCCTCGATCCCGATGTCGGGCGCGGCATGGACGCGGCTCAAGTCCGAGGCCGACGCCTCGGCCGGAAGCCCCGACGTGTCCAACCAAGACGACCCGGTCAACGTGCGGATCATGGCCAAGGCGCTCGTCTATGCACGGACCGGACAGGCGAGCTACCGCGATCAAGTGATCAACGCCTGCATGGCGGCGATCGGCACCGAGCAAGGCGGCCGCACCCTCGCGCTGGGCCGCGAGCTGATCGCCTACGTGATCGCCGCCGATTTGGTCGGGCTGCCCGCCGACAAGGATCAAACGTTCCGTGCCTGGCTACAGCGAACGCTGACCGAAGTGCTGGACGGCAAGACGCTGGTCTCCACCCACGAGGACCGCCCCAACAACTGGGGCACGCACGCCGGTGCCAGCAGGGCGGCCGTGGCGGCCTACCTCGGCAATACCCAAGAACTGGAACGTGTGGCGCGCGTCTTCAAGGGCTGGCTCGGCGACCGCTCCTCGTACGCCGGCTTCTCCTACGGCGAGCTCGGCTGGCAAGTCGACCCTGCAAACCCCGTCGGCATCAATCCCAAGGGTGCGACCAAGAGTGGCCATTCCATCGACGGCGTTCTACCAGATGACCAGCGCCGCGCCGGTGGCTTTAGCTGGCCGCCGCCTGCGGAGAACTACGTGTACGAGGCGCTCCAGGGCGCGCTCGCGCAGGCCGTGATCCTGGACCGTGCGGGCTACGACGTGTGGAACTGGGAGGACAAGGCGCTGCTACGTGCCTTCCAGTGGCTGCACACGCAGGCAGGCTTCCCTGCCGGTGGCGACGATTCGTGGCAGCCGCACGTCATCAACCACTACTACGGCACCAACTTCCCCGCGCCGGTGCCCGGCGGCAGCGGCAAGAACGTCGGCTGGACCGATTGGACCCATGGGGCGCGTCCCTAGAAACGCGATCCGCGGTGCTCCCTAGTTCTTGTCCTTGTACTTCGTCGGCAGATTCTGGGACCACGGCGCCGGGAAGTCAGTGCGGAAGCACATCGGCGCGTCGTCAGCCACGAGCACGACGGTGACGTCGTCCGTCTGGCTGAAGAACAGCGCCGCGTTGTGCGGCACAAGACCAAGGGCTGATCCCCTTGCGTCGACCGACACCGCGCCTCCACCCGCCCAACCCCGTCGCAAGCGCACCTTGAGGGAGGGGTTCGACGCGGAAGAGGAATTGCTGAAACCTGTCGGCTTCTCGGTCCACGTGCTGCCCGATGGGATGTTGACGCTGTATGCTAGCGTATCAGGGCTCCCGGGCGACTCCTTGTCGTCGTAGATGCAGAGCTGGTAGGTCGTCCCGGCCGGCGGGTCGCCGAAGTCGGTCTTCGTGACGTCCACCGGTATGTTCTTCTGCTTGTAGCGGATGCGGTCCAGAGCATCGTCGTCGTTGTTAAGGACGAAAAGCTGGCTCTTGCCGACCGCCGCCGGTTCACAGGCGAGCTCGATAGCCGGAATGCAGCCGCCGATGCTGTCGCAGAACTCACACGCCGGGCAAATCGTCGGCGGACCGATGTTGCAGGCGCCGTTGCCATCACACTGATCGCCCGACGTGCAGGCGTCGCCGTCCTCGCAGGGGATCCCCGCCGGTTCGTCATTGATCTGGCAGTTGTTGCTGCCGTCGCAGGTATCCGCGTTCGTGCAGTCGTCGTCGGCCGGATCCCCGCAGGCTGTCCCTGAAGGCGCATAGCCATTGGGCGGACACGCGGTACTGAAGCCGTCGCACTGCTCGGCTACGTCACATTCGCCACCGTCGGCCCTGCATTCGGTACCTACGTTCCCGGCCGGATGACCGCACGCGCCGTCGCCGTCGCACTGGTCCTCCGTACAGACGTTGCCGTCGTCGGTGCAGAGAGTTCCTGACGGCTCGTCGTTCGAGTCACAGCTCCCTCCACCGTTGCAGCTGTCCGGATGCGTGCACTCATCGTCGGCCGGATCGCCACATGCCGTGCCCGCAAGCTCGAACGCGTCGGCCGGGCAGCTCGTGCTCAGACCGTCGCACTGCTCGGCTACGTCACACTCGCCGCCGTCGCTTCTGCACTCGGCCCCGGCATTGCCCGCCGGATGCTCGCAGGCGCCGTTGCCATCGCACTGGTCGAGCGTGCAGGTCTCGCCGTCGTCCGTGCACGGGGCCCCGAGTGTCGCCAAGCCGTCGGCTGGGCAGCTCGTGCTCAGACCGTCGCACTGCTCGGCTACGTCACACTCGCCGCCGTCGCTTCTGCACTCGGCCCCGGCATTGCCCGCCGGATGCTCGCAGACGCCGTTGCCATCGCACTGGTCGAGCGTGCAGGTCTCGCCGTCGTCCGTGCACGGGGCCCCGAGTGTCTCCAAGCCGTCGGCTGGGCAGCTCGTGCTCAAACCGTCGCACTGCTCGGCTACGTCACACTCGCCGCCGTCGCTTCTGCACTCGGCCCCGGCATTGCCCGCCGGGTGCTCGCAGACGCCGTTGCCATCGCACTGGTCGAGCGTGCAGGTCTCGCCGTCGTCCGTGCACGGGGCCCCGAGCGTCTCCAAGCCGTCGGCCGGGCAGCTCGTGCTCAGACCGTCGCACACCTCGGCGACGTCACACTCGCCGCCGTCGCTTCTGCACTCGGCGCCGGCATTGCCCGCCGGATGCTCACAGACGCCGTTGCCATCGCACTGGTCGAGCGTGCAGGTCTCGCCGTCGTCCGTGCACGGGGCCCCGAGCGTCTCGAAGCCGTCGGCGGGGCATGAACCGCCTGAGCAGGTCTCGGCCACATCGCACTCTCCGGCATCGGCGCGGCAGAGCGTGCCGTCGGGATCGCTGCCGAGACAGTCATCGTTGCCTTCGTCGCAGGACTCGGCACAGTCGGTGTCGCCGTCGGGACCCGAGCACGGATCGCCCGTGTTGACGGTGCAGGCTCCGCCCGAGCACGTATCGGCGCCGTTGCAGAACAAGCCATCGTCGCACACCGAGCCATCGGGGTCAGCCGCTGCGCAGTTGTCGGCGATCTCGTCGCAGCTCTGCGCGCAGTTGCCGTCGCCGTCCGGCCCGGGGCACGGATCGCCCGCGTTGACGGTGCAGGCTCCGCCCGAGCACGTATCGGCGCCGTTGCAGAACACGCCGTCGTCACACGCGGCGGCGTTGTCGGGGTGCTGGCAGACCGGGCTCACGCCGTTGCACCGGTCGTCCGTACAGACGTTGCCGTCATCGGTGCACGCCGTCTGGTCCGGTTGCAGCGTGCAACTGGCGCTACAGCAGGAGTCAGCCGTACCGGTGGCCAGCCCCTCGTCGCACAGCTCGCCCGTCTCGAGGATCCCGTTGCCGCATGTCGTGCCCACGAAACGCTGGCCGTAGATCTCGAGCTCGCCGTTTACCAGGGGGCCGGCCTCCTGATCACCATCCCACACGACCAAGTACTCGTTGTTCGTGCTGGTGTGTGCGGCCACCGCTGCCTCGCCATCGAAGCCGGTGTCCCCGTTCGGGCCCATGTTGCTGAGGCGGAAATCGTTGTCCCCGATCTCGCTGCCAGTAGCACCGTCGATGCGCTGGCCGAAGATCTCGAACTCCTCGTTGATCAGCGGAGCGGTGTCGTCGTCTCCATCCCACACCACCAAGTACTCATTGCTCGTGCCGTTGTAGCCCACGGCCGGGCTCAGGGCCGCGTGAGTCACGTCTCCGTCGGGGCCCATGTCGCTGATGCGGAAGTCGTTGGTGCCCACTTCTGCGCCGGAAGCGTCGAGCCGTTGGCCGAAGATCTCGAACTCATTGTCGACCAGTGGGCTGGTGCTGTCGTCGCCCTCCCACACCACCAGGTACTCGTCGTCGACGTCGTTGTAGGCAACCGATGGCGCGAAGCCCGCGAACGCGGCGCTTGCGTCCGGACCCATGTCGCTGATGCGAAAGTCGTTGGTGCCCGCCTCGGCGCCGGTAGCGGCATCGATCCGCTGGCCAAAGATCTCGAACTCTTCGTTGATCAGCGGAGCGGTGTTGTCGTCTCCTTCCCACACCACCAGGTACTCGTCGCCCGTGCTGTTGTAGGCCACCGCCGGATCGAGAGCGTCGTAGCTGCCGCTCCCCACGGGGCCCATGTCGCTGATCCGGAAGTCGTTGGTTCCCACCTCGACCCCGGTGGCTACATCGATGCGCTGGCCGAAGATCTCGAACTCCCCGTCGACCAGTGGGCTGGTATTGTCGTCTCCCTCCCACACCACAAGATACTCTTCGTTCGCGCTGCTGTAAGCGACCGCCGGGTCGAGCGCGTTGAATGCGGTGCTTCCGTCGGTTCCCATGTCGCTGATGCGAAAGTCGTTCGTTCCCACCTCGGCACCGCTGGCATCGAGCCGTTGGCCGAAGATCTCGAACTCCCCGTCGACCAGTGGGCTGGTATCGTCGTCTCCCTCCCACACCACCAGGTACTCGTTGCTCGTGCTGCTGTAGGCCACCGCCGGGTCGAGCGCGCTGAATGCGACAGTCCCGTCCGGTCCCATGTCGCTGATGCGAAAGTCGTTCGTTCCCACCTCGGCGCCGGTAGCGGCATCGATACGCTGGCCGTAGATCTCGAACTCACTGTCGACCACTGGGCTGGTATTGTCGTCTCCCTCCCATACCACCAGGTACTCATTGCTCGTGCTGTTGTAGGCCACCGCCGGATCCAAGCCATCGACGGCGCTGTTCCCGTCCGTCCCCATGTCGCTGATGCGAAAATCGTTCGCGCCAATCTCCGGGTCGATGGTGACCGGATAGCTGGCACGCGCCAACGCCGCACCATCGACGACGATGCGGGTACTATCGGCGGTCACTTCCATGCTCGCAGGGATCTGCTCGCCGGCACCGTCATACACCCGCACCGTCCCAAGACGCACGGCACCGTCGGTGCTGCGCCACTGCCAGCCTTCGGCGGTAATGGCCAGCTCGCCAGCCGTAACTACCGATCCGGTCACCAACAGGTCGGCACCATGGAGGGCGAGTGGCTGCGCGATGACGAAGCGTTGTTCGATGCCGTGCACGCGCGCGTGGTACTGCTCGACGATGCCGCCGCGCGCGTAGGAAACGACGCCGGACGCATGGCTTTCGGGGCGCACGTCAGCGGTGCTGACGCTCGCGAGCGAGCCACCGTCGGGCCCCGCGTGCCTGAGCTGCCAGTGCCACTCGATGCCCCCGCGCAGTGAGCGCAGGTGCAAGCCACTCGCCGTGAAATCGGCGACCTGCCGTGGATGGGTGATCCGATAGCCCTCGGTCGTGGCGCTCGTGTTGTTGACCGCTCGAGTGATCGCATCCTCGGCCGACACTCCGGGCCGAGTCGTGTTCTCCCGTGTGGACGCATCGACGTGTGGCGAGCTCCAAGCGGTTCCGGTCGCGACCGCGCACAGTAGAGTGCTCAACAAGACATGCAGGCTCGTACGAGAAACGAGAATTGATCGGAAAGCGTTCATCGGGGGCTCCAATACGATGTGATGCGCTCAAACATAGAACCTGTCGGTCGTGCTAGCGATACCCTTCACACAAAGAGCATCGAGGTTGCGCATTGCTATGCGACTCGCTGCAGCGACGTCGGGTGATCCATTGCGGATAGCCATGCTGCGCCGCCTTGAGTTTCCGAAAGCACCGGCACGTGTACGCCACGTCACCGACTGAGGTAGCGGATGCCGTGGCATTCGCCAACCCAGCCGCGACCGACTCAGAATGGGGTCAGGTCAAATTTCACGACCCGGCCGGCGAGTTGGTTTCTCAGCGGGGCCGCGCTTGAAGAATCGCACTTCTGGCTCGTGCTGCTCGGCCTGCCTACGAGTGTCGAAGGTGCCGAGGTTTCGACGCTTGCGCGTCTTGGGGTCGGGTGATCGTGAATAGAGACGGTACGTTCCTGATTTGAGCTTCCGAATCATCCGTACCGGCTGGCCGTTGTGTGGTGGCGCGGTCGCCTGTCCGCGACCGAGATGGCACGTGTAACCGCGCGCTTCGCAGCGCGGCAGCACGAGCGCCAGGCCGAACGCGTCGGCTGAGAGATGGCGAAGTCCGTCACGGGGCGGGCCGTCACTCGCACGGGCCGCCGCCGGGGGTATTGTCGCAACTGTCGGTTGCCTCGATGCACGTGTCCACCGTGCAGGCGACACCGTCGTCGCACGTAACCGGGGTTCCCGCCTGGCAGCCAAGCGCGAGATCGCAGACCTCCTGACCATTGCAGAACAGGCCGTCGCTGCACAAGGCGTCGCTGCCCGCGTGCTCGCAGCTGTCGGTCGCTTCGTTGCACGTGTCGGTTGTGCAACCGACGCCGTCGCTGC
>CAZKRI010000066.1:0-21972 GCA_964555245.1 uncultured Myxococcales bacterium
CACGTCCACCAACCGCCGACGCTTTGCCATCGCAAAGTCATGCCAAGTTTTTCCGCCTCCTCAAGCTCCGCAAACCCTTGCCTGCAGGGGGTTTCACGAGCTCAGCTCGGAAATTTCATCCACTCGATCGGGAGAAGACCCGTAAAAGGAATCATCGGACAGGAGGGTCGCTTCATGACATCCACTCTCAACACGCGCGTTGGTCCGGTGACTGCGAATCTGGCTGGCCTACTCACGGTGTTTGTCTTGGTTGCCCTCCCGGATGTCGTTGCTCTTGGCCAGGAGACCGACCACCTGCAGTGCTACCGGATCCGGGACACGCACTCGTATTCGGGGCTCCTCAACCTCGACAGCCCGCAGTTCGGTATGACCGCCGGATGCCGCGTGAGGATCCGCGGCGCGAAGTTCTGCGTGCCGGCGCGCAAGGAAGTCGTCGAACTAGATCCCGGAACGCCCATTGCCGAGTTCGAGTCGGAACCGCTCGTCTTTGATCGCATCTGTTACAAGGTGTCGTGCCCGAAGCCCGTTCTGCCACCGCAGGAGGTCACCGATCAGTTCGGCACGCGCATCATCTCCTTCCGGTCCGTGTCGGAGGTTTGCACACCGGCTGTAAAAGGCCCTGTCCCTAACCCCGTCTGCGGCGATGCGGTTCTCGACCTCACGGAAGCGTGCGAGACTGCCGCCGACTGCACCGGCGGTGCCATCTGCAACTCGAGCTGCGAGTGCGTCTGCGGGTTCGGCCAGCCGCAGTGTCCGGTGCTCATGGAGGCGACTTCGCTTGCAGGCTTCGGCTCGCAGATTACAGTGAGCGAAGCCGATGAGGGCTGGAGCGGCATCGGTCACGATACGGATGTGCTCGATGAGTCGTCGTTACATCTGGACATCGCTTGCAGCGGATCGCCGCCAGCATCGTGCGGCGACTGTAGCGTCCTTGGCGTCAACACGGGGCCGGGAAGCTGCCGCTGTGCGAACGATAACCGCACCGTCTGCGATCAGCCCCTCGCCAACGACGGAGACGACTGCGGAGGTGCCAGATGCGAATGCTATCTAGCGCCACCCACGCCACGCTCGGAGGGCAGCACGCCGCGCTGCGTGGTCAACCGTCTCAGTCAGAGCCCCTCGGGGACATGGAATGTGGACACCGGCGCCGGCGCCCTTGACCTGCCACAGAGGCGCCGTGTTTACCTGGGCGAAACGATCTTCCAGCCCTGTCCGACCTGTGTGGGTGATCTGGTTGCGGGTGATGGCTCACGCGACGGTACTTGTGACCTGGGTGAGAACGCCGGCCAGAACTGCGACGCGCAGGCGACGGACGCGACGTTTCCGGCGCCCGGTGGCGGGGCCTACAGCCTCGACTGCTTCCCGAGCGCCGGCAAGAACGTAAGCGGCACCGGTCTTGCGATGGATCTCTCGCTCACGACCGGCTCGTTGTCGCTCTCGGCGGGCGTTGAATGTGGCTTCCCGCCATTCGCGCCGGAGCTCTGTCCGTGCGGCGTGTGCAGCGGGAGCCCGAGTACCCCGTGCTCGTCCAACGCGGACTGTGCCGGTGTCGGTACGTGTGGAAATCTCAGCTTGGGCAAGCCACGCGCGAACGCTTGCGACAATAGCTCGTGCAGCGATGTCGGCGGTGGCGAGGGTGAGTGCTCGACCGGCCCGACCACGACGTTCTGCGACGGAATCACCCGGGCCAATGGCGGAGGTCTCGTCACGTGCAACAGCAACGCCGACTGCACTGCCGCGGTGATCGGTGTGGACGTGGGTAACTGCACGCTCTCGAAGCGGCGTGAGTGCTTCCTCGATCCGATCGTCGCGACTGGCACGCCGAGCACTTCACAGCCCGTGGCGGTCAGCGTCAGCTGCATGTCGCCGACTGCTAGCTCGGCGATCAATGATGTGTTGGGTCTACCGGCGCCGGCGCGTCTGCGCCTGGAGGCGCGAACGGACTTCCCTTGTGCCGGTAACCCCACCTTCACGTATCCAGCGTGCCCCTGATCGGGCGGTTGCGTTGAGCGAGAGGTTGGTTTGCGTCCACACGCCGGAGTGAAGATGTTCGCGCTCGCGTGAACAGCGGAGTCCTTCGTAGCCCGCTAGCTCGCCTGGTTTTTGCGGCTTCCGTCGCCAGCGGTGCCGTCGCGGTGGCCGCCGAGCCGCCGGTCGTCGTCACGATCGTCGTCGACCAGTTGGCCGCCTGGATCGCCGAGGAGCGCTTGCCCGGCCTGCCGACCGATGGCGGTTTCGCGCGGCTTCGCCGCGAGGGCACCTGGATCCTGCGCCTCGACTACGGCTGCGCCAACACCGAAACCTCTCCCGGCCACGCCAGTCTCTACTCCGGGCGTTCACCGAGTGAATCGGGAGTCTTCGCCAACATGGTGCTCGGTCCCGGCGGCGAACAAGTGCGCATCACGATGGATCCCGGAGCGCGCGTGCTCCTGCCGATGCCGCTGCAGGCGACCGATCCGGGCACTCCGGCCCCCGGTTTGGTCATGCTGAAGGTCGACACTCTTGCCGACCGGCTCCGCGCGGCGCACCCCAAATCGTACATCGTGAGTCTCTCGGTGAAGGATCGCGGCGCGCTCTTCAGCGGAGGTCGCAGGCCAGATGCGTCGCTGTGGTTCGATCCCCAGCGCCGCAGCTTCAGCTCGGCGACGTCGGTAGCGAAGACGTTTCCCCCCTGGGCTGCACCGCTCGCCGGACCGAAGGCCATCGCGGAGGCCTTTACCTGGATTTGGGTGCCGCTGGATCCTTCATACATCAAGAGAGTCGCCCGCGTTGCCGATGACGCACCCGGCGAGGGCGACCTAGGCGGTTACCGCAGAGCATTTCCGCATGCCGCCGCGCAGTCGACGGCACCGCAGAACGCTTGGCGCGCCGGTCCGGGCGGCGATCGACTTCTCGTCGATCTGGCCATCGCCGCTCTGGATGCGCGCCCAGCGGATGCCGGACCGACGCTGCTCGCCATCTCGTTTTCGAGCTTGGACTACGTGGGGCACGTCTTCGGACCCGACAGCCACGAGCACCTGGACACGCTGCTACGTCTGGACCGAGAGCTTGCGAGGCTGTTCGCGGCGCTGGACTCGCGTCTTGGACCTGACGGTTGGGCGGCCCTGCTTTCAGCCGACCACGGCATCCCACCGCTCCCTGAGTCGGCGCGGCTGCGCTGCTCACCGAAGGGCGGCGAGATCGACCCGTACGATCGGCCGTGCACGCCAGGTACGCGCTTGTTCGAGTCGGCCGTCGGGGAGACTTTGAGGCCAGCCGCCGCCCGAGATCTGGGGAGCCCGGACTACGTGCGTGGCTTGGTCGAGCCCTACGTCTACGTGGGGCCAGCCGCGCTGGTCTCGGAGACCGAACGGACTCGCGCGCTCGCATGGCTCGCGGCCGAGCTCCGGAAGCGATCGGAGGTGCGGGACGTATTCATCGTGCGCGACCTGCCCGAACGCTGTCCGGACGACGAGACGACGCTGGCCCAGGTCTGTCGGAGCGTCCCCAAAGGCAACTCGTCAATACAAGACACCGTGTTCATGGTCCTCGAGCCCGGTTCTTTCTTCGACACCGAATGGGTTCCGGGCAGCGGCGTCAACCACGGTTCGCCCTACCGATACGATCGTCTGGTGCCGCTTCTGGTCCGTGCTCCGGGTCGGGTGAAGCCCGGCCAGGTGGATGCGCGAGAGCTGCCCTTTGCGACGTTTACCCGCAGCGCTGCCGAGCTGCTGGGCATCGCGCCGTGGGATGCCGCTGCATTGGCACCGTCGCTCGTGCGGGAGGATCGGTCTCACGAAGTGAGAGGTCGGGCTCGTGCTGGGTCGCAATGACGGGTTTGCGGAGGGCTGTCGTTGCTTGGGGCTAACCATCGGTGATAAGAAGCGCGCGACGCATGAGAGAACGCCGTCACGGAATAGGAGATCCCATGAGCAAACTGCCGCACGCGATTTTCACTTCCGCAGTCATCGTGTGTTGCCTGGCCGAGTGCGCTGCCGCTCGGCCGTACACCCCGTGCGCGGCTAGTTCGTTGTGCCTGACCAGAGCCCGCCCTGCGCTGACGGCGGATGAGCGTCTGTGTCAAAACCAAGCCGATCACGCCGAAAGCGAGATGGATCTCGATCGGCCCTCTGAAAGCCAGCTCGATGTCGACCGACCCTCCGAGGATGAGAACGACCTCGACCGCGGGAAAGAGAGTGAGCAGGATCTGAACCGAGAAAACGAATCCGAGCCCGACCTCGATCGGCCTCGGGAATCCGAGAACGATCTCGATCGGTAAATCCGGACGACCGGCCGATCCGTGCGCTGCTGAAGCGGCCGGTCAGCAGGCCGGACAGTGCATGGTCATGCCGAGGCCCGTGGCGGCGTGCAGCACGCCGCGCGCGTCGGTGGCCACGGTCGCGCCCGAGCCGTCGATGTCGCAGACACAGGACTGACAGCTTCCGAGGCCTACGCTCGCGCGCAGCACGATGAGGGCGTCGACGGCGGTGACCTGGCCGTTCGCGTTGGCGTCGCCGCAAGCGGCCGCACCAGCGATTACCCGAAAGGTTGTTGCCACGCGCGCGATGTTCCCCTGCAGATCCGCGATCTCGAAATCGATCCGGGCCGGCTCGGATGACAACAGCGGCTCGCTCAGCGTCATCGCATAGATGCCATGATCCCGCTGGGTGAACAGATCTGCGAGCTCGGCGCCAGCCGCGCGCCCCGCAAGGGCGATACCGGCTTTGACCGACAACGAGCCGGAAGCGATTCCCGTGTACGCATCGGCTACACCGACGACGATTTCGGTGACCGGCCGGTCCAAGGCTCCCGCTCGCGGCGAGCTGACCGCGAGTGTCGGTCGCAGGTCATCCAGGAACCAACCCCAAGCCCCTGGCGCCGTTTCGCCATCGCTGTCGATCGGACAACCCAGATCGATCCAGCGCGCAAACGTCGCCTTCTCGTCGTGGGTGAGCGGCGGATACCCGCTGCCGAGAGGGGGCATGATCTCGCCGGTGAAGTCGAGATCCGCCTCACTGACCGTTGCTCCGGGCGGCACTGTCGACGCGTTCCCCGGAACGGCCTCGGTCGGATGATCGGCATTGGTCCAGCCGTCGAGTCGACGGCCAAAGAGCTTCCACATGAGCAGGCTGCGGCGGCTCTGGAACGCGCGGATGTAGCGACTGACGTTGGTCTGGCGCCAACCGTAGCTCACCAGGGGCGGGTATCCCCACTGCGCATCCGCGTCGGCAGCAAGCCGCTTGTAGTCGCCCGGAAGGCCGCCGTAGCTGGCCCGGTCGTCCAGGACGAGGTTCCCCGGCGGCTGGGGATCATCCTTTATATGGCAGCCCATGCAGCTACGCTCGAGGATCGGGCGAATGTCCCGATAGAACTCGACGTTGACGGCGGCCGCCTGCACGAGATCCGTTACGGGATAGTCAGGTTGGCCGGCCGCCGTCTGTTCGAACGGCAGAGGCTGCTGGCTGTGAGCGTGGCACCCGCCGCAGTCGGTACGAACCTCGCCTGGCCGAAGCTGGTGCCAGGTTTGCGCCATGTTCAGGACGAGGCCATCACGATCGATGGTCTGGAAGGTGAAAGGCGTGTCGGCCGGTATCTTCGCCAGGAAGCTGGTATCCGGGTTCCCCTCGGGGTCGAGGACCGGATCGTCGCTCGCGTCGTACTTGCGAAGCTGAATCTCGCCCAGAATGCGCAGGCGCTCGTTGGCATGGCTGGAGAACTGAATACCAGCGTTCGGTCCGTAGCTGCGATGGGTGTTCGGCTCCATCGCCAGGATACGCACCGCCCAGATCTCGCTATCGTCATAGAGACCGGCGTCCGCGCCTTGCGTGGACCAATTGGAGCTTTGGCCGTTCTCGTGCGTGTTGAACGCGTCCAGACCGTCGAACTCATCCGCCGTTACCACACCGGGAAAGCTCTCACGCTTGTAGAAGCTACTCGTGCCGACCAGCCCGTAAGGCGTCCCAGCGGGAAGCTCCGCATGGAGCGAGCCGTCGTTAGGAAGCCAGAAAATTTCGAATGGCTCTGCAATTCCATGCACTTCCGAGTACGGAACGACGGCGCGGGGCCAGGCTTCGTTGTACTGAGGGTCGTTCTTGACCAGCACGAGATCCTGAGGACCGCTGGTGACCGCGCCGTCCTCGATCAGGTAGATGCCGGCGTCGTAGCGGGGCAGTGGCGTGGGCCGGTCGAGGTCGTTGGCGGGGCCGGGGGTCCAGACCACCAGCAGGTCATCGTCGGGCGCGGCGGAGGGGTGCGTGAACTTGCCGACCCGGACGCCGCCGTCACCCACGGGAGCAGCTTCATCTCGTCCGTGCGTGAACGGAGTGATCGAGTACATCCCCCACGGCGTGAACGGCATGCGGAAAGGATAGGAGAAGCCAGCGCCCACGGTTTGATCGATGGATGGGTTCTCGTCGGGGAACGCGCTGTAAAACGCAGGCGTTCCCGCCGGTGGGCGAACCGGCATCCGGTAGAGCGCGCCGAACCCGTTGTTGTTGAGGTTGTAGTAGTCGACGACGACGACGTCTTCGTCCGGCATCTGCGTGGCGAAGTGGAAGGCCTGCGCGTCGTTGAACGCGCTGACCATCGGGCCCCACTTGCGGCCGTCGGGATAGATCGACCACAGGCCCCACAGCCGCTGGTCGCGTAAACCCTGACTCTCGTAGCTGGTGAACATGATGCGGCCGTCGCGCAGCGGGGTAGGGTGCAAGGCGCTGCCGATGTTCATCGGCGCGATCTGGGTCACGTTGGTGCCGTCGGCGTCCATGACAAAGAGCTGGAGCGTCGGGTTGGTATAAGACTTGGTGGGCTCGAATCCGTTGCGGTTGCTCGTAAAGACGAGTCTGCCGCCGGCGATAGGCGCGGGACCGAGGTTGAGGATCCCGTAGCCGAGTCGGTTGTAGCCGGAGGGCGGGTCTACCGGATTCGACTCGTCCCAGATTCCCGCACCGGTGTTCGGCGTGAACTCGCCGAACGTCAACTGTTGCACATCGCGCGTGTCGAGATCGATGCGAAAGATGTCGGCGCCCGAGTAGGGCAGGTCTCCGCGCTGGTAGTTCAGGCTCGCGGGTTGGACGTCGTAGAAGTAGGAGTAGTAGACCGAGTGTCCGTCGAAGGAGACGAACGGATCGGTGACCGCTCCGTCGCCACCCGCGACCAGCACTTCCTCGCTGCCGTCGGGATGCAGGAGGATCAGATCGGCGCCCGGGTCGATGCGCGCCGGATGAAAGACCTCAGGCCAAATCGTGTTGGTGTCGTCGCCGTAGCGTGCCTGACGCACGTAGACGATGTCGTAGTCGACTGCCCAGCCCGGTGCTGGTGACAGCGCCGCCCAGAGAGCGATCAGCAGGGTGGCCAGGCACCGGCTCATTCGTGAGATTATGGAACACCGCGAGTCGGACTTCGACCGTGAAGATCGTTACGGATGAGCGGCAAGCCGGCAACGCAGCGTGCCGGCCGATATGCAGAGTGCAGAGCGTTACACTGCGGCTGCCTTCTGAAAGGCCGGCCGCTCGGCGAGACGGGCGATGTAGGTGCGCACGTTCGGATAGTCATCGCCGAGAACTCCGAAGTATTGCGCCGCCAAGAGCGAGAATCCCATCATGATGTCGGCCGCTGAGAAGTCTCGGCCCAGCAGATGATCCTTGCCCGCAAGCGCCTTCTCCAGAACGGCGAGCGTAGCGGCGGCACGTCTGCGAGCCGTATCGGCAGCGACCGGGCTGCGGGAGGTTTCAGGTCCGAACATCGTGTGCCACGCGATCTCACCGAGCGGCGGGAACAGCGTCGCTTCCGAGAAGTGCACCCACTGTAGGAAGGTTCCACGCAGCGGCGTCCCCACCGCCGGAGCGAGCCGGCCGCCACCGTAGCGCTCGAGGATGTACTCGAGGATCGCGCCCGACTCGAACATCACCAGGTCGCCGTCCTCGATGACCGGGAGCTTGCCGGACGGAGTGGCTTGAGAGAACGGCGCCGCCGAGGGCGGCACGAACGTGACCTTCTCCAGCTCGTAGCGTAAGCCGAGCTCCTCGAGCAGCCAGACGATGCGCAGCGAGCGCGTCATGGGTGCGTGGTAAAGTTTGATCATCGAATTCTCCTCGTGTCGTGATCCGTGACCCTTCGTCAGCTGCAAGGCGGACAAGAAAGGAGCACGTTCTGTCCAACGGCGTACTTGAGATCGGCCAACGCATCGGATGCGGTCACCGCACCGCTTCCGTTAACGTCGCATACGCACAGCAGGCAGGTCTCGGTACCGACGGCCGTCTTGAGGATGAAGAGCGCATCGGTGGCGGTGACTACGCTCGCGCGCAGAGCTGCATCGAACATCACGGTCGGGGGATCGATCGGATCACCACAGATCCCGCCTGCTGGCAGAGTCGTAGTCGTGGTCGGCCCGGCTCCCAGATCGAACCGTCGCGCCACGAGCATCTCGTCGTCCGCAACGATCTCCGCGTCGGTTTGCCAGACGACGACGAAGTCGCCGTTGGGCCGCATCCCGATGACCGACTGTGCGGCACCGAAGGTCGTGGACGTGTTCACCTGAAATTCAGTTCCCAAGCGCGCGGCCGTTAGGTCGAACGCCTGGGCGAAGACCTGCTCGTCGATCGGATCGTCGTTCGCGTCGTACTGGACGCGCGTCCACGAGACGACGAAGCGTCCTGAGTCGTCCATCGCCACGCTGGCGAGCTCTTGATGGCCCGTCGTGTACGTGTTCGCCCGGAACTCGGTGCCGATCGGACCACCACTCGCGTCGAAGGCCCGTCCGAAGATACCACCACGGTCCCCGTCCTGTGTCGGCAGCGGGTCGGCGAAATTGAACAGGCTCGTCCACACGACGACGAACTCACCGTTGGGCCTACATCCAACGGCTGGGGTCACCTGCCCGTGCCCGGTGTACGTGTTGACGATGAACTCCGTGCCCACTATGGCGCCCGTCGCGCTGAAACGCTGAGCGGTAACGTTCGGACCGCGCCCTCCCGGGATTCCGCTCCGCCACCACGAAACGACGAAGCCGGAGTCGCCACCGCAGCACACGGGCTCGTTGCCGGCATTCAATGGAAAGGCAGTGCCCACCGGCTGACCCTGATCGTCGTATCGCTGCGCGTCCGTGCTTTCGAAGGGCGTGATCGAGTTCCAGACGACGACGAAGCCGTCGTTCGGTCCCCGGCAGACGGAGCCTGAGTCGATGTCGTCGGCGGGGGCCTGGCTCGACTCGAGTGCGAACTCGGTGCCGGCCGGCGTGCCGGAAGCGTTGAAGCGACGCCCGAAGACCCCGAACCTTCCGGCGTGCGGCGCGACGTAGGTGTCGCGTTCCGTCCAGACGACGACGAAACCGTCGTTCGGCAGACAAGCGACGCTCGGCGAATCCTGCCGCCCCACCGTGTAGGTGTTGACTACCAGGTCGTTGCCCGCGAGCGATTGACCGTCGGCCGCGAATCGGCCAGCGCCCACCGTCGTCTCCGACCCGTCTCTACCGTGGTTTACGCCGAAGTAGTTCGCCCGCCCGTCACCCCACGCCACTACGAAAGTGCCGTCATCGCGGGAACAAACCGCGTGTTGGCGTTGCGGGCCGGTGGTGTAGGTATTGATGGCGATCTCATCGCTGACCGCTACGGGCTGTCCTTGTGCTGTCGCGGGTACCCAGATCAGGCGTATCGCGAGAGTCATCCGTGCGGATACGGGCATGCTACCCCCTCGTCCACGGAGGACGACTGAACCGCGGACTGCCGTCCTGGGGAAACTACGACGCTGGCTTAGCTAATAAAAGCCGGTGGTCCGCCGATCTACATAAGCGCCCACCTCGGCCATGGAAGCGGCTGGCAACGTTCGGGTGCGCGGGTGATGACCGATACGCTTTGCGAAACACTCGTCGTCGACGAGGCGCGGCGTGTCGTCGGGGGTCCTCGTCCGCGCCAACCAAAGAAAGCTCTGCCGCCGCGCGCACCGGGGCGTCGTGCTGGGCGCGCGGCGGCAACCGCAAGTTCCTAGCGCAAACGCACACGCACTTGCCTGGTACCCCCAAAAAGCAGTTGTCGGGTTACTGAGGGCCGGTTAGACTAGAAACGTGCGGTCTAAGCGTAGACGCATTCTGAGGGCCGCGCTCGCCTTTGCCCTCTTTTCAGGCGCAAGCCTGCAGCCGGCGCTAGTCCGCTGTGTCGATGCCGCCGGACACGAATCCATAGAAGTACCCGGAGCGGACTGCTGCACCCATGGGCAATCGACCGACTCCATGGTGTTAGTCGCTCGTGCCGCTGCGGGTTGCATGGACCTGAAGGTTACCGTCCCGGGACTCAAGCGGTCTGACCACGAAGAGCTTTCGCAAGCAGGTTCGACATTTCTCGTCTACTCGCGCACTCCGTTCATGACTTCTGTCGCCTCGGCAAGAGGGCCGAGCTTTTCCCTGACCAGCGCTCGCGTCGCGTACCTCGCTCCGCTTGCTCACCTTACGTCTCAGCTCAACTGCTGAGTAGCCCTCCCGCATAGTTCGCCGCTTAGGAGGCTCTTTGAGCCTTCGCTCGCTGTTGAGATTGTCACGCGCGCATCTGAGCGCGCGTTGTGTAACGACTCGCGGTCGTCGCGGGGGAGAGTGCAGGTCCAAATGTCCCGTCCGGTCACGCTGCTAGCCTCGGCGATCGCGTTCTGTCTCGCCGTACCAGGGCTTCGAACGAGCGCACGTGCCGCTGCGGGAGACGCACGCGACCCCCAGCAGCAGGCTCCGCGTCGAACTGTATCCACAGACGGCATCGACGTCGCTCAGGTGGTAGCGGAGGCCCTCGAGCGAAACCCTGAACTACTCGCCGCACGCGAGGAGCTCGAGATCGCGCGCGGGCAGATGGTGAAAGCGCGCTACCTGAACCCGTTCAATCCGACACTCGGCGCCGCAGCGGGAAATCGGGAGTTTGATGGTGGGGGCTCTGAAGGCCAGCCCTCGGCAAACCTCTCACTCGAGGTCGAGGTGGCCGGGCAGCGCGGAAAACGCATCGACGCCGCGACGCGACACCTCGAGCGCATTCAGGCCGACATCGACGACAAGTCAAGACTGCTGCGGGCTCGTGTCGGACAGGCGTTTTATCAGGCTGTCTATACTCGCGAGCGCCAGCGTCTTGCGAGTGAGGTAGAGAATCTCACGCGACGCGTGAGTGATGCTAGCGCTAAGCGATTTCGTGCCGGCGAAGTTCCGAAGATGGAGCCGAACATCTCGCGCATCCGGTACAGTCAAGCGCGTAAGAACCTGCTCACAGCCGAGCGCCAGCACGGTGATGCTCTAAGAGAGCTCGAGCGTCTACTGGGACGCGAACCTCGAGGCGTGATTGTTCTCAGGGGCGAGCTGCGCGTCGGCGGCGACACCCTTGTGGACTTACCCTCTCTCGTCGACCGAGCACTGCGCGAGAGACCCGATCTGCGTGCACACAGCGCGGAGGTTGAGCGAATCGAAGCGGAACTCGCTCTGACACGGCGGCTTGCCTTCCCGAATCTGACGTTCAGTGCGTTCTATGACGAGGAGGCCGAAGCTGACGGGGCACGCGACCGCATGATCGGCGCCGGGGTGACGATACCGTTACCGCTGTTTGACCGGCAGCAGGGCGAACTCGTGGGTCTTGCGGCACATCGTTCTCAAGTGCTGCACCAGCGCCAAGCTGCAGAACTAACGATTCGGGCCGAGGTCGAGGAAGCGTTTCACGCCTATCGGACAGCCCTTGAAAGCGTGCGTGTCTACGAAGCCGATGCCCTTGACCTGATCGAGGAGAGCTTTCGCTTCACTGAGGTAGCGTATCGCGAGGGAAAGATCGATTTGCTCGAGCTGACGGTGGTGCAGAACGACCTGGTTGAAGCGCGCGCGGCTTATCTCGAGTCGCTTTCCGAGTACTGGCTTTCCCGCATCGCGCTCGAACGCGCGATCGGCGCGTCGCCGTTCGACGACTCGACTCAGGACGTGCCTGATGCACAGCGTCCAAAGAGGAGATAACACATGAAATACTTCATAGCAGCTCTGTTTGCAGCAGCGTGGATGGCCGGTGCGGTGACCACTGCCGACACACAAGCGGGCACTGCATCGTCGCTCGAGCAACCAACAGACGACAGCGAGCGTGACCCGACGCGGCTTTGGTGTACGGAGCATGAAACCTACGAGGACGAGTGCTTCATCTGTCACCCGGAGCTACGCGAAAAAGAGCGTCTCATGTGCGAGGAGCACGGAGTACCGGAGGTAGAGTGCGGCATCTGCCACCCCGAGCTTGCTGCCTCATTGGCGCACGGTGAAGGGCTCAAGGTGCGCTTCGCATCCCCCGAGGCTGCGCGAAAGGCTGGAATACAAACAGCCAAGCCAGAGCTCGGCGACGTGGCCGAAGGCGTGGAATGTTACGCGGAGATAGTGTTTAACCGAAACAAGCTCGCCGAGATCGTCTCTCCCGTCTCGGGCCGGATTGCGCACGTTGACGTCGATCTCGGTGACCAGGTGACAACGGGCGCGTTGCTTGCCGCGGTGACTTCAGTGGAAATCGCTGAAGCAGTGAACGCCGAGCGCCTCGCGAAACAGACGCTCGAGCGGGAGCGACGGCTATACGCCCAAAGAATCAGTGCACAGAAGGACCTCCAAGCCGCGGAAGCCGCCTACGAAACCGCACGCCAGAAACTCGGAGCACTCGGCTTTACGGACGCTCAGCTCGGACCTGCAGAAGGCAAGCGTGGCAGCGCTGCGCTCGAGCTTCGCGCTCCGTTTGCTGGCGAGATTGTGGAGCGAAACGCGGTCCAGGGCACACTCGTCGAGCCGTCCAAGCCGCTCTTCGTACTTGCCGACCGCTCCACGATGTGGGCGAACCTCAATGTTCCGGAGACTCAGCTCGAGTTCGTAGAAGTAGGGCAGAGGGTTGAGCTTACGCTCGACGTCGTCCCCGGCCGGATCTTCGCAGGCACGTTGACATGGGTCGCTGCGCAGGTGGACCAGCGCACGCGCATGGCACGAGCCCTCGCTGAAATGCCAAATCCCGACGGCTCCTTGCGCGCACGGGCATTTGCGCGGGCTCGCATCGTAACGACTCCCGCTGAGAGCGTCGTGACGGTGCCGAGCTCCGCCATTCAAATCGTCGACGGCAAGCCCTTCGCCTTCATCAAGCTTGCCGAGGACCTCTACGAGGCCCGAGCTGTGCGCGTGGGTGCGAAGGACGGGACGCGGCTCGCTGTCGAGGGGCTCACGGTGAACGACGAGGTAGTCGTAGCACACAGCTTCTTGATCAAGTCGCAGCTGCAAATCTCACGACTGGGTGCAGGCTGCACGGATTGAGTCATGCTGAACCGGGTCATTGAGTTCTCGCTTCGCAACCGACTGCTCGTGTGCCTCCTCACGCTCGCATCGGTCGCCGTGGGCGCCTACCTGATCCGGCGACTGCCTATTGACGCATTCCCCGATACGACCCCAGTCCAGGTCCAGATCAACACCGTCGCGGCGTCCCTTGGACCGCTCGAGGTAGAGCAGCAGATCACGTTTCCTGTGGAACTAGAGATTGGCGGTTTGCCGGGCTTAACCAACGTTCGCTCGGTCTCTAAGTTTGGATTCTCGCAAGTCGTAGCGACCTTCGACGATCACACTCCGATCTACACGGCACGCCAGCTCGTGGCGGAGCGTCTGCAGGCCGTCACGCTCCCAGAGGGCTTTGGCCGGCCGCAGCTCGGGCCGATCTCAACCGGTCTCGGTGAAGTGTTTCACTACACGCTGACGTCGACGAATCCCTCCCGTAGCCTCACGGAGCTTCGCGAGCTGCACGATTGGGTCGTGAAACCCGAGCTGCGTAAGGTTCCTGGCGTAGCCGAGGTGAACGCTTGGGGCGGGTTCGAGAAGCAGTATCACGTCGTCGTCGAGCCGGAACGCCTCATCAAGTACGGCCTCACTTTTGAGCACTTGTTCGAGGCTCTCAAGGCAAACAACACGAGCGTAGGCGGCGGGCAGCTCGTCGCTGCCGGCGAGGCGTTGGTGGTGCACGGCCTCGGACTCGTTACCAATGCAGAAGAGATCGAAAGCATCGTGCTGGCTTCACATGACGGCGTGCCCGTGCAGGTGAAGGACGTTGCGCGTGTAGAGATCGGCCATGAGACCCGTCGAGGCGCCGTTACGGCGCAAGGGATGGGGGAGGCCGTCTTGGGCTTGGGCTTCATGCTCATGGGCCAGAACAGCCACGAGGTCACGCGAGCCCTAAAGAGCAGACTTGCAGAGGTGCAAAGCTCCTTGCCGAGCGATGTGAAGCTCGAGCCCGTCTACGACCGCAGCGAGCTGGTGGACAACGTGATCAGAACCACCGAGCACAGCCTGCTCGCCGGCGCGATCCTCGTCGTCGCCGTGCTATTCGTGTTTCTGGGCAACTTTCGAGCCGGCCTCATCGTTGCCGCTGCAATTCCGCTCTCCATGCTTTTTGCAGGCAGCATGATGCTGCAGTCGGGAATCGCAGCAAGCCTGCTAAGCCTCGGCGCCATTGATTTCGGCCTCATCGTCGACAGCTCGGTCATCATGGTCGAGAACTGTGTGCGGCACGTTTCTCATCGCAGGGACAAGCCTTGGATGGAGACGATCCGTGACGCTGCACTCGAGGTGCGAAAACCGACCATGTTCGGCGAGCTGATCATCATGATCGTCTTTTTGCCGATCCTGACGCTCGAGGGAGTTGAAGGGAAGCTCTTTAGGCCGATGGCGTTGACCATGATTTTCGCGCTGCTGGGCTCGTTGATTCTCTCGCTCACGCTCATGCCCGTGCTGGCGAGTCTCACGCTGCCAGCGCGGGTATCCGAAAAAGAACCGTGGCTGATGCGTCAAGCCCACCGCGCATACGCCCCGGTGCTTGCGTGGGCGCTTCGCTTCCGCGCATTGGCGCTCGCAGGGGCCGGTTTACTCGTGGTGTTCGCCGCCATCGGTGCGAGTCGGGTGGGAGGAGAGTTCCTGCCCAAGCTCAAAGAAGGCGCCCTCGTGGTGAACATCATCAGACTAGCCGGTATCTCCATAGAGGAGGCGGCTGAGTACAACACGCGAATTGAGCGGCTGATCCTCGAACATTTTCCGGACGAGGTAGAACGCGTCTGGAGCCGCATCGGTACAGCGGAAGTTGCGACCGACCCGATGGGCATCGAGCTCACCGACGTTTTCATCAGCCTCAAGCCTAGAAACGACTGGAAGAGAGCGCGCACGCAGGAAGAACTGGTCGAGAAACTCGACGAAGTCCTTCGCGATCTGCCGGGCCAAAACCTCGCCTTCACGCAACCGATCGAAATGCGCATGAACGAAATGATCGCGGGGATCCGTTCCGACGTAGGAATAAAGATCTACGGCGACGATCTTGCGACGCTGACGCGCGTGTCCGACGAAATCCAGCGAGTTCTGGTCACAATTCCGGGAGCGACCGATGTATCGAGCGAGCAGATCAGCGGCCAGCCAGTGCTCGGCATTACGGCCGATCCTCAGGCGGCCGCTCGCTTCGGCATTTCCGTTCGTAACGTGCTCAACGTTGTTGAAGCCGCAGGTGGGAAGGACGTCGGCGAGATTCGTGAGGGCCAGCGCAGGTTTCCACTCGTGGTGCGCTTGCCGGAGCGGCAGCGACTAGACGCGGAGTCGCTTGCGAGCACGCTCATACCGACTGAAGCCGGACCGGTCGTGCCGCTTGCGCGCGTGGCGAAAGTCGTGCGTGGAGAAGGACCGTCGACGCTCAACCGCGAGTGGGGACGCCGGCGCACCGTTGTACAGACGAACGTTCGTGGCCGGGATGTTGCGAGCTTCGTCGATGAAGCACGCCGGCGGATCGGCGAAAGCGTGAAGTTGCCCGAAGGCTACACTCTTGAATGGGGCGGGCAGTTCGAGAACATGCAGCGAGCGAATCGCCGGCTGCTATTCGTGGTTCCACTCACGCTGGGACTCATCTTCATGCTCCTGTACTTCAGCTTCGGCACCGTGCGCGATGTGCTGATCGTCGCCACGGGCATTCCTCTGGGTGCCGTGGGCGGTGTGGCTGCACTAGCAATCCGTGGGATGCCCTTCACCGTGAGCGCCGCGGTCGGCTTCGTCGCGCTGAGCGGCGTGGCAATCCTAAACGGCTTGGTTCTCGTTACGTTCATCAAGCAGCGCCTGAGCGCCGGCGCCCCCATCGAGAGCGCCGTGCGCGAAGCGTGTCAGATGCGTCTGCGCCCCATATTAATGACAGCTCTCGTCGCGGCGGTCGGGTTTGTGCCGATGGCGGTCAACACAGGGATCGGCGCAGAGGTGCAGCGCCCACTGGCATCGGTTGTGATCGGTGGGATCGTGAGTAACACCCTTCTGACTCTCGTTGTGCTGCCGGTCCTCTGCGTATGGTTCGCCGGCGGGCGCGTGCTCGAGCCGGCCGCGGCCACGCGTTCGTCCTTGAGCACCGATCCCGCGAGTAGCGCTATCCGTGCGATCTCGCGCGCACTTCGCGATCCCTAACGCTGCTCGAACTCCGCGGCAATAGCTCCGCTGGCGGTACGCAGACTGAGATGCTTCCCGGTGATCGCGTAGGTCGCGGACGTTTGCAGGGCGGCGAGATACAACGACTCCTGATCGGATAGATCCTGGTTCGCGCAGGCCATCATCGTCGCGGCGATCGGTCCGATCTTGAGGTTGCGGCCATCGACGCTGTAGGGGGCGCCGTAGGTGTTGCACGTGCCCATGCCACCGAGCTGTCCGTTGGTCTCGAACGTGATGGTGGGATCGGAGCCCGCGACCGTCGAGACGACGGCCGTTTTGCCGTTGCTGTATGCGATCAAGTGCCAGGTGACCCCGCTCAGCGCGGCCTTGCTGCGCCCGAACGTGAGAACGGTCGCACCGTGGCCGTCGAGGATCGTCAACGAGTCTTGTGTGGTCGTGTACGCAGCGGATTCGCTGAGACGCGTGAGGTAGGCGGTCTCGACGTCAGACACCGGCGGCCGGCACGCCATCTTGGTGCTCGCGACCATTCCGAGGGTGAGCTTGTTGTCCGAGGTCGAGAACGAGCCGGAATAACGGTTACAGCCAGCGCTGCCGGACACTTTCCCCGAGGTGAAGACCGCGTCTACGTAAACACCGTCCGGTACCGGCTTCATCGAAGCGCCGTCCAGATACGACTTCAGCTCCCACGTAGCGTCATCGAGCTTGCGCGCCGATTCGCCTCCGGTGCTGGTGCATGCGGACAGCAACAAACTCGACGCCAGTACCCCGATGATTACCGTTCTGTCATGCATCGCCGATCCCTCTCCAACAGGAAGTCATCCTGTGCTTGTCCGCCCTCGTCATGACGCGCGGCGAGATAGACCACAAGGCCCTCCCTGCCCGTGATGAAAGGGTGGAAGTCTAGCGTGTTGAGAATCCACCAAGCGACCGAGGCGGGCGCGATGCTCTGGGAATCCCACACGAACCCGCCGAAACCGCTGTCATGCGCCTTGGCCGCCTGGGCGAGACCCGAGCCGCTTCCGTCGGGCTCATCGATCCGTGCCTTGGCAATCTGCCGCACTAGATAGGCCCAGCGCCAAAGATTCGGCTTCTGGGTCAGGAACGGCCCACTATCAAGCATGTTGTGGGCGAAAGATATCTGCATCGTCCATTCGTTCTGAATGCCGCTGCGGTCCAACGAGCCGAAGCCGTCGACCGTGACCGTTGGATTCAAATCGGAGGGGTGGGTGTTGCGAAGCAGCGGATCCGTCTGAAGGAGGAATGTTTTCTCGTCGAAGCCTCCCGGAAGCGCGATCTGCGACATTCCAGCGAGGGCAAAGAGATCCGCAAAACGCCTTGGATCCACAGCGCCGCTCTGGTCGATGCCGGCCACAAAGGCGTTCAGTGCGTCGTTCCACACGACCGTCTCGAGAAAGGCGTTCACTCGGATGATCTGTTCGTACAAACGGTCTCGGGTGTCGAAATCTCCGATCTCCTCCAAAAGCACAGCGTGTGTCACCAGTGCCTCACGCACCGAAAGATTGTGCTCGGTCGATACGAACGCGAACTGCTGGGAACCGCCTTGCACCGTTCCGAATCGCACGCCGCCGTCGGGCCGTTCGAGGGTGGCCAACCAGTCGGCGATGTTCTCCGCCATGTCGAGGACCCTTACGCCAAAAGCACCACCGGTGATGTTTACCGTCAGTCCGATGAACTGCGCGGCCAAGGCCATGATGTAGGCGCTCGGTCCCGCGAGATTTCCGCCGGCTCCAATGGAATAGTCGGGCTGGCCGGAGTCCGGATGGTAGAACTCGGCAAAACCCCGAAATCCACCCGCGTTCTCGGCCTGCTCGTACTTCTCGACGTAGAACTGGACGATCGCTTGCACGGCGGCCACCAACGCCTCTTTGGTGAACGCCTGCTCGAAGACGAAGCCAACCAGCATCGCTTGATACTGAGCCAGCAGAGCGATCCCTGACACACCCTGATCGTAGGTCGCGGCGAGACGCAACGGCCCTGGCGCGAATTCGATCAACCCGAGACCGTTCTGGTGGTTGAGCAGCCATCGCGCCATCTCCCGTCGAAATTGCTGTGCATCGAGAAGGTGCACCGGCAACGGTAGCCCAACCGATTTGCGCAGGACCAAGAGCGCATCGGTCGCGGTTACGGCATGGGCGCCGAGCTCATCGCCGCTGCCGTCGATGTCGAAGTGTGGCCGCGGTTGCACGGTTGCTACGGCTCCTCGCAGTACCAGCGACGCGTCGGTGGCGTTCACCCGCGCGTCATAGTTGATATCGCCCAGGGCGGCGAACGCGTCCGGGATGTTGATCGTATCGATCGTGACGCCTTGGGCGGGCAGGGGAGTGCAGCACAGAAACGTCGACAGCGTGGCCGCGATCAGTGAAGAGACGAGCGAGCTTGTCGGTAGCCGGGAACGGTCGCGGATGGCACTTTCTACTGCGATTCAGCCGGGCTCGTCAATGGGCAATATTGGGACCTCAGTAGTCTCGGAGGGAGGTCAGTTAGCCGCTCGCGCGCGCGGGGTGAACGCACACGGCAGGTGCTTGATGCCGTGAATGAAGAAGGAAAGCAGGTAGGCCGGTTCGGCGACGATCTCCAGATCGGGAAGCCGCTTGAACAGCTCACGGAACATCACCGTGATCTCGCGTCGCGCCAGGTGTGCCCCGAGGCAAAAGTGCGGGCCGGGCCCACCGTAACCCACGTGCTCGTTGGGCGTGCGGCGGACGTCGAATCGATACGGATCGGGAAATACCGCCTCATCGCGATTGGCAGAGCTGTAGAACATGATCACTTTTTCACCCGCACGGATCTTCTGACCGCCGATCTCCGTGTCACAGGTCGCTGTTCGGCGGAAGTGGATGACAGGCGTGGCCCAGCGGACGATCTCTTCGACCGCCGTGGCGGCCACAGCATCGAAGTCGCGAGCCCAGGCTGCGCGCTGGTCGGGGTAGTCGCACAGCGCCTTCATGCCGTGGCTGATCGCGTTCCGCGTGGTCTCGTTACCCGCTGCTACGAGCAGCACGAAGAAGGAGCCGATCTCCTGTCCGCTCAGACGCTCGCCGTCGACCTCGGCATGAACCAGGGCAGAAGTCAGATCGTCGGTGGGACGTTCCTTACGAACGCGCGCCAGATCCTCCACCAGCGTCGCGAGCTCTTGACCCGCCTGCAGCATGGCAGGAACAATCTGGGCAATGTCGGCTACGTACTCCGGATCACCGGCGCCGAGGATGAGATTGGTGCGGTCGAAGATGAAGCGATAGTCGCTGGCAGCGATGCCCATCATGTCGCAGATGATCTTGAGGGGGAGGGCCGCGGCGATGTCCGTTACGAAGTCGCAGCGGCCCGTGTCCATCACGGCGTCGATGACGGCGGCGGCCGCTCGCTCCACGGCATCTTCGACCTTACGTAGCATGCCGGGCGTGAACCCTTTCGATACGATGCGCCGAAGTCGCGCGTGACGGGGATCATCCATCGCGATCATGGAACCGAAGAACTCATTGAACTCCGGCGGCTGATCGATGATCGTCACGCCGCGCGCCGATGAGAAGGCCTCGGGTTTGCGGCTCACCTCCAGAACGTCGGCGTAGCGGGTCAGCGCCCAAAAGCCCGGGCCCTTGCCGAGCAGCGGGATCTCAGTTTCCTCGTGAAACGAAACCGGACACTCCCGGCGCAACGTGACGAAGGCGCCTTCCCTCACGTCATGCGGCAGCGACCAGAAATAGACTTTGCCGAGGCAGATCTCGTCGAGGGGCAGAATCGATCGGGGCTTCATGCCAACCTCCGGGTCCGCGGGCGGGACACTAGCAGTACGCGTCTTTGGATTAAAGCGTTCGGGGAGCGGCCGCGCCAGTGTGTCCCGGTGGCGTGAAGCGCGATGGACTGCTAAGCGCATCACGCCCGTCGTGCAAGCCGACCCTCGCGAGTACCGCCAGATCGATCTACGCGTTCATTCTTTTCTGTCCGGCATCGAGCTCCACGACGTCTGGGTAGTCGATCTCCAAGGGGGAGGGCCGGACCGAACGATCGAGGATGCGCGCGCATGCTTCACGCCGCAGATCGCGACGGCGGCCAACGCTGCGGTACGAGCCCTGTTCAGGATCCGCGGCAGCATCGGACGGCTGTTCGGGTGGGACCGTGACGCCGGGCTCTGGGCAGACGAGTACTACAGTCTGCGGTTGAGCCAGGAGGATCGCACACGTTCTCGGATCCCTCCGGGGACCGAGGATGGGATATTCCGGATCGTGTACGTATTCCCCCACGAATCGCTGAGCGAGATTCGCAACGCGACGGTACACGCCTTTTCATGCCTGGCGTTGCGGCGAACGATGACCGGGTATCGGCTGTACTGGGCGATCTACGTCAAGCCAATCAGCCCTTGGACCCATACCTACATGCGCGTGATCGATCCTTTTCGCCGGACGGTCGTGTACCCAGCCATCGTCAGTCGGATCGAGGTCGAGTGGCGGACCCGGTTTGGCGACTGAGTGGCAGTGCGTCTGGAGGATCCGAAAGGACTCTGAGGTCCGTGCCCCGGGTGCGAGTGGGTTCTTACCCAATGGCGGCGGGTGTGTACGCACCAGCGGCGGACGCGCAGACGCCGCGTGTGCTCGTCACCAACGACGACGGGGTCGGAGCGCCCGGTATCGACGCCCTGGTCAACCAGCTCCAGCTCAATGCGAATCTCGTCCTGGACATCGTCGCTCCGGCCACCAATCAGAGCGGGACGACAGACGGAATCACGGCCACTCCGTTCACGGCCACCTCCAGCATAACCGCGAGCGGCGATGCGGGAATCGCGGTGGCGGCAAAGCCTGCGGACTCCGTGTTGTACGCGGTGCTCCAAGGACTGAGCCAGCCGCCGGACCTGGTGGTCTCCGGCATCAATCTTGGTCAGAACATAACGAGTTTCGTCGCGGAGGACCTCTCGGGCACCGTGGGCGCAGTGGTGGTGGCGGGCAAGTTCGGGATTCCCGGGATCGCGGTGAGCGCGGACGTAGTCACGCCAAACTACGCCACGGCCGCCATCTATACGGCGAACGTGATCGAACTCTACCGGACCAGTTCAGGGTTCGCCAAAAAAATGATTTCGAAGAACGGCCTCGACCAACGCCTGCTGCTCAATATCAACGTGCCCACCTGTTCGAGCGGAGCGATCCGCGGGGTGGAGGTGGTCCCGCTGAAGGCGTCCCAGGACGTGCTCGGCAGGGTTGTGACCGGCTACAACTCGACCGGTGTCGACACCTGGCAGGCGGTCTTCTCCAGCGACAACGCGTTCCTTGCGCAGGACTGCACCTCGACTCTGGAAAATCCCACCCAGGATCTCGAAGCGTTCCAGAATGGGTTCATCGCGGTGAGCCCGCTCAATCCGACGATCACGCCCGATGGAAAGGTGAAAAAGTTCAAGGCCCTCGAGAAGGTCGCGTTCCAGTAGGCGCGAGCTATACATCCGCGCATAAATAACGAGACATTCTAGCTAGCAGAAGGGCGCTAGATATGAACGGATGGTCTCGGGATGCCGGCGGATGTCGCAGAACACGCGCGTGAGCGTCGTCACGATCTCCGCCGGGGTGAGGTAGTAT
>CAZKRI010000067.1:0-5377 GCA_964555245.1 uncultured Myxococcales bacterium
CCGACGCACGGAAGAAGGCGCGCGAGTTGCGCCTTGCCACGAACCGGGGCGCGTCCTGCAGACGTTGCACCATGGTACCCCAGCCCCGGGCCGGGCCGGGGATTCCGTCGTGATTACCAAGCATGGCGCAGTTGCGTACGCGTTTCTTCGGAATGTCTTGGTGCTCAGCAGTGCAGTTTCCCAACGGCCGCTACGACGATCAGGTGGATAGCCTCACGCAATTTCTGCAGTGGGCGGAGACCGATCGCAAAGCGGTCCCCGGGTTTATCGGCTGGTTCTAGCCGGGCGTTTGCGCAGCAAATCGGCCGGTTTTGCCGCGTGAAACGAGATCAGGCGGCAGCGCGTAGGTCACTGGCTTTGACCGGCTAGGCAAGCGTACATGTCGGGCGATGGTACGGCCGACGGAGTCCGGTTCGCCCGACATTTCGCGCATCGCGCGGATGACCACCGCCGAGCTGGTTGCGGCTTGGCACGAGCTTACCGGCAAGCCGCCCGGCAATCGGACGAGCCGGGAGCTCTTGATGTACGCCTTGGCCTGGCAGGTGCAGGCAGACAAGGATCGCGGACTTTCCCCCGCGGCGCGGCGCAAGCTACGAGCCCTTGCCCAGGCGCAGCAGGCTGGGAAGGCGCGATCAACCATGCGAGGTGCCGCCCCGCGACTGCGGCCCGGTACGACGCTGGTCAAACAGTGGCGCGGGCGCGTCCATACGGCGATGGTGCTGGAGGATGGCTTCGCCTTTGAGGGGCGGACCTATGCGAGCCTTTCCGAGATCGCGCGAACGATAGCAGGAACGCGCTGGAACGGCCCTGCCTTCTTCGGCCTTCGCAAAGGCCACGGTCAGCAGGCCCAGGTCGTCGGCCGTGGCAAGTAGTACCAAGATACGGCGCTGCGCCGTATATACACGAAAGTCCTCGGAGGAGGGTTTGGAACAGGAATTCAATTCGCTCGATGCGCAGCGCGAGTCGGCACACGCCTACATCAAAAGCCAAGCCGGCGAAGGGTGGCGAAGTCTAAAGACCCACTACGACGATGGCGGTTATTCGGGCGGCAACCTGCAGCGTCCGGCCCTCGGCACACTCCTGGCCGACATCCGTGCCGGCAGGGTGGACGTTGTGGTTGTCTACAAGGTAGACCGCTTGACGCGTTCGCTGAGCGACTTTGCCAAACTCGTCGAGGTTTTCGAGGCGCACGCCGTATCCTTCGTCTCGGTGACCCAGCAGTTCAACACCACCACCTCCATGGGACGGTTGATGCTCAACGTCTTACTCTCTTTCGCTCAGTTCGAACGCGAGGTCACCGGCGAGCGCA
The DNA here is from genome assembly GCA_964555245.1 of uncultured Myxococcales bacterium. GTDB lineage: Bacteria > Desulfobacterota > Binatia > UBA1149 > SPBQ01 > CAZKRI01. The sequence goes on from CAZKRI010000067.1 coordinate 1,310, forward strand.
TCCGCGACAAGATCGCGGCCTCCAAGAAGAAGGGCATGTGGATGGGGGGATTCCCGCCCGTTGGCTACGACGCACGCGACCGAAAGCTCCTCGTCAATGAGGGTGAGGCACGAGTGGTTCGTCACATCTTTAGCCGCTACATCGAGCTCGCCTGTCTCTCGACCTTGGTTCGGGAACTCAACGAGCAAGGCTACCGGACCAAGACCTACATCAGCGAATCGGGAAACACGCACGGTAACTGCTGCTTTTCCCGGGGGCACGTCCACCGGATCCTCAAGGGTCGCATCTACCTCGGCGAGGTGGTTCACCGCGGCGCTTGTTATCCGGGTGAGCACGAGGCGATCGTCACGCCGGAGCTCTGGGACAAAGCGCAGGCGCTTCTCTCCACTAACCGCAATGGGCTCCGAACCAACGTCACGGTGGCATCGGGCTTGTTGCTCAAGGGTCTCGTCTTCGATGACGCTGGCAACCGGATGAGTCCGGCCCGCGCGCGTAAGGACGAGCGACGATACGGTTACTACGTAAGCCAGGCACTCATCCAAAACCGCGGCGAAGCTGCGGGAAGCCTACCGCGCGTCCCAGCCTATGAGCTCGAGCAACCCGTGATAGGCGCGGTAGGGAAATGGCTCGTCGATCAGGGTTTCTCTGGTCCGGGTGCAGATGGATTTGAGAGAGTCGATGAGGCTCAGCGCCGCGGGCTCATCCGAGGAGTACTGCGCAAAGTGGTCGTGAGCCAGGATGAGCTTCGCATCGAGTTGCAGGCACCCATCGATGGCGAGACGAACGGATGTATGGAAGGAACCGCCGAACATGATGCGAGTACGCTCACCGTGCTGCGAATACCTTTCGAACTGGTGAAACGCGGCAGGCCGACGCGGCTCCTTGTGCCCGACAAGCACGCCACTGCATTCTCCCGGTCGGATCCGGTGCTGATAAGCGCACTCGCGCGTGCCTGGTCATGGCGTGAACGACTTCTGAATGGAGAGTCGGTATCGCTACGTGAGCTTGCTCAGCAGTCCGCGCTCACACGCCCCTATCTTGCTAGAATCGTCAGGCTCGCATTCCTGGTGCCCGATCTGATTGAAGCGATCCTGGAGGGACGGAACTCTCCCCGCCTCACGCTGGAACGGCTGCGGCGTCCGATTCCGCTGGATTGGGCGGAGCAGCGCAGGCTGTTCGGCGGCATTGCGCGGTAGCCAAGCCGCGCATTCACCTTTTGCGTGTTATGACCCCGACGTGCTTGCCGCGGAAGCGGACGACGTTTCTCTGCCTGACTGTGACGTGTGGGCGTAACCGGCCGAAATCGCCGCAGAGAAAATCGGCCCGTCAGGCGCAGAACGGGCTACGGAGACTTCTCCAGAGAGATTCCCGAGGTGGTAATCCAGCGCGGATTGCCCGGAGAACCCCGCAGATCTGAAGCCCCGACCCCGTAACCGTCGGTTCGCATCGGACTACGTGGCGGACCGGGCGGAATTTGAATTCTCGGTATCGACCGCATTCCAGCAAACGGCCGAATTGTCGGCGCAATTCGCGTGGGGCCGTAACCGAGAAACCGGCCGAGAAACCCCCGAAACCACTGGACTTCGCCCGTCAAGGAAGCGGTACTACGGGCAACCAAACCAGGGGGCGCTTCCAGAGAACGATAGCGCCCCCCCGGGCTTAGAGGATCGACGATGCATTATAAAGGAGAGACACCCGCCTACACCGAGAGCCCCTCGGAGGAGCCGATGACCACCGCCCCGGTCGCCGCCCCCTCTATCGAGAACCTTAAAAGGATGACCATGGACGCGCTCCGCACGGAGTGGCAGCGGCTTTACCGATCCATCCCTGAGCGCCGCGTCTCGCGCGACCTTTTGGTCTTGTCAGCCGCATGGAAATACCAGGAGCGAGTCAGCGGGAGTCGGGCCGCCCCAACGATCCGGCGCTTGAAGAGGCTTACGCAGTCGATTGAAGCGGACCGGAGCTACGCGGAGATCCGTAAAGTGACGCTGCGGCCCGGCACGCGGTTACTCCGTGAATGGAACGGGACTACCTACACCGTCTGTGTCGTGGAGGAGGGATTCGAGTGGGAGGGGCAATGCTACCGATCGTTCTCTCAGATAGCCCGCGCGATCACGGGCACACGTTGGTCGGGCCCGCGGTTCTTTGGCCTTAAGCAACGGCCGGTTCCAGAGGAAACGCCGGAGAGGAATAATGAGTAACCAGGCAAAGCCGCGCGTTCGCTGTGCTGTCTATACGCGCAAGTCCTCCGAAGAAGGCTTGGAGCAGGAGTACAACTCGCTCGATGCCCAGAGGGACGCCTGCGAGGCCTACATCCGAAGCCAGAAGCACGAGGGCTGGGTCGCACTTGCCGACCACTACGATGACGGCGGCATCTCAGGGGCAACCATGGAGCGGCCGGCATTGGCTCAGCTGCTTCGCGACATTGAGGCAAAGAAGGTGGACATCATCGTCGTCTACAAGGTCGACCGGCTCACCCGCTCGCTGTCGGATTTCGTCAAGATGGTGGAGGTGTTCGAGCGGGCCAAAGTCTCCTTTGTCTCCGTAACGCAGCAGTTCAACACCGCCACTTCCATGGGCCGGCTGACTCTCAACATGCTCCTGAGCTTCGCCCAGTTTGAGCGGGAGGTAACCGGTGAACGCATCCGCGACAAAATCGCTGCCTCCAAGAAGAGGGGCATGTGGATGGGAGGCTATCCCCCGCTCGGATACGATCCCCGCGACCGGCATCTGGTCGTAAACCAACCGGAGGCTGAGACCGTGCGCCACATCTACAGACGCTATCTCGCCCTTGGATCGGTCCGCATGCTCCAGGAAGAACTGGCCGCCCACGGGATCGTAAGCAAGGTAAGGGTCCATGAGGACGGCCGGCGAACCGGTGGAGAGCCGCTACTGCGAGGTGCGCTCTACCTCATTCTGCAGAATCCCATCTATCGCGGCCGAATCCGCCACAAGGACGTCTCCTACCCGGGTGAACACGAGGCGATCGTGGACGAGGAGCTGTGGGAGGGGGTGCAGAAGCTTCTGTCCGAGAACCGCGTCGAACGAAAGCTCGGGATCCAGGCAAAGGAGCCGAGTCTCCTTGCCGGAATGGTCTGGGACGAGAGCGGCGACCGCCTGACCGCGGTCAGTGCGCAGAAGAACGGCCGGCGTTACCGCTACTACGTCTCCCAGGCGCTGATCAAGAACGTCCGAAAAACCGCCCCGGACTCACTGCGGGTGGCGGCCGAGGCCATTGAACGGACTGTCGGTACGCGCCTGACAGCGTTTCTCGAGGATCCCGCGAGCCTCCACGACTGCTTGGGCGCCGAGGTACCGGATGCGCGCGGGCAGCAGAAGCTCACCCAAGAGGCGACAGCACTATCGGAGAAGTGGTGTGCGCTCCCCGTAGTCGAGAGGCGCAGGATCCTCGTCGTTACGCGGTCGCGTGTCATCGTTGGACTCAAATCGATCGAGATCCATATGGACGGCATGCAGCTACGCCGCCTGTTGCTCAGCGAGCAGCTAGACGTACTGACCGAAGCAAAGGCTGCCGAGACGTCAAGGTCGATCACGCTATCGACAGCGTTCGATGTGAAACCGAGCGGCCCCGATGCAAGAGTCGTGATCGAGCCGGGTGCCAGCGGCAACAGGCGTCGGGCGCCAGATCCGAATCTAGTAAGGCTCCTGGCCCAGGCACAGCGTTACCATGCTCTGTTCCTGCGCGGCGGCCGCTCGATCTCGGAAATGGCCAACGAGATGGGTGTGACGCGGTCGCTCTTTACGCGGATCCTACGTGTGAGCTTTCTCGCCCCGGCAATCACCAGAGCGATTCTCTTGGGGCGTCAGCCCGACACGCTCTCCGCATCAACGCTCGCCCATGACACGCGCTTTCCGATTCTCTGGAAAGATCAGCTCACCGCTCTCGGTTTTGCCTGAGACGTACTGCGCTGTTTCGAGCGTCCTGTCGTGCTCGAACTCTCGCATTCTCGTGTGCGATCACGCGCGTGTCACGCATGATGTCGTCGGCGCGTGGGCGGCTGCGGGAGTACGCAAAAGCGCGATTAGAGACTATTGCGTGTCAGCGTC
>CAZKRI010000068.1:0-8602 GCA_964555245.1 uncultured Myxococcales bacterium
TCGGAACGGAGATCCCTGCGGACTTAGAGGCGGCGAAGCGGGCCGCGCAGGCGAGGCGGCTAGCGGCCAACCGAGCGCTATCGTGTTCGGCGTGCTCGCAGCAAGGCATGGCGGCCTGAACTGGCGGCATTGCTCGGCGACGCGAGCGGCGCTTGGGTGCTGCTCCAGCTACCGCCTCGGGGCAGAATCGGCCGGATTCGAGGGTTACAGCGGCAGGTGTTCGGTGGGAGCCGGCAGAGGCGATCGCAAACGGGGTCGGGTCCGGTGTTGTGGCGGCGTGTGTCGCCGTGGGTGTCGAGTACTCGTACACAAATTGCCAGGTTTCGTTGAGAATCAGCTCGCCTGTGTGGCTGCGCCGGACCTCGGATCCGTCCTTTTGTGGCCGGACAGACAAAGTAGCCAGCACAATGGCGCAGTTGCGTACGCCCGTCTTCGGAATGTCTTGGTGCGCAGCACGGTCGCTCAACTTGACAACGCCCGCATCGCTCCTCCTGGCTTACCCAGAAAACGATACCCTACTGCACCAAGCAGATTCCCGAGCGCGCCGCTCCAACCTCCGACGATATGCATGCTGCCAGGTCTTCGGGTGATACCGGTACGCCGGCTCCGACCAGAGCCCCGCAGCCCCCGCCGACATCCGGTATCAGTGTCGCCGTGTTTGCGTCCACAACGGGCGTAAGGGCACTGCAGCGTCTCTCAAACTGACGGGTCAGGCTCTCCGTCACGTCCGAAAACGGATCTCCCTTAATGCATGCAGTCATTGTCTTCTTGAATGCTTTGGCAATCTGCCTTCCGACAGCGGTCTGACACTTGACTAGATCGTCGTTAATCGGATCGGCTTGCACTCCTGCAGAAGGTAGCTGCGTGTGATCGTTCGCACCGTATGCGACCTGCAACAGGTCACCGACCCGGCCGAATGCACACCCCTCTTCCACGTACCCGCGCAACTGGGAGTCACTGACGAGCATACATGGGCGCTTTGTCGCCGCGGCGGTCCCGTACCTGAGCAACAACTCGTTGCACTTTGCGGCATATTTGATGCGCTTGCTTGGCGCCTTAATCTGGTCAAGGCTCCTGCAGCCCATGTCGCACAACGACATGGGCTGACTGGTAAAGAGAAGGTCGCGGGACGCAGTCGGCGCGTCGTTAGGAGCAGCGCCACCCCCTGTGACAGCATCATCAAGTGCTCGGACCCGAGAACAGGTGCTACCAGGATACGGCTCAGCATACACTGGCTTCATCAACACGACCCCGCCCGCCCCTGGACACGAGTCTAGGTCAATCGCGTCTTGAAGCTCCATAGCTGCCGTGCCTGGGCACTTACTCGCGAGCCACATTGCGATACTCGCGTCTCCCGGCGGTTTCTCAGGAAACCCCGCACGGGCCGCAGCGTCCTTAACACATTGGTCCGCCGCCGCGTTTTGCTCCGGGGTACCATATCTCTCGACGCTTGGGAGGACGAAGGAGCAGCCGAGTTGCGACATGCCAGTAACCTGCGCAGCTGAGCCAAGGGCAACCCGGAGACTTTGAGCAACCGACACAACCGATTCCGCGCCGTCTTCGCTAAAACATATATTCAAGCGCACCGAAACATTCTCCGTAGGGAAGTCCGTCCTGAGTCGGAACGGCTCACACTCCGTGGTGTTGTTAGGACCTGGACACGGGGGTCTATTCGTGCCGGCGGAACCGTTCAGTGAAAATCCGGCATAGCGGACATCCCCAAACTTGAACTCCCCAGGTGCGCCGTGTGCGGCAATTATGACAGTGTCACCGCTACGAACGTCCTTAAGGCAGGTTCCGAGATCCGACGTTTTGCGCGTGATATCGCCCGCCTGCGGATGAGTCACATAGTACCCCTCGTAGTTGTTCATGGCAGGGTCGATGCAACATTTGGGATCATTTTCTGCGGCACACGCTGGGCCGGCGTCAATACAGATAACGCGCTTCGGTTCAAGGGAACACGTCGGACTACATCCGTCCCCCGCACTAGTGTTTCCATCGTCGCACTGTTCCGGGGCGCACTCGACACCGTTGCCACACCCCGTGGTCGTGCAGTTGCGATCACAACCGTCGCAATCGATCGTGTTGCCGTCATCGCATGCCTCGAATGACTCGACGACGCCATCGCCACAAAGTGACGAAACGACCTCATGCTGGGCATGGATGAGAGATGCGACCTGATTGTCCTCGCTGTCGTAAATCGCCACGCGATCCCCGCCCGGAACTGGTTGGTATATGGCCCCCAGCGGCGGAACACAGCCAATCGTCTCGTAGAGTCTAAGCGGCACGGCGTTGCTCAATCGATCGAACGGCGGGGCGAGCGTCGTTTCGATCTCAAAGAAGACGTCAAAGAAGCTATCCGCGGGGAAATCAGAACCCACATTGCTCGCCTTGATCCCACCAACTGACGGGAGTGTTGGATTCTGCACGAGCCTGATCGGTCCGAGCACGGGGCTCGTGCCCGTCAAACCCAAGGACACCAACTCAGTCAATAGCTCGCGCCGACCGTCGCCTGGGTCGACGGGATCGCCTCGTTGAATGGTGGTTGGCCCGGTTAGCGTGACGACATCCCGCAAGCCTAGGAGGGGAATGTCGAGCGTCACGACAGCGGTTGTATCGAAGGAGTCTGAGCCCGCCGGGGGACAGGTCACGCACTCAGGCGGGGGGGGGGGCGTGAGGTTCACGCGCCCGATGCGCCCAGACCAAGTAGTAAACCAAATGTTGCCGTCGGGCCCTGCGGCGATACCTAAAGGAGAGCCGCCCGAGGGAATGACGTACTCCGTAATGCTCCCGCTCGATGTGATCCGACCTATTTTGTTGCCAGAGAATTCCGTAAACCAAACATTGCCGTCCGGCCCCGCAGCGATTCCAAACGGAAAACTGCTCGGCGTGGGGAGGGTGTATTCTGTGATGATGCCGCTGGACGTAATCCGGCCGATCTTGTCGCACACTTGCGTGAAGGGTGGCTCAAATGCGTGTATTTCGGTGAACCATACGCTGTCATCCCCATCCGGGCCTGCAGTGATGCCGTAGGGAGTGCACTCCGGCGTCGGAACCACGTACTCTGTGATGCTACCGCTGGTGGTGATGCGGCCGATCTTTCGCGTTCCCGTTTCGGTAAACCAGAGGGTTTGATCCCCAGCTGGCCCCGCCGTGATTCTTTCGGATCGGGCATTAGGCGTGGGAATGAGGTACTCCGTAATGCTCCCGCTCGATGTGATCCGACCTATTTTGTTGCCACCGAATTCCGTAAACCAAACATTGCCGTCCGGCCCCGCAGCGATTCCAAACGGAAAACTGCTCGGCGTGGGGAGGGTGTATTCTGTGATGATGCCGCTGGGGGTGATCCGGCCGATTTTGTTGCCAACGTATCTGTCAGATTCAGTAAACCAAAGGTTCCCATCCTGCCCTGCGGTGATATCAATAGGGTTGGCCGACGCGTCGGGGAGAGGGTATTCGACAATGCTCCCGCCGGGCGTGATTCGACCGATCTTGCCCGCGCAGTCTTCCGTGAACCACAGCGCGCCATCGGGGCCAATCGGAATTCCCTGCCCCAGGCACCCCGGGGTGGGAACCGTGAACTCCGTGATGGTTTGCGCGGTCACCGGCGATCTGACGCCAAAGACACCGGCCGCTGCAAGCGTCGCAACCATCGCCCGCAATGAAGTTGCTCGCGCTGCTCGACGTTTTGCTTTCTTTGTTTCCAACGTTGAGGCTGGTCCCAAGAGAGTTGTGTGCATAGCCCCCCACTCTGCGGTAGTTTTGTCGCGGAACTGTCTCCTGGCTGGGGGGATGAGTCAAGGGAGAACTGCTCCGCTGACCCGTGCACGTCGCCCCGATATCGGTGCCGTCGATTGCCCTGGCTTAGCGCAAGACTAGCAATCCTTGCCGCGGATCGCCGCTCTTGGAAGACCGCGTTTGTACGCCCCGGTTACTTTGCCTTGTCGTGGGTCGCGTCAGAGTGCGGTGCTTGTTCCCGGACCTGCGCCCCGGCGGCCTCGGTCTCCTTCCGAATCCGTGCTCCGAGGCCGGCCTCAGCCAAGAGTCGCTCCAGTCGCGGAAGAAATTTCTCCTGAGTCACATCGGGCACATACAATTCCGCGGGCGGTGCCACTCGCAGCGGCCAGCGTTCGTAGGTCAAAAGCGCGACATATCCGTCAGCGTAATGCTCGGTTCTAATCTCTGCCGGTGACGATACCCCATCAATTTCGACCGCCCGCAGGAGCTGATAACTCTTAAGGGGCTTGCCGCTAAGATCAGCGTAATCTACGCGTCGCACGATCTTCTTCTCTTCGTCGACGGTGATCAGCAAGAAGTCGTACCCGAGGTCCTGCCGCACCTGCGAGTCGATGGGGCACGCGAGCACGATCACCTCGGCAGTGCCGATCGAAATGTCGGGCGGTGTCGTGAACGAGAATGCATACCGACTCGTGGATACAAAGCCACGCGAGTCTTCATATGTAAGCGCCGTACCGGGAACTTCGATGGATTGCCTGCGCGCATCGATCCTGGTGAAGCGTTCGAAGGAACGCAGGTAAAACCAGGTAACGTCCTCCTTTTTCGGGTCAGCAAAGTCCTGGAGAAGCAGCGTCGTGCCGGCAAGCCAGCCTGGCGCCGAGAACGTGTAGAGAATTCGGGTTTCCAAAGAGTCGCCGTTGGAAACACCCCAGAGGACTTTCTCGATCGGTCGTAGCTTCGTGCGCTCGTACATGGGATGCGACTCGACGTAGCGTGTCTCGATGTGCATTCGCACAATCCCAGCATGCGCACGGGTATCCGTCTCAAGCTTCTGCATCAACTCGGCGGCAGCCGAGTCACTTCGGAAGTTGTGACAGCGCGACTCGTCCGCCGCTTGGGCAGTGGGTAGCCGAACGACCCCCGTGAACAAAAGCGCTAGACCCGGAACCACGAAGCAAAGAATCCGGGGTAGCAGCATGAAAGTTGCGGCGTAACAGACCACCATCGCCGAGGCCAGGAGAATCCCGAGGCTGTGGTTCGGCTTAAGACCCGAGAGGTTCAGCACAAGAAAGCCGCCTGCGAGCACGATGGCGTTCCAAGCAATGCCCCTACCCGTTTTCTCAAACGTGGCGCTCAACGCCAGCTCGTGATCACTCCCGCTCCTACGCTCAAGCCGGTAGCGCTCGAGCACGTGGATAGCGAAGTCCACACCCACACCAACCGCCAGACTTGCGAACATGCTGGTCGCTATTCCGAGCGGCATCCCCGCGTATCCCATTCCGCCAAGGATAAGAATGATCGACGCTACGACTGGGACGAGGCAGATCAACATGTCCGCGACGCGGCGGAACAGAAAGAGCACGGTAATCGCAACCGTCGGGAGCGTCCATGCTATTGAGCTAAGCTGATTGCGTACGACGGCATCGACGACCGTTAATGCTATGGGAAGGTCGCCGCTAACATGATACGAGACCTCCTCATTAACTCGCGAGAGCACCGGAGGAAGCACGCGATCGAGATGCTGGGTCAACACAGATGTGCGCTCGTAGTCGGCGTCGCGAACGAACAGGCGGACACGTGCTGCGTCGCCGGCATCGGTGAGTAGCTGGCGTAACTGCAAGCGCATCTCCGACATCTCCACGATTGAGGCGAGATCGGCGACGTCAGCGGTAGCGAAGGTGGGCAGTTCTTCGCTTCCACCGAGCGCTCTGCTCACCCCTGCTAGGACCTTCCTGTAGCTCAGAACCCCGGTGATGTATGGGGCATCGGCAGCGAGCCGCTCGACGTCGTCCACAAGCGCTGCCCCGGCCGCTGAGTAGAAGAAGTTCGGCGCTCCTTCGAGCACGACGTCGAAGCGGTAGGATCCCCAGAAAGAGGCGTTGTACTCGTGCTCGGCACGCACGAGCGGCGTCTCGGGAGCGAAGTTGTCGACCCATGAATCCTGAACGCGCAGGCGAAACATGCCGGGCGTTACCGTTGCAATCAGGACCACACCAACAGTCATCGCGACAGTGGGATTGCGCAGGCACCAGCGCGGAAAGACCCGCTCACCGCGCAGCCAGTCTCGCCGGGGTACGTGCGAAGCGAACCAACGTGCAGGCAACACGGTTACCATCGCGGGCACCCAGAGGAAACTGAGGACCATTGCAGCAAGAATTCCGAAGGCTGCGAACAACCCGAACTGTCTTACGGGCGCTATCGATGCAGTGGAAAACGACAGAAAGCCGAGTGCCGTTGTCGCTGCCGCCGCAGCGAGCGGCCATGCCATCTCAACTAGAGCCTTCTCCACCGCGCGGGAGGGCACTAGGGGTTCCATGGGAACAAGATGCGGGGCGAGCCCGGTGTTTCGACGATCCAGCATCGATCGGTCGGAAAGAGCGGGAGTTTCCGGCATCAGCGCTTGAACCCGTTCCAGCACGTGGATCTCGTCCGTAATTGCTATCGCCATGAGCACCACCGGAAGGATCGTCGTCACCAGCGTAACGGGCACGCCCATCCATCCCATAGCGCCGAAGGTCCAGACGAGAACGAGCAGCGACTCCGCCATCGGTACCACGACCCCGCCTACGTTGCCCACGGCCACCCAAAGCAGCGTGATGATCACGATGAGCATCACCGGCACGAGCACCAGAAGATCACGTAAAACCATGCGGCCGAGGGTCGCCTCGGCAACTTCCGGACCCGTTAGTTTCAGCTCGAACGGTGACTGCGCATGATGAGCCACCCACTCTTCGATCTCGGAGATGACCGATAAGACGCTACGATTCTCTACCAGTGGGATGTAGAGGGCGGCGTGCCGTCCATCGGGAGACAGCAACAACCCTTCCGTCAGGTGATGCGTGCGCGCGTCTGCGAGAAGCGAGTCGAATTCTACTGGATCATCCGGAACAGATTCCAGAAATGTATCGAGCACAAACTCGCCGTTTAAATTGTGCGGCTTCGGAAGTCCGGCCAAGGAGAGGATACCTGATGCGCGCACACCGGGCAGCGCACGTAGCTCGGCGCGTATCGATTTGAGGAATCGAAACCCAGCGGGGGTCGCGACGGGCTCACCTGTCGCGCGGGCGCTTACGAGCAGGATGACTTGCCGCGGCTCTTCGAACCTGAGCCGATCGGCCTCGGTCAATACAACGGCAGCAGCGTTCTGCGGCCGCAGCGCGGCACCGTCAATGCGCAGTTCCAACCAGAGGATACCGGCTCCCAGAACAATCGTTGTGAAAGCGCAGAGTGTGAGCCAGCGAGCAGCGTACTCTACAACATGATGGATGAGCCTGCCTACGTACCTCACGGCCGGCACGGGGTCTGGAGCAACGACATACGCCTTCATGGCGATACGAGTCGCCTCTGTCAATGATCGGGAACGGTGTGCCGACCTCTAGTATCCCTTGGGATTCGCAGTCCGAAGAGAGAATCGCCAGTACGACGAGCGCTCATCGATCTACGGCTCTCCTATTCGATGACCGAAACCTATTGGTGCACAATCAAGAACCAGTGGCTGTTTCGGTCGACGGTCGTCGCCGGCAAGGTCGTATCACCTGGGAACGACGTTGGTGAAGTCGGTCTGGGGGCGTCTGTCGAACATCCGTACGGAAATCGCCCGTTTCCGTTGAGAATCAACTTCGTTGAGTATCTGCTCGGCTCAACCCTGGAGAGCATGTCGTGGAAACCAACTGGAACAGGAAGCTAGCCGCGGTGGCACGCTATTTGTCTACATTCTCACGGCGTCACGGTCACGGTCAGCGCGTTCCCGGAGAACGAGTTGTCGAAGTCGGTAGCCGTCGCTTGAACCGTCGACGTGCCAGGTGCAACGGCGTCAAATGCCACGCCGCCCGCGGCAACGGTAGAAGCGGACATGGATGCGTTCACGGCGATCTGCACCGGAACAGACGCACCGCTGGTACTCTGAATCTTTACGTGACCAACAGCAGTGTTGCTGCTCGTCACCGTGACGGTGAGTGCTCCAGACTCCGCGCTGACCGGCTGAACAAACACGCCGCTACCGCTTGTTGTTCGGACTCCGCTGTGGACCTGGAAGGGATCGTCTGCGGCTCCCGCGGAGATACCTGCAGCAAGGTTAGTCACCCGAAGAACAGGTTCCACGACATCTACAGCCAGCGAGCCATCGGTGAACAAGGGCGGGCTCGAAGCGGTCAGTGTAGAACCGCCTACAGCGACGCCCTGGAGGACAAAAGACACGAACACACTTCCGTCTGCCACGGGAATGTCAATAAACGAGGTGCCGGGGGTCGTTCCATCCGGCGCTAGCAAAGCTACAGAAGGGTCGTTACTTGCCGCTCGCACTGTTACGCCGCCGTGTTCACTGCCGCCCAACGTGGCGGAACACTGTTTCTGCAATCCGTCACCGACGCCGGGTTCACCGCCGGCAAAGCAGCTTACGGTGATGCCAGGCTGGGAGACAGTGACAGTCACGGTCGCACCCGAGAAAGTTGGATCGAAGCCCGTGGCAGTCGCCGAAATCTGAGTTGTTCCGGCATCAAGGGGTCCGCCGAGCGGATCGAAGGCGACACCTCCGGAGGCAACTGTGGAGGGAGACTCATAGGTGTTTGCCGCCATGTCGACAGTCACCGAGGCACCGCTCGTCGCCGCGGTGACTAGCTGCCCCACGGTGGGGTTGCTCGTGCTC
>CAZKRI010000069.1:0-44783 GCA_964555245.1 uncultured Myxococcales bacterium
TGAAGGAGCGCGCCATCCGCCACGCCGAGTTCGACCGCCAGTTGGCGGCCGAGATGGACCCGCTGTCCGATGAAGTATGGCAAAAGCTCGACAAGGTATAACCGTCGTCAGACGCGGCGAAGTCTATATCGTCGAACTCGACCCCACCCGCGGCGCTGAACTCAAGAAGACACGACCGTCGGTCATCATCCAGAACGACATCGATAACCGCTACAGTCCGCTCACCATCATCGCCCCCATCACCTCGAAATTCGACAGCAAGGTCTACCCCACCCAGGTGCTGATCCAAGCTCCGGAGGGTGGCCTCAAGACCGATTCGATCGTTCTGCTCAACCAAATCCGAACCGTCGACAAGCGCCGCCTCGGCCGTCGCCTCGGCACACTGCATCCAGCGACGATGCTGTTGCTCAATGACGCGCTGGCCATCAGCGTCGGTCTCGTCGATGTCTGACGGGCCATGGAGCAGCCGAAGCAGCTAAGACATGAAGCGAGATGAGGGTAGGAGAAGGTAGGAAAAACTAGAGCGGTTTTCGTTGCGCCTGGTGAAGGCTTTCCGCAAATGGGAGTGGGTGGGTGACGAAACCGACGAGCAGATCGCGCCGGTGGCCGACCTGATGATCATGATCACCGAGCCTCTTCGCGGTCGCGGCTACTACGACTACGGCAACAGCGACCTGGCCGAGCGCGCGCGCGACCTCGGCATGGAGATCGTGTTCCGCCGCGGCATGCGCCGCCCGCCGCCGCCGGAGATGGTCTTCGTCAACCGCAAGCTCGGCGGCACCTACCTGCTGTGCGCCAAACTGGGCGCACGCCTGCGCGTAGCCGAGATGGCCGCCAAATACGTCGCGCTGGACTGAAAGAGGGCTCGCCTTCAGAACAGCCTGGCCTTGAAGAATCCGTCTCCGCTCACGCCTTGCGGGAAGGTCGAAGACCAGCATTTGTTGCCTCGACCGTCCACCAGCTGAACGGTGTAGGACGTGGCGGGCAGCAGAGTGTCTGGAAGATTTTCGCCGCCGGCCTCGACGACATCGCTTCCGAAGCCGTTGCCGTCGGCGCCGAGTGATATCACGCGCACTCCTCCGAACGACTGTGTATGGTCAGCATAGCGGTAGCGCTTGCTCGGCTTCGACCAACCACTGCGGTACGGCAGTTGCGTCCCGGCGGCCAGGCTGCCACCGTCCGGATACATGCAGATGCTGAAGCGGCCGTCGTCGGTCGGAGCCGAGATTCCGTCCACAACCTTCGTATACCCGCGGCGCCAGCGCCAGAGGAGCCTGTCTTCGCCGTCGTCGTCGGCATCGACGATCCTTAGCGAACTTCTGCCTGCGTCGAAACAGTCCAACCTCGGTTCGGCGGTACAATCGAAGGTGCAGCTCTCACTACAGCCGTCGCCGGGGACGAGATTGCCGTCGTCACACTCTTCGGCGGTCGTGTCGACGATCCCGTCTCCGCATACGGCACAGACTGCCGGCGGTACCGTCGGGTCTCCGTAACTACCCGTACCCCAGCACGATACCGAGCCATCCGTGGCAACCGCGCAATTGTGATACGAGCCCGAGGAAACAGATTCGAACGTGCCGGGTGGAGGAGGAGGGATGGGGTGATCCGTGCCGAAACACGCGAGGGTTTGATCCGTCTGCACGCCGCACACGTGATGGCCCCGAGAAGAGATCTGCGTGAAAAAGCCTGTCGGCGCCGGAGCAGAGTTGCCCCAGCAAGTCACCGATCCGTCCGCCGCCGCCATCGCGCAGGCATGAAGATAACCCGCTGCGACCGACACGAAGGTGCCGGCAGGAGGTCCGCCAGGGCCGTTGCCGAATTGCGTGATCGTGCCGTCGAAGCCCAGGGCGACGCCGAGGGAGAGACCCGTGGAGACCTGAGCAAACGTTCCGCCGGGAATCGGTCCCGGCGGAGGGGTCCCGCCCAGCGGACCCCAGCATTCGATCGATCCGTCGGGACGCAGTCCACAGACGTAGAAGTCGAAAGTTCCGAGTTGAATGAAGGTGCCGCTCGGCGTGGTGTCCGGGTCGATGTCGCGGCCCCAGCAGATCATCGAACCGTCCGTGCGCAGACCACAGCTGCGACCAGCCGCGGATTCGACCCGGGCAAAGGGACCTGGCTGCGGATCGTTCTGTCCTCCCCAGTTAGAACCCCAGCAGGCGATCGCGCCATCGCTGCGCAGGGCACAGCTATTCAGCTCGCCCGCCGTGACCTGAGTGTAGGTGCAGCTTGCGAAAGCAGACTTCTCAGCCCAGGCAGACATGCAGAGCACGAAGAGAGCGGTACGCAGCAGCGAGTTCATGTGGAACCTCCGGAGCACCACCTCAGCGGCCAAAGTGCTGACGCGCCGCAGTCTACGGGGCCGACAAGACTGAGTCGAGGCGGCGAATCAGGCCTCACCGACTGGCGTCTGCCGCTTCACGACCCCGCCGATCTGTTTCAACCGTTGCCGTGCCGGCGAGGGTAGGAAAAACTAGAGCGGTTTTCGTTCGCCCAAGACGTGCAGGGCCTATGGCCCGGCCCAGGCCCGCGGAGCAGTGCCGACTTCGCACCGGCAACTTGCGGTCAGGAACAATCCAGCGTGGCGGGCGAGCCGACCGCGGCACGCAGTACGCGCCGCGCGGATTGCAGCTGCTCGTATAGACGACCGCATCGCCGGACGCGTCGCTCTCCGCGGTAGCACGCTGTCGCAGCCGGCCGTCGACGAACGGCTGCGCTGCGCGATCGCACTTCCGGTGGCCACCTGGAAGATCTCCAGGCCGCCGTCCGGATTCCCAGATCGGGAACCTTGCGGTAGGTTTCCAGCCTCGCATCGAGGTACTACCGAAAACTCTCGTGCATGGCGGGCTGGGCATCGACGGGCCTGCGAGCGTGGGAACCGGGTCGTTCTGGTCCCGTCTCAGGCGACGGAAACCGCCCTAATTCTTCCCACGCGCCCGGATGACATGCGACAGACCGGGGCATGATTGTGTGCCCCGTGTGTCGCGCAGACCGTTGTCTACACGCGCTGGGCTCGACCTTGCTGCTGGTCGTCGCTTCCGAGGCCACAGCTCGGCTCGCCCCTGCGTTCGGAGATGCCGTGGTCGGCGTCACCCGCGGCAACGCGCCCGCCGGGCATCGCCGCGCTTGCCGGCGCACCGGGGGCGTTCGCAGGCAACGGCACGGTGGGCTGGAGGGTGAGCTCCTCGGGCGAGAAGTTGACGTTCCGTGACGAGCCCGGCAATCCCGACGACGGCATCACGCTGGTAGAGATCTCCGACCGCTCGAGTCACGCGCCGAACCTCGTGCGGCTCAAGATCCGCGGCTTGGGCCGCGCATTTCAGAGAAACGCTGTTGCTTGAGGAGTTCCGCTCAAGTGAACTGCCAGACCGGGGCGTTGGGAAACCGCCGCTCGGATTCTGTCTATGGGCGGACCATACCGCATGAGGGAGCCATGGGTGCTGCAAAGGTTGCGAGCACGATCGAAGAAGGCCTTCTCAAGCGAGTCGACCGCGTCGTCGAGCAGAAGCGATTCCCGCAGCCAGGGAGGTATCGATGTCCAACTCATCCGCCGCAGACAAGCTGACCACCTGGGCCGCCGGCAGCGAGAGCCGCGCGGTCGAGCTCGTGCGTTCGACGCTCGGGCCGCTGCTCCTCATTCTCGTAACTCCGCCGGCGGCGATCCTGTTCTGGATCGTGTGCACGTTCGAACCGTTCGACGGCTCGCTGTTGCCGTTGGCGACGGCCGCCGGATGGCGCTCGGTCGTCGAGCATTTCCCGGCGCCGAGCATGGGCGCGGCCAGGATCATCCTGGTCTTCGCGGTGCTCGAGGGCGTGTTGCTGCAGTGGTTGCCGGGACAGACCTACCAAGGGCCGATCACGCCCGCCGGCAACCGCCCGCGCTACAAGCTCAACGGGATCGAGGCGTGGTGGGCGACGCACGCGCTCTTCTTCGGTTGCTCCTTCGGGCTCGGCCTCTTCCACGCCGGAATCGTGTGGGACCAGTTCGGCTCGATTCTGATCACGCTGGTCCTGTTCGCGCTGGTCTTCTGTCTCTTTCTCTATTTCAAGGGCCGCTACCGGCCGACGACCGACGACCGCAGCGTTTCGGGCAACTTCATCTGGGACTACTACTGGGGCGTCGAGCTGCACCCGACGCTGTTCGGTGTCAACCTGAAGCAGCTCATCAACTGCCGCATCAGCATGATGGGCTGGAGCGTGATCGTGTGCTCGTTCGCGGCCAAACAAGCCGAGCTCAGCGGATCCGTGAGCAACTCGATGATGGTCTCGGTCACGATTACGGTGGTCTATCTGTTCAAGTTCTTCTGGTGGGAGAGCGGCTACTTCACCTCGCTCGACATCATGCACGACCGCTTCGGCTACTACATTTGCTGGGGCGTGCTCGCGTGGGTGCCGGCGGTCTACGCGCTCACGGCGCAGTACCTGGTGCCGCGGCCCTACGACATGCCGTGGCCGCTCGCGACCGCGATCCTGCTGCTCGGCGTCGGCGCGATCTACGTCAACTACGCCGCCGACGAGCAGCGCCAGCGCGTGCGCGCGAGCGGCGGCAAGACGACCGTGTGGGGTCGCGCGCCCGAGATCCTGCGCGCGCGTTACGCGACCGCCGACGGCAAGCAACACGACAGCCTCTTGCTCGCCTCGGGCTGGTGGGGCGTGGCGCGCCACTTTCACTACGTGCCCGAGATCACGCTGGCACTGGCGTGGAGCCTGCCCGCGGGCTTCACGCACTTCGTTCCGTATGTCTACGTGACGTTCCTGACCGTCCTTCTGACCGACCGCGCCACGCGCGACGACAAGCGCTGCCGCAAAAAGTACGGGGCCGATTGGGACGAGTACTGTCGCCGTGTGCCGTGGAAGATCGTACCGGGACTGTACTGAGCGGCTCTTTGCCCCAGGACTCCGCGTAGCTTCAGGGGTTTCCGCAGCGCCCCGCTACGAGACGAGTCTGCATCCAACCCCGAGCTGTTTCGCCGCCTGGACCAGCCGTTTATCCGTCGTGAGGATCTGAAGGTCATTCGCGAAGGCGGCCGCGAGATGCAGGGCGTCCAGGGACCGGAGCGGCGTGGTGAAGCGCGCGAGCCAGTCGCATGCCAGTGCATGTTCACGAGCTGCGATCGGTACCCGGCGGTAGAGACCGTCGGCAAGATGCATGCGGAACTGAGCCACGATGCGCCCAGCCGTTTTGGTATCGATCTCGCGGACGCGCACCTTGAGAGCAACGGCCGAGTGAAGCTCCACCTCGACGAGGGGGCTGATGGTTGGCGGGGTAAGCTTGCGGATCAGCCGTTCGACGACCGGGCTCAGCGTCTCCGGGCAGTAGTAGGCAACAAGAGCGCTGGTATCGACGTAACCCGTCAATATCGCTCCTTCTGCCGCTGGCCGACTACGGTTCTGGACAACTTCGCCCCCCTGATCTCTACCGTCGCACGAAATGCGGACAGATCCGGCAGCTGGCGCTCGCCCGGGCCTTCGACCGGCCCGATCCTTGCGGCCTTCTTGCCACGGCGCGTGATCAGCGTGGACTCCCCGCGCTCAGCCGCATCGATCAGATCCCTCAGCTTCTCTCTTGCCTGCCTGAGATTCACCGTGCCCATGTCTCTCTCCCCATGTGTACACCTGAAGATTACACCGCACGATGACGGTCGACAAGCGAAATGAGCAAAATGGGGTCAGGTCTAATTTCGGCGAGACATTCGCTAGCATCGAGAGACATTGCCGTAATTAGACCTGACCCCATTTTGCTCGTAGCCTGCGGCCGATGGGATTTCTGGCTCGCTTCATTGCGACCGGCGCCTACACCGGCTACGCGCCGGTTGCGTCCGGCACTGCCGGAACCCTGGTCGGCGTCATCCTGGCGCCGTTGCTGCGCTCGCTCTGCGAGTGGAACGTGGGGCTCTACTTGGCCTGCTTGGCCGCGATGGTCGCGGCGGCGATCTGGGCGGCAGGTGCCTGCATCGCCGCCGAGGGCCTGCTCGATCCGCCCATCGTGGTCGCGGACGAGGTCGTCGGCTACTTGATCGCGGTCGCGTTTTGGCCCGCCGACCTGATCACGCTCGCGGTGGCGTTCCTGCTGTTTCGTCTGTTCGACATCGCCAAGCCGCCGCCCATCCGCCAGGCCGAGCGGCTTCCCGGCGGGTTGGGTGTGGTTGCCGACGACGTTTTGGCCGGACTGGCGGCCAACGCGGCGCTGCACGCCGGCCGAGCGCTCGGGGCGTGGTAGCGGCCGACTTGAACTGAGGCGTAAAAAAAGCGAAAGTGGAGGCCGTTCGCATGCGGGGCACTCGGATCGCGATTCTGTCAACGGGGGACGAGGTCGTCGAAGGGCGTATCGTCGATACCAACGCCGCCTACCTGGCCGATCAGGTGGCCGTGCTGGGCTGCGAGGTGGTCTGCCAGGTCACCGTCGGGGACTACACCGAACGGCTGGCGTGGGCCTGGGAGCGCTGCCTCGAACAGGCGGACGTCGTCATCTCCACCGGTGGGCTGGGACCCACGGCCGATGATCTGACCAACGAGACCCTGGCCCAGGTCGCGGGCGTGAAGCTCACGCTCGACCAGGCCGAAGCCGAACGGATCCGCGGCTTCTTCGAGCGGGTCGGGCGTGCCATGCCCGAGAACAATCTGAAACAGGCGATGCTGCCGGCCGGTTACGAGATCATCCGCAACGATCACGGCACCGCACCCGGCTATCGGCTGACCGTACCGCGAGGCGATCGCCGGCCGATCGCCGTCGTTCTGCCCGGGGTGCCGCGCGAGATGAAGCCGATGGTGGAGGAGCAGGTGCTGCCCTGGCTTGCCGCGCGCCAAGGCCAGGACACCACCGTCGTGTCGCGCACGTTTCAGACGTTCGGCATGAGCGAGTCGGCTCTCGACGAAGCGCTGGTCGGCGTGGTTGCGCCCGAGGAAGGCCGTTTGGCGTTTCGCGCCAGCTTCCCGGAGGTTTCGGTCCGGCTGACCGTGACCGGCCAGCGCGACCAGGCGCGGGCCAAGCTGGCCAGCCTCGGCGATTGCATCGCGCAGCGCATCGGTCCGGCCGTCTACGGCGAAGGCGACGCGACGATGCAAGGCGTGGTGGGCGAGTTGCTACGCGGGCGGAAAGTAACGGTTGCCACCGCCGAATCGTGCACCGGCGGGCTCATCGGCAGCCGGATCACGGACGTGGCCGGCAGCTCGGACTATTACGCCGGTGGGATTGTCGCCTACAGCGACGATGTGAAACGAAAGGTCCTGGGCGTCTCCCCGACGACCCTGCGAATGTTCGGAGCGGTGAGCGAGGAGACGGCCAGCGAGATGGCGATCGGGATCCGGCGTCTGACGGGAGCCGACATCGGACTTGCCACCACGGGAATCGCCGGGCCGAGCGGTGGGACGGCGGACAAACCGGTTGGGACCGTTGCGATCGCCCTGTCGGCCGGTGGTGCCGAGGAGGCCAAGGCCAAGACGTACCGGCTCTGGGGAACGCGCGACTGGATCAAGCTGTTGACGTCGCAGGTCGCGCTCGACTGGATCCGTCGCCACGCCCTCGGCCTGGATCCGCTCGATTCTGCCTTTGGGCGGCGTGCCCGCTGAGGAAGCTGCGCATGCGCACGACCAGCACCGTAGAGGATGTGGCCACGGCTGAACCGATTGAGCAGGCCAGGCTGCGTTGCTTCGTTGCGGTGACGGTCGGAGAGCGGATAACGGCGCCGGTGGCTGCGGCTGTCGCCGAGCTTCAGGCGGTGGCGCGGGCCGACGCGTTGCGGCTGTCGTGGGTGCGCCCCGAAGGCTGGCACGTGACGCTCGAGTTTCTGGGGGATATCACGGCGGAGCAGGTCGAGCGGGTCCGATCGATCCTGCCGGCTGCCTTTGCCGTAATGCCCGTGCTGAGTGTGGTAGCCCGAGGCCTTTTCACGCTGCCAGAGAAGCGCACGCCGCGAGTGGTGGCCATGGGTTTTCGAGACGACGCCGGGCTAGCCAGCCTGGCCGCCGCCGTCGAGGCGGCGCTCGAGTCGATCGACCTCGAGTGCGAGCGGCGAGGCTTCGTCTCCCACATGACCGTTGCCCGTATCCGGGACCCCGAGGCGTTGCTGCAGATCGGGCGCTGGAAGCGGTTCGGCGCGCTGGTCGAGGCGATGCGCGAGCGCGAATTCGGACGAGACGAGATCGGCTCGGCCGGGCTTTTTCATAGCCGGCTGGACCCAGGCGGGTCCCGCTACGAGAGGATCGCGAACTTCCCTTTTGCCGCCGGCTGAGCCGCCGGTGAGAAGGGCGATAACCAACCAGGAGGATAGGACGATGTCGTTGGATGAAAAGCAGAAAGCGCTGGAGTTGGCCGTCAGTCAGATCGAGAAACAGTTCGGTAAGGGATCGGTGATGCGGCTGGGCGACGACGCCGAGGTGCGGGACATTCCCTGCATCTCCACCGGCTCGCTCGGCCTGGACGTCGCCTTGGGCGTGGGCGGATTCCCGCGCGGGCGCGTGGTCGAGATCTACGGTCCGGAGTCCTCGGGCAAGACGACCCTGGCCCTGCAGGCGATAGCCGAGGGCCAGCGTACCGGCGGCGTTTCGGCGTTCATCGATGCCGAGCACGCGCTCGACGTCACCTACGCTCGCAAGCTCGGGGTCAAGACCGCCGATCTGCTGATCTCGCAGCCCGACAGCGGCGAGCAGGCGCTCGAGATCGCCGATACGCTCGTGCGTAGCGGCGCAATCGATACCCTCGTGATCGACTCGGTAGCGGCGCTGGTTCCGCGCGCCGAGATCGAGGGTGAGATGGGTGATTCGCACATGGGGCTGCAGGCCCGCCTGATGTCCCAGGCGCTGCGCAAGCTTACCGGCACGATTGCGCGCTCGAACACGTTGGTCATTTTCATCAATCAGATTCGCATGAAGATCGGCGTGGTGTTCGGCAACCCGGAGACCACCACCGGTGGCCTCGCGCTCAAGTTCTACGCTACGGTGCGCTGCGACATCCGCCGGATCTCGTCGATCAAGCAGGGCGAGCAGGTGATCGGGAGCCGCACTCGCGTCCGCGTGGTCAAGAACAAGGTCGCGCCACCGTTCCGCGAGGCGGAGTTCGAC
Organism: uncultured Myxococcales bacterium; assembly: GCA_964555245.1. GTDB lineage: Bacteria > Desulfobacterota > Binatia > UBA1149 > SPBQ01 > CAZKRI01. The sequence continues at coordinate 9,061 of CAZKRI010000069.1, forward strand.
ATCATCTACGGCACTGGCATCAACAAGACCGGTGAGGTGATCGACCTCGGAGTCGAGCTGGGAGTCATCGAGAAGAGCGGGTCGTGGTTCTCCTATGCGGGCGATCGAATCGGCCAGGGACGCGACAACGCCTGCGATTTCCTGCGAGAGAACCCCAAGCTCGCCGTCGAGATCGAGGCCAGGTTGCGCCAGGCCTTGGGCCTGCCGCCGGCGCCGGTGAGCCTCAGCGTCGTCGAAGGCGGTATCCGGGAGGTCGCCGAGGATGCGGCCAACGAACAGGACGAGGCGGGCGCCGACAAGGCACGAGGTGTCAAGAAAGCGCGCGCCGTCAAGTAACCACGAACGCGACGCTTGCCCGCTAGCGCCGTGACTTGCTCGACATTTCCCGGTAAGCATCGCCGGTTGCATGCTGGGTGCCGAAGCAAGACAGAGCTTCCTCGACTTCTTCAAGTCGAAGGGTCACCTGATCGTTCCTAGCGCGCCGCTCGTACCGGCCAACGACCCCACGCTCCTGTTCACCAACGCAGGCATGGTCCAGTTCAAGGACGTGTTCCTGGGTTTGGCCAAGGCGCGATCTCCGAGGATCGCGGATTCCCAGAAGTGCCTGCGGCTTTCGGGCAAGCACAACGACCTCGAAGAGGTGGGCAGGGATACCTACCACCACACGTTCTTCGAGATGCTCGGCAACTGGTCGTTCGGCGACTACTACAAGGCCGAGGCGATCGAGTGGGCCTGGGAGCTGTTGACGAAAGTCTGGGGCCTACCCGCAGACCGGCTCTACGCCACGGTCTACCGCGCGGACGATGAGGCGGAGAGCCTGTGGCGCAAGATCGCGGGCTTACCCGCGGGCCGTGTGCAGCGTTTCGCGGAGCGCGACAACTTCTGGGAGATGGGCGACACGGGACCGTGCGGGCCGTGCTCCGAGATCCACATCGACCGCGGCGAGCGCGCCTGCGACAAGCGCGGCGTGGCCGGCCACACGTGCGCCGTCAACGCCGGCTGCGCGCGCTACCTGGAGCTGTGGAACCTCGTCTTCATCCAGTACACGCGTGACGAGAAACGCCAGCTGCACGAGCTGCCCGAACGCCACGTGGACACCGGGATGGGGCTGGAGCGCGTGGCGGCGGTGTTGGAAAAGGTCGACGGCAACTACGACGGCTCGCTGCTGCGGGCGATCATCGCCGCCGCCGAGCGCTTGTCGGGGCGGAGTTACGGCCGAGATCCCGAGGACGATGTTTCCTTCCGTGTGCTGGCCGATCACGGACGGGCGGTTTCCTTCATGATCACCGACGGCATCGAGGCTTCCAACGAGGGACGCGGCTACGTGCTGCGACGGATCCTGCGTAGGGCGGCGCGTCACGGCAAGAATCTTGGGTTCGAGGATCCGTTCCTCTATCGCGTTTGCGAGAGCGTTATCCACGAGATGGGCGGTGCCTTTGCGGAGTTGCGCGCGCATCGGGCGAAGATCCTGGAGGAAGTGCGCGGCGAGGAAGAGCGATTCCAGCTCACGCTCGGACGCGGCCTGGTCCATCTCGAGGAAGAGGCCGCCAAGCTTGGGGGCACGGACGGCCTGGTGCTGCCCGGCGAGGTCGCGTTTCGCCTCTACGACACCTACGGTTTTCCGCTCGATATGACCGAGGACATTCTGCGCGCGCGCGGCATCGGCATCGATCGCGACGGGTTCGAGGCCGCGCTGGCCGGCCAGCGCGAGCGCGCTCGCGATGCGCAGGCGGCCCGCGGCGCGGGCGCCGACTACACGCTGCTGGTGGCAGCCAGCCGCGAGCAGGGCGGGGGACGCTTCGCGGGCCCCTACGAGACCCGCGCCGAATCGCGCATCGTTACCCTGGCCTCCCGCTCTCGCGGCGGCGCGCTGGTCGAATTGGCCGGCGAGGGTGAGGAAGTCGACGTGGTGGTCGAACGGACGCCGTTCTATGGAGAGTCCGGCGGTCAGGTCGGCGATACCGGGTCGATCGAGTCGCGCGCGGGCGCGTTGCTGACCGTGCTCGACACGCAGAAACCCGCTGCCGACGTGATCGTGCATCGCGCGCGCGTGGTGCGGGGAACCGCCCGCCTGCGGGACGAGGTCGAGCTGGTCATCGACTCGGCGCGGCGAGAAGCGATCCGTCTGAATCATTCCTCCACGCATCTGCTCCACGCCGCGCTCCGCAACCATCTCGGCACCGCGGTGCGGCAGGCCGGATCGCTGGTGGAGGAGGCGCGACTGCGTTTCGACTTCACCCACGATGGGCCGGTGGCCGACGCCAAGCTCGCCGACATCGAATCGGAAGTGAACCGCACGATTCGTGACAATCTCGCGGTGAGTGAGCAAGAGTTGCCCTACGACGACGCGATTCGCGCCGGCGCCTTGGCTTTCTTCGGTGAGAAGTACGGGGAGGTGGTGCGAGTCGTGCGCATGGGCGACTACTCCGTCGAGTTGTGCGGCGGCACCCACGTCAGGCGCACCGGTGACATCGGCTTCTGCCGCCTTGCCTCCGAGAGCGGGGTCGCCTCGGGAGTGCGCCGCGTGGAAGCGGTGACGGGCACCGGCGCCCTGGCCCGCATCCGAGAGCGCGAGGGCCTGTTGCGGCATGTCGGCAGGCTGCTGCGCGGCAGCGAAGAGGAAGCCGTCGGCAAGCTCGAGCGCCTGCTCGCCGGCGTGCGCGAACTGGAACGACGCGTGGCCGAGCTGGAGCGTCGGCAGTCCGGGGACCGCGTCTCCGAGCTGCTCGGCCAGGCCCGGCCGTTGGCGAGCGGTCGCGTGCTGGTGGCGCGCGTAGATGGGGTCGAAGCCAAGGCGATGCGCGAGATGTCGGATCAGATTCGCGACCGGCTCCAGTCCGGGGTGGTGGTGTTGGTGGCGGCGGGTCCGGCCGGCGTGGCGCTCACCGTTGCGGTTACGAAGGATCTGCTCGACCGCTACCGCGCCGGCGATCTGGTGCGCGAGCTGGCGCCCGTCATCGGCGGGCGCGGTGGCGGTAAGGCGGACTTCGCCCAAGCTGGCGGGAAAGACGCCGCCGGCATCCCCAAGCTGCTGGAGAAGGCCAACGAGCTCCTCCGCTAAACTCGATTTCTCGGACGCGCGCCGACTGCACGAGCTGTTCGGCAGCCACGACCGCAACGTCAAGGTGCTGGAGGAGATGCTTCGGGTCGGCGTGTCGCTGACCGGCACCGGGGTCACGATCTCGGGCGAGGACCACGACGCCGAGCTGGCAGGCCGCGTTCTTGCGGAGCTGTATGCGCTCGCAGGCGAAGGCTATCCGGTCGGGCCGGAGGACGTGGCACGCGCGATCGAGATCCTCAGCCGCAACAGCGGCACGAGCCTGAGCGAGGTGTTCCTGGCTCCGGTATTCGTCGATTCCAGCCGCGTGCGCATCATGCCGAAGACGGTCAACCAGAAGATCTACTTCGAGGCGATGCGCAGTCACCCGGTGGTCTTCGCGGTCGGACCGGCGGGAACCGGCAAAACCTATCTCGCGATGGCGATGGCCGTTTCCGATTTTCTGCGCGGCAACTACGCGCGAATCATCCTGACCAGGCCGGCGGTGGAGGCGGGGGAAAAGCTCGGCTTTCTGCCCGGTGACCTGGCCGAGAAGGTCAATCCTTATCTACGGCCGCTCTACGACGCGCTCTTCGACATGGTCAGCGTCGAGAAGGCTCGGCAGATGGTCGAGCGCGGCAACGTCGAGGTCGCCCCGCTCGCGTTCATGCGCGGCCGTACTCTCAATCAGGCTTTCGTGATCCTGGACGAGGCGCAGAACACCACGCGCGATCAGATGAAGATGTTTCTGACGCGGCTTGGGTTTGACTCCAAGGCGGTCATCACCGGCGACGTCACGCAGGTGGACCTGCCCGGTGACCAGATCTCCGGACTGCGGGATGCGGTCGACGTGCTCGCCGCGATCGACGACATCGCCGTCGTCCGCTTCGACGAGAGCGACGTCGTTCGGCATCCGGTGGTTCGCAAGATCATCAACGCGTACGAAGGCGCTGCCGCCGCGCGCAGCGGCGGCGAGAAAACCGCTGGCTGACTCCGGCAGGAGCTCGGGAATTCCACGTGCCCGTCGAGGTTCGTGACGATTGCGCCAGCGGACGGATCCCGTTCGTGGCCGACTGTGCCGAGCGGATTCTGATCCTGATCGGCGCTCAGCACTTCGAGCTCGGTGTGGTCTTGACCGACGATCCCGGGATTCGCGAGCTGAACCGAAGCTACCGGTCGAAGGACGTCGCGACCGACGTGCTTTCCTTTCCACAGCTCGAGCTTGACGGTTCTTCTCCCGCGAGTGTGCTTCGAGCACAGCCCGCTCACGTTCGCTTGCTCGGCGACGTGGTGATCTCGGTCGAGACTGCGCGCCGTCAGGCGGAGGCCGGTGGCTGGCTGCCCGAGGAGGAGATCGCACGGCTGCTGGTTCACGGCGTGCTTCACCTCGTCGGCCATGAGCACGAGGAAGGCGGCGAGCAAGCCGAACGCATGGTCGCCGAGGAACGGCGCCTCGCCGCTGCGCTCATTCACGCTGGAGTTCCCTGCGCCGGGGAGAGAGCCGACTGAACGCGGGTCGTGCACTCGGCCTGGCCACTGCCGGCGGCTTGCTGCTCGCGGCTGCGCAGCCGCCGGTTGGCTGGTGGGCGCTCGGATGGGTCGGCCTGGTCCCGGTGCTGCGTGCCGTCCGCGGCCGTCGTCACCGTGCACCGTTCCGAGTTGGCTGGGTCGGGGGGCTGGCCTGCTACGTCGCGCTCCTCTATTGGGTCGCGCCCACCATCAGCAACTACACGCAGATCCCGTTGCCCGCCGCGATCGCGGTGATGCTGCTGGGTTGCTGCATGGAAGCGTGCTTCTTCGGGACGTTCGCACTGCTGGTCGAGTGGCTTGGCGCCGCCGGGATCAGCCGGGTGGTTGCCGCGCCGGTATCATGGGCGGCGCTCGAGTGGGTCCGGACTTTTTTCCCCCTCGCTTTTCCTTGGGCGCAGCTCGGCTACACACAGTACGCGCTGCTTCCGATCATTCAGTTGAGCGATCTGGGCGGAGTCTACCTCGTCTCGGCGCTCCTCGTCTTCGTCAACGTGGTGGTCGCCGAGATCGCTTGCGACGGCCTAGCCCGGCACCGCGTGCTGGCAGCGGCCGCGGCGGTCGCTGTCGCCCTGTCGGTCGTCTATGGGGTCGCCCGGTTGGCAAGTATCGACGCTCGCGAGCCCTATGCCGAGCTCGAGGTCGGCCTGGTGCAGGGCAACATCGCTCAGGAAGAGAAGTGGGACCGGGCCGCGCGCGACCGGATCCTGGAACGCTATCTCCGGCTCTCTCGCGACGCGGCCGAGCAAGGGGCGCGCCTCGTGGTGTGGCCGGAGGCGGCGGTGCCCTTTCTGCTGGGCATGGATCCGCGCACGCGCCGCATCGTCGAGGTCGCCAACCAGACCGGCACGCATCTGCTCGTGGGTGCCCCTGGCCTGGAGACGACGCCGGACGGCGAAGGCGTTCAGTACAATCGCGCCTGGCACGTCGCGCCCGGCCGTGGGCTGGTGGCTTCCTACGACAAGATTCGCCTGGTGCCCTTCGGCGAGTACGTGCCGTTCGGTGGCCTGTTCGGCTGGGTTGACCAGATCGTCGACGGAGTCGGCGCTTTCGGGCGCGGCGCCGGACCCGTCGTCTTCGAGGGTCCCGACGTCACCGGGCCCGAAGGCACTGCCCCGGCGCGGTTCGCTCCCCTGATCTGTTACGAGGGGATTTTCCCCGATCTCACCCGCCGTTTTGTCGAGCGGGGCGCCGAGTTGCTCGTCAACATCAGCAACGACGCCTGGTATGGAAGGACCTCGGCGCCCTATCAGCACCTGGCAATGGCCGCAGTGCGTGCCGTCGAGAACCGCGTCCCCCTGGTGCGCGCGACCAACACCGGCATCTCGGCGGTGGTCGACGCCACCGGTCGAGTACGCCGGCAAACCGCGCTGTTCGAGGAAGCGGTCCTGGTCGACACGGTCGCCCTGGCCCGGCACGGGTCGGTATACCGCACGGTCGGCGACGTGTTCGTCTACTTTTGCCTGGCTGCCACCCTCGGTCTGATCGCGCTTCGGCTGCGGCTGGGCGCCGTGTTGATCCGCTGAGCCAGGCGTGGAATTCTCTGCCGCGCATGATTCCCGCCGAAGCCCGTGAACGCCTGACCGCCCTGGAAGAACGCGTGCGTCTTCTCGGGCGGCATCTTTGACCTGTCCAACCTTCGAACCCAGCTCGAGAGCCTCGAGAAGCGCAGCATCGATCCCGCACTCTGGAACGATCCCAAGGAAGCGGGGAGCATTCTCCAGGCGCGTTCGGCTGTTGCCCAGGCGATCACGGACTACGAGCGGCTGTTGGAAGCCGTCGGCGACCTCGCCATCTATCTGGAGATGGCCGATACCGGGGATGCGGATGCGACGGCCGAGTTCGAACGGTCGGTGGGTCAGATCGAGCATCGCGTCGGTGAGCTGGAGATCCGCCGGATGCTGTCTGGTGAGTACGACCGCAACAACGCGATCGTGACGATTCGCCCCGGCGCCGGTGGCACCGAGTCGCAGGACTGGGCCGACATGCTCCTGCGCATGTACCTGCGCTGGTCGGAGCGCAGCGGCTACAAGACGGAACTGCTCGAGTACGCTCCTGGCGAAGGCGCCGGGCTCAAGTCTGCCACGTTCAACGTCATCGGTGAGTACGCCTACGGCTACACGCGCGCGGAGACGGGCATTCACCGGCTGGTTCGCATCTCGCCTTTCGACAATGCCGGGCGCAGGCATACCTCGTTCGCCTCCGTCTACGCGATTCCGGAGATCGACGACTCGATCGAAGTGGAAATCAACGACGACGATTTGCGAATCGACACCTACCGCGCCAGCGGAGCGGGCGGCCAGCACGTCAACAAGACCGACTCCGCGGTTCGTATCACGCACTTTCCTTCCGGCGTCGTCGTCTCCTGCCAGAACGAGCGTTCGCAGCACAAGAACAAGTCGATGTGCATGAAGATCCTACGCGCGCGCCTGTACGAGCTGGAGCGCCAGAAACAGGAAGAGCGCCTGGCGGCGGTCGGTCCCGTCAAGCGCGAGGCGGCGTTCGGCAGCCAGATCCGTTCCTACGTTCTGCACCCGTACCGGCTGGTCAAGGATCTGCGCACAGGGATCGAAGTGGGCAACGCGGATGCCGTGCTCGACGGCGATATCGACCGTTTCATCAACGCGTATCTGCTGCAGTCGGCCGCCGGCCCCGCTGCGGGTTGAGCAGCACGCGATGAGCGGCCCGTTGCATTCGCTCGACCGCCTCATCGAGCTCCGCATCGGTGATCACCAGCGGCGGGCAGAGCCGCACGACCCGGTCGTCGTGCAACGTCCAGCCCACGAGCAATCCTTCCTGGCGACATTCGGCGACGAACCGGTCGGCGAGTGGCGCCTGGCTCATCTCCATGCCAACCAGCAATCCGCGCCGGCGGATCTCCCGGCACAGCTCGGCCGGCAAGCATGCGTGTAGCGCCGCTGCCAGGCGCGCGCCGGCGCGCTCGGCACGGTCGGGAAGCGCCTCGCCGGTGATGATCTCGAGCGCGGCCAGACCGGCTGCGCACGAGAGTGGGTGGCCGCCGAACGTCGTGACGTGCCCCAACGGCGGATCGACGGCGAGCGTGCGCAGGAGCGAGCGCGCCGCGACGAATGCGCCGAGCGGGAGACCGCCGCCCAATGCCTTGGCGAGCACCAAGACGTCGGGCACGGCGCCCTCGTGCTCGAAGGCAAACAGCCGGCCGGTGCGGCCGAGACCGGTGATCACCTCGTCGAAGATGAGGAGCGCGCCGGCCGCCGTGCAGCGTTCGCGCAGAGCCGTCAGGAAACCGGCCTCCGGCAAGATGACCCCGGCTTCGGCTTGGACGGGCTCGACGATGACGGCGGCCACGCGTTGGTCGAGCGCGTCGAGACCGGCGCGGTCGTTGAAGTCGAGCAAGCCCACATCGGGTAGCAGCGGTTCGAACGGCGCCCGGTAGAGCGGGTTCCCACCCACCGACAATGCGCCCAACGTGTCTCCATGAAAGCCGCCTCGGAACGCCAACAGCCGGCTCCTCCCCGTCGCCTTGCGGGCGAGCTTGAGCGCCCCTTCAACCGCTTCCGCTCCCGAGTTGGTGAAGTAAGCGCAATCGAGTGTCGCCGGCAGCAGACCGGTCAGCTTTTTCGCGAGCGCGACCTGGGAGGCCTGAATTACCTCGCCATAGACCATGACGTGCAGGTGGCGGCGCGCCTGTTCTTCGATCGCGGCGAGGATGCGCGGGTGACTGTGACCGACCGCCGCCACCCCGATTCCCGCCAGCATATCGATGTACTCGCGTCCGTCGACCGCTCGCAGGCAGGAGCCGCGTGCGCTCTCGATCGCGATGCCCATCGGCGAGAGCGAGGTAGGCGCCAGGTGGGCGAAGAAGCCCGACAGCAGTTCATCGGCGTTCACCCGGCTTGCTCCCGCCAGGCGAGCAAATCACCGAGCCGGCGCCGACCGTCTTGACGCCACGCCAGAGGCGGCGCCTGCATGCGTCCGGCCGGACACACCCAGGTGGCTCCGCACCGCTCGAGCGCGGACGCGATCGCCGTGAAGCCCGCTGACCCCGGAGAAGCGCCCACGCCGGCGCCCGCCAGCGGGACCTCGGATCGCGCGAGGCGACGCAGCATCTCGTCCTGGTCCACCACCGGCAGCACGCGCACGCAGCGCAGACCCGGGCCCGGAGCGAGCCTGGCGCGAGGTGAGACGCTGACGCACCAGGCGTCGCCTTCGCCCCGCAGCACGGTCTCGTCGTCATGGGCCAAGGCCGAGACCTCGGCCTCGTCGAGGAAGGCGCGACGATGCGCCTCCAGCTCGAGGCTCTGCCGCTGACGTGGCCAGCGCGCGCTGAGCGCGCGCAAGGCGCCGTGGAGTTCCCCCGCGGCGACGCGCGCTTGGGTCGGATCGCCCTCGACCAGAAGCACGTGCGGGGTGAGGCAGCCCTTCCCCTCGTACAGGCAAATGTCCTCGGCGAATCCTTCGGCCCAAGCCGTGGCTCGTTCGCGGCGCGGCAGGATGCCGATGCTCAACCGGTCTGCGCGCTCGACGATCCGCGCTGTGCCATAGAGGCGGGCCAGTTCGGCGACGGTCGCATCGGAGCCGTAGAGCTCCGCCCGATCGACGATCGCGTCCAGCGCCAGATCCATCGTCCGATCGCTTGCGTTCCATCGGAGGCAGACCAGCATCGTCGCGAGATCGGGCACCAGAGCCTGCAACGACGCGCGCAGCGCGGCGGTCAGAGGCGGCTGACGGCTGCTCTCCCGCACCACGCAGACCGAGCGCGCGAGCAGGCACGCTGCCACCGGGGCCACTGCCAGGCCCGGCACGTTGCCCGCGAGCCGGTGCAGGACGAGCGGTGGGCCCAATAGCCTGGCGAACGAGCCGTCCGGCCGGCCGACGGGATGGTCGAGAGCGTCCACGGATTGGGCTTCGGCCGCGACCATCGCCAGCAGTGCGGATTCACTCAGCGCGCCAAGGCAGTGATCCAGGCCGCGGGCAAGCATGTGCGGATCGAGGTCGCAGCGGCGGGCCAGATCCGCGAGCGCGCGAGTTCCCGGCGCGAACGTCTCCGTGCGCAGCGTCGTCGCGGCTTGCGCCAACGCGCGCGCGATCGTCTCGGTCGTCTGCTGCCGCAAGATACGCTCGCGCGCTGCGGTGGCCTCAGCGAGCGCCTCTCGCAGGTCCGAAGGGCTTTGGGCTGGAACGACCCGGGCCGTGACGGCCTCGTTCAACGCAGGATGTCCGACGTCGGTCTTCACGGAGCGGGCGCTCCGCGATCGGCCTCAGCAGCGGCGACCAGCTCCACCAGCAATTGCGAGCAGCCGCGCTGGGCCGCGCCCGCCGCGCGCCCCGTCAGCTCGAAGCCGGCCCCGATCTCCCGGCCCACGTCGGCGGTCTGCAGGAACGAGACGGTCTCCCAGTTGGCCAGATCCACGTGACAGAGGATGCCCGCCGCGCCCGCGGCCGCCGGCGCCAGGCTCACCGGATCGATCACCCGGGTGCGGACCCAGTGCGGTCCGACCTTGGCCCGTGGCGACAGATGGCCATGGGTGCGGGATCGTAGGGCATCGTCATAGAACTGAGAGAGCATCTCCGTCATGCCGTATTCGTTGACGCACGTGTACGCCGGCACGTGAAGGAAGCGCCAAGCCGCTTTGAGCACGCCGTGCGCCGAAAGCACGTGAGCCCCGGGGCTGTTGAGCTTGCGTCCACCGGTATCCACCAGCCGGCTGTCGGCAGGCAGCCGCAGCACGAGCTTGCGCCGGCGCAGCTCCGCGAAGAGCGCGCTCAGCGCCGAGGTCAAGGCCAGAACCAGCACCGGCGTGCTCGCGCGAGCGCGTTCCTCGAGCCAATCGATAGCGCCGTTGATGTCGGCCTGTCCCGACCCATCGAGTGCCACGAGCGAGCCGGCGGAACCGTGAGACTCCACGCACCAGGAGAACATCGCGCCCAGCGACGACTGCGGATGCGTCTGCGGCGTGGGACCGAGAACCAGAGTGGCCAGGGGGCCGGGCTGGTCGGGCAGGACCATGTCGGCGAAGTGCGCGAGCGCGCAAGCCCGGTAGGTCTCCAGGGTGGATAGAGGATGTCGGCTTCGCGAGCCCGCACCGGCGGTGGTGCCGGAGCTCAGGAACAGGAACGGTTGATCCGCTTCCGCGATGAGCCCGTGCTTGAACGCATCCACCGGAATTGCCGGGATCTCGCGCCAGTCGCGAACCGATGCGGGTGAGGCGCCCCGTGCGGCGCAGAAGCGACGATAGAGCTCATGCCGCGCATGCTGGTAGGCGAAGACCTCGAGGGCTAGCTCCTCGAAACCCGCCGCCGTCCCGTTCGCGATGAAGGCGTGAATCCGCTCGCGCATCCGGTCGCGGAGCCTAGCCTGGAACCTCGGCTAACTCCCGGCGTGGTCGTGACAGGGTTCGCGTCGCTTTGGTGGCGGGCATAGGGTGCCATCATGTCGCAGGGTGAGTCTGCGGAGTTGGAAGATCTCTTCTTCGAAGGCGCGGACTTGAACGGCGAAGGGCGGCTCGACGAAGCCCTGGAGCGCTTCGACCGCTGCCTGGCGATCGACCCTGACTACGCCGATGCGATTCTCGGCAAGGCGATGGTTCATCTCGCCCGCGGGCAGTTCGACGAAGCGATCCGGCTAGGCCAGCGTCTGGTGGAAATCAATCCGGACGACGCGTTGTCCTACACGAACCTCTCGCTCTTCTACCAGCGCGCGGGCCGCATCGCCGAGGCCGAGGAGGCCGGTGCCAAGGCGCGCACGCTCGACTGGAAGCGCCAGCTCGGCGACGACGCCGAGAGCTAGGGCTTCTTCAACTTGGCCAGCTCTTCGTTGACCTTCTTCAGGTCGCGTCCGCAGACCTCTTTGTCACGCGCCTCGCGAGCGATCTTGGTCGAGAGCGTTTCACGCTGATTTTTGAGATCGACGATGGTGTCCTCCAGCTCCTTCTTGGTCTGTCGAAGCTGAGGGGCGTCTCCGTAGGTGTACCAGGCTGCGAAAAACCCGGAACCGAAGAGAACCGCGGCCACTACGACGCGCTGGACCCCCATCCATATGGCATCGCGTAGTTGGTCCTCGGCCGTTTGTTCCTCTTGAGCCATCGTCTTCCTCCCTTAGCCGCTAGCCGAGCAGGGATCTGCCCGTGTGCGTGCGCGGCCAGGCTACCAAAGCGCGCCAAGTAGGTCTATCGCCTGGACGTCGCTCTCGTGTCGAGCGGGTCGACGTCGCTTGCCGGTCGGGAGCGCGGTGTCTATTGTTCGCGCCGTGTCCAAGGGCAGGGGCGCGTGGGCGCTGGTGCTTGGCGCGTCGAGCGGCTTCGGATCGGCAGTCGCCGTCACGCTTGCGCGCCAGGGGTTCAGCATCTGCGGCGTCCATCTCGACCGTCGCGCCACGCTTCGGGCCGCCGAGCAGACCAAGGCAGAAGTGGATGCCGCCGACGTCGACTCGCTCTTCTTCAATGTGAACGCCGCCGATGCCGACAAGCGGCAGCAGGTGCTCGACGCCCTGACCGAGCGTGCGAACGGTGGGGGCGTCAAGCTGCTCTTCCACTCGCTCGCGTTCGGCTCGCTGTCACCCTTGGTGGGAGACGGTGCGGAGTCCTCGGCGCGCCCCGCACAGATCGCCATGACCTTGGACGTGATGGCGAGCTCGTTGGTCTACTGGACCCAAGACCTGGTCTGGCGCGGTCTACTCGCCAGCGGCGGGCGTGTGCTGGCGATGACCTCGGCCGGTTCTCACCGCGCGATGGCGAGCTACGGCATGGTCTCGGCGGCAAAGGCGGCACTGGAAGCCTACGTGCGGCAGCTGGCGTTGGAACTGGGGTCGCGGGGGATCAGCGTCAACGCCATTCGCGCCGGCGTGACCGACACTGCCGCCCTGCGCCGGATCCCAGGCTGGGAAGCGTTGGCGGCGCGTGCAGCCGCGGCCAATCCACGTGGACGCTTAACCACTCCCGACGATATCGCAGGTGCGGTTGCGTTGTTGCTGGAGGCGAGGGCCGATTGGATCAGTGGGGGCGTCATCGGGATCGATGGCGGCGAAGACATCGTAGGGTAATGGGGTCAGGTCTAATTTCCTGCTCCGCGGGAAATTGGACCTGACCCCATTACGGGAGAACGGAGATGATCGCACACGCTTGGCCACACTCGCCGCTTCGATGGGCGCTCATGGTGTCGGGGTTGCTCATGACTCCGGTTTCCGGACCGGCGCTGGCCGGCGCGTTCGACCCGCTCTCGGCCTGGACGGTGGTTGCAGCCGGCGGCGAGCCCACCGGCGCGCTGCTCGAAACCCACCTCCTGTCGACCCTAGAAGGAAACGTGTGCGCGGCCGACGTACTGGCCGGTTCGCAATCGCGATTCAGCGGCGACGTCATAGCGACCGCCGCAGCGGGGACCCGCATCCGCGTGCGCTCGAACGCGCTGCTGGAAGCGAACGTGGCGACCGGCGGCGCGGCGATCGCCGCCATACCGCGGGGTTCCCATCTGCCCGGAATTCCTCTACCCAGCGTTCCCAGCGGCCGCGTGATCGTGCGCCGCGATGGTCAGGGTAGCTACGATACCACCGGACGCGATGCGCGGGTCGCAGATTGCCGGGCTGCGCACGATTCGATTCCCGCGGTGAACGAAGCGCTCGAAGCGCTTCCCACCGTGCTCGGCTTCGGCGGGCTGCGCGCCGGCGCCTCCGAGACCGTGATCCTCAACCGCCCGAGCGACGTCGATACCGTGGTGGTAGAAGCCGGCAGGCTGTTTCTAGGCCAGAACGCACGCCTGGTGCTCAATGCCGCGGGCAGTGCGACGGCCGTTTTCATCATCCGCGTGCAGGATCGGATCCGGACTCGCTTGGGCGCCACCATCGAGCTCGACGGCGGCCTGGACGCGAGCCGAGTGCTGATCTTCGGGCGTGACGACTGCCAGATCGGCGAACGCAACACGGGGGTCGGCACGCTTTACTGTCCGGCGGGAAAGACCGCCTTGCGCCCTGGCACGACCTGGGACGGAGCCGTGGTGGGCGGGGGCAGCCGCGTGGAGATCGGCGCTGGCACCACGATCCTTGCGCGACCTTTTGCTGGGGTGGGGTCAGGTCTAATTTCCGCCCTCTCTTCGGGAGACGCGCAGCGTTGAGAAGATCCGGAAATTAGACCTGACCCCATTCCGAGGTGGCGACCGTGAAGTTCGGTCTGTTCGGAATCAACCTGGGAGCGTGCGCCGAGCCGGGCGCTTTGGTCGATGTCGCGCGCGCGGCCGAGGCCGCAGGTTTCGATTCGGTCTGGACCGGTGAACACGTCGTCTTGCCCGACCCGCAAGCTCCGCCCTCGCCGCTACCGCCCGAGTTTCCCATGCTCGACCCAGCCGTGGCGCTGACCTACGCCGCCGCGCATACGCGCACCCTGAAGCTGGCGACCGGGATCATCATTCTCCCGCAGCGGAACCCGCTGGTCCTGGCAAAGGAGCTTGCGAGCGTCGACGTTCTCTCCAACGGACGCCTGATCGTGGGAGTGGGCGTCGGCTACCTCGAGGCGGAATTCAACGCGCTCGGCATTCCGTTTCAGCACAAGGGCAAGCGCTCGGTGGAGTACCTCGAGGCGATGCTCGCGATCTGGCGCGAGGACAAGCCGGAGTATCGTGGCGAGTTCACGTCCTTCGGCGGCGTGCAGGCGCGTCCGCGCCCGCGACAGCGGCCGCACCCGCCCATCGTGTTCGGCGGGATGAGCGCGCCGGCCTATCGCCGTGCGTTGCGCTACGCGCACGGCTGGTACGGGTTCAACATCGACGCGGAACGCGCCGCCGGCTGTCTTCGCGAGATCGATGCGATGCGCCCGCGCGTCACGCGCCCGCCCGAGCTCGGGCCGCTGGAAACCAGCATCACCCCCATCGGTGAGGTGGACGCGGATACCGCCAAACGTTACCGGGATGCCGGCGTCGATCGGCTCGTCCTGTTTCTGCCGACACTCGATGTGCGCGAGGTTCTCGATTTCATCGCGCGTGCGCAGCGGCAGCTCATCGGCCGGATCTGAGCAGAGGTGCGTTCGCTCGGCGTGCCGGCAGGAGCGATCGGCCCCGCGACGAAAGCAGCAGTTTGGCGCCGTTCGGGTTAGGACCATGGTCGGACGGGCCGGTTACGAAACTGCGAATCCGCCCAGGCATCAGGTTTTACGCTTGACCGAGCTTCGACCGCTGTGAAATAACCGGTGGCGACGGCGCGCTAGAGGCTGCTCGACGCGCGCCGGAAACGGGCTTGCCGGAGCGTGGTGGCGGGGTGCCGCGTGATCCGGGCGTGAGAATCAACATCGTGCCTGCGCAACACACTCTCGCGGTGATCGCGTTCGCGGTCGTTGCGGTAGCGTGGCCGAGCTACGCCGCGGCGGTCCTCGTGCGTGGGGGTGGGAACGCCGCTACCGATTGCGTCGCAGTCTTTGAGGCGGCGGGTGCGAACAAGCCGCCACCCCCCAAGGAGCCCAAGCACGTCGACTGCGTCGACGGAGACGTCTCTTGCGACGGTGACGGGCTGCGCAACGCTCGCTGCGTGTTCAGCCTCCAGGTCTGTCTCAACTCGACCCGGGTCACCGGTTGCAGTCCGCAGCAGACCGACTCACTCGCGGTCGATCATGCGATCGACGACGGCGATTCCAAGTTCGATCCGGACTTCCTTGCGGTTCAGGACCGGGTGAACAACCTGGGGTTGCCCGACAGTGATGCGGACGATTGCGCCACCTCCAGCTCGATCACCGTCCTGCTCAAACCGGCGTCGGCAACCGTCTTTAAAAAGGACCGTAAGAAGCTGTCCCTCACTGCGATCGGATCCGCGAGCGGCGCCGCCACCGACAAGGACCGGATGATCTTCACGTGCCGGCCCGAGGGCGACGCGGTTTACACCCCCACCGATCTTTATACCGGCACGTTCGATCGCATCGTCCAACAGATCTTCGTGCCCGGCTGTGCGATCTCGGCTTGTCATGACTCGGAGAGCGCGGCGGGCGCCATGATTCTCTTGCCCGGCGCCGCCTACTCCCAGATCCACGGCGTCGTCCCTAGCAATCCGGTCGCCGCGGCGGCCGGACTGCTGCGCGTCGATCCGGCTGGCGATCCCGCGCTGAGCTACCTCTACCGCAAGCTCGTGCCCGATCTGCTCCCCGGCTGGGGCTCGCCGATGCCGTTGTCCGGCAGCGACGTGCCACCCGAGCTGCTCGAGATCGTCCGCCTGTGGATCATCGGTGACGTTCCGCTCGGGCCGGCGCCCGAGACGGGTTGGGTTGAAGGGACCGACCAGTAGCCGGCGAGCGCCGACATCTTTATCAAGGAGAGACGACATGGCCGTTTGGGATCTGGAAAACGCCGCCCATCTGCTTCGCCGCGCTGGCTTCGGCGGAACGCCGGAGAAGATTCAGGACTTCTTAGACCGCCATAACGACGTGGCGAGCGCGGTCGACGAGCTGCTGAGCTTCAAGCCCTCCAAGAGCAAGCCGCCCTCACCCAAGACGATCGACGACGACGACAAGCTCAAAATGCAGCGTTGGTGGATCAAGACCATGATCGCCAAGACCAAGGTTCCTCATGACGCGTGCCGCGAGAAGCTGGTGCTGTTCCTGCACCACTTCCTGGCCTGTGGCGCCTCCAAGCAGCCCGAGCTGCGCTTCATGTCGTTGCAGAACCGGCTGTTCCGTCTGAACGCGAAGGGTAACTTCAAAAACCTGATCCGGGAGTTCAACCGCGATCCCGCCAACCTCTACTACCTCGACGGCATCCTCAACGATGCCTCTCAGGGCCAGGGCGCGGGACCGGGCGGTACCGACATCGTGGTCGCCAATGAGAACTTCGGCCGCGAGTTGATGGAACTGTTCACGCTCGGCGTGTTCCAGTTCGCCTCCGACGGGTCTGACGATCCGAGCAAGCCGAACTACGACGAGAGCGACGTCCACAACGTCGCGCGTGCGTGCACCGGCTGGACCGATATCGATGGCGAGCTCGGCGTCTGGAATCAGGACCGGTGGGACGGCGGTCAGTACGATGATGACGGCGACGGCTCGCCGGACCCGATCGTCATCTTCGGCCAGGGCA
Source organism: uncultured Myxococcales bacterium (assembly GCA_964555245.1). Classification (GTDB taxonomy): domain Bacteria; phylum Desulfobacterota; class Binatia; order UBA1149; family SPBQ01; genus CAZKRI01. Next base: position 25,643 of record CAZKRI010000069.1, read on the forward strand.
ACGACAACTTCCGCATCGACGCCGGAGTGGCGGGGACCAGCGACGACATTCTCGAGGTGATCTTCTCGCGCACCGACGACGCCGGCAACAATCAGGTCGCGATGTTCGTGGCCCGTAAGCTCTGGGAATGGTACGCCTATCCGCCGCCGAGCGCCGGGCTCAAGGCCATCCTTGCCGGTCTGGCGGCCACGTTCGAAGGCTCCGGATTCGAGCTGGATCCGTTGCTGCGCGCGCTCTGGTCGCACGACGAGTTCTACAGCGTGGCGGCGAAGAGCCGCACCGTGAAGAACCCGGTGGACTACGTCGTGCAGGCGTTCAAAGCGTTCGGAGCGAAAAGCAACGGCAAGGAAGTCGGGTACGCGAATTCCGAGTTGGGCGATCACCTGGCGCGCATGGGGATGGACCTGTTCGAGCCGCCGAACGTGGCCGGCTGGCCGGGCGGCAACGCCTGGATCAACAGCGGAACCCTCCTGGAGCGGCTGGGGTTCGCGCGCGATCTGACGGTCTCCGATTTCGGCCCCAGCCAGATCCGCTTAGACCGGATCGACGGGCTCCCGATCGGCTCCTCGTCGGCCGATCCCACGGCCGTGATGGACGTGATCCTCGATCACGTGGGCTTGAGCTCGGGGCCGCTCGCGCTGTCGACGGCGCAGCGCAACGTGCTGCTGGATTTTCTGACCGACAACGGCGGATCGCCGACGCTCGATCTATCGGACGCCTACACCAACGACGCCCAGCTCAAGGTGAAAGGCTTGATCGGCCTGGTTCTGCAAGCGGCCGAATCCCAGGTGTTCTGAGCAAGGTCAGGAGGAGATCGCGATGGCTCGCAACTTGACACGACGCCAGTTTCTCAAGCGCTCGGCATTGACCGCGACGGCGGCCACCTTCGCGCCCGGCTTGCGGTGGATTCCCGGCACCAGCGTTTCGTACGCCGGCGGGCCCGGCGATGCCATCGTCGTCTACGTCGTTCTCGACGGCGGCAACGACGGGATCAACACGGTCTATCCGCTCAATGGAAACCAGCGGAGCCTCTACGAGGACTACCGCTCGGTCATCCTCAACCCCAACACGGTCGCGGGTCTGCAGAAATGGCAGGACAATGGCTTCCCGGTCAGCGCCCTGAACGACCTCGGGGTCAACGACGACGGCAGCAACTACGCGCTGCATCCCTCGATGACGGCGTTGTACAGTCTCTACACGCAAGGGAAGGTCGCGGTCGTCAACGGCGTTCACTACCCGCATCCCGACCACTCCCACTTCCGCAGTACCGAGATCTGGGAGACCGGCGACCCTCTGGGCACGCTCGGGCAGGGCTGGTTCGGCAAGTACCTGACCTACGCGGGCTTCGACCCAACCGACGTACCGGCCGTGATCATGGGCGACAGCATCAGCCCGCTGTTCAGCCCGACGGTGACGAGCCTGTTCGCTTTCCGGAGGCTTTCAGATCTGCAGTTCCCCTCCGCGAGCGATGGCGACGTCGAGCAGGCGATCTTCCGCGCGCTCTGTGACGAGACCGACAATCTCAATCCGACGGTCTACCCGGAGCTGGTCAAGCTGGCTCAAACTGGCATTGCGACGATCGACAAGATGCAGGAGTACTACAAGCCGGGCGACGGCTTCGGCGATTCGGTCGCCGGCAAGGTCGAGAAGCTCCTGCTCGATTCCGAGGGTCACTACGGCCGGAGCAACGATCTGGTCTACGGCTCCCCACTCAACGACGCGGACAACCCCTACCTCGCCGGCTACGGGCTCGCGCGCGACATGCGGCACGTGGCCGCGACGATTCGCGCGAACGTCGGCGCGCGTTTCTTCCACGTGCGCATGGGCGGATTCGACTCGCACTCGAGCCAGGAGGATGGGCTCTATCACTCCTACCTGCTGCAGATCATCAGCGAGGCCATGGCGGGTCTCTACAACGAGTTGCAGCAGTCGGTCAGCTTGCCGCCCGGCTACACCGGCTACCTCACCGGGCCGTTGCACACGAAGGTCATCCTGGTGACGTTCTCGGAGTTCGGACGCACCATTCGCCAGAACGCGTACTCCGAAGGCGCAGCCGGCACCGACCACGCCACCGCCTCGCCGCAATGGGTGCTTGGCGATGCCGTGCAAGGCGGCCAGTACGGCGCCTATCCCGCGCTCGATGATCCGCGGCCGAGCAACGGCGACGATCTCAAGATGGTCTACGACTTCCGTGACTTGTACGGGACTATCCTGGCGCGCTGGCTGAACGTGCCGCTCTCCGAGATCGGGCCGGGGCCGGGCAAGATGTTCGCCGCCACGACGACACCGGACGAAGACGGGAACGCGTACACCGCGTTCAACGCGATTCCGTTCCTGCTGCCCTGAGCTCGCCGCTGCCGCGGGACCGCCGCGTCTCAACGGGCGAGCGCGGATAGTGCGGCCAGCTCGGCCGGGCTGAAGCCGGCCCGCCGCCGGGCCGCGACGTTGAGCGGGCCTTTGATCGCGCCGGCGAAGTAGCGGCCGACCAGCTCGCAGAACGCGGCTTCGGGCTCCTTGCCCTGACGTTCGCAGGCCCAACGGAACCAGCGCGACCCGGCCGCCACGTGTGCGACCTCCTCTTCCAGAATGACCTGGAGAATCTCCGCCGTCCGCTCGTCCCCGACGGAGCGGCACCGCTGGATTAGCCGGGGCGTTACGTCCAGACCCCGCGCCTCGAGGACGCGGGGGACCATGGCCATGCGCGCCGAGAGATCGTGGCCGGTCTTCTCGGCCATCTGCCACAGGCCGGCGTGGCCTGCGAAGTCTCCGTAAGCGAATCCCAGCTCTCCCAGACGTTCGCGCAACAGAGCGAAGTGGCGGGCCTCGTCTTGCGCAACCGCGATCCAGTCGTCGTAGAACGGTGAGGGCAGGCCGCGGAACCGGTAGACGCAGTCCCAGGCCAGGTTGATCGCGTTGAACTCGATGTGAGCGATGGCGTGAACGAATGCGGCCTGTCCGGTCCGGCTCCGTAGTTTGCGCTTCGGAACCTCCCTGGGTGAGACCAGCCGCAGACCCGGAGGAAGCCCGGGTCGGCAAGGAGCGACCGCTGAGTCTTGGCCGTTGGTTGGGAGCAACCCGGCACGCCACGCCTGCGCGACCGTTGTGGTCAACTCGAGCTTCCGCTCGTCCCGGTCAGCGGCCAGGCAGGCTCTCGCCGCTTCGAACAGACTGTCGAACGCGTAGGCAGCCACGGAGATTGTTGGCATAGCAGGGCGAGGCAGGTGCGCAAACGAGAGACGGCGAAGCCGGTTGCGAAGCGCTGTGTCGATGCGCATGCCGAGTCCTGCCGAGCGCGGTTTTCTGCACGGGGCGGCGCCGACTGCCGTACGATGAGAGTAAGTCCCGCGATCGGGGACGCGGTAGCGCATGACCATCGACTACACCAACACCCTTGCAGACATCGTCGCGTTCGCACGGCATCACTACGGGCGTTCCGACGGAATTCAGCGCAGCATTCGCCTGCAGCGGTACGGTGGCGTCGTGGCGCTCGCCGGGTATTTCATCGGACTCAGCATCCTCAGCGGCTCGTTCTTCTACTTTCTGGTTGGCGCCGTAACCTCGGTCGCGTGGTGGGTCTGGATCCCCAACGTGCTGATCTCCAGTTACGAGCGGCAGGTGCTGCGCACCTATGAAGCGGGAAGGAACCGCACCACATTCGGTAAGCATCAGCTCGCGCTCACGCCGCACCACCTCGAGGAGCACAACGAGTTCGGCGATTCGCGGGTTCTCTGGCCGGCGGTCGAGCGCATCGATTCGGACGCCGAGCGCACGTTCATCTATCTGAGCTCGACGCAGGCCTACATCCTGCCCAAACGGCAGGTGCTGGCCGGCGACTACGACGCTTTCGTGCACGCGTTACGCGACGCGCACCTCGCGGTCGGGTAACGCCGCCGCGCCCGTCCCTTTCCCACCCACTGCCGGCGTGCCGCCGGTACCCATCCCGACCCGGAACGGGGCCTGAAAACCGCTTGCGTTCCTTCGGGTGCGCGTGTGGACAGGCACGCCCTACATCTGTAGTATCCCGCCGAGCTTTTTGGGATTTGCCCAACAACAAAACCAGCATGGGAGTGGCAGATGGCGAAAAAGACAACCCCGTTGAAACAGGCAATGTCGAAGTCGGAGATCTTCGCGGACATCGCGGAGAGTACCGGCCTCGCCAAGAAGCAAGTCGCTGCGGTCTTCGCTGAGCTTGGCGGCTTGCTCGAACGCCACGTCAAGAAGAACGCAGTCGGCCAGTTCACGCTGCCGGGCTTGCTCAAGGTCAAGGCCGTCAAGCGGCCCGCGCGCCCGGCCCAGAAGGGCGTGCCCAACCCGTTCAAACCCGGCGAGCTGATGGACGTGCCCGCGCGTCCGGCAAGCATGAAGGTGAAGGTAGCGCCCCTCAAGGCGCTCAAGCAGATGGTGCTGTAGCACCGGTTCTCCGCCGCGTGCGGCGCACTCACTCGCTCGGGTGAGCGCCGCGCGCGGCGGCCGTTCTCGTGTCCGCCAACTCTGAACCGGGGGATCGACGACAGAGCTGGGATCCGGCTCGATACGCGCGTAACGCGCGCTTCGTTGCCGATCTCGCCGTGCCCGTGCTCGAGCTGCTTGCACCGCAGGCGGGAGAGCACGTGCTCGATCTCGGCTGTGGCGATGGCGTCTTGACGCAATCGCTCATCGCCGCCGGGTGCACGGTCGTGGGAGTCGACAGCAGTCGAGCTCAAATCGCGGCCGCGGTCGGCGCCGGAATCGATGCCCGGGTGATGGATGCCGAACGGCTCAGCTTCGAGAACGAGTTCGACGCCGTGTTCAGCAACGCCGCGCTGCACTGGATCGAGCAGCCGCAACGACCCATCGACGGGGTCTGGCGTGCGCTCAAGCCAGGCGGCCGCTTCGTCGGCGAGCTCGGTGGGCATGGCTGCGTGCGAACGATCGAGCGAGTGTTGATGGACGAGTTGCGCCGACGTGGCGTCGACCCGGCCACGGTCAACCCGTGGTACTTTCCGACCGATGCCGCCTACCGTGAGCTGCTGGAGGCCCGAGGGTTCATCGTCGACTCCATCGCCCTGATCCCGCGGCCCACGCCCCTGCCCGGTGACATCGCCGGCTGGCTCGAGACCTTCGCCGAGAGCTTCAGCTCGGCGCTTCCCGAGCCGGATCGCGCCGGCTATCTGGTCGCCGTTCGTGAGGTTTTGAGGCCGCTGCTCTGCGACCCGGCCGGCCGGTGGACTGCCGACTACGTCCGGCTGCGCTTTGCTGCCACGCGCCCCGCGGCCTGAACTCGCTTGCCTGAGCGTCGCGCTTTTCACAGGGCCGCTTGCGGACTATGGGAAGCGTCACTAGCCCGGCACCTCCAATGAATCCGCGTAGCGACGCCAGGGCGAGGCAGGAGCATCCCCGTGGCCAAGTATCTGTTGATCGAATCTCGCGACCCCTTCGATAGCGCCGACGTGCCGGCGTACTACGCGCTGGCTGCGGACCTGGCGCGGGCGGGGAACCAGGTGACGGTGTTCCTGGTGCAGAACGGCGTACTTCCGGCGCGGCCCGGCAGCCGGTCCGGCGACCTTCAGGGCCTCGCCTCCGCGGGGGTCACGGTGCTTGCCGACGACTTCTCGCTACGCGAGCGCGGCATCGCGACCGAGCGCGTGGCTCATGGCGTCAAGGCCGCACCGCTGGATGTGGTCGTCGATCTGCTGGCCGACGGCTGCAAGGCGATGTGGCACTAGAGATAGGGAGGCTACGCCGAGTATGGCAGCGAAGAAGACTCTCACGTTCGCCCTCATGGATCCGCCCTACGAGAACGCGCGCAGCACCACGGCGCTGCGCCTGATGTCGATCGCCGTGGGGCGCGGTTACAACGTCAACGTGTTCGCTTACGAGGGCGCGGTCAACCTGGCCTTCGCCCGCCAGAAGGCCCACCCCAACGCGGTGCACGGCCGCGACGTCGAGCAGGAGAACCACCCCCTCCCCAGGGTGTGGGTCGCGGCGCTGATGAAGGAAGCTGAGCGCAACGGCGCGCGGATCGACTGGGTGAACTGCGGCCTGTGCGTCGACGAGCGGGGAGCCGACGAAGCGATCGAGGGCGTGCGCCGGGGCAGCCCGGCCGACTTCTGGAAGTTCGTCGAGCAGTCGGACAACACGTTGGTGATTCCGACGAAGTGATCGAGGAGTGGACGGATGCGAGTTCTCAACATCGTCGAATCGGCCTATCGGGCAACCCTGGAGGAACAGGACGACACGATCGTTTGGCTGACCCACGCGATGAAAGGGGCCGGCGCCGATCTGGGGGTCTTGCTGCGGAGCAACGCGGTCAACTACGCGGTGCGTGGCCAGGACGCCTCCGGCCTGCGGTTCGGGTCCGTCCAGCAGACCCAGCCGCCGAGACTGGCCGAGGACTTGGCGAGCCTGATGAAGAAGTCCGTGGACGTCTATGTGGTGGATGAGGATTTGGGCGATCGCGGCATCGATGCGCAAAGCCTGATCGAGGGGCTCAAGCGCATCCCGCGCCGGGAGCTACCCGGGCTTTTCGCCCGCTACGATCAGGTCTGGCACTGGTGACCGGGGATGGACTCGAAGCCCGTTTACGCCGGCCGCTCGCTTAGGCCGATCGCTCTGCTCGCCGTTTCGTTCGCGCTTGCCGTGCACATCGCCACGCCCGCCGCGGCGCTGACGGGCAATGGACATATCCAGTCCTACACCGTCCTCTCCGGCGGTGACTGGTTCGGCGCGGCGGTCGCTCCGATTGGTGATCTCGACGGTGACGGCGTGGTCGATCTGGCGGTCGGACGAGCGCAGTTCCACTCGGGGACGGATGTCGGCGATCTGCACGTGGTGCTTCTCCATGCCGACGGTAGCGTCAGGGCCGAGCAAGTCATCGGCGACGGCCAAGGGGGCTTTACCGGGTCGCTCGCGGCCGGCGATCAGTTCGGCGCGGCGGTGGCCGCGATCGGCGATCTGGACGGCGACGGGGTCACCGAGCTCGCCGTCGGCGCGGCCGGTGCCGATGAAGCGGGTAGCGAGGACGTCGGTGCCCTGTGGATCCTGTTTCTTCAAATCGACGGTACCGTCAAGGAGCAGCACGTCATCACCTCGGACGAGTGGGGTTTCCCGTCTCCGCTCTCCGAGTACGGCAACTTCGGTACGTCGGTCGACCCGATCGGAGATCTCGACGGCGACGGCTTGAACGAGATCGCCGTCGGTGCCGCCTGGGACTACCAGCCCGGGTCGCGCCAGGGCTCGGTCACGATCCTGTTTCTCACGCCGTTCGGAACCGTCAAGAAGAGCCAGAAGATCAGCCGTGTCGACGGCGGGTTCACCGGGGAGATCCACGACTACGACCTGTTCGGAATGGGCGTTGCGGGCCTCGGTGACGTGGATGCGGACGGCGTACCCGATCTGGCAGTTGCGGCCGAGCACGACACCGACGGAGGCGCTTTCAACGGTGCGGTGTGGCTGCTCCTGCTCAACGGAGATGGCACCGTCAAGAGCCACGCCAAGATCAGCGATACCCAAGGTGACTTCGGCGGCGACTTCTCCGAAGAGAGCCACTTCGGATCCGACGTGTCGGCAGTCGGCGATGTCGACGGCGACGGAATCGGCGACCTGCTGGTCGGGCACTACACCTACCTGGATCACGGTGCGGTGTGGTTGCTGCTTCTCAACGCCGATCTGACCGTCAAGGACTACCGGCTGATCGCGCCTGGCATCAACGGATTCGAGGCGCCGGCCACCGATCTGTACTACTTTGGCTGGGCGACGTCGGCTCTGGGTGACCTGAACGGCGACGGGCGCGTCGACTTCGCGGTGGGTGCGCCTGGTAGCGTGTTTCTGCTGTTCGGTGGCGATGCGCCCGATGCGCTGTGCACCGCCGCGCCGCTGCCGGCATGCGAGTCCGACGGTGAGTCGCGCCTGCTGGTGCGAACCAACCGCAACAGCGTCGGTAAGGACCGGTTGCAATGGAAATGGAAGAGCCTTGCGGCGCCTGCGGCCGGCTTCGGTGACCCACTGGCGAGCACGACCTACGCCGTGTGTGTGTGGGACGGTGTCGCGCTCGCTGACCAGTTCAAGACCGACCTCGTCGTCGGATCGGGCACCGGCTGGTCGGCCGACGCGGGCGGTTATCGCTATGACGACGCGGATGGGCTCGTCGACGGAGTAACGCTGCTACGGCTGCGTGCGGCGAGCAACGGCCGGCAAAGCCTGCAGCTCAAGGCATCCGGTGCCAGCTTGCGGTCGCCGCTCGCGTACGCCCGCGATCAATTTTTCGCGCTCGTCCCGCAGCTTACCGTTCAGCTCGTCAGCAGCGACGGCGATTGCTGGAGCGCCGGGTACGCGGCGGCCATCTCAACGAGCTCGCGCAAGTTCGTTGCCAAGTAGCCCGGTGCTGACCGATCGGCCGGCACGGGGTTGGATGCGACGGCACCGACGTAGGGCGGACGTTGCAGCGCGCCTTTCGGCTAGGTCGACGCGGCCGCGGATGTGAGACCTTCGGCCTCCGCCAGGAAGCCCACTATTCGGCGCCATACGTCGCGGAACTGCTCGGTGCGAAACCCGCTGCGGGTGGTGAGCCAGTCGTAGTGGCGCTCGCCCGCGCCGTCGCTCGCGTCGCCAGCGTAGTGGCCGATGATGTCGAAGTGGTCGGCGCTGGCGGCGGCGACGCAGCGACCCCAAGCCTGCGACAAGGTTGGGACGATGCCGTCGTTGGCGTCGGCGTCCGGGACTTCGCCGAACGCTTCGCGAAACGCCCGTTCGTGCTCGGCGTCGGGCGCGGCGTACTGGTAGCCGACCGCAAGGCGACTGAGGCTGTAGTAGGTCGCGTACTGGGCTTGGTTGACCGGGTCGGCGCCGATCTCCAGCAATGTGCTCCAGCTCGGGGGTCGCGCGCGCGTGACGACCGATCCGTAGAGGACGCCGTCGCGCTCGCCGGCAGCGGCGTTGAAGAGGTCCATCGACTCCGGCGTGAGCTGAGTCAGCAGCGATTGATCGCGTTCGACCTCGGCTAGCAGCTCGCGTACCTGTTCGCGCCGCTCCTCGTTGAAATCGGCGAGCAGCTGTCGATTGAGCTGCGTGGCCAGTGTGCCAGTGGCGCCGCCGAGCGGGTAGGGAAGCGCGAACAGCCCGGCGACCTCGGCCCACACCGCGAGGGGGATGCGGCCGACGCGCAGCGACGTCATGGTAAGCACCGAGAGCAGACGCAGCAGCTGGCGTCCGAGCAGGCTCGTGAAGAACGAGGCGATCGGGGCACCGTAGTGCGGTGTGGCTACGCCGACCATCGAGCGTACCCGTGCGGCGTAGGCCTCGGTGTCGATCTCGGTGTCCAGGTTGGCGGTGGGCGTCAGCAGCAGCCGCGCATCCAGACCGCCAGTGGAATGGCCGATGAGATGAAGCACCGCATCCGGACCTGGGGACACGGTCTCGATGGCCTCGAGCAGGCAACGCGCGCGCCTGCGCAAGCTGGCCGTCGGAAGCGACTTCACGCAGTGCAACGTGGCCGGCATGCCGGCCTGCTCCAAGAACTCGCCGAGCGTGTGATGGACGGGGCCCCAGTAGGCGAGGTCGCCGAGGTTGGCAAAGCCGAAGAAGCCTGGGATCAGAAAGACGTGCCGCTTCACCCGCCGACTACGTATGCGCTGCCTGCACCACTCATGCACGCGTACGGAGGCAACATCGCGCCGAACTGATCGACGACCTCATCGTCGGTGATGGTCGCCGCCGGACACGATGAGGCATCCTCTCGCTGCACTCGTCGCGGGCGCGGTTTCTCTGCAATTCGATCGTGGATGAGCCGATCGGCCACGGGCTCTGGCCGCGCGGATTTCTCAGACCTGCGACGGGAGCCCGGTACGGTTCGCGTCCTTGCGACGGCGCATGCGGCAGAGCAGCACGCAGCGCAGCAAAATCGAGCTTGGCGGACTTGGTATGACATATGCTGGGTAGGCTACAGGAGGGTAGTCCGATGGTAGCGCAGGCCAGAATCAGGAAGAGCAGACGTGAGCTCGGTGCGCTGCGCCGCCTTGGGGTGCAACTGGCGTCCGTTGTCAGTGGCGTCCGCGAGGTGGTGCGCGGTGGTATCAGGCAGCTCGAAAGGCGGGCGACCGACGTGCAGGTGACGGTGCGCAGGAGAGCCGCGAATACGTTGCAGGACGCGGCGATGCAGTTGCGCCGTGCCGAAAAGGCGATCGCGCCGCCGCCTTCGAGGGTACGGAAGCGTAGGCGGGCGAAGCCGCAGAAGCAGGCGGCGATCGCCCCCGTGGTCCGTTCAGCCAAACCGTCGGCAGCCGAGCTCGCCGCCTGACGTCGTAGACAGGCGCGAGGCGAGCGGAATAACGCTCGCCTCGCGTCTGCCGAAAAGAGCCGCCAAAGAGCGGTTCGCGAACAGGCCCCTGCCGTGGGAGACGACCCCACGCAGGGGCGAAGCCGCGTACTTTACCCAGCGCGTCCCAATGAGCACGACGAACGGTCTCGTCTCCGCGCACCGGCGAGGTAGTCTCGCACCTCGCCCGCGGCTCGACGGCCACTGAGATAGGCGGCCTGGACGGTATCGGCGATGGTCGGTGTCGCGGTTGCCGCGCCGGCCCAGAACAGTGCGCCCGTGTCTGCAGCAGCCAGCCGCATGCGAGCGCCGGTCCCTCCGGGCCGCAGGAACGTGTAGCCTCCACACGCGAACGGATCGGTAGCCCAGTCGATGCGCCGCCGAGCCACGAGCATCCCTTGCGGGTCGGCCTTGGGAAAGAGACGTCGCAGATCGGCCAGCACCACATCTGTCGCCTCCTCTTCGCCGAGCTGCGAGAGATGCGCAGCGCGGGGACCCGTGCAGTACGCGGTGAGGACGGCCGGCATTCCCTTGGTACCGTAGAACACCGGCCAGTAGAGTGTCACGGGTCCCGTACCGCAACCGAGGTTGGTGAGCCAAGGCGGCCAGAATGGCTCCTTGAAATGTAGGAGCAGCTTGAGAACAGGACCCATCTCGAGATGCGCGAACGTGGACCGCTTGCGCTCCGGCAGCTCGGGGAGGAAGCGGACGGCGCCCGACTTGAGCACACCGAACGGCAGGGTCGAGATCGCGGCGCGCGCCGAGAGCTCCCGGCCATCGCTCGCTACCACGCACACCCCGTCCGGTGCCCAGCGAACGGTTTCTACCGCGAAGCCGAGTTGAAGATCGAGGTTTGCTCCGAGGTAGTTGGGCAGGCGGTCATACCCGTCCGCAACGCGGTGGTAGGAACCGGTCTCCAGTTGGAGGACCCGATCCTCGAGAAGTCCGCGCACGCCTACCTGGTCGACGCTGCCCGGGAGGTGCGCCGTCAGCGTCATCTCAGCCATGATGCGCGCCTGGCCGCGAAACCGGTGGCGCTCGATGAACTGCCGCGCCGACATGTCCTGGGAGCCGATGTGTCGGATCTGGCGAAGGATGGGGAAAGCGGGCCAGACGCCCGGTTGAAGGAGGATCCAGGGGAGCCACAGCGTCCGGCCCCCCAGGTTGAACATGCTGTTGCGCGCCAGCGGGCAGGGACGCACGGCGAGAGCGGCGGCGCGAATCTCTGGCCAGATTTCGGCATCGCCGGTATGGACGAACTCGGCACCGCCCTCCACGGGCGCGTCGCAGAAATCGCGGATCGAATGGATCCGGCCGCCGACGCGATCGCGTCCCTCGACGACGGTCACACGCAGACCTACGGCGCCAAGATCGCGGGCGGCCGTCACTCCGGCCATGCCGGCGCCGATGACGATTACGTCGGCCATGGCGTCAGCTGCGCTCGGCCAGCCAGCCGGCAATGCGCGGGAACACCTCGCCGGGAGCGGCGAGCCCCGCCAAGAGATCGTCGTGGCCGAAGTCCACACTGAAGCCGTTCGCGACGCCGGCGCTTAGAAACGTCTTGTCGGTGCTGCCGAACGCCTCGAACCCCGCCCGCGTCGACTCTGGCGGCCGCTGCAAGTCACGTGACGCCGTCAGCACGAGCAGCGGCAGTCGAACGTCCGCGAGGCGCTCCGAATAGATGATCGACGCATCACGGCTGCGCATCCGCTGCTCTTGAATCCAGCTCGCGAATTGATCGACCAGATCGGTGGCTTCGTCCGGAATACCGTTGCGGAAGTAGCGGGCCACCACGAGCGGGTCCGTGTTGCAGGGACGAAAGCTACTTTCGAGCACCGCAAAGCCGCCGTACGCCAGCACCGGGCCTGCGAGGCGAGCGCCCCCGCCGAAAGGCGCCTGGCCGCTCATCTCCATACCGAGCCAGAAGACCTGCGGAGACTGCGTGGCCTGGCAGACGTACTCGACGGCCGCGGGCAGGTCGCGCTCGACGAAGTCGTCGAAGTTCCACTGCAACGATCCGCGCACGCAGTCGTTCGGCCAGCTGTCCCCCCGCCCGCGCAGATCGACGAGCCAGGTGTCGAAGCCCTGCCGCGCCAGGTATCGCGCCAGGGAGTACTGCGGACGCAGATCGAAGATGAAGTGGCTCCCCGCCATACCGTGACTGCAGATGACCGGAAAGCGATGTGCCTTCGCCGCTGCTCGGTAACGGTACAAGGACAGGTGCCAGCCGTCTGAGGTGCACGCCTTGTGGCGCTCGTCCTCTCCCGTTCCCCAGTCGAAGCGACGGTATGATCGACCGAGCGTGAACAGCGCGGCAAATAGAGTCGCGATCCCCCGCGACAGCCCGGCCTGCTGGCGCACGGCTAGCGACGCTCCTTGGCGAGCGCATCCAAGGTCTTTCGCTTGGTGCTGAACCGCATGAAGCCGGGGGCAATGGCGCGGACCACGTAACCGGCGGCGATGAAGCGCGGAAAAGTCATCTCATGCTTTCCTTTTGCCAGCGCCTTGATGACTGCGTCGACCAAACGTTCCGACTCCACCGTCATGCGCTCCATGTCGTCGAGGTCCCAATCTCGAAATGCGCGATGATGCCCGTAGTCGGCGTTGTTCACGAGCAGGTCGACGCCGCCGAACTGATCGAGCGCGCATTGCGCCGCGGTGAACACCTGACCGCGGTCCGCCACATCGCACGGCGCATCCGTGCGATCAGCTTCCGGATCTGTGTGTCGATCCGGGGTCGGCCACCCCGGCGCAGGCTCTTGCGCCGCCAATAGGCTCGGAAACCCCTGTGATGCCAACGCGCTACGGTCGCCGGCTGGACGATGAAACGAGCCTTGCGCCAGCCGGGCCAAAGCTTGGAGAGGTAGAGCCAAAGCACGCGGTCAGAGGAGAGACGAAGCCGACGCCGGCCAAGCCGACCTTTGAGCTCGACGACTTGATGGCGCAGGGCCACGAGCTCGGCCTCGAGGGAGGCGCGGGAGCGGAAGGCATTGGACAGACCCAAAACGAGTAGCCGGAACATCCGGGGCAACCCTTCCGTCAGCGACGAGGTAGGTCAATAGTTTCAGTGGGGGCGGGATTTTCGAAAGGGACAGGGGCGTCTGTCGAACATCCGTACAGAAATTGCCGTCTCCGTTGAGAATCAGCTCCCGTGACCGCACGCGCCGATGCTTCGCAACTCGCGCTCGGCACGCGCGATTCTACGACGACGATCCTGCATACACCCACATGGGACATTGATCGAATTCCTGGACACAGGTGTGTCGCGGCCGTACGCCTCGGCACGAAGTGTTCGCGAGTGCCCCGTGTGAGGCTCCGCATAAGGTCGGCTGAGCGGCGCTCAGATAAGCAGATTTTCATCTCGGTTCGACTTGATCGAGGACAAACTCCTCCTCTTCGAGTAAGGAGGCTCAAGCATGACTTCACGCCACGCGCTCTGGATCGGTCTCGGGCTCGCTGCGTTGCCTCTCTTCTTCGTGGCCACGAACGGCTGCGACACCGTTTTCGGCCTTCAGCGCCTACTGAACGACGACGCGCTTCGCTGCTCCTGCCAGTGCGATAGCCTCGGCAGCAGCGACCGCGTGGTGCGGGCAAGCGCCAACGATGCGGAACAGACCGGCGCGTCGATGAACCTGACGAGCTCCAGCCTGGATCTTGGGGAAAAGATCGTGGGCTTGCGCTTCGATGACGTCATGCTTCCGGCGCGGGCGACGATCACGGGGGCGCAAGTGCAGTTCGTCTCCGACTCGGCTCAAAGCAGCGATTTGGATCTCTCGATCTCTGCTGAGCTGTCGGTGGCCGCGGCGGAGTTCACGACCACCGACAACGACATCAGCAACCGAACATTCGGGACGCCGATTTCATGGTCTCCGTTGCTCGCCTGGACCAGCACCGGCGCAGGGTTGGCGCAGCAGACCCCCGAGCTGAAGACGATCATACAAGAACTGGTCGACCTGCCCGGTTGGTCGAATGCGAGCGCGATCGTACTGCGCTTCGACGCATCAGTCAGCGGCCACCGCTCGGCGAGGTCATACGACGGTGGCTCCACGAGAGCAGCCGCCATCATCATAACCTACGATGCGAGCGTGGCGGCCAGGTTGCCCGTGTGCGCGTCCGCCGGCGTCGAACGCGATGGGACTGGGGTCAGTATCACACCCGACGCGTTGATCGCTGAGTGCCTGCGGGTTGAGCAAACGTTCCAGGGCCTGGCGGCCGCCTGCGGGTACCCGACGCCCTGTCATTGCGACGTGGTCGACTTTCCGGATCAGGACGACAGCTTCGATTCTACAACGTGTGGCGCCACCTGCCCTGAGGTCCTACCCGACGCCCTCTGTGAGAACTTCGACCCGAACGCGTTCGCCGACTGCGTGGAGGAAACGGGAACCGTGAGCATCTGCAAGCACTTCGTCGCGGCCACGAACGCGTCGTCGGACGACTCGCCGGTCTGCGTGGCGTCGGGCAGCCCGCTCGCGTTCCACATGTTCGGGCGACGTAGCCAGTGCAACCTCAGCGGGACCTCCAGCATTCGCGTGGGCGATCGCGAGCCGCAGCAGGATCCGGCCACCGAGGGCACCGTCGAGATCTTGGGCGGGCCGTGTGTGGGCGGCGGCTGTAACGTGCACCCGTTCTTCGACCTGGCCATGGACCCGATCACGTTCGAAGTGAAGTTCCACTCTGATCCCACGTTCGGGAACCTGAGCGCGTCGGGTCGCGGTTTCGAGACCGCGCCTGTCGACGGGCTCGAGGCGACCTTTCTCGCGGACTCGATCGTGGGCGACGGAAACGGGCAGCGCGGCTTGGACGGTCTCGCCATCTCCGCGATGAACGCCGCGCCGCTCAGGATTGGCCTCGATTGGACAGGGCACCTCTGCGACATGGTCGGTAACGTGGCCGCAAGCGTCGATGGTGAAGAGGGAACCTGCGAGGGAGACAGTGAGATCGCATGCACGGTAGACACCCCGGACTGCGACGACGCGGGAGGCGTGTGCGTGTTCGAGGATCCGGACGTCGAGGAGATGGAGATCGACGTCAGCCTCAGCGGCACGCTCGTGAATCAGCCGCCTCTGGCAGTGGCAGGCCCCGACCAGATCATCCAGTGCACGTCGCCTGCGGGAGCGTCGTTTACGCTCGACGGGCGAGGTAGCAGCGACCCGGACCTCAACCTCGCCGTTGCGAGCTGGAGGCGCGCGAGCCGGGTCGGCCCTCTCGTGAGCAATGACCTGTCGACACTTCAGGCGGTCGGCGTCGGCGCATCCGAGACCTACGTGCTGCGCGTGATCGACAGCTTCGCGCAGACGGACGAAGACGTAACCGTTGCGGCGGTCGAGGACACCACGAAGCCCGTGATCGCATGCAACGCGCCGGCGACGATAAGGCCGCCCTCGAAGCTGATCTCGTTCACGGCGACGGCCACCGACGTGTGCGATCCGGCCGTCCCGGCCGAGGTGATCGCCTTCGACTGCTTCCAAATCATCGGAAACGGAAAGCGCGTCGACAAGCGATCATCGTGCGGCGTGGAGTTCCAGGACGCCACGCTGACGATCCGAAACAAGGGCGGCACTGGCGATCACATTCAATGGACCGTGCGCGCCGCCGACGACACCGGCAACACGGAGGAAGTCGTGTGTGAGGTACTGATCACGAAGTGACGGCTCGGGGTGGCGGCGGATCATGCCTCCGCCGCCATGTCCGGCGCACGAAGGCGAGCCCTACGGCGGCGAGCGCGATACAGCAGTACTGCGCGAGTGTGAGCCCCAGGTAGCGCACGTCCGCATTCGTCAGATCGGTGTTGCGCAGGAAATCCCCGAGGAAGCGCGCCGGAGCATAGAGCAGGGCAATCCACGCGATCCCTGTGCCGGGCGCTCGAGCCCTTCGATTCAACACGAGCACGGCCGGTAGGAGTACGAGCACAGTATAAAGGAGCTCGTAGAAGCCGAGATCGTGCCGCGGCCCGTCGGGAAACCTGATCGCGAGCCAGAAGTCGCTGGGCCTTCCGATGTGGTCATGAACGAGCGTGCACCCGAGCCGGCCGAATACCCACCCGACCACGAGCGCCTGCACGAGAATCTCCGCAACCGAGAGCCACGACGCCGCTGCGCGCCGGGAATAGTAGAACGCGAGGCCCAGGAACGCTCCTGCAAAACCGCCGAACGAACTCATGCCGTTCCAAAATTCGAGCAGAATGCGCGGGCTCCAGCCCGCGGGCCGGTCGAGATGGGGCGCGAGCGCGACGAGGTGCGCGCTGATGAAGCCCGGAACCACAGCCCAGGCGATCGCCGCGTGGATGTTGCTCTCGGAGGTTCCTAGCGCGCGAGCACGCGACTCGGCGAAGAAAGCGCCCGCGAACACGCCGATAGCGACGAGCGTGCCGAAGACGGCGAGCGAGAGATCGCCGGCGATCGGCAGCGTGCGTAGCTCGAAGTAGGGGATCATTCCGTCGCTGTGCACCGCTCAACGAGTGCTGGTTACGCCAGCACGGGTGACCCCGGCACGCAGGCGCACTGTTTCTTCCCGATTGTGCGCGAGCGTCTTCAGCATCATCGGGCGCACCCTAGCGCGATTCGCGTGGGGGGGTCGATCAATCAGCGCTCGAAGCAATAGAGCCGCGCAGACGACGAACAGCTTCTGAAACCCAGCGCGCCGCCGTCGGTCCATGTCGCACCCGTCGCCATCGCATCGCCAAGCAAGCCCCGGCGTGAAAACAGCGAGAGCGTCCATTCGTAGCACGAGAACTCGAGTCCATCGGTGATCGCCGGCGTTCCGAGCGTCGTCGTGTTCGTCCACACCTCGGAGCCGCATTCCCCGTCGTCCTCCAGCGAGCCGCCGGCCTCATCGAGATGGACGGATATCGCGATCTCTCCGTCGATGAGATCTTCCCAGTCGTGCGCAATCACGGCTCCGTCCACCAAGACGTATGGCTCGCTCGCGTGCGGCAGACGAACCGACGGACCATCGAATGCGTCTGCCAGCCAAGCGGAGAATACCCCGCCGAGGCCAGCCACGTCGGCCAAGGACTGGCACTTGGCGTCGGCTCCTCCCAGCCCGTCCAGGCTCCCGAGGTAGCATTGGCTGGTTGTGAACACGCGCTTGGCGGGCCCGAAATAGTGGGCCGTGAAATCGTCGTGACGGGTTCTCCATCCCGCTTGCTCGGGCTCCCAAGACGCCGAGGCCGACAATGCATCGTCTCCGGCGCTTACGGCAACGACCATCGGCGCCAACAGGTCCACGGCGACGCCGCTGCGCGCTGGGTCGGTCGCCGCAAGATCGGCGTCGAGCCGAACCTTCACGGAGTAGATCGCCGTGCCGTCCGAAGCCAGCATCTTCGCAACGACGAGATCGTAGATTCCGCCTTCGCGCGGCGCGGAATACCTCCACCGCGTGCGCCCTGCGTTGGGCACGATCTTGTCCGCCGTCAAAGTTTCGGAAAACACCAGACCCGTCACGTTGCTGAGCGAGAGCTGCAGCCCCTCCGAATCGGGGGCCAACGCCGTCGTGGGCACGCCTCGCGCCTTGAAAGTCAGCCGGTCCAAACGCCCAGCGCTCGATGAGAAAGCGATCTTGCCGCGCGCCCACGCGGGGCCGCCGATGAGTGCGAGGCCCAGGGCGACGACGAGGACGGTTTTTCGCTTCAGACGCGACATCACGTTTTTGGTCACGGGGCGATATTCAACCGATGCTAATGACGTCGAGCTCGGCGTCCTTGGCGCGCAGGCGACCGACGAGCATCCTCGCGATGCTCTCGTAGAAGCGGCGTCCGGCCTCGCGGTGCCCGTCGACGAAGGCGTCGAGCGCCGACTTCTGGATCCAGGCCACGCGCGTCGACTCCACGGCGAAGACCGTGGCCGAGACCGGCTGGCCGTCGAAGAGCGAGTACTCGCCGAAGACGTCACCGCCGCCGAGAGTCGCCAGCTTCACCTCGCTCACCCGGCTCGCACGCTTGGGCAGCTTCACGCTGACCGACCCCTTGAGAACGATGAACAGGCGAGAATTGGCCTGCCCTTCCTCGAGCAAGGAACAACCCGCGGGCACGTCCTCGACGTGGAAGCTGTCGATCAGCGCTTCGCGCGCTCCGCTCTCGACATCGTGCAACAGGCGGTGCGCCGCGAGCCGCAGTCGATCTTCTTCCTGTTGGGGCTGGGCGTACTCGGCCATTGCGGCGTCATGATCTCCTTCGGAGGAGCGGGGGATTCACGCGACCCAGACTCTGGTCCGCCGCCAGTTGTTAGACTTTCTCCCGACGTGAGTCCACGGGTCATCGGCCGATCGTTCACCGATCTCGCGCCCAGAGACGCGATACAGAATTCGGTCATCTCGTCGAGGTGCTCGAGTCTCCGGAGCAGCGCTGCCGTGTGCGATCACTCCCAAAGCGCGGGGAAGATCGCGCGATGCGTGCCGCTCAAAGTGTGGACCCTGGTTCGCTGAGGGAGGATAGTGGTGGAGCAGGGAGTCAGGTGCGAACTCGTCTCTGGTGACTCCGCCGACCAATTCCCTGTTAACCAGGGAAAAATACAGGGAAACATCGCGATTAGCGGTCATCGCTAGGGTCTCCTGCCGCAGATATCGCTGCAAGGACGGTGGTGGGCTAGCCGTCAGCCGGTCATGATTCGTAACAGGGAAAAGCAGGGGACTATCAGGGAATCTCGAACGTTCTTGTCCCGCCCTCCGTGTTTGCCGTCGCCCGATCGGGCGCTAGGGACATCCCTTATGTAAGGGTCTTCTCCCGATCGAGTGGATGAAATTTCCGAGCTGAGCTCGTGAAACCCCCTGCAGGCAAGGGTTTGCGGAGCTTGAGGAGGCGGAAAAACTTGGCATGACTTTGCGATGGCAAAGCGTCGGCGGTTGGTGGACGTG
>CAZKRI010000070.1:0-102661 GCA_964555245.1 uncultured Myxococcales bacterium
CAAGGGCGCTGCGCTCGATGGCCCGGAACAATGACGCTCACAATCGGCTCAGGAATGACGATCTCGGACCGACCCAGGGGGTAGGCCCGTGTCGAAAATCGTGATCTCTGGCGGCTGGCCGCCGTACCGGTTTCACCATCAGAGCGTGAGCGCCGAGCCCTGAGCTTGCGTCGAGAGCCGATGATGAGGTAAACGACACCCCCGTCCCGGATGCCTTCCGTTGGCCGGTTTTGACCCGTCCACGTATGGCCGGTTTTGAGGTGTCCACTGAGGACGAGGACAGGCAATCATCGGCGCCGCACTCACCGTGGCCGTCGCGGTGACGCCAGCGTACGGGCGGCAACCGCGCTGCATCCCGTCGAGACACGGCCCGAGCGACCAGATCGGCAATCTCAACTACGTAACGCCGGAAAAGACGCTCGCCGCCAGCAAACTCGTAACGAAAGGCAAGGCGTACCGGCTCGGCATCGAGACCAACAAAAACACCCCTGCCTATCCGCCGCGCACGTTCTCGCTCACCGTGCTGCAACCCGGACAGGTGGCGGGCGGCAGCCTCGGCCAGAACAAGGCGACGTATAACGACGACATCATCACAGGGTGGGTCGGAGTCGGCTCACAGATCGACGGTCTCGGACACGTTGGAATCGACTCTGTCTACTACAACTGCCTGAAGGCCGCCGACTTCGTCCATACCGATGGACTGGTAAAGCTCGGGGTCGAGAACATCCCGCCGATTGCCACGCGCGGCGTGCTGCTGGACATGGCGGGCTACCTCGGCGTCGATATCGTGCGAGAAGGCACCGTGATCGATCGCGCCGAGATCGAAGGCGCGATCAAGCGTCAGGGCTTGAAGGCGATCGAACGGGGCGATGTCGTGCTCTTCCACACCGGCTGGACCAAGCTCATCGGCAAGGATGACGAGCGCTACAACGCTGGCGAGCCGGGCCTCGGTGTGGAGGGCGCGAGGTATCTCGCATCGCTCGACGTCGCGATGATCGGCGCCGACAACTGGGGCCTCGAGGTGCTGCCGCCCGCGAAGGGCGCCGGCACGTTCGAAGTGCATCAGATTCTGCTGCCAATGAACGGGATCTACATCCTGGAAAACATCCACACCGAGGACCTGGTCAAAGACCAGGCGTGGGAGTTTTTGTTCACGCTCGGACCTCCTCGCATCACGGGTGGGGTGCAAGCGATCATCAACCCGATCGCCATCCGCTAGTGGGGTCAGGCCCAGCCTACGCCAGGCCAGAGAGAAAACGCGCGAGAATGGCATTGAACTGTTCCGGCTTCTCGAGATTCGGTGCGTGCCCGGCGCCCTCGATCACGGCGTGAACGGAACCGGGGATCTTCTTCGCCATGTAGCGCATACCCGTCAGAAACGGCTTGTCGTCGCCCCCGACCACCAGCAGCACGGGCACGCGAATCGCCGGCAACCCTGCAATCACCCGCGAGTCGCGTTGGACCAGGATGCCGCGCGCGGCCCGCGCCAAACCATCGGCGCCGCGGTGACGGGCGACGCAAACTTCGGCGCTGTTCCCTAACGCATCGAGCCCTTGGTCTTCGTACATGCGGGCGAAGTTCTCGGCGTAGCGGTTCCAGGATGCCCGAGCGCTCTCCTTCTTGTAGCCCGGGCCCGTGTCGCACAGCACCAGAGCACGGACGCGGTTCGGGTGCGCGAGCTGGAACTCGAGCGACATGTAGCCACCGAGCGACAAACCTCCGACGATCGCGCGCTCGATGCCCGCTTCGTCGAGCACGGCCACCATGTCGCCCACGGTTGCGACGTGGCTGTACTGTGCGGGATCCTCAGGGCTGTCGCTCATGCCGTGGCCTCGCAGGTCCCAACGCAGGAATCGGAAGCGGTCCTTGAGAGCGGATACCTGCGGGTCCCACATGCGGAGCGTGGCGCTGTACCCGTGGGTGAGCAGAATCGCAGGACCGCGACCCTCGTCCTCGAAGTAGATTCGAACCCCGTCGCGCTCGACGTACGGCATGCTTGCTCTCTCCTCCGGGTTCCCCTCACCTCTCGCAAATGGGGTCAGGTCTAATTTCCCGCCAAGCGGGAAATTAGACCTGACCCCATTTACAGTCGGCAGGCCCGACCTGATACCATCGCCGACCATCTAAGCGATCGGAACGTATTCGTACAACATTGGGGGATTCTTCATGCACGTAGGCTTCGCGCTTGCTGCGGCGTGTTCCATGCTCCTGGCCAATGCCGTCGGTGCGCCGGCCATCGCCCGGGCACAGGGTGAGTGCTCGAGCTGGGACGTGACCGACGGCTGGAGCGATAGCGCGAACCCCAATGGCCCGTGGTCCTACAATGAAGGCGACAACCCGCTTCCTCACATCGATGCCTGGGAGCAGGCGACCGGAGCCTGGTCGACCTCGCAACCCGGCTGGGCACGCTCCGAGAACGACACCAATCGCATTCCGTTCTGGTTCCTCCACAACGGCGCCGCGACATTTCCCGTCGACTTGCTGGCCGGGGACACCGCCGTACACACGACCGACGGCTCGAACGGCATCGGCAACGGTTCCGCGATCCTGACCTGGACCAGTCCCATCGACGGCGTGGTCACGGTCACGGGCGCCATCTGGATCGCGCGCGATATCGGTCGCAGCAACGACTGGATACTCTACCAGAACGACCAGGAATTGACGCGCGGCAACGTCGCCAGCGGCGACCCCTATTCGCGCGACAGCCCCTTCGACCTCGCGGCCGGAACAGGCGGACCCGATCCGCTGACAGCGATTCCCGTGACGGTGGGCGATGGGCTACGTCTGGAGCTCGTGCGCACGAGTCAGTTCGGTGATTTCTGTGGTATCCAGTTGACCGTGAGCTGCATCGGCCTGACGAGCACGACCACTACCACGTTGCCGCCCGTGGGCGTGTGCGGCGATCCGGTGTCGCCCCCGACTGCGCGGCGACCATCTCTGGTCAACGCCACGGACGCGCTCGCGGTTCTGTCCACCGCGGTCGGTCTTCGCACGTGCCCGCTTTGCGTCTGCGAGGTCGACGATTCGGGTTCAGTCGTAGCCACCGACGCGCTGATCGTGCTTCGTTTCGCCGTCGGTCAGAGCGTCACGCTCAACTGTCCGACCTGCTAAACCCGCAGCTTACACCTCGGCGGTCCGAGGCCGGCCCGCTCAACTTTTGAGCGTTTCGAGGGTCTTGGCCAGCTCGTCGGCGTCTTCGCTTTCCGGAAACGCCTCGAGCAGCGCCTCGATCGCTGCCGCAGCGAGCGCCTTGTCCGCGGCGCTGGTCGCGTTGCGGAACTGGCCACGCAGGGCGGGCTCGCGATAGGGACCATCGAGTTTGGCGGCTGCGGCATAGGTGGCTGCCGCCTCGGCAGGTTGATTCTGAGTCTCCTGGCAGAAGGCCTTCCCCACCAGGGCGATCTGTTGGATGTAGGTGGCGCCGGCGCCGCTGGCCGCACGGTCGTACAGCCCGACCGCGTCCGCGCAGCGGCCCGCACCGGCGGCAAGGTCGGCCTGATAAAGGGCGGCCATGTCGGCGTAAACGCCAGCGGCGGACTCCTGGAGGCCGGCCAGCGCGACCGTGGCGGTTTCGGTGCTGTTCAGATCCAGGGCGTCGGTGGCTCGGAGAAAGCCTGCCGCGGCGCGGTCAGCTCGACGTTCGGCCTGCGCATTCCAGATCAGGCCGCCCACGAACACAGCCGCAACCGCGCCACCGATGGCCAGAACCCGGGAGCGGTGCTGCTGGAAATAGCCGGTCGCCAACCCGACCCGTTCCACGAACGCATCGGGCTCACGAAGCTCCTTTCGATCGATATGAGGGGGATGCGCCACGTCAGACCCCGCCGCCACGCCAACAGCCGCTCACGGGCTACATCTTGTACTTGAAATCGCTCGGATCGAGCGTCTCGAGCACCTTGCCCCACTCTTCGGGGGGTAGGTCGGAGAGGTCGCGTCCGGAAGTCTTCGGCTCCGGCTTGCGGTCGGTCACGACGCTGGACTGTTCGAGCACCCGGCGAGAGACGTAAATCGGGCTTCCCGTGCGCAGCGCCAGAGAGATTGCGTCGCTCGGCCGGGAGTCGATCGAATGACGCTGGCCGTTGATCAGAACATGGATCACGGCGTAGAAGGTGTTCTCGCGAAGCTCGGTCACCGCAATCGATTCGACCGCCGCTCCGAACTCGGCAAGCACGTTGCGCAACAGGTCGTGGGTCATTGGGCGCGACATCTTGATCCCTTCTAGCTCGGTCGCCATCGAAGTCGCTTCCAGCAATCCGATCCAGATCGGGAGATTGAGGCTCTCGGCCTCGTCCTTGAGGACCACGATCGGTGTCTTGGTGACCGGGTCGAGGGTGAGACCTCCGACCGTCATCTGAACGAACCCGTCGCGCGTCGCCATACGCGCAGATTCTGGCGCGAGTTCCGCATATCGTCAACTATATTATGTGCGCACCCCTCAG
This sequence comes from uncultured Myxococcales bacterium, assembly GCA_964555245.1. Classification (GTDB taxonomy): domain Bacteria; phylum Desulfobacterota; class Binatia; order UBA1149; family SPBQ01; genus CAZKRI01. Next base: position 4,440 of record CAZKRI010000070.1, read on the forward strand.
TTGCGGGAGCGTCGCGGCGCGTTCGAGACTCCCACGACGCACTGCTCAGACCAGGACCAGGCGATCGACGACTTTGTACAGTTGGCGCAGATTGCGGCATTCCTCGACGACATCGCAGTAGCGGGCATACTTCGCCATCTCGCTGTCGCCGAATCCCCATGTGGAGCTGTTTTCGGGGTTGAGCCAGATCACCTGCCGGGCCCGTTGCTGGACGTCGCGCAGGACCCAATCGTTGGGGGGATTGTAGTTGTTGCGGGCGTCGCCGAGAACGATGACGGTCGTTCGACTGTCGATCACCTCGAGATGGTCGCGATGAAAGGCCTTGAAGGCGCGTCCGAAGTCCGAGTGCGCGTAGACGTTGACCACCCCTCCCCCGATCGCGTCGCTAATCGCTGTCTGGATGTCGTTCTCCTTGAACAGCCGACTGACCTCGGCGATGTCGGCGACGAACACGTAGCTGCGCACTCGCGAGTACAGGTCTTGCAGCGAGTGCACGAACTGCAGCATGAACCGCGACACGTTACGCACCGAGTCGGAGATGTCGCACAGGATGACGACCTGGGGTCGCTCCTTGCGCTTGTCCTCGAACCGGATCCGGAACGGCACCCCGCCGAACTCCATCGAAGCGCGCAAGGTCGCCTTGACGTTGAGACGGCCGCGCTTAGTGCGCCGGCGCCGGATCGACATGAGGTTCTTCAGCCGCCGCGCCAATGCCGCTACCGCCTCGCGCATCTCGCGAATCTCGCTCGCCGAAAGGTAGTAGAAGCTCTTGTCGAACAGCCGCTCGTGCAAGTGCTCCCGCTCTTCCTTGCGTTCGCGCTGCTCGTGCTCGATCCGCATCAGGCCCTTGAGCATATTGCCCAGATCGGCCAGCCGCTGCTCCAGATACCGCCCCAGAGTATCCATCTCCTCCGACGATGCGCCGGCCAGACGCGCGGCCTCTCTTAACCGGTCGAACTCTTCGGCCAGGCCGCCCGCACCCAGCAGCGCCATCAACGCGCGCATCGCCGCGGGAGCCTGGGTAGGCGCGCCCGCCGCTGGCAGCGCTCCCTTGTCCATCAGCTCGCGAAGGAGCCGTTCCAGCTCGCCCGTGTCGTCGAGCGCCAGGGCGCGTGCCAGGTCGGAAAGGCCAGGCTCCATCTCGCCGATCAGCTCGGCCAGGCGCTCGAGAAACGCCTGAAAATCCGCTGGTGACATGCCGGACGCGGCAGCCCCACCGAGCTGATCGAGCATGTCGCCCAAGCCGGAGAAATAGAGGTCGAAGAGCTCGTTAAACGGCGCAATATCGGGCACGCGCTTGACCATCGTCGCCCGCAGGGCGCTGCGGACCGTCTCGCGGTGGCGCAGGCCACAGATCTCGACGGCGCGCAACGCATCCAGGGTCTCGGCGGTGGACACCCGGATGCCGTTGCGCCGTAGCAGGGCCGCGAAGTCGATGATCCGGCCTTCCATCGCGGCGCTGCGTCAGTGCAGCAGGTCTTTGTCTTTGCCGGAGGTCGTCGCGGGGGCGACGGCCGGCGCGGCGGCCTGAGCTTCGGCGCGCTTGCGCTGGAGGTACTGATCCAGCTCTTTCTCCGCCTTGCGCAGGTCGCCCTCGTACTTGCAAATCGTCGCCAGCGTATGTTTGACCGAGGCGGCGCCGAGACCCTCCGCGTTCATCACGACGAGCGCACGTGCCCAATCGAGCGTCTCGGAAATGCTCGGCTGCTTCTTCATGTCCAGCTGGCGCACAGCATGGACGACCTCGACCACTTCGGCGGCAAGCCGCGCGTGGGCTTCGGGAACCTTGAGCCGCACGATCTCGAGCTCCAAGTCCTTACCCGGAAAGTCGATGTACAGATGCATGCAACGGCGCTTGAGGGCGTCTGACATTTCGCGCGCGTTGTTGCTGGTCAGCACGACGATCGGAATCTTCTTCGCGGCGAGCGTGCCGATCTCGGGCACCGTGACCTGAAAGTCGCTCAGAATTTCCAGCAGGAATGCCTCGAACTCCGCATCCGCCTTGTCGATCTCGTCGATCAGGAGCACGACTCGCTCCTCCGACTGGATGGCTTGGAGCAGCGGCCGGGGCAGAATGAACCGGTTCGAGAAAAAGACGTCGTCCTGGGCGGTCAGGCGGTCGACGGCTTCCGCCAGCGTGCGCGTGCCGGCCGTCACCTCTCCGATCTTGTCCTTGAGGATCTGCGTGTAGAGCAGTTGCTTGGCATACTCCCACTCGTAGAGCGCCTTGGCTTCATCCAACCCCTCGTAGCACTGCATCCGGATGAGCCGGAGACCCAGGCTGGAGGCGACGACCTTGGCCAGCTCGGTCTTGCCGACCCCGGCCGGGCCTTCCACCAGCAAGGGCTTCCCCAGTCGGGTGGCAAGGAAAACGATCGTCGCGAGGGTGTCGTCGCAGAGGTACTTCTGGCCCGCCAAGAGCGTGCGGACATCTGCCGGTGTGGCAAAAAGGTGCTCGGAGCTCACGGGGATCTGTCCTTAGTTGGGGGAGCGGACCGTCGCGGGGAAGTTAACACGCGATCTGGCGCAAGACAACGCGACCGACCGCCACGCGATTCACAGCCACAGGCCCCGGCGCTAGGCTCAGCCAGTCTCCGCCATGTGCACGCTGGCCATCTATCGGAACGTTTCGCAACGCTACCCGCTGGTGATCGCCGCCAACCGCGATGAACTGCTCGACCGCCCTACCCTCGCCCCCGCACCCCTGACTGAGTCACCCGCCGTCGTGGCCGGCCGCGACGTGCGGGCGGGCGGGACCTGGCTGGGCTGCCGGGTCGCTCCGCCGTTCCTCGCGGCCGGCCTGCTCAACCGGCGTTCTCCCGATCCTGCGCAGCCGAGCAGCCCCGGAGCGCGATCGCGCGGGCAGCTTTGTCTGCTGGCGTTGGGTAGCGGGTCGGTCGGCGAAGCGCTCGCGCGCATCGAGCGCGAGCCGCTGGCCAGCTACGGCCAGTTCAATCTGCTGATCGCCGAACCCGAACGCGCCGTCGTGCTCGACAACGGTGCGGCTCGGCTGCACCAGACCGTGCTCGGGCCGGGGCTCTCGGTGCTCACCAACCTCGACGTGAACGACCCGCGCTGTCCGCGCTTGGCCAGCGCGTTTCCGGCCTTCGAAGAGGTCGCCGGTACGCTTGCCAGCGAGCCGCCCTTGGGCACTGTCACGGACCTCCTGGCGCGGGTGCTGTCCGACCACGCCAGCTCACTCGATCCGGGCGGAGACAACCCGTTCGCGCGCGTGTGCATCCACCGGGAGGGCTACGGCACGCGTTCCTCGACGATTCTCGTACTTCAGCACGATGGGCGGGTCCGCTACTTCCACGCGGAAGGACCGCCCTGCCGTCATCCGTTCACGGAGGTGGCGGGCTGACTCCGGCCTGGCTCGTCCACGGCGCGGTCTGGTACCAGCGGATCCCTTCGGCCACGTATCCCACGCCAGAGATCACCGACAGCGCGCCAGTCGCCAGGAAGACGCCCGACAGGACGACGGTCGGCACGGCAACCCACCGTGAGGCCGCCAAGAGAACCAGCGTGACCGTCAGGATCTGCACGAACGTCGTGAGCTTACCCCACAGCGACGGGTGCATGGCCATGGACTTCCCGGTCATCACCGCCGAAAGCAAAAAGCCCCCGAGAATGACCACGTCCCGCATGATCACCATGATCATCAGCGGCAGCGGAACCTCGCCGAGGATCCCCAGGGCGATGAAGGCGCTGACCAGCAGCAGCTTATCGGCCACCGGGTCCAGGTGGGCGCCTAGATTTGTCTGCGAGTTCATCAAGCGCGCCAGGGCGCCGTCGAGCGCGTCGGTGAAGCCGGCCGTCACGAAGACGACCAACGCCATGCGGACGCTCCCCTGCACCAACAGCGACAAGAACAGCGGAACGAGCAAGATCCGGAAAAGCGTGAGCGTGTTGGGAAGATTGAGCACGGCGGCTAGTTGAGCACCCCGGCGTCCTCACCGGCCAGAATGCGGCGCAGCCGACCGGCGTCCTTGGGCGCAAGCCACGCGACGATCCGGGTCGCTCCGTCCTCGACCACTTCCTCGCTGACGCGCCCGTGACGGTAGAGCCAGGCCCGCACCCGCCCATCGATGCTCGTGGCCGCAACCTCCACCCGCTCGGCGCGGAGCGCGAGGGCCGCCTCGATCTGGACGAGCAGCTCGGGGAGACCCTGCCGGGTCTTGGCGGATACGGCGAACGCGCCCGGGGGAGCAGCACGAGCGCGCGCCAGGTCGCATTTGTTGTAGACCAGTAGCCGCTGCTGCCGACCGGCTCCCAGCTCATCCAGAATGCCGTCGACCACCGCCAGGCGGGCTTCGATGTCGCGGGCACTCGCGTCGACGACGTGCAGAAGCAGATCGGCCTCGACGGTCTGCTCGAGCGTGCCCTTGAAGGCCTCGACCAACTCGTGAGGCAGCTTGGCAATGAAGCCGACCGTGTCGGCCAGAATCGCGGTCGTTCCCCCGGGGAGCCGCATGGCGCGGACCGTCGTGTCCAACGTCGCGAACAATCGATCGGCCACGTAGACCTCCGCTCCGGTCAAGCGGTTGAGCAACAGCGATTTACCGGCGTTGGTGTAGCCGACGAGCGCCGCCGTCGGATAGGGCACCGCGCTTCGCTCCTTGCGGTTGAGCCGGCGTGTGCGGTCGAGCTCTTCCAGGCGCTCGCGCAGCTTGGCGATGCGCGTGCGTACCTGCCGCCGGTCCACTTCGAGCTGGGTCTCGCCCGGACCGCGCATCCCTACGCCGCCGCGGATGCGCGACAGATGCGTCCACTGGTGGGTCAGGCGCGGCAACAGGTACTCGAGCTGCGCAAGCTCCACCTGCAGCTTGCCGGCGCGGGTGGATGCGTGGAGAGCGAAGATATCCAGGATGAGCTGGCTGCGGTCGATCACTTTGACGCCGAGCGCGGCCTCCAGGTTGCGCCTCTGCGCCGGCATCAACGGATCGTCGAACACGACGGCGTCCGCTCGCCACGTCCCTACGGCCTCGGTCAATTCGACCACCTTGCCCTTGCCGATCCGGGTCGCCGGCGAAGGCCGCTTGACCTCCTGGCGCAACCGGCCGACCACCTCCAGCCCGGCGGTGCTCGCGAGCAGGGCGAGCTCTTCGAGGGACGCTTCGGCATCGGCTCGGTCGGTGCCCGACCATACCAGCACCGTGCGTTCCGGACGTACGCGCGCGGTAGCCTTCACCACGCCGCCGTGGGTTGGGCCTTACTCGCCGTCATCAACGGACGTTCATGCTCCCAGGCCCCAGCACGGCCTCGACCGCCTGGCGGAATCCGTCGCAAGGATCGACGCTCAGCTCCGGCGGCAATTCGATGGTCGCTTCGCAGGCCCCGGGCCGCAGCAGCCGGATCGTGGAGCGGCAAGGTCCCGGAAAGCGAGCGAGAGCGTCTCGCAGCGCGACGATGCGCTCACGATCGATGGCATCCGCGCGAATCCGGACGTCGATGGAGCGCGCCCGGCGCCGGCGCGCTTCGCTAAGAGGTAGGATTTCGTCGGCGATGATCTGAGACTTCATCGCGAATCCGACGCCGGCCTCCTCGTCGTCGGAGGCGTCGGCACGCGAGCCGCGATCGCCCGCATCCAGCCGTCCGGTCACCAAGACGGGCTCGCGACCGACGATGGCAGCCTCACAGGTTAGATAGACATCTGGCCAGGCGATCACCTCGATCACGCCCTCGCGATCCTCCAGATTGAACGTCGCGTAGCGCTCGCCCTTGCGGCTGTTCTTGCGCCGCACCGTGTTGGTGACCCCCGCCACGCACACACGCTCCTCATCCCGGCGGCCGTCCAGTTCCGCCAGGGTGCTGGCCTTGAGCAACACCAGATCATCCGCGTAGCGGTCCAGGGGATGGCCGGAAATATAAAGACCGACCACCTCGTGTTCGGCCGCCAGGCGCGCCGCATCGTCCCAGTCGCGGACCTCCGGTAACGCCGGCTCCTGTTCGCTCACGCCGGCCGCTTGTCCGAACAGACCCATCTGCCCGACCTCTCGATCGCTGCTCACGCGCACCGCCCAAGCCAGCGCGGCTTCCAGTGCGGCGAGCAAGCGGGCTCGCGATGGCTCGATTCCGTCCAGCGCTCCCGCGCGGATCAGACCTTCCGGAATACGGCGGTTGACCTGGCTCGCCTGCGTTCGCGCGCAGAAGTCGGCTAGCGAGCGGAAGGGACCCGCTTGCCGCGCCTCGGTGATCAGCTCGATGGCCTTCTCGCCGACCCCCTTGACCGCGCCCAGGCCGAAGCGGATCCCCTCGTCACAAACGGTGAAGTCGGCGCTGCTCTGGTTGACGTCGGGCGCGAGCACGTGAATGCCGTGATGCCGGCAATCGGCGAGATTCTTGTACACCTTGTCGGCATCGCCCATATCCATCGACAGCAGCGCCGCATAGAACTCCTTGGGATAGTGCGCCTTGAGGTAGGCGGTTTGGTAAGTGACCAGCGCGTACGCAGCCGAATGCGACTTGTTGAAGCCGTAGGCGGCAAACGTCTCCATCTGCTGGAAGATCTGCTCGGCCTGCTCGCGCCGGTGGCCCTTGGCCACCGCGCCCTGCAAGAACCCGTCGCGCTCTACCGCCATGGCTTCCGCTTTCTTCTTGCTCATGGCGCGGCGCAACAGGTCGGCTTGGCCCAGGCTGTAGCCGGCATAGACCTGCGCGATCTGCATGACCTGTTCCTGGTAGACAATGACGCCGTAGGTCTCGGCCAGCACCGACTCGAGCTCGGGCGCGGGGTAGCGGACCGTCTCGCGACCGTCGCGCCGTTTGATGAACAGCTCGACCATCCCGCTGTCGAGCGGGCCGGGCCTGAACAAGGCGAGGGTGGCGATGATGTCCTCGAACGTCTCCGGCTTGATCTGCGTCAGGAGCTTACGCATCCCGCCGCTTTCCATCTGGAAGACGCCCACGCAGTCGCCGCTCGCGATCAACCGATAGGTCGCCCGGTCGTCGACCGGCAGCCCGGCCAGATCGATCTCGTGACCGGTGCGCTCGCGTACGCGACGGACGGCATCGGCGAGCAGGGTCAAGGTCTTGAGCCCGAGAAAGTCGAACTTCACCAGCCCGATCGACTCGATGTCCGGCCCCGCGAACTGGGTCATCACCGCGCCGTCTTTGTCGACGAACAGCGGCACGTGCTCGACAAGCGGCTTGTCCGAGATGACGATGCCGGCCGCGTGCTTGGATACGTGGCGGGCGAGCCCTTCCAGCTTGAGCGCGTACTCGAAGAGCTTACGCTCGCGCTCGCCGGTCTCACGGACCTCGCGCAGCCGCGGCTCCATCTTGAGCGCTTCGGCCAGCGAGAAGTCCTTGCCCTGCTTGGGCGCGGGATAGAGCTTGCAGATCCGATCCGTCTCGGCGAACGTGAAATCGAGAACGCGCCCGACGTCGCGGATCGCGGCCTTCCCCTTCAGCGTTCCGAACGTAATGATGCTCGCCACCTTGTCGGTGCCGTACTTCGCGCGGACGTAGTCGAGGACTTCGTCACGCCGCTGCATGCAGAAGTCGACGTCGATGTCGGGCATCGTGATCCGGTGGGGGTTGAGGAAGCGCTCGAACAGCAGGTTGTAACGGATGGGATCGATGTCGGTGATGCGTAGCGCGTAGGACACCAGGCTGCCGGCCGCCGAGCCACGGCCGGGTCCCACCGGGATTCCCGCCTTCTTCGCGTAGCCGACGAAGTCCGCGACGATCAGGAAGTAGCCGGCGAACTCGGTGGCGATGATCGTCGTCAGCTCGCTCTCCAGGCGGTCCCGGTAAAGCGGCTCGTCCAACTGCCCGTAGCGTTCGTGTAGCACGGTCAGCCGTTCCTCGAGGCCCGCGCGCGCCAGCTCGCGTAGGTGCTCCTCGAGCGGACGTTCGCCCGGGGTGCGATAGACCGGGAACTGATGCTTGCCGAACTCCAGCTCCAGGTCGCAGCGGTCGGCGATCTCCACCGAGGCGCGGATCGCTTCGGGGGCGTGGGCGAATGCCGCAACCATGGCTTGCGGATCCTTGACGTAGAGCTGATCGGTCTCGAAGCGCCAGCGGTCGGCGTCTGCATGGCGCTTGCCCGTCTGCACGCACAGCAAGACGTCATGGGCCTGGGCATCCTCGTGCTCGAGGTAGTGGCAATCGTTGGTCGCCACCAACGGGACGCCGACGGCGGGCGCGACCTCGATCAGGAATTCGTTGACCTTGCGCTGAGCCTCCAGGTGATTGTCTTGGATCTCCAGATAGTAGCGATCGCCGAAAATCTGCGCGTACTCCTCGATCACCTTACGCGCCACGTCGCTGCGGCCGGCCGTGACCGCGCACGCCACCTCACCGGACAGACATCCGCTGAGGCAGATCAGCCCGCCGTTGAATTCGCGCAACAGCTCCTTGTCGATCCGCGGCTTGTAGTAGAAGCCGTCGAGATAGGCCTGCGAAACCAGGCGGCTCAAGTTCCGGTAGCCCTCCAGGTTCATTGCCAAGAGAATGAGGTGGTTGTTGCCGGCGCGCTCGTGATCGTCCGCGACGACCGCAGACCTCTCGGTGCGGCTGCGAGGGGCCACGTAGACCTCGCAGCCGATGATCGGTTTGATGCCCGCCGCGCGGGCGGTCCGGTAGAAATCGACGGTGCCGAACATGTTGCCGTGATCGGTCATCGCCGCCGCCGGCATTCCGAGCTTGGAGACGCGCCGCATCAGGTCGCCGATCTTGTTGGCGCCGTCGAGCAGGCTGTAGTGGGTGTGGAGGTGAAGGTGAACGTACGACACGACGGCTCGCGGCTACTCCCACTCCACCGTCGCCGGCGGCTTCGAAGAGACGTCGTAGACCACGCGGTTGACGCCGCGCACCTCGTTGCTGATCCGCGAGGAGGCGCGCTCGAGCACCTCCGGTGGAAAGCGGAACCAATCGGCCGTCATGCCGTCCTCGCTGGTGATCGCGCGCAGCGCCACCACCCGGTCATAGGTTCGGTAGTCCCCCTGCACCCCGACCGTCCGCACCGGCAGCAATACCGCAAACGCCTGCCAGATCTTGTCGTAGAGTCCTGCACGCCGGATCTCCTCGATGAAGATCGCATCCGCCTCTCGGAGAATCGCCAGGTCGGCCTCGCGAACCTCGCCCAGCATGCGCACCGCCAAGCCAGGGCCGGGAAACGGATGCCGCCACAAGACGTCGTGCGGCAATCCCAGCACGGCACCGGCCGCGCGCACCTCGTCCTTGAACAGCTCGCGCAACGGCTCGACCAATTCTAAGCGCATCCGATCGGGCAAGCCGCCGACGTTGTGATGGGTCTTGATGGTGGCCGAGGGTCCCCTGACGGACACCGACTCGATGACGTCGGGGTAGAGCGTCCCCTGGGCCAGGAAACGCGCCGGCTCCTGGCCGCGCGCGCCGCCGGCCGCCGCCTCATCGAAGACCTCGATGAACGTGCGCCCGATGATCTTGCGCTTCTGCTCGGGATCGGCCACGCCTTCGAGCGCGTCGAGAAACCGGCGCGAGGCATCGACGTAGAGGAAATCGCCACCGAAGTAGTTCCCCAGGGTCGCGCGCACCTGGTCGGCCTCGTTCTTGCGCAGTAGGCCGTTGTTGACGAAGACGCAGGTGAGCTGACCGGGAACCGCGCGTTCGATCAGGGCGGCGGTCACGCTCGAGTCCACGCCACCGCTGAGCGCGCAGACGACGCGCCCCTTGCCCACCTGCTGGCGGACGCGCTCGGTCGCGGCCTCGACGAAGCCTTCCATCGTCCAGTCCGGCTCGATCCGGCAGACGCGCAGCAGGAAGTTCTCGAGGATCCTTCTGCCCTGTTCCGAGTGAACCACCTCGGGGTGGAACTGAATACCGAAGCGGCGGCGGTCGGGGCTGCAGATGGCGGCGTAGGGCGAGTTCTCGCTCGTGGCCAGGACTTTCCATCCCTGCGGCAGCGTCTCGAGCCGGTCGCCGTGGCTCATCCACACGCGCGCGGTGCGCTGGTCCTCGAACCCGGCGAACAGGTCGCGTGTATCGGCGACGGCGAGCGCGGCCCCGCCGTACTCTCGCGAGGTCGACGCGACCACACGGCCGCCCGCCTCTCGAGCCAGAACGTTCATCCCGTAACAGATACCTAGGACTGGCACCCCGATCGCTACGCTCTCGGGCTGCGGTCGAGGCGCACCGGCGTCGTAGACGCTGGCCGGACCACCCGAAAGGATGATCCCGCGCGGATTGAGCGCGCGCACCCGCTCGGGCGCGAGGTCGAAGGGATGGATCTCGCAGTAGACCCGAGCCTCCCGCACGCGCCGCGCGATGAGCTGCGTATACTGGCTTCCGAAATCGAGGATAAGGATCGTCGCTGTCATACCGCCACCGCGCGCGAGCTGCTCAGTCACCGCGGCTGTAGTTGGGCGGCTCCTTGACCATGACGACGTCGTGGACATGGCTCTCGGCCAGGCCCGCGGGGGAGACGCGGATGAAGCGGGCCTTGGCGCGCAACTCCTTGAGGTCGTGCGCGCCCACGTAACCCATGCCCGCGCGCAGACCGCCGACCAACTGTTGGATCGTCGAGTGCAGGCTTCCCCTGTAGGGAACCCGCCCTTCAATCCCTTCGGGGACGAGCTTTACGTCCTCTTGGTCTTCCTGGAAGTAGCGATCCTTGCTGCGTCCGCCGCGCATCGCTTCGAGCGAGCCCATCCCGCGATACACCTTGAACGTGCGGCCTTGGTAGAGGACGGTCTCACCCGGGCTTTCTTCGGTGCCGGCGAGCACGCTGCCCAGCATGACGGTGGTCGCACCCGCCGCCAGCGCCTTGGTGATGTCGCCGCTGAAGCGGACGCCGCCGTCAGCGACTACGGGCACGCCGGCGGCCGTCGCCACCGAGCACGCCTCCGCGATCGCGGTGAGCTGTGGCATTCCCACACCGGAGACCACGCGCGTGGTGCAGATCGAACCGACCCCCATTCCAACCTTGACGGCATCGGCGCCGGCGTCGATCAGGGCGCGCGCGCCGGCCGCCGTCCCGATGTTGCCGGCGATGACTTCCAGGTCCGGGTGGCGCTCCTTGACCTCCTCGACGGTGTCCAGAACGTTCTGCGAGTGTCCGTGCGCGGTATCCACGCAGACGACATCCACGCCGGCCTCGATCAGCGCGGAAACCCGCTCGATGCGGTCCGCGCCGACGCCCACGGCCGCGCCCACCAGCAGGCGCCCGCTGCTGTCCTTGGAGGCCAGGGGGTACTCGATCGCCTTCTGGATGTCCTTGACGGTGATGAGCCCCTTGAGCCGGCCTTGCGCGTCCACCACCAGCAGCTTCTCGATCCGGTGGCGGTGCAGGATCTCCGTCGCCTCCTCGATCTGGATGCCCACCGGGGCCGTCACCAGGTTCTTGCTGGTCATCACCTCGGAGACCTTGCGCTTGAGGTTGCGCTCGAAGCGCACGTCGCGGTGGGTGACGATACCTAGTAGTCGCTCGCCGGCGCACACCGGCAGGCCCGAGATGCCGTTACGCCGCATGATCTCGAGCGCCTGATGCAGCGGCATGTCCGGCTCCACGGTGACCGGATCGGTGATCATGCCGCTCTCGCTCTTCTTGACCCGGGCCACCTCGGCAGCCTGCTGCTCGACCGGCAGATTGCGATGGATGAATCCAAGCCCGCCCTGTTGCGCCATCGCGATCGCCATGCGCCCTTCGGTCACCGTGTCCATGGCCGCGCTGATGAGCGGGACATTCAGCGTGATGCGGCGGGTGAGGCTAGTCTCCACACCCGCTGCGCTCGGCAGCACGTCCGAGAGGCCAGGGACCAACAGAACGTCGTCGAAGGTGAGCCCGACCGAACGTTCATCGGTCAGGTAGGACAGTTCCATGTTGCCTTATAGGCAACCGCCCAATACTTTTCAACAAACCCGAGCAAATGGAGAATCGCCTGCGATGACGCGAGATTATCTGGGCAAGCGCCCGGTGGTTCACCCGCAAGCTTGGATCGCGGAGAACGCTACCGTTATCGGGGACGTCGAGCTCGGCGAAGACGCGTCCGTCTGGTTTCAGTCGGTCGTGCGCGGCGACGTCAGCCACATCCGCATCGGTGCACGCACCAACATCCAAGACCACTGCACGATTCACGTCACGCGCGACGGTCATCCGACGATCATTCACGCCGACGTCACCCTCGGGCATCGCGTGGTGGTTCATGGAGCCGAGATTCGGAGCCGCGCTCTCATCGGCATCGGCGCAATTATCCTGGACGACGCCATCGTCGAGGAAGGTGCGATGGTGGGCGCGATGTCCCTGGTGCCGCCGCGCATGGTCGTCCCGGCCGGAAAGCTCGTCATGGGGCAGCCCGCGCGTATCGTGCGCAACGTCCGCGAATCCGAGCGCGCGTGGATGGCGGAGACCGTGGCGAACTACGTGGGGTATGCGCGGGATTATAGGGGACCGGGTCGCGGGCTGTAGAAAATAACAGCCGTGGCAAGCGGCTCGCGCTCTTCGCCTTGACGCTTGGAAACCCCTTCCCGTACACTGCAGCCATGAGCTCAGCCAAGACAACACCCAGGAAGGAGACCGTTCAGACGACCGAGTACCGCTACACAGCTTTCTTCGAGCCGGGTGAAGATTCCGGTTGGGTGGTTCACGTTCCTGCCCTACCGGGCTGCGTGACCGAGGGCCGCACACTTGAAGAAGCGCGCGAGATGGTGAAGGACGCGATCCAGGGTTACCTGGAGTGCTTGCGCAAGGACGGCGAAGACATTCCGGTCGAGCCGCCTTCCGCGATGACGGAGAGTGTCACAGTGATCGTCTCGCGGGCGTGACGCGGCTTCCCGCATGCAAGCCAACATAAGTCATCCGCACACTCGAACGCGCGGGTTTCCGGTTCCACCATGCCACCGGTTCGCATCGCTTCTGCAAGCACCCGAATCGGCGCGGGCTCTACGTGACGGTCGCCTACCACAACCATGACCTCGATCGGAAGACCCTGAACTCCATCCTGAAGCAGGCAGGCCTGTCGAGGGAGGAATTCCTCTCTCTTCTCTGAGCGGTCGCGACGCGGCTGTCGCGGGCTTCTTGAACCCGCGTACCTCGCCGCCAAAATAGAGCTGGTTCAAGGTAAGCGTCCGGCCAACCGCGTGTTGACTGCGTATTCCGGCGAGCTGTCAGGACAAACGGCTTTGAACCAACGCCACCGGTAGTTGGTCTGCTACTTCAGTAACTCGTCGTGCAGCGCCCGGTAGAGCTTGGTGAGAACTTGCCCGGTTTTCTCTGGGTCAGGTGGCTCGCCGTGGTTGTGGGCGACAACCATATGGTCTTTTGAGGTGCGGAGCAGGGAGCCCCCGCACTGCTCGATGAGAGCACACAGAATGGTGAGCGCGCCGTCATGGGCTTGCGTTATTCCTGCCATATGGGGTGACGCCTCCAGTCGTGTCGCGTGTAGTAGTCGCACTGCTGGAAAAAGAAAACACCCGCGAAGTTTCCCCTGCGGGTGTTATAGATGGGCTAGGAGCGCACCTCGTCGCTACTTGTCTCTGAGACCTGAGCGTTGCCGAAGACCAAAGCGTTGCCCGAGACCTGAGCGTTGCCCGTGACCCGAGCGTAGTCCAAGACCTGAGCGTTGCCCATGACCTGAGCGTCGCCCGACACCCAAGCGTCGCCGAAGACCCAAGCGTCGCCCGTGACCCGAGCGTAGTCCAAGACCTGAGCGTTGCCCGTGACCTGAGCGTTGCCGAAGACCTGAGCGAACGGGCCAACGAAAGCCGTATCCGCAACTTCGGCAGTCTCTGCCACCAGGCCACCACCATTTGGGTGGTGGTGGTACTTCAGACCGTCGATGACGAGCACGGCGTCAGTGTAAAGAACCTTGACTTTGACTTTCATGGCTCCTCCTCACCACCCGCAGTGGTTTTCTTGCTTCCTACGGGCGGAGTCGGAGGAACCAAGGAAAAAGAACTAACCCAGAACGGTACACCCAAGAAGCGAAAACCACCAAGAGAAAACGCCGGCCACTCAAGGGTACCAGGCAAATTCGCGTAATTTTGCACTCTACGGATCGCGAAGTGCGCACAATCCTTGGCATGCTGCGAACCGCCAACCTAACGGCCGTTATGGTGAAGATAACGGCCTCAACGGGTGCTGGCGGTAGGAAAGAGGTCTCTCATTCCCGCGACTACTCTGCAACATAACGTGCCCGCTGCCCTCCGGGGCACCCGCACGATTCTCTCAAAGCGGGCCCGACCAACCGGAACCTTGCCGCATTGAAATCGCAGGTTGTGACCTATGCGCGGCCGCCGTGGGAGGGCCGGCGCTTGAAGGCGAGACGGAGGGGGGTGCCTTCGAGCGGCAGCGCCTCACGGAGGCAGCGCTCGATGAAGCGTTTGTAGTCGCTTGGCACCGCCTCGCGATTGACGAAGATGGTGACCTGCGGCGGCCGGATGGCGGTCTGCGTTGCGTAGAGGAGCTTGAGTCTGCCGCCGGCCATTCTCGGCGGCTGGCGGCGCTCGGCGACCGTGGCCAGCACCCGGTTGAGCGCTGGAGTGGGAATCGCGCCGCGGTGCAGCTCGGCCACGCGATCGATGGTCCGGAAGCAGGCGGCGATCCCATCACCGGTCCGCGCCGACATGAAGCCGACCGGCACCACGGCCAGGGTCGGATACTCGCGCAGCAGCTTCTCGTGCAGGACCTTGCGCGCAGCCGCGTCGGTGAGCAGGTCGGCCTTGTTGATCATGATGACGAGTCCCCTGCCCCGCTCCCAAGCGTAACGCGCGATGCGCGCGTCCTGATCGGCCAGGCCTTCCTCGGGCTCGAGGATGAGCACTGCCACGTCGGCGCGGCGAATGGCCTCGAGGCTGCGCTGCACGCTCAACCGTTCAATCGCCGCCTGCACCCGGGAGGGACGTCGCATGCCAGCGGTATCCAGCAGCAGATAGCTGCAGCCGCGCCGCTCGACCAGGGTGTCGACGACGTCGCGTGTCGTTCCCGGGCGCTCATCGACCAGGGATAGCTCCTCCCCGGCGACCGCGTTCAGAAACGATGACTTCCCAACGTTGGGGCGACCAACGAGCGCAATCCGGCACGGACGCGCGTCGGCTGCTGCATCGACGGGGGCGCTGTCGGGTTCGGCGGCCGGGTTCAGCCGCTCCAGCACGCGCTCGCGTAACGCCGCGACCCCCAATCCGTGCTCGGCCGAGACCGGTAAGGGAGAGTCGATGCCGAGCCGGCAGAAGTCGAGGACGGCCGTCTCGCTATCGGAGCTCTCGGCCTTGTTCGCAGCGAAAACGGCGGGCACGCCCAGCCGGTCGATCAACGCGACAGTCTCGCGGTCGATGGGGCTCACGCCGGCTCGGACGTCGAAGAGCACGATGGCCAGGTCGGCCCCGCGAAGCGAGTTGACCGTGTGGGCATGGACGCCTTCGGCCAGCTCGATCTCGCGCTCGCCGCTCAGGCCGCCGGTATCCACCAACTGCAGGTGCCGGCCGTCCCAGCGTACGTCAGCGGTGATCGGGTCGCGCGTAACTCCGGGGGTGTTGAGCGTGATCGATCGGCGCCGGCCGACCAGTCGATTGAACAGGGTCGACTTGCCCACGTTGGGCCGTCCGAGGATGACGACCCGGGGCACTGCGCGGCTCATAGCCCCAAATCCTCGAGGAACCTCGGATCGTCCTGCCAGTCTTCCTTGACTCGTACCTGCAGGTGGAGATAGACGGGCCCCTCGACCAGTTCCTCGATGCGCCTGCGCGCGGCCATGCCGATCGATTTCACGCGCGCGCCGTCCTTGCCGACGATGATCTTTTTGCAGGAGCGCGTGTCCGTATAGATCGACGCTTCGATGTAGGTCTTGCGTCCCCGCTTCTCGAAGACATCCGTCTTGACCGCGACGTGGTAGGGCACCTCTTGCTCGAGCTGCTCGAAGACCTGCTCGCGCACGTACTCGGCGGCCAGAAACGGCAACGGGCGATCGGTCAGGACCGCCGTGGGGTAGAGCCACGGCCCCTCGGGCATGGCGGCGACCAAGTGATCGACCAGGGCAGTGACGTTCTCACCGCGGAGCGCGCTCACCGGAAAGCACTCGGCGCGGGGAGCTAGGCCGGCAACCTCCGCCATGATCGGCAGCAACGCGTCACGGCGCCCGAGGTCCATCTTGTTGACCACCACCACCAGCGTATGCTCGCGCAGCCGCTCCAGTTCGGCGCGATCGACGCCGGTCACGCCACGGTTGGCGGCCAGCAGCCAGCAGGTGAGGTCGGCCCCCCGCACCTCCGAACGGGCCCGATCCACCATGCGTCGGTGGATTCCCCCGCGCGCCTCGTGAATGCCGGGCGTGTCGGCAAACACGATCTGCACGTCGCCGCGGCAGGCAACTCCCTGAATGCGCGTACGCGTGGTCTGCGGTTTGGCAGTAGCGATGCTCAGATGCCGGCCGAGAATCCGGTTGAGCAACGTCGACTTGCCGACGTTCGGGGCGCCGGCGAGCGCGACGATCCCCGCCCGCGTCGCGCGGGACTCCGGTCGCTCGTTCATGGCGCCGGCTCGTTCCTCAGCTTGGCGGCAGCGGCGGCGGCCGCCATCTGCTCGGCGCTCTTGCGGCTGCTACCCCGGCCATGGCCAAGTACCCGGCCGGCGATCTCGACCTCGACGGCATAGGCGCGCTCGTGATCGGGCCCCGAGACCTCGGCCACCCGATAGGCGGGCGGTCTTTTGAAGAGCCGGTGGCTCAACTCTTGAAGCTCGGTCTTGTGGTCGACGCCACGCCCGGCCGTGGCCAGCGCGTCGGCAAAGTGCCGGACGATGAGTTCCCGGCAAGCCGCGTAACCCGCATCGAGAAAGACGGCGCCGATGACCGCCTCGTACGCGGCAGCGAGAATGCGCGGCTTGGCGCGGCCGCCGCTGGTCTCCTCGCCCTTGCCCAGTTGCAGCCAGCGGCCCAGGTCGAGATCGGCAGCGACCTGCGCCAAAGCCGCCGCGCTCACCATGCCGCCGCGCGCCTTGGAAAGCTCCCCCTCATCAAAGTCCGGATAGCGCGCCATCAGCAGCTCGCGCACCGCCAGATCGATCGCCGCATCGCCCAAGAACTCGAAGGTTTCGTTGTCCCAGCAGTCTAGCTCGGCGCTGAGCGAGCTGTGGATCAGGGCACGCTCGAGCAACGCCGGCTCGCCGAACCGATGCCCGAGCGCGGCTTCGAACGCGCTCAAATCGCGGTCCGGGGCGGATCTCACGCAAGCCTCGCCAGCAGGCGATCGCCGCTCTGCCCGACGACCGTGACGTCCCGGAGCCGGTTGGCCAGCGCGTCGGCTCCGTCGCAGAGCACGGGCAGGTAGTTATCGGAGTATCCACGCAGCAACCCCGAGGCCCGATCGCGCTCGTGCTCGAACAGCACTCGGAGCCGGCGGCCTATGAAGCGGTCTTGATAGTTGCGGCGCAGCCGCCGGCCTAGCCCACGCAGTCGGCGTGCGCGCTCGTGGACGACGGCGGCAGGAAGCGCGGTCCAGCGCTTGGACGCCGAGGTGGCCCGACGTCGGCTATAGGGAAACACGTGGAGATAGCTCAGCTCGAGCCGCTCCAGATACTGCAGGGTCCGGGCTGACTGCTCCTCGGTCTCGCCCGGAAAACCGGCGATGATGTCGGTTCCGATCGCGACCTCAGGCAGCCGCGAGCGCAGCAGGGCGAGCGCCTCGGCCGCCTGCGCCGCGGTGTAGCGCCGGCGCATGTTGGCGAGCACGGCGTCGTCGCCCGACTGCAGTGGCACGTGGAAGTGCCGGCAGAACAGCGAATGGGAGGCGACGATCTCGACCAGGCGCGGGCTGATCTCGGGTGGATCGATCGAGCTGATGCGCACCCTCAGCGCGGGCGCTCGCTCCGCGATGATCTCCAGGAGCCAGGCAATGTCGCGGGGCGGCTCCAGATCGGAGCCGTAACCACCGAGATGAATTCCGGTCAGCACCACCTCGCGATAACCCCGCCCTTCCAAGCGTACAATCTCCTCGACGACCTGCCGGGCCGGCACGCTGCGGCTACGCCCGCGCGCCACAGGGATGATGCAGAAACTACAGAACAGATTGCAGCCTTCTTGCACCTTGACGAAAGCGCGCGTGCGGCCTGGAAACGAGCTGATGCCCAGGGTCTCGACCGTGGTCGCGCGCCGCAGGTCCTCGACCACGACGCGCTCGCGCAATTCGCCGGCCACCGCCGCCAGCAATTCCGGCAGCCTGCCTAGTCCGATAACGTAGTCGACGTAGGGCAGCTCGGCGATCTGCCCGGGGCTCACCTGCGCGTAGCAGCCGGTGAGGATCACGCGGCCGTCGGGATTCGTACGCCGGGCCAGCCGCCGCGCCTCGCCGTCGGCTCGGTCGGTCACCGTGCAGCTATTGACGACGTAGGCGTCGGCTTGCTCCTCGTAAGCGACCCGATGCCATCCGCGCTCGGCGAACAGCCGCTCGATGACGGCAGAGTCATACCGGTTCACTTTGCAGCCCAGGGTTGCGACCGCTACGCGCATGAGGCGGCCTCCTCGGCAGCGAGCGAACGGCGAATCCAGCCACCGCCCACGACTTCATCGTCACGATAGAAGACCGCTGCTTGTCCCGGCGAGATCGCCTCCTGCGGCTCTTCGAATCGCACACGGACGCGACCGTTGTCGATCGGATAGACCGTGGCGGCCGCGGGCCGGTGCCGGTGGCGGATACGCACGGCAAGTTCGGTACCCTCCGGTTCCGGGTGCCCAGCCGTCCACGCCACGCCGTCGGCCTCCAGCGCCGTCCGCCGAAGCTCTCGCCGGGGTCCGACACGGACCGTGGCTGTGGCCGCGTCAATTCCGGTCACGTACAAAGGTTCGGCAGCGGCGATGCCTAGCCCGCGTCGCTGACCAACCGTGAACCGGTGGATGCCCGCATGCTCGCCGAGCGACTGTCCCTCGCTGTTGCGCAGGAGGCCCGCACGCCCCTGGGTCTGGCCGCGGCGTTCGACGACGTCGACGTAGCTGCGGCCGGCGACGAAGCAGATCTCCTGGCTCTCCGGCTTGTCGGCGACCGACAGACCCAAGCGCAGGGCCACGGCGCGCACCTCTCGCTTCTCCAGATCGCCGACGGGGAAGACTGTGCGGGCAAGCTCGCGCTGGCCCAGCTCGAACAGGAAGTAGGACTGATCCTTGTCGTGGTCGCGGCCACGCAAGAGCCGATGCCGCCCCGCCGACCACACCCGCCGCGCATAGTGGCCGGTGGCCACTGCCGCCGCTCCGAGCTCGGTTGCCTTGCGCAGCAGAACCCCGAACTTGATCTCACGGTTACAAAGGATGCACGGGCTGGGGGTACGGCCCTCGAGGTAGTCGGCGACGAACGGATCGACCACCGAGCGCGCGAACTCGGTGCGCAGATCGAACACGTAGTGGGGAATCCCGAGCTTCGCCGCCACCCGCTCGGCATCCTGAAAATCCTCCAAGCTGCAGCAGCCGTGCGCACGGCCGGGGGCGCGCTCGGCGCCCTCCGTATCGGCCAGCCGCAACGAGATCCCGATGACCTCGTAGCCCGCCTCGACCAGCAGCGCAGCGGCCACCGAGCTATCCACCCCGCCGCTCATGGCGGTGACGATCCGGCTGCCGGGCGGTGGCGTCTCTGCGGCGAGCAGGCTCACGCGGCTACCCGCGCGCGCTCGACGACGCGTTCGAGCGCTTCCGCCAGGGCGGCGACGTCGCTTGCCGTGGTCGCGTTTCCCAAGCTGATCCGAATGACTCCGGTACGATGCCGCTCGTCCAGACCGAGCGCCCGCATCACGTGAGAGGGCTCGGGCGCCCCCGCCGCGCAGGCCGAGCCGGTCGATACCGAGAAGCCGGCCAAATCCAACCCGGCGACCACGACATCGGCGCCCAGGCCATCCAGCGCGATCGTCAGGGTCCCGGGAACGCCGTCCGCCGGCGTCACGCGCACGAGCCCCGGAAGCCGCGCGGCCACGCGGGCCCAGAGGCTCTCGCGCAACGACCGCTGCCGCTCGCCTTCGCCCGCGATCTCGCCGGCGGCAAGCTCGGCCGCCACGCCCATCCCGACGATCCCGGCCAAGTTCTCGGTGCCCGCTCTCAGCCCGCGCTCCTGCGGCCCGCCGGTCACTGTGGGCTCGACCGCGTCGGTACGGACCACCAAGGCGCCCACTCCCCAGGGCCCCCCGAACTTGTGCGCGGAAAGCGCCAGAAGATGGACGCCGTCGCGCAGCCGCACCGGAATCCGGCCTACCGCCTGTGCCGCGTCCAGGTGAAGCACGGTCTGTGGGCCGACGCTGCCGAAGATCGCATCGAGATCGGCGATGTGGCCGGTCTCGCCGTTCACCCAGCCGATGGCGACCAGGCAGCGGTCTTGCCCAGTCAACGAGCGCAAACGCTCCGGATCGATCCGCGCCGCCCGGTCGACGTCGAGGACGACGACCGGACAACCGTGACGCGCGAGCGCCTTGACCGTCTCCAGGACGGAATGATGCTCGATGGCCGTGGTGATGAGCGGACACCCTGGATTGCGCGCCACGAAGCCGCGGAGCGCGAGGTTGTTCGATTCGCTCGCTCCCGACGTGAAGATCAGCTCGCGCGGCGCGCAGCCGATCAATCGAGCCACGCGCGCGCGGGCCTGGTCCAGAAGCTGGCGCGAGCGCCGGCCGTGCGCGTGCATGCTCGAGGGATTGCCCAGTCCCTCGCGCAAGACCGCGGCCATCGCCTCCACCACCTCCGGGCGGGTCGGCGCCGTCGCGTTGTAATCGAAGTAGCGTCGCATTGCGCGGCCTCAAGTACGCGGCTCGGACTTCCGGCCGCGGCGGCCCTTGTGGAGCTTGTAGAGGATGCTGTCGACGAGGGCCTGCCAGCTCGCCTCGACCACGTTGTGCGAGACTCCGACGGTGCCCCAGCGTGAGTCGGCGTCTCCGGATTCGATGAGCACGCGCACCAGGCCGGCCGTGCCATCTTTGCCATCCAGCACTCTGACTTTGTAGTCGTGGAGCTGGACGTCGCGCAGCTCCGGGAAGAAGCCCGAAAGGGCCTTCCGCAGCGCCAGGTCGAGCGCGTGCACCGGCCCGTGGCCGGCCGCAACCGTGTGCTCGGTCTCGCCGCCGGGACCCTCGATCTTGACGGTCGCTTCGCTGGAGGTCGGCTCGTCCTCGTTGCGTTTCTCGTCGATGACTCGGAAGCCGATCAAACGGAAGAAGCGCTCCTTGGTCTTGAGGTTCTTGCGCAGGAGCAGCTCCAAGGATGCATCCGCGCCCTCGAACTGGAACCCGAGATTTTCCAGTTCCTTGACCTCGCTCAGCAGCCGCTTGAGCTCGTCGGCACGGCCTTCGACGTCCAGGCCGAACTCTCTCGCCTTGTGCTCGATGCTGCTGCGGCCGGCCAGGTCGGAAACCAGAATGCGCCGCTCGTTGCCCACGAGCGCGGGATCGATGTGCTCGTAGCTTTCCGGGTTGCGGCGCACGGCCGAGACGTGAAGTCCGCCCTTGTGAGCGAACGAGGAGCGGCCGACGTAGGGCTGGTGCCGGTCGGGCTCGCGGTTGGCCGCTTCATAGAGGTAGCGAGAGAGCTCGCCCAGCCGCCGGAGTTGCCGTTCGCTGACGCAGCGGTAGCCCATCTTGAGCTGAAGGTTCGGGATGATCGTGCAGAGATTGCCGTTGCCGCATCGTTCGCCGAACCCGTTGATGGTGCCCTGCACCTGAACGGCACCGGCCGCCACCGCGGCCAGCGAGTTGGCCACCGCCAGGCCGGCATCGTTGTGGCAGTGGATTCCGAGCGCGAACCCGAGCGCACCGGCCGCACGCGTCGCTTCCTCGATCCGCGCGGGCAGCGATCCACCGCGGGTGTCGCACAGGCAGACCAGATCGGCGCCGGCGCCGACCGCGACCCGCAGGCACTCCAGCGCGTACTCGGGATTGGCCGCATACCCGTCGAAAAAGTGCTCGGCGTCCAGAAACAACGTCTCGACGCGCTTCTTGAGATAGCGAACCGACTTCTCGATCAGCTCCAGATTGGCCTTGAGCGGTATCCGCAACGCGTCTTTCACCTGCGCATCCCAGGTCTTGGCTACGACGGTGACGGCGGGAGTCTCGGCTTTGAGCAGGTGCTTGAGGTTCTCATCCTCGGAGGGATTTTTTCCGGGACGCGCGGTCGAACCGAAGGCGACCAGGGTGGCGCCAGCAAGGCGGAGCCGCCGTGCCTGGCTGAAGTATTCCGCATCGCGGGGATTGGACCCCGGCCAGCCGCCTTCGACGTAACGGACACCCAGCTCGTCCAACCGCTCGGTAACCGCGAGCTTGTCCCTGACCGTGAAGCTGACGCCCTCGCCCTGGCTCCCGTCGCGCAGCGTGGTGTCGTAGATGTCGATCCGCTTCACGTCCGTGTCCGATCGCCGCTCGTCTATCCGCGCAGCCTTGCAAGGGCGGCATCGTCCTCGGTCACGAACGCCCGATGCAACACCTGGACGGCGCGGTCGACCGCGTCCAGATCGACGATGACCGAGATCTTGATCTCGGAGGTCGAGATCATCTGTATGTTGATGCCCTCGCTCGCGAGCAGTTGGAACATCCTGGCGGCCACGCCGGCGTGGCTACGCATGCCGAGCCCGGCCACCGAGACTTTGCCGACCTGTCCGCTGGAGGTGACGCCCTGAAGACCGAGCTCGCCGACGCGCTGAGCGACCCTGCGTTCGGCAGCCGCGGCGTCAGCCTTGTCGACCGTGAACGTCAAATTGGTGCGCCCGTCCTCGCTCACGTTCTGCACGATCATGTCGATGACGATGCCCGCCTCGGCCAGCGGGCCAAAGATCGCCGCCGCCAGCCCGGGCCGGTCCGGCACACCGCGCAAAGTGATCTTGGCTTGGTTCTTGTCGTAGGCCACTCCGGAAACGAGCACGTCCTCCATGCATTCCTCCGCGGGGACAACCCAGGTCCCTTCGTTGTCGTTGAAGCTCGAGCGCACGTGGACCGGCACCTTGTAGCGGCTGGCGCATTCCACTGAGCGGATCTGCAGCACCTTGGCGCCCAGACTGGCCAGCTCGAGCATCTCATCGTAGCTCACTCGGCCGAGCTTGACCGCGTCCGGGCAGATGCGGGGATCGGTCGTGTAGACCCCGTCGACGTCGGTGTAGATCTCGCAGGCTCGCGCGCGCAGCGCCGCCGCCAGCGCCACGGCGGTGGTGTCGGAGCCGCCGCGCCCCAGCGTGGTGATGTTGTCGGCATCGTCGATTCCCTGGAAGCCCGAGATCACCACGACCTTGCCCTCGGCCAGGGCCTGCTCGAGGCGCGAGACGTCGATCGACTTGATCCGAGCCCGGCCGAAGGAGGAATCCGTCGCGATCCGCACCTGGTACCCCTGCAGCGAGATCGCCGGCACGCCAATGTGGTGAAGCGCGATGGCCAGCAGCGCCGAGGATACCTGCTCGCCGGTAGCGAGCAGCACATCCAACTCACGATCGTGCGGGTCGGGCGCCAAGGTCGAGGCAAGCGCGATCAAGCGATTGGTCTCTCCGGCCATCGCCGAGACCACGACGGCGGTTTGGTGACCGGCGGCGTGCGTGCGCTTGACCCGTTCGGCGACCGCGCGGATCCGCTCGGGTGTTCCGACCGAGGTGCCGCCGTACTTCTGCACGATCCGCTGCGCGTGGTTCATCAGTCGTCGACCCGAACGTTGCGGGCGACGAGCCGCGCGCGCATCGCTTGGGCGGCAGCCGCCATCTCGGGCCCCTCGAAATGGAAGAAAAGCAGCCTATCGTCGGCCGTTTCCATCGTAAACTCAACACGCACCCAGCGTACCGGAAGCGCGCCGACGTGGTATTCCCACCACTCGACCGCCGTCACGGCGTTCTCGTGCAGCGCCTCCTCCAGACCGATCGACGCCAGCGCGCGCTCGCGCTGCGCGAGAGTCAGATCGGCAAAGCGATAGAGGTCGGCATGATAGAGCCGGCGGCCGCCTCTTGCCGGGTAGTCGACCAGGTAAACGAACGTGGGGCTGGCGACGTCATCGGGGTCCACGCCCAGGCCGGCAGCCAGGCCGCGAACGAAGCAGGTCTTGCCGGCGCCCAGCGGGCCAACCAAGCCAATGACGGTGGCCACGGGCACCACGGCTGCCAGATCGGCTCCCAACCGCTCGGTGGCATCGGGGCCGGCGCTGCGGGCGGCGATCGTCGCGCCGGGCCCGGCTACCACGGTAGCGAGCCACGCAGCAGTGCCAGAGCCTCCGGAACGGCGTCGGCCAGCTCGCCGGCCAGGTAGCCCGGTCCCTGCCACTGTTCGCTCAGCAGATCACCCGCCAGACCGTGAACGAACGCACCGACGCAGGCTGCGGCAACCGTATCGTCCGTCTGTGCGACCAAGGTCGCGACCACTCCGGCCAGCACATCCCCCATCCCTGCGGTGGCCATGCCCGCGTTGCCCGACGAATTGAAACCGGTCTGGACGCCGTCGGAGACCAAGGTCCCGGCGCCTTTGAGGATGACGGTAGCGTTGAGCCCAGCCGCCAGCTTGCGGCAGGCGCCGAGCCGGTCGGCCTGCACCTCGGCGGTGGTCGCACCCAGGAGCCGGCCCATCTCGCCGGGGTGTGGTGTCAGGATCGCCATGCGATGGCCGGCGGCGCGGCGGCGCGCGAACAACTCGACGAGCGCGGGCCATCCGAGCGCGGCCAGGGCGTTGAGCGCGTCGGCATCGATCACCAGTGGCCCGGCATACTGTTCGACGAACGCGCGCACCAACGCGCCCGCGCCCGTTCCCGTGCCCAAGCCCGGTCCGATGACGGCGCAATCGAAGCTCGCGGCCGAAAGCTCGGCGCTCTTCCAGGCGTCGCTGGCAACTCGTCCGTTGCCGTCGTCGGCCAGCGCAAACGTCATCGCTTCGGTCAGCGCCAGGTCGACGAGGCCGGCCAGCGTATCGGGCACGGCCATGGTGGCCAGCCCGGCCCCCGCCCGGAGCGCACCGCGCGCTGCCAGCACGACGGCGCCGGTTCTCCCGGCCGAGCCGCCGACCACCAGCACATGACCGAGATCGCCCTTGTGGGTAGTCGCGTGCCGATGCGGAACCCAAGCTGAGCAGAGCTCGTCGTCGATCACGAACCCGATCGGCTCCAGGCCCGCGTCCTCGGGATCGCTCAGACCTATGTCGGCGACGTCGATCCGGCCGACGTGATTGGGACCTGACCCCAAAAACAAACCGGGTTTGGCGGCGCCCAGGGTGACGGTAGCATCAGCCAGGACCGCTACGCCGAGGGTCCGGCCCGTGTCGGCGCACAGGCCCGAGGGAATGTCGATGGCGACCACGGGCAGGCCGCTGCCGTTGAGCGCCACGACCAGGTCGACGTAACGACCATCCAGGGGCCGGTCCAGCCCGGTGCCGAACAGCGCATCGATCACCAGGTCGTAGGGGG
This sequence comes from uncultured Myxococcales bacterium, assembly GCA_964555245.1. GTDB lineage: Bacteria > Desulfobacterota > Binatia > UBA1149 > SPBQ01 > CAZKRI01. Next base: position 29,735 of record CAZKRI010000070.1, read on the forward strand.
TGGCTTCACGCTCGGCGAGCTGTTCGATCGCCCGCGCCATGGTCACCACGGCACCCTCGGCCTCGGTCCAGCGCTCCATGTTGATCGCCGGATCGGTCCCGCTAGCGGGCTTGCGCCCGCACACCGCGACCGTCACCTCCCAGCCTTCGTCGGCGAGCAAGCGCGCGACCACGTACCCGTCGCCACCGTTGTTGCCGGGCCCCGCCAGGACCAACGCGCATGGCGCCTCCGTGTCCTCGTCCTCTACCGGTACCAGGTCCTCCTGATGATCGAACAGAAAAGCCGCCACGCGCTCGCCGGCTCGTTCCATCAGGTCGAGCGAACGTGTGCCGTTAGCGATGGTATATTCGTCGAGGCGCCGCATATCGGCGCGGCTGAGCACCGGCTTGCGTTCGGAAGTCATGAGTTGCACCGAGCCTTGCGGCAGGTCTCGAGCATCTCCCGAGTCGCCTGTTGCATTCCAACCAGCAAAGCGCGGGCGACGATGCTGTGGCCGATGTTGAGCTCGGTAAGCTCCTCGATCGCCGCGATCGGGCCGACGTTCTCGAGGGTCAGACCGTGGCCCGCATTGACCAGAAGTCCGCGACCGTGCGCCAGGCGCGCTGCCGCGCGCAACCGTTCCAACTCGTGACGACGCGCGGGGGCGTCACCGGCGTCCGCGTAGGATCCGGTATGCAACTCGACCGCCCGCGCGCCCACGGTCACGGCCGCTTCGATCTCGTTCCGGTCGGGAGCGATGAACAGACTCACCTGGATCCCCGCGTCTTGCAGCCGGGCCACCACCACTGCAAGGCCCCGCTCGTTGCCCGCGACCGAGAGGCCGCCCTCGGTGGTCAGCTCCTCGCGGCGCTCGGGCACGATGCAAGCGTCGGCAGGTTTCACGCGACAGGCGAAGCTCGCGATGGGGTCGGCAGCGGCAAGCTCGAGGTTGAGCTTGGTGGCAATGCGATCCCGCAACCGGATGACGTCTTCATCCTGGATGTGACGCCGGTCCTCGCGCAGGTGAACCGTGATTCCACCGGCGCCGCCACGTTCGGCGGCCAGAGCTGCTTCGACCGGATCGGGGTAGGCAACCCGCCGGGCCTGGCGGACCGTGGCAACGTGATCGACGTTGACGCCCAAGCGTAGCAAGCCCGACATGGCCAGCTACTCTACTGCACGCCGCGCCTCAGGTAAGCGCGGACGGTCGCGGCCCAGTTTCAGCCTAGGTGCTGCTCGATCGCGCTGGCGATGGAGCGGGCCTGGCTATCGACCTCGTCGGCGTCCTCGCCCTCGACCATGACCCGCGCGACCGCCTCGGTGCCGGAGTAGCGCACGAGGACCCGGCCGCGGTCGCCGAGCAAGCGTTCGGCGCTGCGGATGGAAGCCGCGACCTGATCCACCGTCATCAGATCGCGCTTTTCACGAACCTTCAGATTGATCAGCCGCTGCGGGAGCCGCTGGAAGTTCTGCTTGAGCTGAGAGAGCGGCTCACGCCGTTCGACGAGCACGGTCACGACCATCAACGCCGTGATCATGCCGTCGCCGGTGGTGGTGTGGTCGAGGCAAACGATGTGGCCGGACTGCTCACCGCCCAGGTTGTAGCCGTCAGCGACCATCCGCTCGACCACGTAGCGGTCGCCCACCGGCGTGCGGACCAAGCTCACGCCCCGGCGCTTGAGGGCAAGCTCCAGTCCGAGGTTGGACATGACCGTGGCTACCACGGTCGACTTGGACAGAGTCCCCGCAGTGGCCATCGCCAGGGCGAGGATTCCCAGAATGTGGTCGCCGTCGACCGGTTCGCCCATTTCATCGATCAGGATCACGCGGTCCGCGTCCCCGTCCAACGCCAGACCCAGGTTGGCGCCTTCGCGGACGACCCGTTCGGCCACCAGCTCGGTGTGCAGGGCGCCACACGCTTCGTTGATGTTTAGGCCGTCGGGCGTGTTGCCGATGGGAATGACGTCGGCGCCCAGCTCGCTCAACACCTGGGGTGCGATCCGGTAGCCGGCGCCGTTGGCACAGTCGACGACGATGCGCAGCCCATCGAAGGTCAACGCACGCGGGACGACGTTCTTCAGGAACACATTGTAGCGGCCGGCCGCGTCGTCGATGCGGTAGGCCTTGCCAATGCCACCTGCCGTGGGTCGCACCCGGTCGATCTCATCACCGAACAGCAGCTCCTCGATGGTCAGCTCCGCGGTATCGGGCAGCTTGAAACCGTCGGGTCCGAAGAACTTGATGCCGTTGTCCTCGAACGGATTGTGCGAGGCCGAGATCGCAACGCCCGCGTCCGCCCGAAGGCTACGGGTCAGAAAGGCGATCCCCGGCGTGGGCATGGGCCCAACCAGCAGTGGATCCACGCCCATCGAGCACAGTCCGGAGGCCAGCGCCGTCTCGATCATGTAACCGGACACTCGCGTATCCTTGCCGATGACGATCTTGTGACGGCGGTCGCTCGAGCGCTGAAAGTGACGGCCGACCGCCCGCCCCAACCGGAGCACGGATTCCGGAGTCATGGGCTCCTTGTTGGCCAGGCCGCGGATGCCGTCGGTGCCGAACATGCGCCGGACCCGCGCGCCGCCGGTCGTATCGTTTTCGTCCTGTCCGTTCACAACCGCCGCTCCCCAGCCTGCAGTCTTTCAGGCATGCGTCAAGACAAGCTTGCCGCTGGGCAGGCTGCCGCCGGCAGCCTCGATGATCTCGTCGATCTCGCGACCGTCGAGCACCTCACGCTCGAGCAGTCCAGCCGCCATCTTGTGAAGGACATGAAGGTTGGTTTGTAAGATGCCCTTGGCCCGCTCGTAGGCGTTGGTCAGGATGCGCCGGACCTCCGAGTCGATGGAGCGCGCGGTGTGTTCGGAATACTCACGGCGCTGGTGCAGTTCCATCCCCAGGAAGACCTCTTCGTTGGGACGCGCCAGCATGACCGGGCCCACCGCCTCGCTCATTCCCCATTCGCAGACCATCTTGCGTGCAAGCTCGGTGGCCTTCTCGATGTCGTTGCTCGCGCCGGTGCTCACGTCCTCGAGCACCAGCTCCTCGGCGACCCGGCCGCCGTAGAGAATAACCAGGCTGTCGAGAATGAACTGACGGCTGTAGGTGTGGCGGTCGTCCTCAGGGAGCTGCTGGGTCACGCCGAGCGCCATCCCGCGTGGAATGATCGTCACCTTGTGGACCGGATCGGCGCCCGGCAGCATCCGCGCGACCAGGGCATGGCCGGACTCGTGGTAGGCCGTGTTCCGCCGCTCCTCCTCGGTCAACACCAGGCTGCGCCGCTCGCTGCCCATGAGCACCTTGTCTTTGGCCATGTCGAAGCAGTGCTGCGGGACGACGTCCAGGCCGTCGCGCGCGGCCTGCAACGCCGCCTCGTTGACGAGGTTCTCGAGATCTGCGCCGGCGAAACCGGGGGTCCCCTTGGCGAGCACGGTGACATCGACGTCTTCGCCGAGCGGGACCTTGCGGGTGTGTACGCGCAGGATTCCCTCGCGGCCGCGCACGTCGGGCCGCGGCACGACGATGCGCCGGTCGAAGCGGCCAGGGCGCAACAGCGCGGGGTCGAGCACGTCGGGACGGTTGGTGGCCGCGACCATGATCACGCCCTCGTTGGACTCGAAACCGTCCATCTCGACCAAGAGCTGGTTCAAGGTCTGCTCGCGCTCGTCGTGACCGCCACCGAGGCCGGCGCCACGATGCCGGCCCACCGCGTCGATCTCGTCGATGAAAATGATGCAGGGCGCATTCTTCTTGCCCTGAACGAACAGGTCGCGGACCCGGGAAGCCCCAACCCCGACGAACATTTCGACGAAGTCGGAGCCGGAGATCGAGAAGAACGGCACCCCTGCCTCTCCCGCCACGGCGCGCGCCAACAGCGTTTTTCCGGTGCCGGGCGCGCCAACGAGCAGCACGCCCTTGGGAATGCGGCCACCGAGCCGGGTGAACTTCTTGGGATCGCGCAGGAACGAGATGATCTCTTCCAGTTCGTCCTTGGCTTCGTCGATGCCGGCGACGTCGTTGAACGTCACCTTGTGCTGGTTCTCGGTGAGTAGTTTGGCGCGGCTCTTCCCGAACGCCATCGCCTTGCCGCCGCCCATCTGCATCTGCCGCATGAAGAAGATCCACACCCCGACCAGCAGCAGCATGGGGAACCACTGGACCAGGAGCACGACGTACCAGGGCTCCTGAGCCGGCGGCTTGTCGGTGAAGGGAAGCTCGAGGTCGAGCAGTCGTTTGATTGCGTCGTCGCGGGGGCCGTGAGTCCGGAACGGCTGAGTGCCATCGAGCCGGCCGCGAACGACATCCCCCTGAACCGTGATCTCGTCGATCCGTCCGGCCTTCAAATCGGAGACGAATTCGCTGTAGCCGATTTCATGGTCGCGGGCCTGTTGGCCCTGGAACATGTTGAAAACCAGGAGCACCAGCAGGCCGAGGACCAGCCACAGCGCCAGGTTGCGCGAAAACTGGTTGAACGGGGATTTTCCTGTTTGGGTTTCTGCCACGGCTCATCGAGGCGGCTCAAGCCTTCGTTTTATCAGAGAAATCTCGAACGACGGTAGCACGGCGGCCCAAGCCCAACAAGGTTATGTTTGGCCTGATCGCCACGCAAGTGAGGCTAGTTTAATCATTGTGCACGCACAGGCGACCCCCGTCGACCCATAGACGCACGCCGGCGACCTCGATCCGATCCGCCTTCTCGGGCGTTTGCAGAAAGCGCTCCAACGCACTCAACTGCCGCAAAGTCACCATCTTGCCGCCGTTGCGACGTCCCAGCCACGTGCGCAGCAGACGCGGGCGCAGCGCCTCGGGCGCCCAAGGAAGCGCGTTGAGGTCGATGAAGTCGGCTCCCGTGGCGAACGTGAGGTAGCGCTCGGTCTGCTGCTCCAGGTAAGCCTCCTCCTTGCGCCAGCGGGTGGCCATGGCTGGCAGCTCGTCGAGCGCGTGGGCCCCGAAGGCACGCGCGATCGCGGGAATCACGACGTGCCGCAGCCGATTGCGGGCGTAGCGCAGATCGGCGTTGCTCGGATCCTCCATCCACTGGGCGCCGCAGTCGCGCAAGAAACTTCGCAGCCGCGAACGACGGACGCCGAGCAAGGGACGGATGAATGGTCCACGGCTGGCGGGAATACCCGACAGGCCGCGTCGTCCGGCTCCGCGTAGCATACGAAACAGAATGGTTTCGACCTGATCTTCGTGGACGTGTGCAGTCGCGATCCAGCGTCCTCCGCACTGCGCGGCCATCTCGATCAGCGCGCGATAGCGCCGCTCGCGCAGCGAGCCTTCGCTCGCTTCCGCCCCCGCCGTGGCCTGCAGTCCCGTCGCTGGCGACAGCTTGCGCGCCAGGAAGCCCAGACCATGACGACTCGCTGCGGTCCTCACCAAAGTGGCCTCGCCAGCCGCTTCGGGTCGCAGTCCGTGGTCGACGTATGCGGCAGTGACCTGAAGGCCGAGCGTGGGAGCCGCAAGCACGAGCAACTCGAGCATGGCCATCGAATCGGCACCGCCAGAGACCGCGGCCAGCAGCGCTCCGTTGCGGACGTGATCGGGGAACCCGCGCACGAAATCTTCGAGCAGCCGATAGTGGCGCCGAGGCAGACCGGCGAAAACCGGCGCTCTCGATACTGCTGGCTCGGGCATTGGCTCGGCGCGACCTCTGGGACACATTCTCAGCCTTGAGAGCGAAGATTGCCAGGGGAGTTTTGCTCGCCGGCCTCTGCTCATGCGTGCTCTTGGCGCGAGCGCGACAGGGCGGAACCACCGAGGAGGAGTTTCCGCCTCCGGTCACCGGCCCCGAGCGCACCCAGGAGCGGCTCCGCGAGCTCGCCAGCGAAATGTCGCGGATCGCCAACCTGCACGGACCCGATGCGGTGACGCTGCAGGTAGGACTGCTGACACAAACGATTCGCTGCGGCGGCATCGCTCAGTCGGAGGTCGCGGTGCTAGGCCCCTCCCCCCAAGCCGGTCCGAGCTATCTCGAGATCGTGGTCGTGAGCGGAATGATCTTCGCCGCCGAGACCACCACTCTCGCTTCGCGCTTCAACACCCTGTGGGCCGAGGTCGCGGCACCAGCCCTGGCCGCGATGGAGCGTTTCCAGACCGATCCCCCCAATCTGGCCCTGGTGCTCGAGTGCGGCGTGCAGCCGTTTGATTCGCTAGGCGACCAGAGGCCCGATCCGGCCGCCCCCTATGAGCGGGATCGGTTCCGTATCGAGCTCAACGCAGCCGCCCTGGCCGAGTTGGCCGCGAAGCAGGCATCGACCGAGGATCTGCTCGCGGGCGCGCGCGTGCTCGCCGGTGAGCGGCTGGTGACGCCGAAGCCTTCCACGGAGCCCTGAAGCGCCGATCTCTCGACCACCCCCCAAACGGGTAAGGCGATTTTCCATTGACCAAGCTGCTGCACCGTGGTGAGTTTAGCGGCTGATAAACCAACACCCGCCTATCCGGCGTGAAAAGGGGGTTCTTTTAGGATGAAAGCGCTCGTTACCGCTGCCGTTGCTCTGTTCGTAACCGTGCCCGGATTCGCCGGCGCGGCCCAGACCTGTCCGGATCGAACACCGGATGTGATTCTCGCGCCGGCCGCCGATTCGGCCAAGTGCCTCGCGGCCATGGCCAAAGCGGCCACCGGATACGTGAAGAAAAAGATGAAGACCGACGGCAAGTGCCTCGGCCAACAGGTCGCCGGCGTCTGCCCATCGGCCAAGGACACGGAGAAGACCACCAAGGCCGGTACCAAGGCCGCCGGGAAGATCGTCAAGGCGTGTAGCCCATCTCAGATCGCTGGCCTCAGCTCATCGTATGCGACCGGATTCGGCGCCGACGATGTCGGCAGCTGCATGCTTTCGCAGCACAATGCGAGCACGGACCTGCTGCTCGCGATCAGCAACGGCACGCCCGTCCAGTGGCCCGGATCCGACAACCGCCTCAAATGTGTGCAGGCGTTGGGTAAAGCGGCAACCTCTTATGTCCCGGCTATCCTCAAAGCCGTCAACTCGTGCGTCAGCGACCAGATCGCTGCCGGCAACATGGCCAATCTCGCACCGGTCTGCGTTGGCTCCTACGCTGGCGGTTCGTTCACCCCACCCTCCGACGCGGACGCCCAGGAGGCCATCCAAGCGGCGATTGCCGATGCCGAGGACACGGTGAACGACGAGTGCTCCAGCCTCGCGCAGCTCGAGCTGGATTCGATCTTCGCGTGTCCGGATCACACCAACGCCGCCAGCCTGACCCAGTGTATCGTCTGCGAGAACTGGAACGGCGTCCTCGATTTGCTCGAGCAGCAGTACGCGGAGACCGGCCAGTTCGTGGCCAACGGTCTGGGTAACCTGCAGACGGCCTGGGACGGGGCCGCGACCGGATCGAAGTTCCTCGTGGAATCCGGCGACTACATGCCAGCGTCAGGCGATTTCACCGACGACCCCGTGATTTCCATCACCCAGACCGGGCTGTGCTCGGGTGGGGACGACGACGGTGAGGTCTGTTCGAACGACGGTGACTGCGGAGGCGGCGGGACCTGCGTCGGCGCCAGCCCCACCGACGTCGCGTTCGTCGGCTGCGGCGGCGCCACCGGCGAGCGGCCGCGCATGCTGCCCGACAGCGATCCGATCGCTCACGCCAACGGCGTCTTCGCGGCCAACGTCGACGGTCTGCTGTTCCAGAGCCTCGAGGCCGAGAACTGGGAGGAGAACGGCATCTTCGTCACCAACGCCGAGGGCGTCACCTTCCGCGATGTGATCGGGGACGGCGGGACCACGCTGTCGCGCTACGCCATCTTCCCGGTGGAAAGCGACGACGTCCTGGTCGAGACCTGCTTCGTCGAGAAGATCGACGATGCCGGCATCTACGTAGGCTCCTCCACGAACTACACGGTGCGCTACAACCGGGTGGAGAACTGCGTCGCGGGCATCGAGATCGAGAATTCGGTCAACGCCGCGGTCCACAACAACTACACGGCCAACAACACGGGCGGCCTGCTCGTGTTCATGTTGACCAGCCCGCCGCTGCAGCTATCCGAGCAGCACGAGGTGTTCTACAACGTTGTGGTCAACAACAACACGCCGAACTTCGGCGACCCAGGTTCCACGGTCGGCAACGTACCCGACGGCACCGGATTCCTGATCATCTCGAACGACGACGGCGAGTTCCATCACAACTACGTCGCGGGCAACGGCTCATTCGGCTTCGGCGTAATCGACCAGGGCTCGGCCAACGCGTTGGCCGGCACCAACCTGTTCGATCCGCTGAGCGTCGGCCAAGAGTCGGTCGGTCAGTCGTTCCATCACAACACGATCACCGGCAACGGCTTGCTGCTCGACCCAGACCTGGTCGGGGTCCTGCCGCCGAACCTCGCGGTCATCATGTTCCTGACCGACGACAGCGGCGGGAATCACAACAACTGTTTCTCCAGCAACTCGTCGGCGGGGGTCGAGCTGTTCCTGACGGCGAACGACTGCACTCCGTAGCGGTGACTTGTCCGCAACGGTGACGGATTTGGCCAGAAGGCTCGGCAAAGGCCTGGGACCGGGAGCACGCTTCGTGCTCCCGGTCCTGCTTCTCGGTCTGGTCGCGGCAATGCTCCGCGCGCAGACCGCGAGTGCCCTGCCCATCGCGACCACCAGTAACGACTTCAAGCTGCCCGGGACGCAGCCCCTGACCGTCACCGATACGTTCTCCACGCCGGACCAGTGCACCGGGTGTCACGCCGACTACGGCCAGCCTCAGGTGGAACCGTTTCGCAACTGGGCCGGGTCGATGATGGCGCAGTCGGGACGCGACCCGCTGTTTCTGGCGGCAATGGCGATCGCCAACCAGGACGCGACCGCATCAGGCGAGACGTGCCTGCGCTGCCACTTGCCCAAAGGCTGGCTCGAGGGCCGCTCGGTCCCCGAAGACGGTACCGCGATGACCGCGGAGGACCGGCAGGGCGTCCAGTGCACCGTCTGCCACCGACTCGTCGATCCGTTCGCTAACCCCGGCGCGCCCGCCGAGGACGCCGCGATCCTGGCGGCGCTCAGCGCGCCGGTCACGACGCTTGGAAACGCCATGATGGTCGTGGATCCGCAAGAGCGGCTGCGCGGCCCGTTCGATGTGGAGGCCGATTTGGCGAGCGACCCCCACGCGCCACAGCGGGAAACTCTGGTGTCGCCCTTTCACGCCACCTCGGACCTGTGCGGCACCTGCCACAACCTTTTTAATCCGGCCTTCACGCGCAATCTGGCCGGCGACTACGAGCTGAACCCGCTCAACACACCAAGCAGCGACGTAACCCAAGGGTTTCCCGAACAGTCGACCTACGATGAGTGGGCCGCTAGCGCGTACGCGGCCGGTGGTGTTTCCGCGCCGCAGTTCGGCGTCAACAAGGACGTCGTCTCCACGTGCCAGGACTGCCACATGCCGGACGTCAGCGGCAAGGACGCCGAGTTCGGCCTCACGCGTGACGACGTCCCGCTCCATGCGTTCCTCGGCGGCAATACCTTCATTCCGGCCGTCCTGCCGTTCCATCCGGCCTTCGGCAGCGAGGTCGATGCCGACCTACTGGCTGAGACCGCGGCCAAGACGACCGAGTTCCTGCGCAAGGCCGCCAGCGTCTCCCTCGATCTGTCCGCGGGAGCGCTCACGGTGCGCATCACCAACGAGAGCGGCCACAAGCTGCCCACCGGCTATCCGGAGGGCCGGCGCATGTGGCTACACGTGCGCGCCTTCGATGCAGCGCGCAACGTAGTTTTCGAGAGCGGGCGCTACGTCTTCGAAACCGCCGACTTGCTCAACGATTCAAACCTGCACGTCTGGGAGACCGTGCACGGCATCAGCGCGGACGTCGCCCTGGTGGCCGGCGTGCCCGCGGGGCCGAGCTTCCATCTACTGCTCAACAACGTGCGCGAGTTCGACAACCGGATTCCGCCACGCGGCTTCACCAACGCCGCCTACGACGTCTTTGATGGCGCGCCGGTGGGACAGGCCTTCGTCGATGGCGAGCACTGGGACGACGTGACCTATCCGGTCGGCGCCAACGCCGTTCAGGCCGAGGTGACGCTCTACTATCAGACGGCGTCGAAGGAGTACGTCGAGTTCCTGCGCGACGAGAACGTGACCACGGCGGCCGGGCCGATCCTGTTCGACCTTTGGGACCAGCACAACAAGTCGGTCCCGGTGGTCATGGCCCGTGGCTTCCTCGAGTCCAACGACTCGGTCATCTACAACTGCCGCAAGTCGGTCGCCAAGGCCCAGCAGAAGTACTTCAAGACCTATCTCAAGGAGTGGGCGCGCTGCTACGCCGACGAAGCCGCCGGCGGCGTCTGCGACGATGTCGCGCGCGACGCCAAGATCGCCAAGGTCGAGCAGAAGCTGCGCGACAAGGTGGGCGGGGTCAAAGACACGAAGTGTGCGGCCCTCAACCTGACGCCGATCACGCTCGGCCACGGGCCGGTATGCCCGGCCCCCTGCGCGACGCAGAACGTTTTCGACATGGTCGAGCTGGGGGCGTGCGCGATCTGCACGTCGGAGGCCCTCGCCGACGCGTCGTTGGACGCCGCCTACGGGCTGGCGCCTCCGAGCCTGCCGCCGACGGCGCCCGCCGGTGACGCGGGTGCCTGTCAGAACAGCGTGGCCCAGGCTTCGACCAAGCTGGCGCGGGACTGGAGCAAGGCGTTGGCGGGCTGCGAGGACGCCAACGCCAGCGGCGCCAACATGCCACCAGCCGATTGCGCCACCGATCCGGACGGCGACGTGGCCGCGGCAATCGCCGCGTCCGACGCCAAGATCGCCACCTGCGACGACTTCACCGGTCTGCCCGGCTGCCCTGCCGGAGGCTCGATTGCAGCGACCCAGAGCTGTGTCGAAACCGCGGTCGAGACGGTGGTCGACGCTCCCGTGGAGGTGGCCTACCCGTGAACGAACGGCGCTCGCGCAGTGCACGCAATCTGACAGCCGGCGTCCTGCTCGGGATGCTCGCCTGGGCACCTGCGGTCCACGCACGCCCCACCTACTTCGACGCGTTCACCGCATACTACGGCATCGGCCCTACGGATGATCTGTACGCCTGCGGCGTTTGCCACTACAGCTGGGAGGGGACGGGGGCGAGAAACCCGTTCGGCCAAGAGGTCGAGCAGCAGCTCTACATCGGCAAGACGATCACCCAATCGTTGAACGACATCGAGGGCATCGACTCGGACCTGGACGGATTCATCAACGGGGACGAGATCATCACCTACATGACGTTGCCGGGCTACTCGTGCACTACCTTCCAGGACGCGCTCGGCGCGCCTCAGGGATACGACACCTTCGTCACCCCGCTGGTCGCCTCCTGCTTGGAGCCGCTCGACATCCGCGTGACCCCGTTGCAGGCCGCCTTCCTGACTTCGGTAGAGGATACCGAGAGCGTCGCGATCACGGTCTACAACAACGGCACCGACTTCGCTCTCGACATCGATTCGTACGGCTTCGTCGCCGGCACCAATCCCGACCTGAGCGTCGTGGGCCCGGCGGCCCCATTGAGCATCCCTGTGGGCGGCAGTATCGTGCTCGACATCGTCTTCAGCCCAACCGCCGCCGCGTTCATCAACGACACGTTGCGGATCGATTCGAACGATCCGGATGAGAACCTGGTCGACATCACCGTGTCCGGCTTCGCCACCCAGCAGGTGCTAGCGCCGGCCGAAGAGCGACACGCGTGTCTCACCAGCGTCCTCAAGTCGTATCGCAAGTACGTCAAGACACACCTGCGGGCGTGGAACCGCTGCTACGCCGACGAAGTGGCCGGCATCGCCTGCGACGCCGGTGCGCGCGACCTCAAGCTGGCCAAGGCCGTGACCAAGCTCCGCAGCGTCATTGGCGGGACCAAGGACAAGGTTTGCTCCGGCCAAAGCCTGGTACCCGGCTTGCTCGGGCTGCCCATCTCGTGCGGAGGCGACTGCGACGAGATCGTGCTCAACACGATGAGCCGGTATGCCGACTGCCTGATCTGTCGCGAGGAGACCGTCCGCGACGACGAGCTGGAGACGGCGCTCGGTACCGCGCCACCGGACCTACCGCTCAACCTGGCCGGCTCGGCAGACGCCGTGAAGTGTCAGGGCGATCTGTTGACCGCGACGCAAAAGGGCATCGACCGTACGCTGCAGACACTCGGCTCCTGTGAGCTGGGAAACATCATCGCGGTCTCCCCGGTGGACTGCCCCACGACTCTCGCCGCCGAGCTGACGACGATCCAGAACAACGCAGACGGCGCGGTAAACGCCTGCACCGATACCAGCGGACTCGAAGGATGCCCGTTCGAGGTCATGCCCGAGCCGATGTGCCTGGGCACCGGCACCGTCGCGATCGGAACCGATCTCAACGACGCCGTGTTCGGCGCCGACTGAAGCCGCTCGCCATGAGCCGAGGGGCGCTCTGGGCTCTGGTCGTCACAGCGTCGGCCCTCTATAGTTCGACTACCGCAGTAGCCGACGTGGCCACCATCCAGATCACCAGCTCGGCGTTCGCGCCCGGCAGCCCGATTCCAACCAAGTACACCGGCGAAGGCGCCGATGTCTCTCCTCCCCTCGCCTGGTCTGCGCCGCCCACCGGAACCGTCGAGATCACGGTCATGTGCGACGACCCGGACGCGCCGCGCCCCGAGCCCTGGGTGCACTGGGTCGCCTACGGCATCTCCGGCGATGCACACGGCCTTGCCGAAGGCGTCGCCAGCGGCTTGAGCCAGGGCAAGAACAGCTGGGGCAAGCTCGGCTACGGCGGGCCGATGCCACCCAAGGGCCACGGCGTCCACCACTATCACTTCAAGGTTTACGCGTTGGGCGCGCGGCTCGACGCAAAGCCGGGCCTCACCAAGGACGAACTGCTGACCAGAATGCAGAGCCACGTCCTGGCCGAGGGCGATCTGGTCGGAACCTACGAGCGGCGGTAGTTCCTCTCCGGGGCTCGGACCAGCACCATGCCTCAGCTCAGGCAGCTCAGCCTCGGCGTCGCTTGCCTGTCTTTTGGCCTGCTGCTGACAGAGATCAGCCTCACGCGGGTATTCTCCTACGTCATCTCCTACCACTTTGCCTATTTGACGATCGCCACAGCGCTACTCGGCTTCGCGAGCGCCGGCTCCGTGCTGGTCGTGCGGCCCGCCTTGTTCGGTGAAACGCGGCGGCGTCTCGCGATCAGCGCCAGCCTCGCCGGCATCTCCGCCAGTGCCTGTTTGGCGTTTTCGGCCGTGGTCCGGCTCGACCCGCAAGCGGTGGCCAGCAGTCCCAGTGCGGCGCTCACCTTGGCGGCATACTACGTCGTGGTCGGCATTCCTTTCTTCTTCGGAGGCATGGTCGTAGCGACCGTGCTCTCGACTCGTCCCGAGCGCGTCGGTCTGCTCTACGCTTACGACCTCGTCGGCGGGGCGGCTGGCTGCGCGGTTTCGGTGCCTCTGATCTGGTGGGCCGGCAGTCCCGCAGCCGTCGTCACTGGTGCGCTTGCGATGTCTGCGAGCGCCTTGCTGTTCGTCTGGCCAGAACGGCGAGGAAGCTCGAGCGTGCTCGCCGCGGTAGCGACAACCGGGGTTCTGGGTCTCGTCACCGCGCTGTGGGCGCCGTTTCCTCCCTCGCCGGGCAAGTTCCTCTCCTACTTCCTCGCCACGCCCGGCGTGAAACACCTCCACCACGAATGGACACCCTTGAGCCGCGTGGATGCGGTAGGCTGGGAGCCGAGCGCAACGAGCTGGCAAGGAAGCTACGCGACCTCGGGCGTGAGCACGCGTTTTTCCGGTCGTGGCCCGGAGTACCGAATGATCGGCTACGACGGCGGTTCCTTCGCCGTGATGTATCAGTACGGCGGGGAACCCGCCTCTCTCGATACGTTCCGCTCCCACGTCATGGCCGCTCCGTATCAACTCCTTCAGCAGCCGCGCACGCTGATCATCGGCCTGGGCGGAGGCGCCGATGCCTTGGCCGGAATCGCCAACGGAGCCGGCCCAATGACCGGTCTCGAACTGAACCCGGTCACGGTGAGACTGGGAAAGAAAGAGTTCAGCGACTTCAACGGCGGGCTGTTCAACTCGCCCCGTCTCGCGGTCGTGACGGCCGAGGCGCGCCATTGGGTCGAGGCGAGCCAGGACAGCTTCGACCTCATCGTCCTCAACAGCATCGACACGCTGGCCGCGCTCTCCTCGGGCGCCTACGTTCTGGCCGAAAGCTACATCTACACGGTTGATGCCTTTCGCAGCTATCTCGAGCACCTGACACCCGGCGGCGTGTTCGCGCTCTACGCATTCGACAACGACGGTCTGGCGGGTCCCACCAACATCATCTTGCGCTTCGCGGCGACCCTCGACCGTGCCCTCGCCGATCTCGGCATCGATGATCCGGCATCCCGCATCGCGGTGTTGGCCAGCGAACAGAATCCACCGCTGGTCGCGACCCTGGTCCGACGTAGCCCCTACTCCGCTCAGGAAATGAATGCCCTGGCCACGTTCGCCGACCGCTACGGTTTCCGTTTCTGGCACCGACCGGATCAAGCGGTCGACCATCAGGTCGCCCGGTTCTTACGGTCCGGCGACGCCGAGCAACGCGCGTTTCTTGCGCAGCACTACCTGCGGCTCGATCCGGCAACGGATGCGAGCCCGTTCTTCTTCAACTTCTACAAGTGGCGAAGCCTCCTGCGGCGGCATCCGGAGGACACGGGCGCCACCCCGGCCACCGGACAGAAAATGCTGCTCGTCATGCTGGTCCAGGCGGTGATCGTGTCGCTTGTCGCCATCGTTCTGCCGCTTCGCTGGCTCGATGCGACGCGCCGGGGGACCCCGCTCGGCATCGTCGCCTACTTCTCGGCGCTCGGTCTCGGCTTTATCTTGCTCGAGATCTCGCTCTTGCAGCGCTTCGCGCTGTTTCTCGGATTTCCAACCTACTCGCTTTCCGTCGTCCTGTTCTCGCTGCTGGTGTTCACCGGCTGCGGCAGTGCCTTCACCGCGCGATTGCGTCCGCCGCTGGCTCGTAAGCCGCTCTACTTGGCCGCGATGCTGACGGTGCTGGTCATCGTAGCCCTGTACGGCTTGCCCAAAGTGTTCGCCAGCAATCTCGACCGTCCCCTCGCCTTCCGCATCGCCCTGACGCTCGCGTTGCTCGCGCCAATCGGTGTCACGCTCGGCATGTACCTGCCGATCGGCATCCGCGTGGTGGCGAGCATGGACCGGCGACTGATCCCGTGGGCCTGGGCGGTCAATGGCTGCGCGACTGTCGTCGGAACGATCGCCGCCGTGATGCTCGGCATGGCCTACGGATTGGACCTCGTGATGCTGCTCGCGGCGGGCGTCTACATTGCCGGAGCGTTGGGGCTGAACGCAGCCGTACGCAACGATGCTGCCTCACCGGCCACGGGAAGGACGACGTAGCAGCGCACCAGGTTTTTGCGCAGGATATCAGGGCCAGTCCTGGATCAGGGCACGACGTCCAGCCGAGCGAGACGCGCAACCGAGCGCAGCCTGGCATCGGTCGCAACAACGCGGCCGGCTCGACCGGCAAGGGCCGAAGAGACGTGGATGAGGTCGAGGCTGCGTATCAAGGTCGGACGTGGTCCCCTAAATGCGAGCGCGGCCAATTCCAAGAAGTACGCGGAATCGGCCTCAGCGGCGTAAAGCTTGATCAGCGCAGAGGTGTCCCAGTAGGCCACGTTTTAGACACGATCGTCGCGCTGTTGAGCGAGAATCTCATCCGCGGTCGGACGGGCTGCCGAGCCTCTACAGGCCTTCTGCAGTTTTTCGAGCTTACGCACCCATCCCGTGCGTTCCAACGCACCGGCTGGGCTGTTTGCGCGGGTGAGCCGGGCCTTCACGCGGCCTCGTACGCTGATCAACACATCCTGGCCGCGGCTGGCCAGATCCACGAGTTCCGAAAGCTTTGCCTTGCTCTCACGCAGTGTCTTGATCATGAGACCACAGTGGTCTGATAGCATGGGTCGGGCAAGCACCCGCGAGCCAGCCCTGCTGGTTCGCGACCACCGCTCCGAAAGCCCGCCACCCGCTCAAACCCAGACCTCGGACAGCGCCAGGCTCAGCCGCGGGAACGGAGCCGTCTGCACGACGGCGTCGCCGGTGTAGACTCCGGTCCGCCGGTAGCGGCGCTTGCCCTTCTCGCAGGTCTCCAGGGTTCGCTTCACGGGATCGATCAGCCAGTAGTGCGGCACGCCGAAACGGGCATAGAGGTTCGCCTTCGCCGTCCGATCACGGCGCGCCGTCGTTCTCGACAGAATCTCGACGACGAGGTCGGGTGGACCCTCGATACCGCGCATCTTGATGATCTGGCCGCGGCTCGTCGACACGAACACGAGGTCGGGCTCGACGATGCAATCATCAGCCAGGATGACGTCGACGGGCGCGACCAGGACGGTGCCGAGCCCACGGGCCCGCACGTGCCCATAGAGCGCATGCCCGAGTGCCATCGAGACCCGCTGATGCAGCGTCGTGGGGGCAGGCGTCACAGCCAGCTCACCGTCCAAGATCTCGTAGCGATGGCGATCGTCGGGCAGCTCGAGGTAGTCGGCGTAGGTCAGCCCGGTGCGTCTGAGCGCGCGATGCTGGACGGTGCTCATGGGGTAATCGAGACTAGTCCCCGCCAGTCGTCAGTGCCACGAGAGTGATTCTGGGCGGCTAGCCTCGGATTCATCGACGTGGATAGAATGGAGGCTCGAGATCAGTGGCCGACGCGATCCAAACGGCGAGACGAGCGGGCAGCGAGGTAGCTGGCAAGCATCCGGGACTCAGCCTGCTCGTACTGTACGGGTCGCGTGCGCGTCCCGACGGTCGTCCGGACTCGGATTGGGACTTTGCCTATCTCGAAACCTCGCCGATCGATGCGCTCGCGCTGCGCGCTGATCTCGCCGATTCCCTGGCGACCGATCGGATTGACCTCGTTCGGCTCGATCGGGCGAGCGCCCTGCTGCGCTATCGGGTTGCGCGTGACGGCGCCCCACTCGTCGAGCGACCGCCAGGCATCTTCGGGCGTTTCTGGCTCGACGCCGTGCAATTCTGGTGCGAGGTCGAACCGATCGTGCGCGCGGGCCATGAAGCGATCATCGCGGAGCTGGAAAAGTGAGTGCGTTCGACCGGGAACTGGTGGCCACCAAGGCTGCGGCGATCGAACGGCACCTTGCCCGCATCGCGGCCCGGCTGCCCCAGGATGCAGCCGACCTGCTGCCCGCGACCGACGCATCGGACGCAGTGATCCTTCACCTTTGGCAAGCCGTTCAGCTCGTACTCGATCTCGGATTCGCTGCTTGCCTCCACCTCCGGCTGGCGACCCCCGCGACCTACGCCGATGCGTTCCGCGCGTTGGCACGGGAAGGAATCATCGACGAGCCACTCGCCGAACGGCTCGCGCGAGCGGTCGGACTTCGCAACGTGATCGCGCACGCATACGAGGATCTCGACATGGCGTTGATCCACGCGGCCGCGATACGCGGGCCGGCCGACCTGCGGGCGTTCCTCAAGGCGCTAGCAGCGCTCGCCGCGCGCCCTGCCGCAGGTAAACCGTGACCGAAATGGGCTCAGGCCTGACCCCATTTCTAGGATGGCGATGGGTGAACTCGAACCACCGACCTAGGGATTATGACTCGGACCAAGCCAACCGACGAACACCGCGACTGACGCGGGCTTTCGTTGTCGCACGCGGGCGTGCGGGTATTCCACCGGGTCCGACCGAGAACGGTCGTTTTCGATACTCAACCGGCACCAGGGGCTGGGGGAAGCCACCCCACAGTGGCGGCATCCCGAGCTTCCCCAAAAAAACCGTGACGCGTGGGAACTATCATCGTTTAGAGAACCCGTCAGGGTGTTTTCACAGGATATTGCGGCCGCGGGATATTGCTCCGGGCCTGGGCGACAGATATTGCTGGCTGGCCGGAACCGCGGCTAGGTAAACTGAGAAGACCAATGGGAAGCCACTCGAAGACAGGATTCTCGTTCTCGACCCCCTCGCTGCTGCGAGGCATTGCGCGCCTACTGGACCTTGGCGCCACACTCGACGACTACAGTACGAGCCAAGACGAGCGGGCGGCCGATACGCGAGCTACGTTCGCGGATTGGCTCGTGGTGGGCGACGACATCCGGGCAGCTATCGAGGGATGGGTTGAGCAGGAAGAGCAAGAAACGCGCGCGGCCTAGCAGTCAAACCCAACCCACCAACAAAGAGCCTGCGCGTGACGCCGACGAAGTGCTCGGCGCGACGGCGAATCGCTCGCGCAGTGGCTTCAGAATCGCGACGTTCGAAGCCCGCTATGTAAGCGGGCCACTACCGTCGCCCGACATTCTGAAGCAGTACGACACCGTAGTGCCCGGCAGCGCCGAGCGCATCATCACGATGGCCGAACAACAGGGCGATCACCGCCGTGACCTAGAGCGCAAGGTAATCGACAGCAACATCGCGAACGAACGGCGCGGGCAACGCCTTGGCTTTATCTTGACCCTCGCCGCCATGGCGTTCGGTGTTCTTCTCGTCCAGAAGGGCGCGACCGCTGCAGGTGTCACAAGTGTGCTTGGAGCGCTGGCCGTACTCGCGGGGGTGTTCGTGTATGGCAAATACGCCGGCAGGCGCGAACTCGCAGAAAAGACCAGGCAGGTGCCGCCACCGTCGAGTTCGAAGCAGTAACCAGCGCGCGGCGGCGCAGTCATCAGTCCGGATTGTCAGTGCTTCGCCCCCGTTCTCTCGAAAGCATCCCCCCTCGGGCAATCATCACGCGAGCTGCCGCGAAAGCCGGGCAACCCCAGTAAGACGCCGATCTTCCGTTACATAGCGTCGCTGCGTTTGCTGTCTCCGGCTCACGAACTCGACGCGGCACAGCGGCTAGTCCGATAGCCAAGTGATACCGCTACTGACACCAGCCAAGCGACCGAGAGACCGGCCGAGAAAGTCGCCACGCAAGCGGCCGGAGAGAAAGCGGTTTCTGAATGGCGATGGGTGGACTCGAACCACCGACCTAGGGATTATGAGTCAGACTGAGCCAACCGACGAAAACGGCGACTGACGCGCGCTTTCGTTGTCGTTCGCGGACTTACGCGGTCGCCGTCATTCTACCGAGTACGACCGAGTACGCTCATTTTGGATACTCAACCGGCACCAGTACCGGCACCGGATTCCGAGGGCGGCGTCACCCGTCGAGTGCGCCGGTGCGGAGGTTACCGCGAGCCACTGCCAGCAACGGCGAAGATGTTACCGTCGGGGTCGTAAATAGTGATCGTCACTATCTGAATGCTTGAGCATCCGGGCGGCGGCTGGCATTCGAGGATTGCACATCCCTCCTCGAACGGGTCAACCGTCGCTGTAAAGACCCCGTTGTGCGCCTGCGAGAACCCGATCTGGCTCGGGAAGTCAAGAACGGTCAGGTCACCGCTTGAAGGATCGTTGACCGTTCGCCGCGTGACCATTTGGAGCCCGAAGCCCGGAGCATTCGTAAGTAGCCCCCCGGGGCTGAGGACCCCCACGCACTTGGCCTTTAGCGTGGAGGTCATGCACGGCTCGCTAGAGCCGTTGGGGCACGGCTCTGCGTACTGCGACTTGATCCGTACCGAGCAGGCTCCTTTCTCGTCGTCGAAGCTATACTCGGACAGCGCAAAGGGCGGCGTACAGCCCGGCACCCCGGCCATCGTCGAGGTGTTCGGTGACGCGAACGTGATGCCGGGACACACGGCATACGCCCGCACCATGCTCGTCTTGATGCCCTTGGCGCTGGTCGGCGCGTTGAACGCGCACTGAGCAAGTGACTGTGACGGCACGCTGAGCACGGCGATGATCGCCGCGAGCACTACCGATTCTCGCTTTCGTGCGGCCGACATTATGTCACCGCGAGCTGCTGCCGAGGACAGCGAAGACGTTGCCGCCGGGATCCTTAAGCGCAATCGTCAGGATCTCTATGCTCGTGCATCCGGGTGGCCGTTGGCAAAAGAACAACTCGCACCCCCCTTCGAACGGATCGGTCGTGAGGGTGAAGCCACCGTTTCGCAACTGTGGGACGGCGAGCTGGGACGGGAAGTCGATGACGGTCATATCGCCTCCCGAGGAATCAGCAAATGTCCAGCGGGTAACGAGCTGGAGAGCGAAGCCTGGGTCGTCAGCGGGCAAAGCTGCGGGGTCGAGGATCCCCACGCATTTGGCCTTAAGCATGGACACCATGCAGGGTGGGTCACTGAAGACATTATTCGGACACAACTCCGCATACTGGGACTTCATCTTCACCGAACAGGATCCCGTCTCGTCGTCAAACCGATATTCCGACAGCGCGAAAGGCGGCGTACATCCGGGCACACCGGCCATCGTGCTCGTGTTCGGTGATGCGAACGTGACGCCCGGACACCCAGCGTAGGCCCGCACCATACTCGTCTTGATGCCCTTCGCTTTGGTCGGCGCGTCGAACGTGCACTGGGCTCCGGCAAGACCCGCCGACAGAAACAGAATGCTCCCGGCTACCGGGATTATGACGATCCCCCTACGCCGCATCGTACCCTCGGCGCGACGCTACGCCCCCGCAGCGAGGCTTGTCAAGGAATGCAGTCGCCGCGTCAGTCCAGTGCGCAGACGTCCCAGTTGGTGCCGGGGAAGCCGGAGTTGCTGTCGTAAGAGGTGTCGCAGGTCGTATTGATGATGGTTGGTAGCCGGCACGCCGATACGTCGGAACAGGTTTGCGTGACGCCGCAGGTAGCGCCGTCGATGCTATTCCCAGTCACCGCCGAATCGACGACCGTGACTTTGTCGCACTCTGTCGTTCCAGTGGCGAAGATTCCGTCGAGTCCGTTGCCAGTGATCGTGCTGTTCAGCGTAACCTTTACACGACCGGTGGCATGAACGCCTCGCTTGGCATTACCCGTTATGGAGGATGCCTTTATAGTCGCGGGCGGATTGCCGCCTGTGGCGCTGAGTCCGTCTTCTCCATTACCGCTTACGGCGCTGCGAAGGATGTACAGCTTACCTAAACTGCCAACTACAATTCCATCCTCTGTGTTGTTCACTACGAAGCCATCTACCACTCGGGCGATTGTCGTACTCACACCATCGGTTGTGCTGCCATCAATCGTCGATCCTTGAAGCACAACTCGTGAGCCTATCGCCCCTATCATCGCGCCGGTGACGGTGGAATCGATGAGCTTGGCTGGGTCACCGGTTACGCCCCACCCGCCGGCAGTGGTGATCGTCGTACGGACAACCTTTGCGAGGAATCCGGCACCCGAACTGACCGCGGTGAAAGTCGTGTTGCTGACGGTCGCGTCCTCCACAGTGACGGGGCCAAAATCCGTGGACACCCCGATCACATTACTGTCAAGCGTAACGTTGGTCACTGTGATATTGACGGGCTGGGATGCACCAAATGCGCCGACGGCCGCTCCACCAGCCCCAACAATCATCCCGCCTGCTAGAGACGATGTGACGGTACAAGACGCCGTGCAGCGCACGGCGTTGCTCATGCCCCCAGTCAGGGTAAAACCCTGAAGATCGAGGTTGCCACCGTCTATTGTGATCGCCACGGTGGGAAATCCTGTGCAATCGAGGTCGGCGCTGAGGAAGCCATCTCCGGAATATACCTCGCCGCACGTGGTCACTTCCGTCGCCGGGAACGCGACCGACGGCCCCGCCAGAACAGCCAGCACAGCGACAAGCCCCAGATAACGGCGAGCGTTTCGAGTCATAGCAGGCATGCCCCCGACCGAACCGTAGTGCCTCGGCCTGGGCACTGTCAACGACAATGTGGCGGCAGGGGGTAGCCCGTACCCCAAGCGAGTGGGACAGCCGGTGGATAGACGGACACCAGGCTCTCTTGGCGATGTCCTCGGTTACACACCACCACGGTGGCGTGTCCACGCGGAGGGCGCGTAGGCACCCCGGTCAGTTGGCCGCCTGATCGCCGCCGTTGAGCAGCCGCTCGGCCTCGCGCAGCTCTAGTTCCTCGTCGAACATCTTGGATGCTCAACCGGCACCAGGACCGGCACCGCCCGGTATCCGCTCACCTGCGCGGATGAATGCGCGTCGTCATCGACAACAGACTGCGTAAGCAACGCTGCTGCCACATACTGAGCGTGCGACCCAGCCGGTTAGGTCAGCGTTCGGGTATGTGGCACCGACGCAGGTTCCACCACTGCTCGTCCGAATCCCACCGCCGGTGGCTGTCTCGCCAACGTCGCAAAATACGGTAACCTCAGCCTGTTCGAAGGAGATCGTTCGTACAACACAACTCCCAAAATCCGCACTCTCTCCCGCTGGCCCCTGCGGTCCCTCTGGTCCAACAGGGCCTGCTGGACCGTCGGGTCCTTGCACACCCGGAGGGCCTTGTAGACCCGATGGCCCTAACGGACCTTCCGGTCCTGCAGGTCCTTGTAGTCCCTCTGCTCCCGGTGGCCCCTGTACGCCCGCCGGGCCTTGCTCACCTGTCGGTCCCTGCGGCCCCGTCGCGCCTGCGGACCCTTGTGGTCCCTCCGGCCCAATCGGCCCTTCTGGTCCTTGCGCCCCTTGTGGCCCCTGAGGACCTTGTGGCCCCAGCGTGCCTTGCGGACCGACAGGCCCGCAGCCGCGCACAACGGCATCAGTCTGATCAACGCCGTCAGACACCGTCACGATGCAGTCATCAGGCAAGACGACAGCCGACGTGCGAAAGCTTCCCTGCTCCGTAGCCAAACGGTCTCCCGGTGCGCCGTCGAGCAGGATGATCGCGTTCGGAACAGCATCCCGGCCTCTGACCTCAAGCGCGCCGTTTCGAATCCGAGCGTCGTTGATCGTCAGCGCATCAGACTGGTCTGCAAACAGCAGGCTCCCTAGAACGAGGCACGCGCGAAAGCGTCGCATATGATGCACCTCCGG
Organism: uncultured Myxococcales bacterium; assembly: GCA_964555245.1. GTDB lineage: Bacteria > Desulfobacterota > Binatia > UBA1149 > SPBQ01 > CAZKRI01. The sequence goes on from CAZKRI010000070.1 coordinate 52,507, forward strand.
GTGGCGGGTCACTGCCGGTCTGGATGCTTACGCAGTCCCGGCCGGCGCATGAGCCTAGTTGACTGGATCGGTCTGCGTCAAGGCGCGCGCCGGTCAGGCTGACTATCAAATTCCTCGATTCGGTGCTCGGCGAGCACTTACCGATGTGCTCGGTATTCCCGATTGCCAAAGATGCGCCGTTCCGTGCGGGCAGTGTGGCTACCGGCCGACCCCTCGTTGTCTTGGACGCTCTATGTTCCGGACTCCCCGATGACTGCACCGGGGTACGCTCTAGTCCGCACTGGCATTGTTTCCTCCCTCGATGCCCAATGGGCGCTCAAGCCCACGCGCCCAACAGCCCGTACGGTTGCGGCTACCTACAGAACGCCTTCAACCGACTTGTCCACCTGGAGATATTCGACGCGCACGTCATTGCCGAACATGGCCACGCCGCCCATTCGATACGCCAGCGTCGAATGGCTCAGCACAATCGTCGTTTCGGGAAAATGCCACTCGTCGCTTTCCATGTCGGCAGTATGGCCGATTGCTGTGCCTAAATGCGACTTGGTGCCAGCTACCGACGGCTCGTTGTACTTCGCTGCCAATGCCCGCCGCAGGTTGGCGAAGACGTGGCCGTTCGCGCCGGATATCTCATCGACCGTGAATAGGCTGAGCCTTACCGCGTAAAGCCGTAGGTCGCCCTGAGTAAATAGCAAGATAAGCGAAAATGGCTTGCCGATTACTTCAATGTCGATCCCGCCGTACGCAATGCCGTTTTCCTGAGCCGGCCTTTGCCCGGCGTCTTCGACCAGTCCTTCGCCCGCTACGCCCAATGCTTCGATCGCTTCGGCCGGCGTCATGCCCCATGTCAAATTCTGCCACCCCCGAATACTCGCTTCACTAGCAGTTGCCGCCGTTGTCGCGGTCGGCGTCGAGGTTGGCATGCAGCCCATTGCCAGTAGCGTCGCGCCTACAAGCCAAGTCATTCCAACCGCGAGTCCTACTTTCCCCAGACCACCAACGCGTCCGTCGCCGCTCGGATTGCTACCGGCCGAAGCGATCATTTGCCGAGTAGGAGTTTCAACGTCTACGGTAGCGCTCCTCATGACTTCCCCTCGACGGCAACCCCAGGTACGCCCACCTATTGGAGCAAATTACTCTCGCGACGGACTAGACGGAATCGGTCAGCCTGCGGTGGCGCGGGCGGGTACGCGATTCACGCCGTCGCCCCTGGTGACCCTATCGTCACGCATCCGGGCGGATGCCGCTCAATCCTGATACCGAGCCGGTATAGTGTCGCGTTCCGTCAATTGAGCGATTCGAGGCAGGCACCCCACCCTCTCTCAAACATCGCATCTGGCAATCCGTAAACGCCCCAGGACGGGTGATCTTTCCGCGTACGCGCCTCACAACAACAGCTGACACTCGGGATGTTGGCGGTGGCGTGAAAGCGCGTACCATGTTGCGCACTGCATAATACGCGGGTCGTAATCGCGGCCTACAAGAGCCCGGCCGCGCAAACTCAGCACCGCGTTGATTGGCGTGCGCGCAGCGCCATGGCGGCCGACGAATCGATGGGCTCCCGCGCACGCGGTCTAGGGAAAACCGAGGTACGCCCCCCCTCGCTAGTACCGGATGCGACCACGACCGGGACGGGAAGGTGGCCGGTATTCCTCGGAGATCGGAATCGCTTGGTCGAACTCGATCACGGGAACGAGTTGCCCGGCTTGCTCGTGCACCGGCAGCGTTGCGCGCCTTCCGTCGGGCCACGGCTGAGTTGAACCCTCGTCAGGCGCGCCAGTGAGCCGCACTTCGAAGGTCACGGGCGCTGCGACAGGGGGAGCGGATATGAGACGTTCGGCAACGGCCGCTCCTGCTCCGAGTTGCGTAGGAAACCGCATCGCAAGATACCGTAGCGCAAGCCAGGGATCTTTCTCGATGCCACGCTCGACCGATTTCATGACGCGCTCAAATAGGTCGGCCTCGGCGCTCTCGACTGCTGTGACAAGCTCGGCCATGAGGCCCGTGGAGCCATTCCTGCCCGCGTTTAACCAACGCCGTAGCGTTTCGCGGTTAATACCGCCAGCTGACGCACAGACAGCACGCGGGAGCCCACGACGCACCGCCGCCGCGATGCGCGTGATCCTCCCCTTGGTGATCTTGGACGTTCCCGGCGCGCCCATTGGTGTCATCGTATCACTGGCATGGCAGCGAGGCCCGGGGGAGTACCACCCCGCCTACGGGGGCTTGCCACATACGCCGTATCAGCTAGCAGCCGCATTCTTCCTTCGGACTCGGTGAGTGCCTGTGGTAGTTAGGCTTAGAGCTGCGGCTAGGGTAGCGCCCGAAGAGCCGGGTCTCCGTATCGGCCCGCCGCAGCATCCCCACCAGCTTACGGAGCGGCAGAGCGACGGAGGCTGCCATGTACGATATGCCCGACCTGGCGCCGGGGTACCATTCCCTGCGCCAGGTGCTCCGAGACCTGTACCGAGAATTCGCGGAGGCATTTCCGCCCGACAGAAACGACGATGCGCTGCCCCGACTGCAGGAGTTGATCGATCAACAGGCGCTTGAGGGAGCAGGTGGCGGCGAGCGGTTCCCCAAGGCATTCGTCGCAGCAGTTATACGCGTGATTCTAGCCCTCGGGCTAAAGGTCGAAGGGGTACGCAACGACAACGGTGCCGTTCAGAACGTCCCCGTGGAGCTATGGAACTCCAAGCAAGGCTCCTGGATGGTAATGACGGCGCGATACCTAGCGGATTCCTTCGACGTAGTACCCGAGCCGCAACCGTTAGTGGACTGTCCCGCGTGGATGAATCTGCGTATATCGGACGATGAGATTCGGAGGCTACGCGAGCATTTCAGTCGTGCGGTTGTGGCAGAGATCAACCTGAGACGATTTGAGAAAGAGCTGCCAACCCTGCTACCCGCCGATCCGACAGCACAACACACCAAGTCCGTATACCACAACGTCCTACGTCGATTCCTCGACCTGAACGAAGACGACCGCGATGCTTGGCCGGTTCAACGCCTGCTCAGATACTTCGAGGACAAGCTCAATCCCGGCTTCAGCCCCAGACTGTTCAACGAGGCACGGACGCAACTAACGGGTCGCGACGGAAAATATGCAGCGACATGGGGAAAATCCGGTCCAAAGCGATCGCGGTAACGAATAAACGAATGCTCCTAGCGCGGGCTCACGATCCGTCAGACGCCGCCGCAACCGCTCATAGATGGCTTCCGGTAAGGTCGCGAAGTAACAGGACAGATCGACACGGCATCACCCCTCTCCAGCGTTTCCGAATAGGAATCGCACGCCGCCATTAGTTCGTTACATTCGTTATCGACGCGCTTCCGCCCTTCGCGGAGGCTCAACACACGCCCAGGTGCATCGCGCTCTGGTCGGAACAGACCTCTAGGACGGGCCTCATGAGTCGTGCCGATTCATCTCGTTCGTTCGCCTGTTCGCCTGTTGCCCGAGCGACTAGCCTGGCCATGCAACATGACGACACGCCGCTGGAATGTCGCACTTCGACCATTCACATCGCTTCCGTGCTGCGACTCAAGAAGCGCGGAGTATTCGCGATGAGCACAAATCTACCGGGCATCCTTGCGAAGTTAGACAACGTTCAACGTAGCAGTACTGGCCACACAGCACGCTGCCCAGCGCACGATGATCGCAAGAATAGTCTCAGCATCGGCGTCGGCGACGATGGTCGGGTTCTGCTCCACTGTTTCGCCGGCTGTACCACGGAACGGATCGTTTCGGTGCTCGGATTCCACATGTTTGATCTTTTCCCGAACAAAGCCGGGAAACACGGCAGGGCGAGGCGAGCCGAACGCGAGATCGTCGCGACGTATGACTATCGGGGCGCAGACGGTGCGCTGCTTTTCCAAGTCGTACGCTATGCCGACAAGAGCTTCCGGCAACGCCGTCCGGACGGACAAGGTGGGTGGATCAGCAACCTAGACGGCGTCGAGCGGGTCCCCTATCGACTGCCCGAGCTTCTTGCGGCCGACCCAAACGAGATCGTCTACATCCCAGAAGGCGAGAAAGACGCGGATCGGCTTAGTGCGCTCGGCCTGGTCGCTACTTGCAACCCCGGCGGTGCGGGTAAGTGGAAGGATTCTTACAGTGAGGTTCTCCGCGGCAGGACTGTCGTCATTCTGGTCGACAACGATGATGCGGGACGACGGCACGCCCAAATGGTCGCTCGATCACTCGCGCTGGTCGGGTGTGTGGTCAGGATCGTTGCGCTACCCGACCTGCCGCCGAAGGGCGATGTCAGCGATTTCCTTGATAAAGGAGGCACCCTGGGCGAGTTGGTCAGGTTGGTCAACTCCTCAGAGCCATACACCCCCCAGAATGCGAGCGAAGCCGGTCCGTCGCCTAGTGAACCAGGAAAGGCCGGCGTCTCTTCGTACGCCGCCACGGCCGACGGATTGGTTTGGTACAAGCGGACACAGCACGGCGTGGTTCCGGTCCAGCTCACGAACTTTGCGGCAACGATCATCGCCGAGTGCACTCGTGACGATGGGATCGAAGCGCAACGTAGTTTCGAGTTGGAGATCACTCTGGACGGTCAGACCGTCCGCTGCCAGGTAACACCTGCACAGTTCGCAGCGATGAACTGGCCGCTCCAGCAGCTAGGCGCAAGGGCGATGGTCTACCCCGGCCAGGCTATCAGGGACCACGTGCGAGCCGCCATCCAGACACTGAGCAACGATCTCGTCACGCGCCGTGTGTACACACATACCGGTTGGCGCGACATCGGCGGCACGTGGATCTACCTGCACGCAACGGGTGGTATCAGTCCCGAAGGCTTCACCGACTACGTAAACGTCGATCTGCCCGGAGGACTCGACCGGTTCGCATTGCCGCCGCCACCCACCGGAGACGACTTGGTTCGGGCCGTGCGGGCAAGCCTACAGTTGCTGGACCTTGGACCGGCTCAGATAGTCATTCCCCTCTTCTCTGCAATCTGGCGGAGCATCCTTGGCCCGTGCGACGTTGCGCTCCACATCGCCGGCCCGACGGGAGCGTTGAAAAGCGAGTTAGCAGCGCGCATCCAGCAGCACTTTGGGACGGGATTCGACCGCACCCACCTGCCGGGCTCCTGGTCTAGCACCGATAACGCCCTTGAAGGCGTACTGTTCGCCGTGAAGGACGCGATTTTCTGCATCGACGACTTCGCGCCCTCTGGCTCTCGCTACGACATCGACCATCTACATCGCAAGGCCGATCGCGTCCTGCGCGCCCAGGGCAACAGATCGGGTCGGCAACGTATGCGACAGGATGCAACTCTCCGGCCGGTGAAGCCGCCACGGGGTCTGATTCTCAGCACCGGCGAGGACATCCCGCGCGGCCAATCCATCCGCGCGCGAATCTGCATCATCGAGATAGGACCGAACGACATCAGCGAGGCCGTGCTGACGGAGTGTCAGAAGGCCGGTTCCGACGGTCTATTCGCTCAAGCGACAAGCGCCTACATCCGATGGCTCGCGGAACGCTATGAGGAGGTTCATCAGCGTCGTGATGCCGAGCAACAGGAACTGCGTAGTGTGTTTCACCGATCCGCCCAGCACCGGCGCACGCCCGACAATATCGCGAAGCTAGCGTTGGGACTCCGGTACTTCCTCAACTTCGCGGAGGACGTGGGTGCGATCTCGGCGCAGGAAGCGGCAGATCTGTGGAACCGTGGCGAGAAGGCTTTTCGCCAGGTTGGACTGTCTCAAGGAAGCCATCACGATGCGACCGATCCCGCGCTCCGATTCGTCGAACTACTTGCCTCGGCGCTCGCATCGGGTAACGCGCACGTTGCCGATTCGGCTGGGAATGTTCCGCAGAACCCCAACGCCTGGGGGTGGCGGCAAGTCACTGTCGGCCATGGCGTAAGTGCTGGGACCGATTGGCGTCCGCAGGGAGATCGAATCGGCTGGCTCAATGGTCCCGATCTCTACTTGGACCCGGCTGCTGCCTACCGCGCCACGCAGCGTATGCTCGACGTTAGCGGAGGAAGCCTTGGCGTTGCTCTGACAACCTTGACGAAACGGCTGCACGAGCATGGCCTGCTCCGTACGACAGAACGGGGCGGACGGCAGACATACACGGTGCGACGGATGCTAGCCGGTTCTCGCCGGAAGGTGCTCCACATGAATCCGGCGCATGTTATGCCCACAGAACCTGACCAACCCGACCAATCTGACCAGCCAGCCTCAGAACCCGACGAAAACGGGTGCGATGGGCCCGTCGAATGGTCAGGAATGATGCAACGTCGGTCGCGGATCCGACCAGCCGACCCGACCAGCGACGGTGAGAGCCTCTTTAACACGGGGCATCAGGAAGCCCGTGGGCAACGTGGGCAAGCTGGTCAGGGTTATGGGGATGATGCGCGCAACGATGTCCCGGAACGATGGGATGAGTGACCGGCTACTACGACCCGCTCCGGGTATGGGCAGCCTGGCAGATAGGGGGCTCCCAGAGCGCCGCGTCACTTACAGCCGAGGTGTACGCCCCTCATGAGTGACCGGCTGCTCCGCCCCGAGGAAGTGGCAGCGATGCTAGGCATCGCGGTCAGCACGGTCTACGCCTGGGCCTACGAGCGCCGGCTGCCCGTCGTAAAGCTGCGCGGCCGTGCCTTGCGGTTCCGGCTGAGCGTGATCGAGAGGATCATCAAAGAAGACGAGCGACCGGCGCTGCGAGCCATCGCCGAGCGCGATACGTGATTTGCATGATCGTAGCCGAAGTGCTACAGGTTAGCCGGTATGGACGGCCTCAAGCGCGCGCGCAAACGGGCCGGGCTCAGCCTGGCGGAGGTCGCGGAGCTTACGGGCCTGCACCGTGTGGCAATCGCACGCGCCGAAAGGGCCGGTCAGGACGTGAAGGCTTCGACCGTGGCGGTAATAGCGAAGGCGCTCGGGTTGCCTGTCTGCGAGCTGTTTGACGATTCTGGACATGAGCGAAGAGGACGGAAAGCTAAGAAGGCGTAACGCGGCGGATCGCGGCCTGTTCGACCGCCCCAAGGGCTCCGGCGTCTGGTGGGTCCGCTACCACGACGAGCACGGCCGCGAGCACCGTGAGAAGGTCGGGCCGAAGGGCCTAGCGCGCAGGGTCTACGCCAAGCGCAAGACCGAGGTTCATGAGCGGCGCTTCTTCCCCGAACGGATACGCCGAAGAGACGTGCTGCTAGCCGACTACCTCACGGGCTACTTGAAGAACCATGTCGAAGGGCGCGCGCGGCATCCCGCCCACTACCGCCGCTACGTTGCGCTGTGGAGCGCCGCGCTCGGTAGCCGGACGCTGCGAGAAGTCACACCTACCGACCTGGCGCGGTATGTTGCCCGTCGCCGCGAGGCTGACGGCATGGCGCCGGCGAGCGTGAACCGCGAGCTGGCGTTCTTGAAGTGCGCCTTCAACACGGCGATCGTCGACGGGCTGCTGGAATCCAATCCCGTGCGACACATCAAGTTCTTCAAGGAAGACAACCAGCGGATTCGCTACCTCACGGAAGAAGAGGAAGCGCGGCTTCGAGCGGCTGTTGGCGAAGAGCACTGGCCCAAAGTCGCCGTGGCGCTTCACACGGGGGTGCGGCGTGGCAACCAGTTTGCACTGCGCTGGTCGGACGTGAGCCTGGAAACCGGCTTGATAACGGTGGTGCGCTCGAAGTCCGGGGAAACCTACCACGTGCCCATAAACGACGAGCTACGCACGATCCTGCGGGCTCTGCCGAGCCGGCTGCGCTCGCCGCACGTGTTCCCCTCCGAGACCGGAGACAGCGCGCTGGACGCCCAGAACTTCGTCAACCGCGTATTCATCAAGGCGCTCACCAAGGCGAAGATCAGGGACTTCTCCTGGCACTGCTTGAGACACACGTTCGCATCGAGGTTGGTCATGGCCGGCGTGGACCTGCGCACCGTTCAGGAACTCATGGGACACAAGACCATCACCATGACCGTGCGCTACGCTCACCTCTCACCAGCCCATCGCCTCGATGCCGTTCAGCGGCTCGCGAAGGTGGAAACTTTCCGCGCAACCGGCACCACTACCGGCACCAGCGACCCGTCCGAAAGCCAAGCCCGAGAGGCGGTCGCGAAAGTAGCAGGAATGTCTACGGATTCTGGTGGCGATGGGTGGACTCGAACCACCGACCTAGGGATTATGAGGCCCTCGCTCTAACCACCTGAGCTACATCGCCGCGTCGGAAAAGAATCTTCTCGCTGGGAGCTGAAGTCAAGGTACTCTAACGGTGCGAGTCCTCGGCCAGGATGTCGAGCAGTCGCTCGCGCTGGGCGAGAATGTCGAGCGCCGCCTGGTAAGGATCCTTCTCGCCCACCGCCACACGCTGAAGCAGACTGCGTATCGGCTCGGCCGCAACGTGCGCGCGCAACCGGCGCATCAGTTCCTCTTCGCAGATCTCGAGCACCTCGGCCTTGAGGCGCTCGCCACGGCCGGCTCCGTGACCCGTCGTACGCAGATGCTCGCGATGGGCCAGGCATGCGTCGAGCACTTCCTTTGCACCCTCTCCCGTCGAAGCCTTGGTCATGAGCACCGGCACCTGCCAGGCGCCGCCGTTGCCGTCGGCCTTGAGCCCCAGCATCATTTCTAGCTCGGTCTTCATGCGCAGCGCGCCTTCGCGATCGGCCTTGTTGACGACGAACACGTGCGCGATCTCGAGGAGCCCCGCCTTCATCACCTGCACCGTGTCGCCGGCCTCGGGCACCAGCACGACGATCACGGTGTCGGCCACTTCCATGATGTCGAGCTCGGTCTGGCCGACGCCGACCGTTTCGATGATCACGGTGTTTTTGCCGAACGCATCGAACAGGCGCGCTATGTCCCGCCCGGAGCGGGCCAACCCACCGTGGCTGCCACGGCTGGAAAGGCTACGAATGAAGACCTCCGGATCGAGAAAATGCTTCTGCATGCGGATCCGGTCGCCGAGCACCGAGCCACCGGAAAAAGGGCTGGAGGGGTCGATCGCGACCACGCCTACGCTCTGGCCGAGCGCGCGCAGATGGTCGATCAGACAACTGGTGAGCGTGGACTTGCCCGCACCCGGTGGTCCGGTGATCCCGAGCGTGAAGGCACGGCCGCAAGCCGCGTAGACCTGCGACATGATCGCCGGGGCGCCGGCGCTGCGGTTCTCCACCAACGTGATCAGGCGCGCCAAGGCGATGCGATCTCCCGCCAGCATCGCCGAGGCCAGCACTTTCGGGTCACCCCTGGACCGACTCATGGGCAGCAGCCTGATGACCGTGCGCGAGCAGCAACCGCTTCCAGCTCGGCCGACAGGCCAAGCGCGAACCGGCGCGACACTTCCTCGACGGTCGCTCGGTTCGCCCCCTGCAGCGCAAGCGAAGTGAGAGGCTGGCCGCTCACTCCACAGGTGACGATCGCATCGAAACCGGAAAGGTCGGCCGCGACGTTGATGGAGACCCCGTGGTAGCTGATGCCACGCACCACGCGCAACCCAACCGACGCGATCTTTGCGGACCCGACGTAGATACCGGGCCGGCCGGGCTGGCGCTGACCCGCGATCCCATAGGCTGCCAGCGTGTCGATGATCGTCTTCTCCAGCAGGCACACCCAGTTCTTCACTCCCAGGCGCAACGGCTCCAGCGCGACCACCGGATAGATGACGGCCTGCCCCGGACCATGGTAGGTCGCCCGGCCGCCCCGATCCGTGCGCACCAGGCAGATGCCCCTCTGTGCCAGATCGCCCGGACTCAGCCGCACGTCGGCGGCCGGCGCGTGCCGGCCCAGCGTAATCGTCGGTGGGTGTTCGACGGCGGCGATGGTGTCGGCGACCTCGCCAAGCAGGCGCGCCTCGACGAGCCTACGTTGCCGTTCGAGGGCCTCTCCGTAGGCAAGCCGCCCCCAGCTCACACGTCCGACCACGTACGAAGCTGAGCGCGTATTCTCTCGCGCAGGCGCGGCGTTCGCTGGCCTGTCGAAAACCCCGCTCTCGAGCGGCGACAGCGGCATCGGCGGACGGTAGCGGCTCGCTTTCGGCCGCGCAACTTGCCGGTCGGCCGGGCAGCGGTTGACCGCGCCGCGGTTGCGCGATTAACGAGAAGCCTCGATGCGGCGTTCCTCACGCGTGCTGGTCGCCGGGCTGGTCTTGCTCGTGTTGGGCCTGGGTAACTGGCTCATGGCCAGATCCAAGCTAGAGCAGTACACCAACCGCATCAGCTACGCGCGCGAGCTTGCCGGCCCTGAGGTGGACAAGCCGTTCCGCGGCACCGCTTCCATTCTGGAACCTCGCACGACGGCACACGAGCTGTACGAGGACTGGACGGCGAAGCACGAATACTACCTCGTTGTCCACCGCGGCGGCCGAGTCTTGATCGCGGTCGGTTTGCTCATGGCCGCCGGCGCCCTGCTCCGCCGGCTCGCTGTGCCCGTACGCTAGCGAACACGCCATCTTGACCGCCTAGCCGTTGAGTCATCCCACGAGCGGCTGCGGAAAACCGTGGCCCACCGTGTTGACCCTGTACAGCTTTGGACGGTATCTTGGTGCTTGTGCCTGCGCGCAAGGCGCAGGGTGTGGGTGGGGGTTTAAGCGGTGAATCTGGTGGCCTCGGCCGCGGTAGCGGCCTTCGCGATCCATTTATTCGTGGCGCTATTCGCGCTGCTGCGCGACCGCAAACGGCCGCTCAATCAGATCTTCTTCTTGTCGGGGTGTTGCTCGGCGGCCTTGGCACTAGGCGTGTTCGCTTTGTCGCAGCCGCTGCGGTTGAGGGATGCGGACGCATGGGCGCGCATGCTGATGGCCTGCGCTGCGTTGACACCCGCACTATTCCTCCATGTCACCACGCTGTTGTTCGGCCCGGCGCGTCGCGGCGTGTTGCGAACGAGCTATGCGGCCGCCTGTGTGCTGACCGTGCTGGCGCTGGCAGGTGGCATCAACGGTGGCGTGCGCGCCATCACGACCACACCCGAAATGTTGCGTTGGTATCCTTCGGGAACGTGGGGTACGGCCGTGCTCTTTCTCTATGCGACGTGCGCGGTCGCTTACTCATTGACGCTCTTGGTGCGAGCCATCCGCCACTCGCACGGAATCCGCCGTGCCCAAGCCTACTATTTTGCGGTGGGAATAGTGCCGTACCTGCTCGCGGGCGCTCACGACGCCGCCGGAATGTATCTGTTCACGTACCCGCGCACCGAGGTGACGATCCTCCCGTTCGGCCCGCTTGCCACCGCGTTCTGGAGCGCCTTGGTCGGATACACGATCCTTCGCTACCGCCTGGTCGACCTGGACGAGGCCATCACGCGTGGCGTGGTACGAACCGTAGCTTCCGCGGTGTTGGCGGTCCCGTGTTTTCTGCTCCTGCTGGCCGCTCAAAAGGCGTATCACGGCGAAGTCCAGCTCGACTTCTCACTCCTGATCTTCGCGATCTGCACGCTCGCGGCCGTCATCGTGCCTCGGCTTTCGGCCGCCGCCGAGCGTCGAATCGGCGCGGCGGTTCTCGGCCGCAGCCGCCACTACCGCGAAGCGCTCGTCGCGTTCAGCCAGGAAGCGGCGCGCATCCTCGATCTGAAGCGGCTGGTCGAGCGCATGTGCGAGACGCTGACCACGGCCTTGGGCGTCAGCGCCGCCGCCGTTTACGTCGCCGAGCCCGGAAAGGGCTGGCGCCTGACCGGCCAGCGTGGCTGCTATCTGCCGCGCCTGCCCGAGTCGCTCCACGAGCGCGACGCGCTGGTTGCCTGGCTGCAGGAGCGGCGTGAGCCGGCCGTGCGTGAAGAACTGCAGATCGAGACGGAAAGCGGGCGCAGCCCTCTCGCCGTGGTGGTGGCGATGAGCCAGATCGGCGCCGAGGTCGCGGTGCCGCTGCGAACGCCCGAAGCGCTCGAAGGCATCATTCTGCTGGCCGCACGCACCGACGGCGTGCTCTTCACCCAAGAGGACCTCGCGGTCTTGACGATCCTCGGCAACCAGCTCGCTACCGCGTTAGCCAACGCGCGCCTGTACGCCGACCTCGAGCACAGCCGTGAGCTGATCCAACGCAACGAGCGGCTCTCTGCCATCGGTACGATGGCGGCGGGCTTGGCACACGAGATCCGCAATCCCCTGGTCTCGATCCGGACCTTCACCCAGCTCCTTCCCGAGCGGCTCGGCGACAAGGAGTTCCGCGAGAGCTTCTTCGAGCTGACCCTGTCGGAGGTGGATCGCATCTGCGCGCTGATCAACGAGTTGCTGGCTTTCGCCCGCCCCGCTCCGGCCGAACTGCAGCGCGTCGCGGTCAACGACTGCCTGGACCGGATCTGCCTGCTGCTGGACAGCCAGGCTCGCAGCGCCGGTGTCCGCCTGGTCCGGCACCTGCACGCCGGAGCGCTCGAGTTGACGGCCGACGAAGACCAGATCAAGCAGGTCGTCATCAACGTGATCCTGAACGCCGTCCAAGCCTGCGGCGGCCGCGGAACGACGAAGACGGGCGGTTCAGTGGTGGTCTCGAGCTACCCCAACCGGCTGGAGCGTGGCGACTACGTCTGCATCGAAGTGAGCGACGATGGGATTGGCATCGAGCCCGACGCCGTCGACCGCATTTTCGACCCGTTCTTCACCACGCGACTCGAGGGCACCGGCCTCGGGCTCTCCATCGCCCACCAGATCGTCAGCCGGCACGCCGGTTTCATCGACGTACGCTCGGTCCCCGGTAAGGGCACATCCTTTTACGTGAACCTACCGGCCGGGCCGCGCGTCCCGCCCATCGTCGCGATCCCGGGCCCGCTGCGCGAGCTGAGGATGCATGGCTAGAATCGCGCTCATCGATCCGAGCGGACGAGCCGCGACCACGGTCGAGGTGATCCTCGGCGGCAGCCACGAGGTCGTCGTGCGTACCGGCATCCATGCCCCCGGAGACGTCGATCTGGTGATCGCCGATCTCCGCTACGCCGAGCTGGCCGACCAGGCCACCTTGCGCAGCCTGGTCTCGTTCGCGCCGGTGCTGCTGCTGGTCGATCGCAAGGACCCCGTGCCGGCCACCGTCGCGGAAAGCGATCACCTCTCGGTGCTGCGCAAGCCGTTCGATCCCTTCGAGCTGCGCCTGCAAGTCGAGAGGCTCCTCAAGGCGAGCCGCGTCTCTTCCGGCCCAGCCAGCCTCACGCCGCGCCGCGCGGACGATGAGACCGGCTGGCTCGAGTTCCCCTTCGTCTCGGCGCCGGCCGGCGCCTTGCTGCGCCGGGCCGCACGCCTCTCCACCCCGCTCTGGATCCTGGGCGAGCCTGGCTCGGGCCGGCGGCGCATCGCGCTGGCCGTCTGCCGAGCGGCGCAACCGGTGCTCCGCGCGGTGACGTTGTTCCCGGATGAGCGACTGCACGAGGTCGTCGAGCGCGAAACGCCGTGCGGCCCTTTCGCCCTGATCATTCCCGAAATCGAGGAGCGGCCGGCAATCGAGCAGGAGCGTCTGGCGACGGTGCTGGCCGGTCCCCGCGGGTTTCGCTTGATCGCAACCTCGGTCGAAGACCCGGCCGAGAGGGTCGTGGCTGGCACGTTCTCCCGCAACCTCTATCGTCAGCTCAATGCGCTCGCGGTTCAGATCTCGCCGCTGCGCGAACAGCCCATCGCGATCCCGCCGCTGGCCCAGGCGCTGGCCCGCCGGATCGCGCGCAGCCTCGGCATCGACGTCGACCTGTCGTTCACCCCCGAAGCCATGTCGCGGCTTCAGACCTACATGTGGCCGGGGAACGTCACCGAGTTGGAGGCCGTGCTCACCCGCACCCTCGCCGGGATCCCCGACGATCAGCTGACCAGCCGGCCGATCGAGGCGCAGGACATTCTATTCATCGCGACCGAGACCCTACGCGCGCGGCCAGCCGGACGGCCCGCCCAGCAGCGTACCGAGACGGCACGCCCACCGCTCCGACCGCAACGGCCCGTGCGTGCCGAGCCCGTCGTCGTGCCCGAGATTGAAGCCCGCGAGGGTTCCGCCGATGCGTCCTTCGAGACGGTGGTGGCTGGCCTGGCTCACGATCTGCGTAACCCGATGACCACCATCAAAACGTTCGCCGGTGCAATCTCGAGCGGCCGATTCGAAGCGGACACCGCGCGCGAGCTGGGCGAACGGGTGAGCGCGGAGTGCGACCGCTTGAACGCCTGCCTGAGCGAGCTGGAACGTTACAGCGGGTTCGCCCAACCCGCACGGCAGCGGATCGATGCCGTGACCGTCGTGCGCGAGGTCGTCCAGGCGCTCGATCCGCAGGCCATGCGGCGCATCCTGATCGCGCCGGTGGGCACGGCTTGGGTCGAGGCCGATCCCGAGCAGCTGCACTTCGTCGTGGACAACCTCGTGGCCGTGGCGCTCGGCGAGTTGCCCGAGGGGCAGCGCCTGCTGATCGACGCCGGAAACGAGAGGGTCATCACGCTGTCCGTGCCCGCCCCGGGCGGGCCGGTGACTCGGCTGCGCCGGATCGCGGGCGGTGGCGAACAGGAGCCTTCCTGGCGCATCGTGCTCGCCCGCACGGTCGCCGTGCGCAACGGTTGCAAGGTGGAAGTGAGTGCCGCGGGAGAGGCGATGACCATTCGTCTAGTCCTGCGCGGAGGAGAGGTGGGAAGCCGTGGTCAGCAAACCGGTCGTACTGATCGTAGATGATGAAGCCGGCGTGCGGGAGTCCGTGCGCATGGTCCTCAAGGACGAGTTCGAGACCACTGCCCTGGAGTCCGGGGAGCTCGCGCTCGAGCATTTGCGCAACAACCGCGCGGCGCTCGTGTTCCTCGACATCCTGATGCCGGGAGCAGACGGCCTCGATATCCTCGAGCGCATCCGTCAGACCGACGCCAATCTGCCGGTCGTGATGCTCACCGCCACCAAGACCGTCAAGACGGCGGTCACGGCAATGAAGCTGGGAGCCTTCGACTACGTCACCAAGCCGTTCGACGTCGAAGAGCTGCGCTTGATCGCCAGGCGAGCCACCGAGAACGCCGACCTCAAGCGCGAGGTCGTGCAACTGCGTGAAGCGGTCGGCAAGCGCTACGGCTTCGAAAACATCATCGGCGATTCCGAGCCGATGCAGAAGCTCTTCCGCACGGTCACCGCGGTGGCGCCGCTCAAGACCACCGTGCTCATCACCGGCGAATCGGGCACGGGCAAGGAGCTGATCGCCAAAGCGATCCATTTCCACAGTCCACGCGCCGCGCGCCCGCTGGTGACGCTCAACTGCGCCGCCATTCCTGAGAACCTGCTCGAGAGCGAGCTGTTCGGCCACGAGAAAGGCTCGTTCACCGACGCCCACGACAGGAAGATCGGGCAGTTCGAGCTGGCGCACACCGGCACGATCTTTCTCGACGAGATCGCGGAGATGAGCGCGGCCCTGCAGGCCAAGCTCCTGCGCGTGCTCGAGCAGAGCGAGGTCATGCGGGTGGGCGGCGACAAGCCGATCCGGGTCGACGTGCGCGTGGTGGCCGCGACCAACCGCAACCTGCACGAGGCGATGGCGGCCGGACGTTTTCGCTCCGATCTGTTCTACCGGCTCAACGTCGTCGCCCTGGAGATCCCTCCGCTCCGCGTGCGAAAGGACGACATCCCGCATCTCATCCGTCACTTTCTCGCCGCCAAGACCAAGGAGCTCGGGCTCCCCGAACGAACGCTGTCGTCCACGACCGTGGATCACCTGATCAGCCATCCCTGGCCGGGCAACGTCCGCGAGTTGGAGAACGTGATCGAGCGGATGCTCGTGTTGAGCCCGCCCGAGCACAAGATCATCGGCCCCGACCAACTGCCGAGCGACCTGCTCGACGGTCCGGCGGTCGCCATCGCCGTGCGCGAACAGGTGCTCACCGGCCACAGGTCGCTCGAGGACGCGGTCGCTGAGTTCGAGCGCGACATCATCTCGGAGGCGCTCGGGCGCACGCACTACAACCAGACGCGCGCCGCGAACATCCTCGGAACCACTCGGCGAATCCTCAAGTACCGCATGGACAAGCTCGGCATTCAGGTGGAGGGCGAGGAATCGTTCCATTGACAACCCCCTACCCGTCCCGTAAAACCGCCGGCTGAGCGCACGCTACCATGCCCAATCCGGCCGATATCGCGCTGCGCAAGGCGGCGGCGGGTGATAGGCTCTCCGAGGACGACGCATACGCCCTCATCCATCGCGACACGGCCGGCGGTCGTGACTACCTAGCCAAGCTCTGCGCGACGGCCGGCCAGCTGCGCGACCGCGCACACGGTCGCCGGCTCACCTACTCTCCCAAGGTCTTTCTGCCCGTGACCAACCTCTGCCGGGACCGCTGCACCTACTGCACGTTCCGCCGCGACCCGGGCCAGCCCGGTGAGTGGACGATGACCCCCAGTGAGATTGCCGACTGGTCCCGGCGCGGCCGCCGGCTCGGGTGCATCGAGGCGCTCATGTGCCTCGGCGACAAGCCGGAAGTCGCCTTCCGCGGCTTCCGGCAGGTCCTGGCCGAGTTCGGAGTGGACTCGACCGCTGGTTACGTCGCCCGCGCCTGCGAGATCGCCCTCGACGAGCACCTGCTGCCGCACACCAACGCTGGGCTGCTCGCGCGCGATGAGCTCGAGTTGCTGCGGCCGCTCAACGTCAGCATGGGGCTCATGCTGGAGAACATCAGCCCGCGACTGCGCGACCGGGGCATGGCTCACCAGCACGCCCCCGACAAGGATCCCGCCAAGCGCGTCGCGATGATCGCAGAGGCCGGTGAGCTGGCGATCCCGTTCACCACCGGCATTCTGGTGGGAATCGGCGAGACCGAGGCCGAGCGGATCGCGAGCCTGCTCGCCATTCGCACACTGCACGAGCGTTTCGGTCACATTCAGGAAGTCATCGTGCAGAACTTTCGCGCCAAGCCGGCCACCAAGATGCAGGGCGCACCCGAGCTTACGGACGATGAGATGGTTCGCACCGTCGCGCTGGCGCGCCTGATCCTGGGCGCCGAAATGAACTTGCAGGCGCCGCCCAATCTCAGCCCTGGGGCGCTCGCGCAACTGATCGGCGCCGGCATCAACGACTGGGGCGGGATCTCGCCCCTCACCATGGACTACGTCAATCCCGAGGCGCCCTGGCCTCACATCGAGAGGCTCCGCGAGCTGTGCCAGGCCCACGGCTACGAGCTGGCCGAGCGGCTGCCGATCTATCCTGAGTACATAGACGAGCGTTTCGTCGACCGAGCGCTGCTGGCCAGGCTGGAGCGCTTCACCGAAACCACTAACCGTCCGGCCTCCGGAGTTGCCGCATGACCCCATCCCCCCTGCACACCACGCCCCGCACCGACCGGCTCGAGTTCCTGCTCGAGGACACGCGCTCGCTCCAGCAGCGTCTGGCGAGCACCTCCGCTCAGACGGCCGGGATCCTGGAGCGTGCCCTAGCCGGGCGCCGGCCCAGCGTCGAAGAAGGCGCCTATCTGATCGGACTGCGCGACAACGAGCTGGCCGCGCTGGTGGCCACCGCCGACGAGATCCGCCACCGGGACGTAGGCGACGTCGTCACCTACGTCGTCAACCGTAACGTCAACTGGACCAACGTCTGCTTCGTCGGCTGCAAGTTCTGCGCGTTCGCTCATCTCAAGGGAGACGCGGAGGCCTACAACATATCCATCGACGCCGTGCTCGAGAAGATCGACGATGCCGTCGATCGCGGCGCAACCGAGGTCTGCATGCAGGGTGGGATCAATCCGGAGTTACCGGCCGACGGGTACTTCCAGATTCTCGACGCCGTCCATCGCACCTTCCCGCGGCTGCACATCCACGCGTACTCGCCCATGGAGATCATGTACGGGGCGCGGCGCGCCCAGATGGACTACCCCGCCTACATCGGCCGCTTGCAGGAGCTCGGGCTGGGTAGCATCCCCGGCACCGCGGCCGAGATCCTCGACGACGAGATTCGCGAGATCCTCTCGCACAAGAAGCTGTCGGTGGCCACTTGGGTCCAGATCATCTCGACCGCGCACGCGCTCGGTATGCCCACCACGTCGACCGTCATGTACGGACACATCGAAACCCCCCTCCACGTCGCCCGTCACATCGACCTGCTGCGCACGATCCAGGCAGAGACCGGCGGCTTCACCGAGTTCGTGCCGCTGCGGTTCATCTGGCAGAACACGGTGCTCTATCGCGAGGGCCGGGTTCAGCCGATTCCTCAGGGGCAGCTCGACCTGGCCGTGTACGCCGCCAGCCGGCTCATGCTGCGTGGCCTGATCGACAACCTGCAGACCTCTTGGGTCAAGATCGGACACGAGCTGGCCACCCTGACGCTGCAAGCCGGCTGCAACGATCTGGGCGGCACGCTGATGGAGGAGAGCATCTCGCGCGAGGCCGGCGCGGATGCCGGCGAGTACACCTCGGTCGCCGAGCTGCGTGCGATGATCCGCAGCGCCGGCAGGATCCCGCGCCAGCGCACCACCCTGTACGCACTGATCGACGAAGACCAGGAGTGCGAAGCCCCCAATGCCCAGATCTACGACCTACACGAGCGGAGTTACGCTTCTAGCGGGTGGAGTGGGAGCTGCTAGGCTCCTGCGCGGGCTCGTCGAGGTCGTCGATCCGTCCAAGCTCACCGTCATCGTCAACACCGGAGACGACGACGAGTTCTACGGGCTGCGGGTCTGCCCCGACATCGACACGACGCTTTACACCCTGGCCGAGCTCGCCCCGCCGCGGCGCGGTTGGGGAATTCGCGGCGACACGCATCGCACGCTGGCCGCGCTCGAGCGTTTCTACGGAACGGCCTGGTTCAGGCTAGGCGACCGGGACCTGGCAACCCACATATTCCGCACCGAACGGCTGCGCGCCGGCACCAGCTTGAGCCAGTGCACGGCCGAGCTAGCGGGCGCGCTCGGCGTCAAAGTCCGGGTTCTTCCCATGAGCGACGACCCGGTGCGCACCTTCGTCCGCACCGCTGAGGGCGAGATTGCGTTTCAGGACTACCTGGTCGCACGCCGAGCGCGTCCCCGGGTCGCCGGGTTCATCTATCGGGGGGCCCGCTCGGCCCGAGCCGCCCCCGGGGTGCTCGACGCCATCGCGCGGGCTCGTGCCGTCATCATCGCCCCCAGCAACCCGTTCGTAAGCATCGGGCCCATGGTGGCGGTGGCCGGCATCGGTCGCGCGTTGCGCGCCGCGGCGCACAAAACGATAGCGATCAGCCCGCTGATCGCCGGCAAGGCGGTCAAGGGACCGCTGGTGGCCATGCTCACGGCGGCCGGCTACCGCCCCGATACCGCCGCGATCGCCGAGCTCTATGCGGGACTGGCCCGCCTCTTGGTGGTTGCCCCCGGGGATGCCCCCTCCGACCTGGCGGCGTGGAAGCCCCGCTGGCCCCGGCCGGTCGAACACGACAACCTGATCACCGAGCGACCGGCAGCCCGACGCCTGGCGCGCTTCGCGCTCCAGCAGACGCTCGGCCGGCCGTCGCGCTAGCCACCGTGGCCATCACCATCCTCCCACTCCCCGGCCTTCCCCTGGTTCAGCCCGGCCACGACTTGGCCGCCCTCGTCGCCGAAGCGATCCAGCGGGCCGGCACCGGGCTACGCGGGGGGGATGTCCTGGTGGTCAGCCAGAAGATCGTTTCCAAAGCCGAGGGGCGGATCGCGAAGCTGGAGCAGGTCACGCCCGGAGAGGAGGCCCGGCGCTTCGGCGCCGCCTTCGACAGGGATCCGGCGCTGATCGAGGTGGCCTTGGCCGAGGCCGGCGAGATCCTCCGCATGGAGCGCGGCCATCTGATCACCGTCACCGGGCCGGGCTGGATCTGCGCCAACTCCGGCGTGGACCGCTCCAACCAGAATGAGCCGGGCGAGGTCACCCTGCTTCCCTTGGATGCGGATGCGTCGGCGGCGAGGCTCCGCCAAGGCCTCGCGGCTCGCTTCGGCGGCGTGGAGCCGGCCGTCGTGATTTCGGATACCTTCGGGCGACCCTGGCGGCTCGGTCAGATCGAGTTCGCAATCGGCGCCGCTGGCTTCGAGGTGATCGAGGACCACACCGGGCGGGCCGATTTTACCGGCCGGCGCCTCGAGCACACGCAGATCGCGCTGGCCGATGAGCTGGCGGCGGCTGCGGGCCTGGTCTCGGGTAAGGCGGATGGGACCCCGGTCGTGCTGATCCGCGGCTGCGACCGGCTGTTGCCGCCGGGCACCTACGCGCGCGCTGCTGACCTGATCCGGCCTCGCGACGAAGACTTGTTCCGGTAGATGAGGTTTGCGGCGGCCAAGACGGCAAACACCACGAACGGCGCCGAGACGATCCAGATTCGGTACGCCGCCAGGCCCTGCCGTCCCAGGTACGGCTCGAAGTAGAGAATCGGCAGGAGCCCCACTAGGACCAGCCAGGCCGGCCGCGCCTCCAGGGCGACCAGCGGCAGCAGCCAGCAGAGCCTCCAGGGCGACGCACTCGGGCCGGCGATCACCGCCATGGCCAGAACCACCAGCGCGGCCCGTAACGCGCCGTGCTCACGGCTGCCCTGACCCAGCGGATACGCCAGCACCGCCAGGACGGCGAGGGAGCCCACGACGCCAAGCCCGGCCTGGACGGCCGAGCGAGCCGGGACCCCCACCTTGACCAGCAGCCCGCTGAGGCCGGCGAATACCGGCGAGCTGACGGCCGGGTGCAGGCCGGCCTCGACCACCGCATCCAGGACGGTGGCCGCGGACGACGCGAACGGCGCCCACAGCAGAGCCAGGGTCAGGGCCATGACGCCCCCGACCGCGAGCCTGCGGCCTGAGGGAGTCGCCCGAATCCAGAGCGGCGCCAGGAGAAGGACCAGAAAATCGCTGCCACAGGCCAAGCCAAGCAGTGCCGCGCTGGCCACATGGCGCTGGCTCACGAGCAGCAGGGCCGCCAGCGTCAGGAGCATCATCGGCACCATCTCGTAGTGAGCCGCGTTGATCAGCTCCTTGAAGACTAGGGGCGCCCAGCCGACCGCCGCCAGTTGCAGCGGGCTGGCGCCCAACCGGCCGAGCAGCAGGCAGAGCGCTCCGAGCAGGACCATCTCGGCGATCAAATAGGAAGCGCGTAGCGAAAAAAGCGTGGGTCCGCCTAGCTTTACGGCCGCGGCAAACCAGTACTGCATGAATGGCGGAAGCAGATTCGGCTGCGCTGGCCGTTCGAGGTTTGCCAAAATGGGCCGCCAACGCGGGTCGCCGGTCAGGCAGCCATCGCCGGCGCTCCCGCCGCCGAGCGCGTTGATGGTAGCGACGGCCCGGCGCTGCTCGGCCGGGGTCAGCGTATAAGGGTTTTTGCGGCAAGCAGTTAGGCCGCCACTGAGCATATGACGGTTGAATTCTGCGGGAGATCCCGGGGTAGCCCTGAGCTGAAGGGCACCCAATGCGAGGGAGAAACCGATCGCTGCCATCGCCCAGCTCTGCCGAGGAACGACGGCCGTCAGACCGTGTAACCCCGCTACGTAGGCGAGCCCGGCCAGGACCAGGGCACCACCAACCAGAAGAAAGGTCGGCGCCCCATAGCCGGTGGCAAAAGGCGCCTGCCCGGATAGCAATGCTAAGCTGGCGCTGGCTCCGGCCAAGACCAGCGCCGCGATGACCACACCCCGTGTGCTCCGCAAACCCCTTGCCTCCTCAGCCGCCCGCCTGCATAAGACCGGCATGGCGTCACCCACGCCCGCCGCTAAGCACCGCGCGCTGCGCAAACGCTCGCGCGACCAGCAGCGCCATGTTCTGGCGAGCATGATAGCAGACCTGAACGAGGTTCGAATGCGTCTGGACGCGGTGCTCCGCCGCCTGGCGGCGAGCGCGCCGGCGGCCGAGCTCGAGGAGCACAACCTCGAGGACCTGCGCATTGTGATCGCTACCCGCACCGACCGGATTCGCGAGAAGCTGCTGGCAAGACTGCCGCAGCACGCGTGAAGCGGCTCTTCTGGACGAACTTCTTCGCGCTCCTGCTGGTCGTCGTCGCGCTGGCCGAATGGATTTGCGCCACGAGGCTAATCGCCGGCTTCGGCTCGCTCTCGATCCCCGCTGAGCTTCACTTCATCGGTCCCGGCCTGATCTGCGCGTTCAATCGGCGGCTGCTCACCCGGACACAACTATCGCCGGGGCCGACTCGCCGGCTCCGGCAGATCTACACCGGCTTCGCGTTCAGCTCGGTGTTCGGCCTACTTTTTTTGACGTTGACGGGCGCGCTCTGGAGCGTGGTCTGGGCCGGCTTTCACGCCTTCGATCTGGCGGGGTTCGACCTTTCGATGGAGCCGGTCTCGCGAGCAGCCGACCTGTTCGCCACCGGCGGCCTGATCTCGATCGGCGGCGCGATGGCCTACGGGTACGGCCTGGGACAGCGCAAGGTTTGGATCAACCGGTTCGAGGTCGCGATGCCCGGGCTGGCGCCGAGCATGAATGGGCTGCGGCTGGTACAGATCAGCGACATCCATCTGGGAGGGTTCACCCCGGTCTCGGCTCTGGCTCGCTACATCGATCGAGTGAACGGGCTAGCCCCCGATCTGATCGTCATCACCGGCGACATCACCGACGGCGTGGCGCACGCTGCCGAGACCTTTCCCGTGCTCGGCCGCCTGCGCGCACGGCTGGGCGTGGTCGCGATCCTTGGCAACCACGATATCTACAGCGGCGCCGAGGCCGTCACCGGCTTGCTCCGCCGCCACACCGGCTTCCGTGTGTTGGTGGATGAGAACCTACGGGTCGAAGACGGTGAGGCGGCGCTTTGGATCGTGGGCTTGCTCGACCGAGGGCGAGATTGGGCCCGAGGTCTGACCGAGTGCCCGGTCTTCGAGCGGCTCTATCGTCAGGTCCCGGCGGGTGCCGCCGTGGTCGTGCTCTCCCACCGGCCCGACCTCTTCGATCACGCCGCCCGCCTGGACGCGCCTCTGGTCCTGGCGGGTCACACCCACGGCGGACAACTGGCGATCCCGCTGCGTGGTGGCCGCACCGCCACGTTGGCGCGGTTCATGACGCGCTACCCGCGAGGCACGTTCCGTCGCGGCAACAGCCTCCTCCACGTCAACCTCGGCCTGGGGGTGACCGGCCAGCCAGTACGAGTCGCCACCCCGCGGGAGATCACCGAGATTACCTTGCGCAGAGCTCCCCCCTCAGCCGGGGGTGTCTGAGCCATTTTCTCTCTCGCCAAATGCGCGGCGGCTGCGGCAAGGTGAGGCTACCCCTTGTCATGCGAGGCTCGCGATGAGTAACCGGCGGCGCGCCTGGATCTGCGCTCTGGCCGCGGTTGCGCTTCTCGGCGCTACTGGCGCCGCCCGAGCCGGTGCGCAGACGCTCGGCGATCCGCAATCGTTGGCGCCCGGGCGGATCGTCAACGGAACGTTGACCGGCGCCTACCCGACCACCGGCGCGTTGCTGCTCGGAGCCAGCCCTGCCACGGCCACGCTCAACTGTTCGGGCGTGATGATCGGTTGCTCGACCTTCTTGACCGCGGCCCACTGCGTCTGCCCAGGCACACGAAACGGCTGCCAGCCGCCCACCGATCCCGACCCGAGTTAGGGCCTGGTCTTCCTGCAGCATGCGGGCTTTCTCCCCATTGACCGGATCGTCGTGCATCCCGACTTCGACTACCCGATCGCCGACCTGGCCATCGTCGAGTTGGGAGTTCCCGTCGAGGGCATTCCCCCCTCCCGCATCAATCTGAGCACGCCGGCCATACCTACGCTCGGCACCATCGTCGGCTTCGGGAGAACCGGCGGTGGTGGAACCAACGCCGACTACGGACTCAAGCGCTTCGGCGTGGTCACGACCACCACCTGCGTGAGCGGCTTGGACGAGGAGACGATCTGCTGGAACTTCTTCGGCGAGGACTCCAACACCTGCAACGGCGACTCGGGAGGGCCGCTGTTCATGGATCTCGGCGCTGGAGACGTAGTGGCCGGAATCACCTCGGGCGGAAGCAGCTTCAGCTGTCTGGCCGACGACCATAGCTTCGACGTCAACGTGGAGAACTACAGCGCGTGGATCGTAGCCACGGCGGGGGCCGACCTGAACAACACCTCTTGTGGAACCGGCTCGCAGCTCGGTGACCCCGACGCGATCACGATCGAGAACCCCGGCATCCTGCTCGGCGCGGGCGACTCGGTGACCTACGACTTCCTGCTGAGCAGCGGCAGCGATCAGCTGCGCATCGCGTACAACGGTCACGACAGCGAAGCGTCGGACTTCAACATGCTGGTCCGGCGCGGCGCACCGCCCACCGACCAGCTCTTCGATTGCAAACAGGCCGGCACCGGCCAGTACGGGTTCTGCCAGTTCAACAATCCCGCAGGCGGGATCTGGTACGTGCTCATCGAGCAGGTCGAAGGCTCGGGGCAGTTCCAGGTCACCGCGACCAACTTCGGAGCCGACCCCTCGGTCTGCGGCAACAGCGTCACCGAGCCCGGCGAACACTGCGATGGCCTGGACGACGGAGTCTGCGCCGGGCTGTGCCAGTCCGGATGCACCTGCCCGCCGCCGATGTGCGGGAACGACGTCGAAGAGCTCGGCGAGGCCTGCGACGGGACCGCAGACAGCGGCTGCGTCACCGAGTGCGAGGCCGACTGCTCGTGCGCCTGCATGGACGATCGATTGACCTTCGAGCGCCTAGTCATCGATCACCGGCACATGCTGATCAAGGCGGCCATCGATGCTTCCGGGGGCGAGCTCGCCGATCGGGATCCGCGCCTGGGCTTCACCGCCTGGTTCAGCGACGGCAGCAACGAGACCAACCTCGAGATCCCCCCCCCGGCGATCCCGGCTGGATCAAGTCGAAGCCCGAGCGACGCCGTTTCCGCTGGAAAGGCGACATCGCCGGCGTACGAACCGTGAACCTCAAGGACGACACCTCGCTACCCGGCCTGGTCAGCGTGCGCATGAAGGGCAAGGCGGTCGACGGCAGCGCCAGCTTCGACGACTCCAAACCCGTAAGCGCCGAGATCGACATCGAGGGCGTCTGCGCGGCCTCGCTCTGCGGCGACACTCTGGTCAACGCGAGCACGGGCGAGGAATGCGACGACGGCGTTCTCACGGTCACGTGTGACTTAGACTGCACCGCGCCATTCTGCGGCGACGCCTTCTTCAACCCGCTGACCGGCGAACTGTGCGATGACGGCGCCGAGACCGCCGCCTGCGACCTGGATTGCACGCTTCCGGTCTGCGGCGATGCGACGCTCAACGAGGCGGCCGGCGAACAGTGCGACGACGCCAACGCCATCAACACCGACGTGTGTCCGGCCAGCTGTCTGCAAGCCGTCTGCGGCGACGGATACCTGTGCACCAACCCCGCCTGCACCAGCGGCCCGACCGGCGCAACCGAGCTCTGCGACCAGGGCACCGCCAACAGCGACACCATCGCCGACCGCTGCCGCACCGATTGTCAGCCGCCCAGCTGTGGTGACGACGTCACCGACAGCGGCGAGACCTGCGACGACGACTGCACCGCGGTCGCCTGCGGGGACGGCAATCCCAATCAGAGCGCCGGCGAAGCCTGCGACACCGCCGGCGAGTCGGCCACGTGCGACCCCAACTGCACGCTCGTCGCTTGCGGCGACGGCTACGTCAACACCTCGGCCAACGAGCAGTGCGACGACATGGACGCGAACTTCAACGACGCCTGCCCGACCACCTGCCGCGATGCCTTCTGCGGAGACGGCTTCCTGTGCACGTTCCCCGACTGCACCAGTGGACCCACCGGCGGCGCCGAGCAGTGCGACCAGGGGGCGGCCAACAGCGACACCATCGCCGACCGGTGCCGCACCGACTGCACCGCGCCGAGCTGCGGCGACCTGGTGACCGACGTCGGGTACGGCGAGAACTGCGACCAGGGTGGCATCGAATCGTCGACGTACGATCCCAACTGCACCTCCGTCATCTGCGGAGACGGCTACACCAACGCCTCCGCCGGCGAGGCCTGCGACGACGCCAACGCCTCCAACAACGACATGTGCCTGGCGACGACGTGCGTTGTCGCGACCTGCGGTGACGGCTTCCGGTGCAACGCCCCCTCCTGCACCACCGGGCCCTCCGGCGGCGGCGAGCAGTGCGACGACGGCGCCGCCAATAGCAACACGATACCGAACGCCTGCCGCACCAACTGCGAGTTGCCCAGCTGTGGCGATAGTGTCACCGACAGCGGCGAGCAGTGCGACGACGGCGGAGAGTCCGCCGCCTGCGACGCCAATTGCACCAACGCCACCTGCGGGGATGCCACCCTCAACCTCACCGCCGGCGAGCAGTGCGACGACGGCAACACCGACCCCGGCGACGGCTGCGACGGAGCCTGTCAGATCGAATAATCCGTCTTGCTATTGCCGGGCTCCCCGAATACGAAACGCGCGTGAGCGAGCCGTTGCGTCACGACTGGACGGCGGCGCAGACGCGGGCGCTGTACGACCTTCCGATCCTCGACCTGGTCCACCGCGCGCAAGCCACGCATCGCCGGTTCCACGAGCCGGGCACCGTCCAGCTCTGCAGCCTGCTCTCCATCAAGACCGGCGCGTGCCCCGAAGACTGCGCCTACTGCCCGCAGAGCGCTCACTACGAAACCGGCGTCAACGCGGAAAAACTCATGGATCCGGCCCTGGTTCTGGCACGCGCGCAGCAGGCGCGGGAGGCCGGCGCCACCCGTTTCTGCATGGGAGCGGCCTGGCGCGAGGTTCGCAACGGCAAGGATTTCGATGCCGTTCTCGAGATGGTCGAGGGCGTGCGCGATCTCGGCATGGAGGCCTGCGTCACCCTCGGCATGCTGACGGCCGAGCAGGCGCTGCGCCTCAAGAAAGCCGGGCTGACGGCCTACAATCACAACATCGACACCTCCCGCGCGTTCTACGAACGGATCATCACCACGCGCGCGTTCGACGAGCGCTTGGAGACCATCGCCCACGTGCGCGCGGCCGGAATCACGGTGTGTTCCGGCGGCATCATCGGCATGGGCGAGTCAATCGACGACCGTTGCTCGATGCTGGTCGAGCTTGCCAACCTCGATCCGCATCCGGAGAGCGTTCCCATCAACGCGCTGGTCGCCGTCGAAGGCACCCCGCTGGGCGATCGCGCACCGTTCGCAGCCGTCGAGATGGTGCGCATGATCGCGACCGCGCGCTTGATGATGCCGCGGTCCGTGGTGCGGCTTTCGGCCGGGCGGACCGCGCTCAGCGAAGAGGCCCAACTGCTTTGCTTCATGGCGGGCGCCAACTCGATCTTCTTCGGTGAGAAGCTGCTGACCACCGGCAACCCCGACGCCGAGCAAGACCGCGCCATGCTGGCGCGAGCCGGGCTCACCCCGCTCGGCGCCGGAGCATCGGCACGCGGGAGTCACGCGGCATGATCCTCGCGCCGACGATCGGCGAGCCCGCGCCCAACATCACGTTACTCCGCACCGACGGCACCCAGGCGCGGCTCCGCGAGCTGGCGCCGGGGCGGCCCACCGTCCTCCACTTCGTTCGTCACTACGGTTGAATCGCCTGCCACGATCAGCTGGCGCAGTTGCGCCAGGACGCCGCCGGTTACGAGCACCGCCGCACCGCCGTGTTCGTGGTCACGACCGGCGTCCCGCGCGAGACCGCGGAGTTTTGCGCGAAGTTCTCGGTGCCGTTCACCTGCCTGGTGGATCAGCCCGGTGAGCCCGGCTACCAGGCGTTCGGTCTGGAGAAAGTCGGTCTGCTCCGGCTGTTCGGGCCCAACCCGGCGGTGAGCCTGTGGACGGCGCTGCGGCGCTTCTCCGAGGTCAGCATCCCCAAGGCCGGAGACGTCTACCAGATGTCGGGCAGCTTCGTGATCGATACCGGCGGCGTCTTGCGGCTGGTTCACCGCAGCCGCAACCCTGGCGATCACCTGGCCAACGAGCAGGTCTGGGCCGTGCTCGACTCGCTGCAGCCGGGCGCGACCTGATCACTTGGGGAGAGCCGGCGGTGCGAGGGGCTTCCAGTCCCCTTCCAGCGAGCGCAGGAACGCGAGCAGGTCGGCCTTCTCCTGCGTGCTCAGGCCGAGCTTGGCCACCTTTGGGGTCGAGCCACGGGTTGGGCTCGCCGCCGCGGTCATAGAAGTCGACGACCTCCTCCAGCGTGGCCATGCTGCCGTCGTGCATGTAGGGAGCCGTGCGCTGAATGTCGCGGAGCGTCGGGGTCTTGAACGCTCCCGTGTCCTGCTTGTCCTTGGTCACGCCGAAACGGCCTAGGTCCGGCTTCTCGGCCGTCATCCCCACGCCCAGGTTGTGGAACAAGCCGTCGGTCAGGTTGAAGCCCACGTGGCAGCGCGTGCACAGCGCCTTGCCCTCGAACAGCTCGAGGCCGCGCACGGCCGCGGGGCTCAACGCCGTAGCGTCCCTGGCCACGTGCCGGTCCCAGGCCGAGTTTCCCGAAAGGACGGTTCGCTCGAAGCTGGCGATGGCCTGGGCGATGCGGTCGATCGTCACCTCCTCGCCGCCGAACGCCGCGCGGAAGTGCGGCTTATAGCCGGCGACCGCCGCGATCTTCGTCACCACTGCGGCGTGCGTCGTGGCCATCTCCACCGGGTTCTCGATCGGCCCCTTGG
The DNA here is from genome assembly GCA_964555245.1 of uncultured Myxococcales bacterium. Taxonomy (GTDB): domain Bacteria; phylum Desulfobacterota; class Binatia; order UBA1149; family SPBQ01; genus CAZKRI01. The sequence continues at coordinate 80,904 of CAZKRI010000070.1, forward strand.
CTTGCGCTTCCAGGGAGGGAGCGCGCCCGTCCCAGAACTGAAAGATATTGAACGCCGTGTTAACGACCGTCGGAGCGTTGCGAGTCCCCGTCTTGCCATCGACGCCGGTCGAGACCCGCGCCTGGTCGGTGAAACCCTTGGCCGGATCGTGACAGGTCGCGCAGCTCACCGTCCCATCCCGCGAGAGCCGGCCGTCGAAATAGAGGAGCTTGCCCAGCTCGACCTTGGCAGCCGTGATAGGATTGTCTTCGGGCACCATCAACAGGTCGGCGTCCAGGCCGAGCGGCATCTTGACCGGGAAGCTGGCTACCTCGGCGCGAGCGGCCGGGGAGGCGGCCGCCAGGACGGCGACCGTCCAGACCAACCGAGCGAGCTTGCTGCTGAGCTTCATGCGCACCGCCGGAGAAAAGGTCCGTCATTCTAGACACACACGGTCCCGGGACAAGCTTGCAAGAGACGCCAGCGGCTCGGAGAATCGCCACCGCCGGGCCCAGCGGCCCGTCAAGCCGACTAGCCAACTTGACCAACTTGCTCGACGAAGAACGCCTCTCACGCTACGTCCGTGACATCGACGAGCGCGGCTATGCCGTCGTCGAGGACGCCATCGGTTTCGATCTGGTCGATACGCTGACCGAGGACCTGCTGCGTCTGGAGAGGGATCTGAAGATCGGGCCCTCGACCAACGACTTCGAAGGTGCGCACACCATCCGCATCTACAACCTGCTCGCGCGCGGCGATCGCTACGAACAGATTCCCGTTCACGAGAACGTGCTGCCCCTGGTCGAGCGCGTGCTCGATCCGGGCTGCCTCGTTTCCTCGCTCTCTTCGATCAGCATCTGTCCCGGCGAAAGGGCCCAGCCCATTCACGCCGACGACCAGTTGATCCCGCTGGGCAAGCCGCACGCGCCCCTGGTGTGCAACACCATGTGGGCGCTCACGGATTTCACCGAGGAGAACGGTGCCACGCGTCTGATGCCAGGCTCGCACAAGGCGACGCGCTCGCCGAGCTACGGCAAGCCCTATGAGAGCATCGGCGCCGTCATGCGCCGCGGCAGTGTCCTGGTCTGGCACGGGAGCCTGTGGCACGGCGGCGGCGCCAACCGCAGCGGCGACCGCCGGGTCGGCATCGCGATGAACTACTGCGCCGGCTACGTCCGCCAGCAGGAGAATCAGCAGCTCGGCATTCCGCTCGAGGTGATTCGTGGCTTCTCGCCACGGCTGCGCGAACTGGTTGGCTTCTCCACCTACAGCGGCCTGATCGGCCACATCGACAAGCGCACCCCGGAAGAAGCGCTGCTGGGCGGCGAGCCTGCCCAGCGCATCATCTGGGACTACTCACCCACCAAGCCCGAGAGCTGACGGCTCTAACGCGGGACTACATCCACCTCGCTGTTCGTGAAAAACCCCTCGCGGCCGAGCACGACGGAGGCGACGCCGTTGGCCTGATTGCGCCGCCCGCCGACCACCACCGCTTCCGGCTCGGTCGCTTGATTGAGAGCGCCGCCCGTCACTGTCGCCGCGCGTCCGAGCGTCAGGTTGCCGCTGCCGCCGGCGACCGCGGAGCCGAAGCCCGAGGCGATGTTGCCGAGCCCACCGGCCACGGAGGAGCGCTCGGCACGCGCGCGGTTGAACGAGCCGCCGCAGATCGCCGCATTGTCGGCGCTGGTCACGTTCTCGCTGCCGCCGAGGATCGCGGTGTTGTCGTCCTCCGAACTGTTCTCGCTCCCGCCGGCCACCGACGCCGAGACCCCGCTCGCCTCGTTGGCCCGCCCACCGGTAACCGAGGCGAACGCCCCCGTGGCGTGGTTCTCATGACCGCCGGTAACGGTGGCTGACTCACGCTCGACGCGGCTATCTTGCCCGGCCACGATCGCGCCGTAGCCGGTGTAGGAGTGCATGGGGCCGACGACGAGGTTGTGCGATCCGTTGCGCTCGTCGTCGGTGTCGGCCTCGTTGTAGCCGATGATGAGATTCCCCAGGCCGTTGGTGACGGCGCAGGTGTGCTCCTGGGTGCAAAAGCCATCGGGGCATTCGCGATCGCGCCGGCAGCGCACGCCGGTACCGCCGTCGGTGGCGCCGCTGCCGTTGACGATCTGGAAATTCATGCCGCTCAAGACCAGGGTGCCCTCCTCCACCGAGAACCCGGCGAGCAGGGCTTCCAGGGCGGCAACGCGAGCCTCCAAGGCCTCGGTCTCGGCATCGGCGGCGCAGACCAGTTCCACACCCATGCCCGCAGACTTCTCGAGCAGCAGCAGGGCGTCGGTCGGCCCGAGCTTGCCATCGCCGTTGAGGTCGCCACAGGTAGCGGCCCAAACGGGACCGCCGGCGAACGGGGTCAGGAGAACGAACAAGGCTAGCCAGGTGCGGACAAACGCTGCTTTCATGCGGCAACCTTAGGAAGAGGTTCCCCGCCCTTACAAGCCACGGCCGCCCTCGGCGGGATCGGCAGCCAACCCGGCTGGCTTTGCGCGGCGGGTCCGTGGTATCGGATCCCGCCCACCTGGGGGATATGTCGCGGTCGCGACTCTTCGATCCGCTCGACATCGCACCGCTGGTCTTCTTTCGCATCGTCGGCGGCGCCCTGATCACGCTCGAGATCGCGGGCGAGGCCTTGACCGACTACGCGCAGGCCTACGCGGCTTCGCAGGTGCACTTTTCCTACCCGCTGCTGCCGTGGTTGAGGCCCTGGCCGGCGGCCGGGGTCTACGCTCACTTCGGCTTCAACGTCTTGATGGGCGGCTGCGTGACGCTGGGGCTGTTCTATCGCCTGGCAGCGCCGCTGTTATTCCTCGGCAGCACGAGCCTGTTCCTGATGGAGTCGAGCGTCTACATCAACCACACCTATCTCTACTGTCTGGTGAGCCTGCTGCTCTGCTTCATCCCGGCCGATCGCGCCGTGTCGCTCGATGTCGGGCGGCGGCCCGAGCGCGCGGCGGGCTCGGCGCCGGCCTGGTGCCTGTACGTGCTGCGCTTCCAGTTAGCGGTGGTCTACGTCTACGCGGGGATCGCCAAGCTCAACGCCGACTGGATCGCCGGATTGGCGATGAAGGCCGCGTTGGCGCCCAAGGCCGGCTACCCGTTGATCGGCCCACTGCTGGCGGCTCCGTGGTACGCTGCCTACCTGAGCATCGGGGGTTTGCTATTCGACCTGCTGCTCGTGCCGGCGCTGCTGTGGCGGCGGTCGCGGCCGCTGGCGTTCGCGGCCGCGATCTTCTTCCACCTCTCCAACGTCGCGGTCTTCGGTCTGGGGACCTTCCCCTGGTTCTCGCTTGCCGTGACGGCGTTGTTCTTCGAGCCGGCCTCGTTTCGCCGCCTGCCGTTTCTCGCTCACCGCCTGCCGCCGGTCGATACCGACGCCGGCGTCGCGCCCATGCGCAACCGGCAGAGAGCCGTCGAGATTCTGCTCGCGGCCTACGCGGCGATCCAGATCGCGATGCCGCTGCGTCCCCTACTCTACGGAGGAAACTCCGACTGGACCGAAGACGGACACCTGTTCTCCTGGCACATGATGCTGCGCGGCAAGACGGGCACAACGGCGTTCATCGTCCGGGATCCTGCCAGCGGCCGGACCTGGCGCGAGCATCCGATCCGCTACCTGACCGACCTGCAGTATCGCAAGATGATCGGCAAGCCCGACCTCATCTTGCAGTTCGCTCACTTCCTCGCCCGCGACTACCGGAGGCGCGGCTATCCCGGCGTGGAGGTCCGCGCCCGGGTGATGGTGAGCCTCAACGGCCGGCCACTCGAGCCGTTCGTCGATCCCAAGGTCGACCTGGCGGCCGAGCCCCGCTCACTGCGGAGCTACCGTTGGGTACGAGAGTTCAGGCCTTAGCGGCGCCGTCGGCGCCGACGATGCGGTCGACGGCTTCCAGTGCCGCGGGGAGCAAACTGGCCGGATCGATCTGGTCGCTCTGGAAAATGAGATGGAGGAACGAGTGCGGGATCGAGTCGACCGCAACGGCCATCAGATCGACCGGCATCCCAGCTTGGAACACGCCGCGCTTGATGCCTTCCTGGCAGATCTCGGCAAGCCGGCGCCGGTAACCGACGGCCGTGTCCAGCACTTCGCGAAACAGCGAAGCCCGAATCTCCGAGCTCAACCCCTGCGCCGCGACCACGTGGAACTTCCAGGCCGCCAGATTCTCGCGTAGGTGCGTAAAGAACACGCGGATCACCGTGTGGATCTGCTCGCGGGGCTCGCTGGTATGCTGCAGGGCCGCCGCCACGCGCTCGAAGAACAGGTTCTGCTGCCTCGAGATCACGCGCTTGTAGATCTCTTCCTTGCTCTCGAACAGGTTGTAGAGCGTTCCGACCGACAGCTCGGCGCGCTCGGCGATGTCTTCGATGCGCGCCAGCGCGAAGGGCTGCTGCATGAAGACCTCCAGGGCGGCATCGAGCACGAGGTTGATGCGGAAGGTCTGCTCGCGCTCTTTGCGCGTGAACCGCTGCTTCTCCGTCCGATCCGGCAACTCCGCGCGCTCCGTGAGTAGGGGCAGTCGGCAAAGCGTAGCGGCCCGGCCTCGATCACGCCACCCGCAAAGCAGGTGCGACAGCGCCCCGGATCTCCTTCAACGCGTCTTCTTGCTTGTGGGCCCGCTCTGCTTGCTGTAGCAGCGGAAGTGAACGTACAGGTCCCGGGAGGCCTCGCCTTCTTCAGCAGGAATGCGCACCGATGGCTCTGTCGAGGGTGTGATCGGTTGCCCGCAGAAGACGCATCGCGTCAGTGGGGCTGCTTCCGCTTCACGGTGTTCGTAACGCATGCGGGGCATCCGAAGCATGAGCCGTGCCAGCGCCGCCATGTGCCAAAGACGCTGGGCGCAAGATTTGGGCTTCCAGCTGCTGAGAAGCGGCCACCCGAAACATTCCCAGGACCGCGAACCCACGCGCAGGGTCGCGCTTGCACTGCTCGCTACCGTTCTAACCATCTGTACGGGCCCGAATTTTGCTCTTGCTGATGAGACGGCGAACCCGTACCGGGAGAGTCAGCAACGCATGTTGAAAGTCATCGACGCCCATCACCAGGCTGCCCGCGACGACGGTGAGCCGGACCCCTTGGATCCTCGCGTGCTGGAAGCCATGGAGCGGGTTCCGCGCCATGAGTTCGTGCCTGAATCCGCCAGAGCCGCTGCCTACGACGACCGGCCGCTGCCGATCGGCCACGGCCAGACGATCTCGCAGCCCTACATCGTCGCCCTGATGACGGCGCTCGTGCGGGTCGGGCATGACGACGTGGTGCTCGAGGTGGGCACCGGCTCCGGCTACCAAGCCGCCGTGCTCTCGCTCCTGGCCGCTAAGGTCTACACCATCGAGATCATCGAGCCGCTCGGCCGGGAAGCCGCCGCCCGCCTGCGCCGGCTGGGCTACGACAACGTCGAGGTTCAAATTGGGGACGGCTACGCCGGCTGGCCCGAACACTCCCCGTTTGACGCCATCGTGGTCACCGCCGCTCCCGACCATCTGCCCAACCCCCTGATCGAGCAGCTCAAACCGGGAGGCAGGATGGTAGTTCCGGTTGGCAGCCAGGGCTCGGTTCAGGAGCTGATGCTGATTGAAAAGGACGAGACCGGCCGCATCACCCAGCGCAAGGTGCTTCCGGTGGCGTTCGTGCCCCTTACGGGGGATCACTAGGCGCCTCCGGCCAGCCGCTCGTTCGGGTTCCACAAGGATGGAGTTTCACTTTCCCCAGGTTCACGAGGCGATCGCCGTGGCGATTCCTGAGCGGGAGGCCATCGTTTTCCGCGACCGCCGCATCAGCTACGGACAGCTCGCCGAGCGCAGCCGGAGGCTCGCCAACTACCTTCACGGCCGCGGGCTCGGCGTCCGGCAAGACCGCGCCGCCCTGCCCGGGCACGAGTCCGGCCAGGACCACTTGGCCCTCTACCTGCACAACGGCAACGAGTACGTCGAGGGACTGCTCGGCGCTTTCAAGGCTCGGGTCGCGCCACTCAACGTCAACTACCGCTACGTCGAGGAAGAGCTGCTCTATCTGTTCGCCAACTCGAAGGCGCGCGCACTGCTCTACCACGCCGCGTTCGCCCCGCGTGTGGCGGCGCTGCGCCGGGAACTGTGCGGCATCACCACCTTCATCCAAGTCGCCGATGACTCCGGCAACGACGATCTGCTGCCCGGAGCCGTCGATTACGAGAAAGCTCTGGCCTCGGCCTCGCCCGGCCCGGTGCCCGTGGAGCCGTCGGCGGACGACCTCTACATCCTCTACACCGGGGGCACGACGGGCATGCCCAAGGGTGTGCTCTGGCGCTCGGCCGACATCTTCGTCGCGGCGATGGGCGGCCGCAGATCCGACGGCGTCGAGTTCAACTCGCTCGAGGAGATCGCCGCGCAAGCCAAGGCGAGCGGCGGGCAAGTCCGTAGCCTCATCGGCCCGCCTTTCATGCACGGCGCCGCGCAATGGGTGAGCTTCATGGTCATGACGGCCGGCGGCACGCTGGTCCTGCCAAGCGTCGTCGAACGTTTGGACCCCGACGACGTCCTCTCACTGGTGGAACGCGAGAAGTGCTTGTCCATCTCGATCGTGGGCGACGCGTTCGCACGGCCTCTGCTCGACCAGATGGATGCCAAACGCTACGACCTCTCCGGCCTGTTCCTGATCGGCTCGGGTGGCGCGCCCCTGTCGACGGCCAACAAGCGCGCGTTCATCGAGCGCTTGCCCGACATCACCATCATGGACGGCATCGGCTCTTCCGAAACCGGCGCGCAGGGCGTCAACCCCAGCAGCAAGGCGGCCGGCGTCAGCACCGGACTGTTCACGCCGGGCCCGGGCGCCTGCGTCGTCTCGGCGGATCTCACGCGCGTGCTCGCGCCCGGTGACGACGAGATCGGCTGGTTCGCCCAGTCGGGCCGCGTCCCACTCGGCTACTTCGGGGATGCCGAGAAGACGGTCAAGACCTTTCCCGGCATCGGCGGCGTCCGCTATTCCGTGCCCGGCGACCGCGCCCGCTATCGCACCGACGGCACCATCGAAGTGCTCGGCCGCGACTCGGTGACGATCAACTCGGGCGGCGAGAAGATTTTCGCCGAGGAGGTCGAACACGCGCTCAAACAGCACCCGGCGGTCTACGATACGGTGGTGGCCGGACGGCCCAGCGAGCGTTGGGGACAGGAAGTGGTGGCCATCGTCCAGCTGCAAGCGGGCGTGCGGCTGAGCGAAGACGACCTGCTGGCGGAAGCCGCCAAGCACATCGCTCGCTACAAACTCCCCAAGGCGGTGCTGTTCCGCGAGCGGATTCTGCGGAGCCCCAGCGGCAAGGCCGACTACCGCTGGGCTCGCGAGCAAGCCGAGCAGGGCTAGAGCAGCGTCCCGCGGTAGATCGCTTCGTCGAAACCGACCACGACGGTCTTGCCGACTCGCAGGGTCGGCGCGCGCAGATTACCCGTCGGCCCCAGCATGGCGTCCACGACCGGTTTGGGCGCCGCACCGGCAGGCTTGAACGTCTCGACCTTCTTGCCCTTCGCGACGATCACCGTGGCTGCCGACTTCGCGAGCTCGGCCGCATCGGCTCGCCCCAGCTTCCTGCTGGCCAGCACCGTCTGACGTGGCTCGATCCCATGGGCGTCCAGAAACTTGGACGCTCTGCCGCAAGAGGTTCAACCGTTGCGGTGGTAGTACCAATCCGGCGTCTTCGCCATCGGCTCGTTCCTCCGCCTCAGTTCTTGGGCGCGCCGGCGAGGATCCACTGCCGGATGCCCTCGCGAATGCTGGCGCCCAACGGCGTCTGACCGAGCGGCATGCGGCTGCCGCAATCGGGGATGGCCTGGTCGAGCTTCTCGAGCAAAAAGCTGGCATCGGGATCGCCCGGTACCACGCGCACCGCGAACGACGTGGTGAGGCACTCGGCCGGCTCGTTGACCAGCTCGTCGTAGCCCAGGTCGTAGTCGTCGAGATCGGAAAGCCCACCCAGGGCATCCCCGTTGGTGTGACAGGCGAGCCCCGCGCAGGTCCCGCCGAACATCCCCTGAATCTGGGTCCAGGTCATCGCTCCGGCCTGAAGCAGCTCGTAGAGACCACGGAACGTCGGCTCACCGGCGGTCTCGGCATCGTCCAGGACACAGTCGGCCAAAGCCGCCACGTCAGTGCCGGCCTCGCACGAATCGATCGCCGCGAAGTTCGGCAGCACACCCGCACAGGCGCTCTGAATCGCCGCGTCCGCCGTCGCCCGCGCCGCCGCGATGGCCGCGTCCACCAAAACGTTTCCACCCGCTTCGCAGCCGGTGAGATCGGTGGCGCCGTTTTTCTCGGCGTCGTTCTGACACTTGGTACGCTCACGCAAGAGCGCCGAGATCTGTTTGGAAAGATTCTTCGCGAGCGCAGCGTGGCACTTCTCCTCCGCCGTGCTAGGAAGCGACTGGGCCGGCATCCCCAGGGCATCGGTCGCCGCCGTGGCGACCTGCGTCTCCGCGATGCAGATGACGCACTGAGCGACCTGCGCGAACGTATTGAGGAGGCCGATCGCCTGACAGGGCACCGGGCAGATCTCGTAGCCGATCGCGCTCGCCGTCAGTCCCGCGCACTTGTCCTTGGCGCCTCCCACTAGATCGGCGAGCTTGTCCTCGGCCTTTTGCACTTTTCCCTTGGTGTCGGCCGTGGCCAGGTCGTTGCAATCGTCGGCCTGGTTTCTCGTCCCCTTGTTACGAGCCTTGTGACAGGCGCCGATCGTCTTGGCGGCCGTGCCCGCCAGCTTGCTGCCGTTCTTGGCGACCGCTGCGCGGCACTTGAGCTCATCGCTGGAATACTGGGCGAGGGCGCGGTCGTCCATCGCACCAAGCAGGGTGGCAACCAAGAACGCGGTAGCCGATAGCAACTTGGGCAAGCTGTGGGTTCCGTGCACGGCAGCGATCCCTCCGGCGGTTGGGTTCAGGCTCGAGCCGGCAGCTCCGCAATGAAGCATGGCGCCGTTGCGAGCACCGACGCGTCTATTCGAGGCCGGAGAGCCACCCATAGTCAATAGACCAAATGCGCGATTGAGCACTTACCCGACAAGGGGGCAGCCGTTCAACGGGCGAGTCCGTCGGTATGAAAGCGCTTGGCGGGCGGAGAGGCCGGAATGCCGGCCTTGGGCGCCCGGGTCAGGGGCACATGCAGCGTGGGCGGCTTGGCATGATGGGGCTTGCTCGGTGGCGCCGGCTTGGGGCGGTCGGGTGCTTCGTCGCCGCGACGATGCGGCCGGAGCACTCTGCGTGGCGGGTGGCGAGGCTCGTAGCGATCCCCGTCGTGGTCCGAGTAGCCGTGCGAGTCGGAATCGCAGTCGTCGTACCCGCGGTGACGGTAGTGGGGGTTGTAGGCGTGGCGGTAATAACCCGAACCGCCGCTTGGATAGTAGGAACCGCCATAGGGGGAGTACGCCATCGGCAGGCAACCGGCCAGCAGAACCCCCAGCAGCGGCATCGCGATCGTCTTCACGGCTGCTCGAGCTTGGTCCGGGTTCGCAGCGGACTCAAGGCAGCCGCGTCGGGAAGGCAAGACCTGGCATCTGCAAACGCCTACCCGGCGGCCAACTCGGCGGCAAATTCCGCGAACGGCAAAATCTCGATCCCCTCCTTGGTCCGCATCCGTTCTTTTCCCAAATACACCATGATCCTCCGTTGCACTCCTCGCAGCTCCGCAATCGCCCGCAAGCCTCGAAAATGCTCCTCTCTCACCTTCCCCGTCCCCTTGACCTCGATAGCCCAGTACTTGGCGCCCCGCCGCAGCAGAAAGTCCACTTCCGTTTTGTGCGCCTCGGCGGGCGACCAGTAGAAAATCTCTTCGCAGATCCTCCGCTCATCACGATAGAACCTGAGCAGCATGTAGACCAATCCTTCCAACAGGGGCCCGCGCTCCTCCGCGGTCAGCTCTCCGCGTGCGTTCTTCGCGGCTCGAACCAAGCCGGGATCGACGAAATAGAGTTTCGGATGGCGCTTTTCGCGTACTCGCAATCGACTTTCGAAGGCCGGCAGCCGTCCCGCCACCAACGTATCTTCCAGAATCGTCACGTAATCCTGGAGCGTCGTCCGCGCGATCCCCGCGTCCCGGGCCAGCGCCGACACGTTGAGCGCCTGACCGTGAAAAAGCGCCGCGACCGGAATGAACCGCGCGAAGCCTGGTAAGTTGCGCACCACGGCTTCGGCAAAGATCTCTTCCTTCAAATAGAGTTGAACGTAGGCCTGCAGAGCGTCATCGGGCTCAGGCGCTTCCCAGATGAGCGGTATGGACCCGTAGCGAAGCACGTGCCCAAGATCGAAATCCGATCCCAACTCCTCGGGCGCGAATGGATACATGGTTCTGTGCACCGCGCGTCCCGCCAGAAGGTTCACCCCACCGCGGCGGAGCTTGCGCGCACTGGAACCCAGCAAGACGAACTTCAACTTACGTTCCTCGATGGCGCGATGAACCTCGTTGAGGAGCGCGGGAAGCCGCTGGACCTCATCCACCACCACCCACGAGCCTTTCGGCAACGCCCCGAGACGCTGTGCGAACTGGGAGACATCGGCCAGGTAGAGCTGGTACAGGCTCTCGTCGAGAAGATTGATCGTCGTGGCCCCCGCGAAATACTCGCGCGTCCACGTGCTCTTGCCGGTCCCACGGGGCCCGAAGAGGAAGAAGGAGCCCTTGGGGGGATTCAGCCGGCGTGTATACATCGCCGTCAGTTTACGGCGCAATATGACGGCGAGCAAGGCAGCGGCTTCGGGGCAACGTTTGACAAAGCCGGCCCCGGCTTGCGAGAGTCTGGCGCAAGAAACCAAGGCCGCCGGATGCACGACCTCACCCGCTTTTCGCTCGGCGACATGACCACCTGCGAGGCAGCGCTGCGCACCGTCGGGGCGGGAGCGCGGAGCATGGAAGAAGTCGCTTCGCGCATCGTGCGCTATCTCTACGACAATCTGACCGGTGAGGTGCCCGGTGAACGAGCCTGCGCCCTGGTCCGCTTCTTCAAGACCCACCCCTACGCCGACCTGGACGACGAGCTGCGCGGGGTCGCCGATTCGTGGCTCGAGCGGACCGCGCCTTCCGGTGCCATGAGGTGTCTGACGCTTCTGGCAACGAGCGGCGAACGGCCCGAATGGAACTCCAGGCGGCGATCGGTCGGGCACCGGGCGATCCCGCTACCGAGCAAACGCGCGATCGCGCGGATTCCGATGATCTCCCAGCTCATCAAACAGCTCGGGCTCGAGGGCAGCGCGCTGATGAATCCGGACAGGGCGCTCATGATGGACGCCGAGCAGCGGACGTACAACGTATTCTACGTCCCCGAGGCGCGCGGAAGCCCCTACATTCCCGCGCAGGCCGACTTCGTCGTCCCGGTCGGTATCCGCTCCGTGCTCGGTTTCGGCGGACTGTTACCGCGGGGCGATCTGTTCGCGGTGATTCTCTTCTCCAAGATCTCGATCCCCCGGGAGACCACCGACCTCTTCAAGCCGCTCGCCCTCGGCGCGAAGGTTGCCGTCCTCCCCTTCGTGGCCGGGCCGGTCTTCGCTTGACGCCGCAGCCGTAGGGGCCCCCGAGCCGTGACTCACCACAGCCATGACGAAGAGATTCTCCTGCTGGGCTCACGAATCAACGCACTGGAGCAACTGCTCGAGGTTTACGAACAGGCCGTTCTCGAACAATCGACGCGACTCGAGGAGGCACACGCCGCCCTCGCCAAACGCGTCGAAGAACTGGCGCGCTCGAACGAAGAGCTCGAGAACCTGAATCGCGCGCTCAACCGGGAAATGGCCGAACGTAAACAGGCCGAGGAGAGCCTACAACGCTCCGAGCGCCTAGCATCGATCGGGACCTTGGCCGCGGGTCTCGCACACGAGATCAACAACCCGTTAGGGCTGATCGTCCTGGAGGTGAACCGTGCTCAGCGGGCGGCGCAGGATCCGGCCGAGGTCCGCGCTTCCCTCGAAGAGATCAGCGGGCACGTCACACGCTGCGCGCGGATCGTCAAGAGCGTTCTGCAGTTCGCACGCGAGGAGGAAACCGAGAAATCGCCGGACAGCGTCAACAAAGCGGCTGAGCGCGCGCGCGATCTCCTGCGGCAGACGGCCAAGCATCACGGGGTCGCGGTCGTGCTCGACCTCGAGCCGGGCCTGCCGCTGGTGTTGATGAACCCGACCGAGATCGAGCAGGTCTTGGTCAATCTGATTCACAACGCGATTCAGGCGTGCAGCGCGGGCGGGACGGTGGCGGTTTGCACTCGACAAGCCGGGAACGCCGTGCGTATCATCGTGCGCGACGACGGCCAAGGCATGGCGGAGAGCGAACGACAGCACGCGTTCGACCCGTTCTTCACCACGCGGACACGCCAGGGCGGAACCGGATTGGGCCTCAGCATCTGCCACGGCATCATCACCAAGATGGGCGGCGCCATCGCGCTCGAGAGCGACTCGGGACGCGGCACCGCCGTGACCATCGAACTGCCGCGCTTCCCCTAGGCGACGCCGTGTCGAAGCTTCTCGTCGTCGATGACAATCCGATCTACCGCAGGAGGCTAGCCGAGCTATTCGTCGCCGACGGTCACGAGGTCGAGACCGCGGGCAGTGCCGACGACGCGATCGAGGCCGGCCGCCGGTTCATGCCCGAAGTCCTGGTGGTCGACCGCATGCTTCGCAGCGACATGGACGGGTTCGACGTGGCAGCCTCACTGCGCAAGTCGCAGCCGCACCTCAAAACGATCGTCATCACCGGCTACCCCTCCCCTTCGATCGACCCCAAGATCGACGATCCGGGCATCTTCGCCTTCTTCGAGAAGCCGTTCGATCCCGAGGAGCTTTGCGACGCCGTGCGCAGGGCGGCAAGCGGCCAGGAGCGAAGCTGATGCCGAAAGTGCTCGTCGTCGACGACGAAGCCGGCTACTGCGAGCGCATCAAGGATCTGTTCACCGAAGACGGATACGAAGTCGAATCGGCGCAGACTGCGACCGGCGCCATCGAGATCGGACGCCGCTTCATGCCCGATCTGCTGGTCGTCGACTGGATTCTCAAGGACGATCTCGACGGATTCGACGTCATCCGATCGTTGCGCGAGCTGCGGCCCGACCTCAAGGCGATCCTCATCACCGCCTACCCGACGCCGCAGCTCGAACCGAAGGCGCTCGGCGCGCGGATCGGCGCGGTGGTCTACAAGCCGTTCAACCCCGACGAGTTGCGCGCCGCCGTCCGTCGCGCCTGGGGTCAGGTCTAATTTCGTTCCCGCGAAATTAGACCTGACCCCGTTTCCTACGGCCCCTTGGCCTTGAACTGCGTGGGAGTCTTCGTAAACGAACCCGCGCCGCTGCTGCCGGGGAAGGCGGTCTTGAAGCACTCGGTCGTGCCGCCGTCGTCGATGATGAGCTGCACGACAACGTCGGTCACCAGGCCGGCAATACCCGGAGGTCCAAGCAGCGCACCCTTGCCTTTGACTTGCACCTGAGCCTTCCCGGCCGCGCCAGCCTTGAGCTTCACATCAGTGATGCCCTCGGGCGTCGCGGCCTTGTTCTTGTATTTGAAGCCGCTCGTGCCGGTGGGTGTCCAGCATGGCTTGGTCCCGCACAGCGCCATCACGACGCCGTTGGGGATGTCGGCCTCGAGCAACGGCTGGGTGGCACCCGAGGCGTCATAGAGGCAGAGCCGGTAAGTGGCCCCAGCGGCGGTTGGCGTCTTGAAGTCTCCCACGCCGGTGCTCACGCCCTTGTTCCACTTCCACTTGAGCGAGTCCTTGTCGTTGTCGGGGTCGTCCTTGATCTGGAGCGAGGACTTGCCCGCACCACCGACATCCGCCAGGCGGCACGAACCGTCTGGCTCGGGTGCGGGGCCGCAAAGCGCCGGCGGCAGCGTCGTGCTGGTCGTGCTCGTCGTCGTGGTAGTCGTGGTCGTGGTGACCGTCGTCGTCGTTGTGGTCGTGGTGGTCACCAGCACAAAGCCCCACCAGGTGCCCCAGCGGTCATCGGTTGTGAACGGCCCGACATCAAAAGCGGCATACTCTTGAATCGTCCAGAACGAGAGGTCATCGCCGGGATCGACCACCGTGGCGCTGTAGTCACCCCAGCGCACGGTACTTGCGGCGTCGAGCTTCTCGTAGGAGTCCTCGCCCGCCTTGATCTGAACGACCGACATCATCGTGCCCGGCGCATCCGTCCCGAAACGGCTCGTGTACGCCGCCTCAGCGAAGATCGTCGAGTCCGATCTCGTGAAGCCGACGACCACGTCGTCGAGCGCGTTGACCGCGAGGCTCGGATAGTAGTGGAAAACGCCCGAGCCGCCGTCGATCACGCCCGACTGGACAATGGGGTTACCCGTGGTCTGAAGGAGCGTCGGGTCCAGTTCGTACCAGAAGGCCGGCACGCGATCATTACCGCCCACCGGTTGCCCGCCCGAGTGGGTCGCCCAGAGGTGGCCGTTGCGAAAGACCGCGTTGGTCGGCACGCGAGCTTCATTGGTCCGGATGAGCGCGACGCTGCCACTCTGAGCGGCGTAGGGGTGGAAGTAGTCGAAGTTGTTCGCGACCAGGAAGAATCCCGACCCGGGAAACGGCCCGAACGCATCCGGGGTCACCGCCCAACTCGGGGAAGGACCGGTGCCGGTAATCTCCGATAGCCGCAGGAGTGCCTGGCCGCTCGACAAGAAGCCGGTGCTATCGATGAGATAAAGCGTGCCCGAGCTACCGAACGTGTGGGCCGGCTGCACCGCGAAGCTCCACCACGCGCAGGTCGAGTACGGCACGCAAGCCACCGGGTTGCTGTTGAACCCAGTGCCGAAGGTCGTGGTGGTTAGCGGTCCCCCGCTGATGGCGGTGGACTTGTCGATGACCCACAGCTTGGGGCCCATGAACTGAGGCGAGCCACCGATCGTGTACATGTTGTTCGTGATGGCGATCCAGGCGTTGTTCACGCCAAGCCCCGGGAAGTCGGCGAATTCGACGGCAAGCAGATCCGCTGGGATCGAGAAGAACGTCCACGCCAAGGTCGGATCGCTCGAGCTGCTTACGGCCAGCCACACCGCGGAGGTCGCCGAGTTGATGTCGGCATCGGCCACGGCGACCCAGCGGCTGCTGGCCGGGTCGTACTGCACGCGCGGATCGAACGGAGTCCCGCTGAGCCCGGTTCCCGCCGTCCAGAACGTCGCCAGAGACACCGTGCTCACCACACCTCCGCTCAGATTCTGGATGAGCACCTCCGTATTCAGCATCGTCATGAGGTGATTGGGCCCGGCGGCGCCGTTGGTGTCGGGAGGCACCAGCGTATTGTTGTCGCCGAGCGCGGCGAAGTTGTTGGTGAGCGTCGGCCCGTTGGGCTGTGGCTGCCCGGGTGGAGCTTCGAGCTGCGGTATCGCAGGCGCTGGCAGCATGCGCCGCAAGCGTGGAGGTCCGAGGTCGTAGCCTCCCGGTACGGGCAACAGTGGAATCTCGCGGACGGCTTCGCGCGTGCGCGGCGCGAGCTGCTCGAGGCGGACCATCTCGTCCCAGGTCGTGGTGCCAGCCGGCGGGACGACGGTCGTCTCCTGAGCGAGGATTCCGATTGGCGTTGTCAGGATGCCGAGAACGAGTGCTGCGGAAGCAACGAGCCCGAGCGCCGAACCGCGGGCTCTGCCGCCAATGGCGGATACAACCATGGGGCGCCCTCCCCGGCCGCCAGACCCCCGGCACGCCGCCACCCCGGCTACCCGCTTGCTGCCGGCCGTGTCCCCGTCGCTTCGTAGCGCCGCGCACGCAGCTCTGTCAATGAGCGAAATTGAACTGCGCGGGTCAAAGAAAACTCTCGATGAGCTGGGCAGCTTCCTGCGGGTGCTCCTCGTAGACGAACAGTTTGGCGTTCGCCACGGCGTGGAACCCCGCGACGTGCGGAAATTGCGTGAGCATCTGCCGCGCTCGCGGCTCGGGAAACGTCGGGTCGTTCGCGCCCCAGATGAAAAGCGTCGGCATCGTTAACTGGCGATGAAGGTTCTTGAACTCGTCCAGCCTCGTAAACTTCATCCGTCTCAGAAACCTCATGGCACCGCCGATCCGAACGTCCGAAGCAATCAAGGGCTCGACGAACCGGCGATGAAACTCGCCGTCCAGGTGGCTCAGGTCATGGAAACAGCCACCAAAGACCAAGGGCGATCTGCGAAACACGCGAGACCGGAGGAACTGTCGGATGACGCCGCCAAAACCAGGAACGTGAGCCAGTGCCTGATACATCGGAATCCAGGGCGGGCGATGAAGCGGAATCTCGGTGTTGGTCAGGACCAGATGCGACACGCGCTTGGCGTCGATGAGTGCAAGCTCGCGAGCAATCCAGCCGCCCGTGTCGTTGCCAACCAGGCCGTAGGAACCGACGGCGAGCTCCGAGAGCACGCGCTGAAAAGCCCGTGCTTGGCCTTGCGAGGAGTAATCGTCATCGGCCGCGCTCTGCGAGTGGCCGAGCCCGATGAGGTCGAGCGTGTAACACGTAAATCGTTCACGAAGGTGCGAGATGACCTTGTCCCACGTCCGTCCCGACAGCGGAAAGCCGTGCAGGAAGACTACCGGCGGCCCGCTTCCATCCTTGCGCCACCGAACCGATGCTGCTCCGACCGTGGCGTCCCCTTCGACGGCGGTGCGTGTGCTTTCCATGGCGAGGGGATCCTTTGTACGCCACTGGCACCAGCTTCGCCATCGTATAACCTTCGTACGAGAGGTGACGCCGTGACGACAGATCTATGGATGCTGGTTTGGAGTGGATTGCTTTGCGTGCTGATTCCCAACGTCTACGTGATGGGACTCTCACAGGTGCCGCAGGGCTGGGCCTGGGGCTTCGGCAATCGCGATACGCCGCTCGAGCTCCCGGCCTGGTCGACACGCGCCAGGCGCGCTCACGCCAACCTGGTCGAGAATCTCGCGCCGTTTGCGATCCTCGTCGTGGTCGCGCACCTCGCCGGCAAGGCCAATGCAACGACCGCGCTCGGGGCCACGATTTTCTTCTGGGCGCGCGTCGCTCACTTTGCCATCTACACGATGGGCATTCCCTACGTGCGAACGCTGGTGTTCGCGCTCGGTTCGGTCGGCGAGATCCTTATCTTGATCCAGCTGTTCTAACGGCGTGAATGGTCGATGCTCTGCTGGCTAGCGGGGAGGCCGAACCCCCTGGCAGCGCATCGCCATGAGACAGGCCCAGAAGCATCCGTCGCGATCGCGCGCCTCGAGGTCGGCGAATAGTGCGCCCATCTCCGCCTCACCTGCCAGACCGGCCGCCGCCGCTGCTTTGGTCGTCGCTGCCGGATCCATGGCGAACCCCGAGATCGCGCGGAACTCGGCCCACGACGTAATCACGAACGGCAACACGCTTAGCTCCACGTCGGTCAGGCCGGCTGCGAGAAAGTGCCCCCTCAACTGCCGGCCGACGCGCGTGCTACGGCTTCGCGCCAGCGCGCGAAAGACCCGATCGCTGAGGTCGCCGTCCGAGGCATCGATCGCCGACATCTGGTGATCCGGCTCGATCGCGGAGATGCGGCCGCCAGGTTTGGTGACCCGGGCAATCTCGTGAATCACCCTACCCGGCTCGTCCACGTGCATCAGCACGCGCTCGGTGCGCACGGCGTCGAACGTGGCGTCCGGAAACGGTAGCGAATCCGCGGGTGCCAGGTGGAACTCCGAATGAACGCCGGCGGTCCCGGCGCGCTTGTGCGCCTCGTCGATCATCGCGACGCTCGAATCGACACCGACCGCACGGCCGCCCGGACCGACGATCCCGGCCAGATCGAGCACGTCCGCGCCGGTGCCGCAGCCAACGTCCAGCACTGCATCGCCGAGCTTCAAGGCGAGAAGCGCGTGACCTGCGCGCTTGTGTTCGCGCAAGCGCTCGCCGACGCGGTCCAGATAGCGAACGCAGACGGCCGGGTCGGCCTTCGCGTCGACCTTAGAAAAATCCTCGGCGGAGATCTGAGTCGATGGGCGCTCTTCTCGGTCTGCGACCATGTCGAGCGAAGCCCCCGGAACCTACTCCTTCGTCTTCAGCTTCGCGTCGTTCTCTCCAATGAAGGCGCGGATGTCGTCGCCGATATCGAGCAACTTGATCCACTGCTCCTTGTAGAGGGTGACCGGGAAGCGGCCGAGACCGTAGATCGACACGCCGCCTTTCTCACTGACCTTCATCGACACGCCGCGGCTGGTAGGCGCCTTCAGAAGCTCGTTCTCCGCTTTCAGTCGTACTAGTTCCGCTTTCAGATCTTCATCGCTCATGCTCGGCACCATGGTGCGGCGTTGCGTCGCGGTCAAACGCGGAAGTGTGGGTCCTAGATCGCGTAGTACAGATCCTCCTTGCGCGCGGCTCTGTCACGGCGCGGACACGTGGAGCAGGGCTCGTCGATGACCTCGTAGGCACGGCGGATCGCGAGCTGGGTGCTGGTCTGCCGCACCGGCTGCTCCAGAAAGATGCGGTCGCCGAGCCGCTCGGCCAGGCCGGCCCGCTTCAAGCGGCCGTGGAACTCCGGCCGCACACCGCATAGGAGCGCGTGCACGCCGCGCGCCTGCAGCCGCTCGAGGAAGCCGTCGAGCAGAGTCATCCCCACGGCGTCCGGGCTGCGCGCGCGCTTCACCCGCAGCACGACCACGCGCGTGTCCTCGCTGACCGCGTCCTCGATAGTGGCGAAGTGGGTATCGAGCGCTGCCGTGGCCCCGAAGAACATCTCCCCCTCGAGCCCGAAGACCAGGATGCGCGGACACACCGGGTCGTCGGGCAGGCGCTCGTGGATACCGCCGTCGGGAGTTAGCACGAACTGGGTGAGCAGCATGCGGCCGGCCCGCGGCACCGTGAGTAGAAAGGACATGAAGACACCGACCAGGACGCAAAACTCGATGGAGATGGCGAGCGCGGAGAAGGCGGTTGCGGCGACGATCGCCGCGTCGAAACGAGTGGTGCGCACGTGGTAGAGCAGAGCGCGGCGGTCGACCATCTTCCACGCGGAGACCATCAGGATGCCGGCGAGTGCCGCACGGGGGATGAAGCGCGCGTAGGGCGCGAACACCAGCATGATCAAGGCGACTGCGAGGGCGGAGACCACTCCAGACCACTGCGTCGCCGCGCCCGCCTGCTGATTGATGGCGGAGCGCGTCAGCGAACCCGACCCCGGGATGCACTGGAAGAAGCTCCCGGTGAAGTTCGCCAGGCCTTCGCTCAGGCACTGCTGGTTCATGTCCAGCTTCTGACGCGTCTGGGCGGCGATCGCCTTGGCCATGGCGACCGCCTCGAGCAGGCCGAGCACGGCGATGGCGAGGGCGCCCGTCGAGAAGTCGCGGATCGCGGCGGCGTCCAGGGCGGGAGGCCGGAACGGGGGCAGCTTGGCCGGGATCTCGCCGATCACATTGACGCCCCGCTGCTCGAGGCCGAGCCAGGCCACGAGGCCCGCCATGGCCGCGACCACCAGCAGGAGCTCGGGAAAGAGCCGGAACCCGAGTCGCTCCTTCACCCAATGCAACGCGAGCAGGAGCGCGATCGTTCCGAATCCCAACGCGGCGGTCTCTGCGTGGATACCCCCGCCCTCCACGAGGCTGAGCCAGAAGCGCACGAGGAAGTGGTCGTGGACGTCGCCCATGGATCGAAGACCGAGCAGGTTCTTCACCTGGTCGAGGACCAGGAGACTCCCCGCACCGGCCGTGAAGCCGACGATCACCGAGTGGGAGATGTAGCGGGTCAGGTCGCCGAGCCGGAGCAGCGTGATGCCGAGCTGGATCGACCCGACCAGGAAAGCGAGCAGCACGGCCGCCTGGACCTTCGCGTCCTGACCATCGACCGAGGCGATCACGCTCAAGAGGGCGATCGAGATCGCGTTGGTCGGGCCGTTGATCAACTGGCGCGAAGAGTCGAAGACGGCGCCAACTGCGGTCATAACGATCGCCGTGTAGAGGCCGTACTCCGCGGGTAAACCGGCCACCATCGCGTAGGCCATCGCCTGCGGAACCGCGACAGCGGCCACCGTAACCCCGGCCACCACGTCCGCCCGGGCCTGGGCCGGGCCGTAACGCCGCAGCGAATCGAACGCGGGAAACACGCGCAGGAGCATCGCGGCGGTCGGAGAAAGAGTGGACGGGATGCTCAAGGGATGTGCCGGGTGGTCAGCGAGCAGGTAGAACCTTGTAGCGCTGTTTCCGGGCATTGGTCAACGATCACGAAGCGGATTTGCAGTGTGCCGGGGCCGGGGCTCGAACCCGGACGGGTGTTAGCCCGGGGATTCTAAGTCCCCCGTGTCGTCACGATGCACGACAGGAGGCACCTTGGCCGTTTGCGCCGAGGGGTAGGCGGCGCGCGCCAGAGGCCGGCATGGGCCGGAGCGATATGGCTGTTGTTCGGGGTCGGCGAGATCGCAGCCGCGGAAGGCTTTTCACTGTATACTCGTGTGGTATACACTGGCCGGGGTGATCACCCGCGTCGAGCTGACGAGACTCGCCCTAAAACAGCTCAAGCGGACGCCACGCCACCCAGCAAGAGGGCCATCCGCCTCAGTCTCAAGTGGCGCGCGGTCTATGAAGTGAAATCCACTTACGCCGGCGTGCGAGTGGTCGAGTTCGCCGAGGTACAGGAGGTACACCCCCATGACTACTAGGACGACAAAAAAGAGCAGGGCGCGGAAACAAGTCGAGCACCTCGCCGGTGGCCCACTAACCCTTGGCATGCTCGTGCGTGCGATCCGCGAGGGCGAGGAGTGGTCACTGGCCGACATGGCAGCCAAGCTCAACGTCACCCGCGCGCATGTTGCGGCCATCGAGAGCGGCAAACCTGTGTCACCCGACACCGCTGCGCGCTATGCGCGGGTCCTCGGCTACGATGACGAGCAGTTCGTTCGCCTCGCGTTGCAGGATCAGCTCAGGCGTGCCGGGCTCAAGTACCGCGTCGACGTCACCGCCGACCTGCGCTCGGAGTAGAGCCCGTCGACGCCGACCGGAAGCGTCCGCACGCTATCGAAATGGGGTCAGGTTTAATTTCCGGCGCCGGGTTTCGAAATCAGCGAACGTTCTGCCGGAAAGTGAGCCTGACCCCGATGCGCTCACGCAATCACGACCGGCGTGCTTGCTCGGGTCGGGTCCAAAACAACCCTCTGCGTGATGCTAACCGGAACTCTTCAAGCAACCGTTCTCTCCCAGCGGGATTGGCTACCTCCGATTACGAAGTTGGCTTCACTTTCTCGACTGGTTTGTCACTAGTACCTGCTGGCGGATGTTTGATTACCTGAGTTGCCGTGGCCTTCCCGGCTACCTTCCCGTCGTCCCGGGTAAAGACGACCTCCGCCTGGAGCATGCCTCGTCCGCGATGAACTATCTGAGCTTCGATGTGTAACGATCCTCGGGAGACCGGCCGGAAGAACGAAATCCGCAGATCTGAAGTCGTGAATGTCTCTCCCTCCTCCAAGACGGACATCGTTACGAGACCGAGCGCTTGGTCCGCGAGCGCCGCGAGGAATCCACCGAATACTGCGCCGCCAGCGTGAAACATCTTTGGATCAACCGTCCACTGCGTCCAGGTGCGCCCTGGCAGCCAAGCCTTGAGTTGCGGGAGATTGAGAGTCTCCACGCACGGGGGCCTTGCCCCACTTGTCCCCGCGACGACTTGATCCAGTCTCTCACCCCAGAAGGCCATGAGGAATCCTCCCTATTGTTATCGCCCGGCGCCCGATCATCCGACCCAGGAGCAGCCTTTCAATTTTGGGGCTCTTCTCCAAAGTGAGTGGATGGTTCTGACGGGTTTTCGTTCAGATCTCCGGAAGCATGCAGGTGAGGATCTTGAGCCGAAGGTACTCCTCGTCGCGTAGTCCGTACGCCCTGCGTTGGATGACGCGGATCTTGTTGT
>CAZKRI010000071.1:0-34142 GCA_964555245.1 uncultured Myxococcales bacterium
ACCAGATCCTACAGATCTTGAGCCTGACCATGTTCGAACGAATCCCGTTGGATCAACTACTTGCGCAATCCGTGACCGACGAGATCGAGCACTCCTCCGATAAGCAGTTGTTCTTGTTCGAGTAACGTTGGGACACTACTGACCTGACCCCATTTCGCCGTCCCGCAGCCGTGCGCTCAAGTGGCAGCGTCGGCAGCCTGCCGCGCCTCTCGCGCGAACTCCGGCAGCACGTACCGCCCCATCAGCTCGATGGTCTGCATTACCTTGCGGTGAGGGATCTTGAGCGGGTTCATGAGGCACAGTAGCAGGTCGCAGCCGGTCGCCTCGTAGCGCCTGCAAGAGGCGATCACGTCGTCGGGGTTGCCGACGATGCCGGAGCCGCTGTCTTTGAGGTAGTCGAAGGAGATCTGATCGATCAGCCCCTCGCGGTCGCGCTTGAGGATCTCCTTGGTGTACTCGTAGTTGCCCAGGTCGATCTGCTGCTGCTCTTCCTGCCAGGCGGCAAGCGAAGCGATGAGGCGGCCGCCGTACTTGGGGTACCACTCGAACGATTCGCGGGACACCTCGTAAGACTCCTCACGAGTGGGCGCGCAGTTGACCATGGTGAAGGTGGCCGCCTGGTGATT
Source organism: uncultured Myxococcales bacterium (assembly GCA_964555245.1). GTDB lineage: Bacteria > Desulfobacterota > Binatia > UBA1149 > SPBQ01 > CAZKRI01. Next base: position 627 of record CAZKRI010000071.1, read on the forward strand.
GGCGAATTTGCCGAGTGGCTTGGTGCACTCCTTGGCTCCTTGCCGGTAGATCTTGACCCGTTCGCCCAGCTCTTCGGGTGGAAGCCCCACCGTGAACGAGCACAGACCGACGCCGAGCTTGCCCATCATGTGGTGGCCGTCGATGCTGCTGGTGGCACCCCAGATCGGCGGGTGCGGCTTCTGCAGCGGCTTGGGAATGATCGGTCGCCGAGGAGACTGCCAGTACTTGCCGTCCATCGCGTACTCATCGTTGGTCCAGGCGCCCACCACGTGCGTGATCGCTTCCTGCCACATCGAGCGGGTCTCGGCGGGGTTGATGCCGAATCCCTCCAGCTCGGTGCGGGTGGCCGAGCGTCCGGTGCCAAAGTCCACGCGGCCGCCGCTGATGAGGTCGAGGACGGCGGCGGATTCCGCGGTACGCAGCGGGTGGTTGTAGGGCTTGGGCATCAGTCGCACGCCGTAGCCGATGCGAATGCGCTCGGTCTTGGCGGCGATGGCGCCGTAGAGAACCTCGGGATTGGAGCAGTGCGAGTAGGTCTTGAGAAAATGATGCTCGACGGTCCAGATCGCATGGAAGCCCATCTTCTCCCCGAAGACGGCCTGCTCGATCGTCTCCTGGTAGGCGCGATACTCGGCTCTCGGGTCGTCGTGGTCGGTGACGGGAATCTCGTAGAACAGGGCGAACTTCATCGAGCGGTCTCCTGGTCTGCCTGCGTGGCGGCGCACGCTATCAGCGGCCGAAATGCCTGTCGATACCTACGGTAAGCCTGCGTTGCGCTACGGGTACGGGCGTGGCAGGCTCGCGCGGCGTGGATCTGCGCAAGCTCGACAAGACACCGTCAGTGGCGTTGGCCATGACGCCTTTCCCCTACTCGGTGGACGTCGGGGATACGATCGAAACCGCCCGTGCGCTGATGGAACGGCACGACATCAGCCACGTTCCGGTCAAAGACAAGCATCGCCTCGTCGGCGTCCTCGGCCAACGCGACGTTGCCAACGCCGCCGTCTCATCGGTCGAGCGCACCGGGTCGATTCACGTGCGAGAGCTACCCGTCGCCGAAGCCTACGTCGTCGAGCGCAACACTCCCCTTGCCCAGGTCGCCGCGGAGATGGCCAAGCGCCACATTGACTCGGCGCTGGTGGTGAAAAAGGGGCGGCTGGCCGGGATCTTCACCGCGAGCGACGCCTGCCGCGTGCTCGGGGCGATTCTCAGATCCCGGTTCGATGACCCCGGCGGCGAGGCTGCCTGAGCACATCCGGGAGCCAGGGCGTTGCCAATTGACAGCCGTCACCCAGGGGGGGTACTAGTATCGGCCCAACACTGGTTATCCCGCGGCCCTGAGGTAATCAATGAACTTCTCCTCGATCGACTCTTCGGGGTTGCAAGAGCGGCTGCCGTTCGCCACCATTTGGCCGCGCGACGCGATCTACGGGTTCTGCCCGTAGATCGCGTGGCCATCGCCGTCGCGGCGTTCCACCCCCCTGGGCGCCGCGGCGGCTCCTTTTTTGCCACCGTTTCATGAAATCGTGAACCCGCCGCGGCCAGCCTTGCGATGACCGCGGACCTCAGGGTAGGACTGAGCGGACGCCGGCCGTGCATGAGTAGGTCGAGCGTGCGCCGCAGGGGAGGTCTTTGATGCAAGGTACGATCAAGCGAATTCTGCGCGACAAAGGTTTTGGGTTCATCGAGCCGCACGACGGCAGCGCGGATGTTTTCTTCAACCGCGCCAGCATGGACGAGCGCACCGATTTCGACTCACTCGCCGAGGGCAATTCGGTGGAGTTCCAGTCGCGGCAGGGTGACAAGGGCCCGCGGGCGAGCGACGTCAAGATCCGCTGAGCCCTCGGCATGCCACGCCGAGCACGAGCGTCAGCGTAAGCAACGCCACGGGCACGGCTTCGAGTGCGGTACCTTGGGCGGCGACGCCGACCAGCGCGGGAAGAATCGATGCACCCAGCGTCGCCGCGGCGACCTGGTAGCCCACCGCATGGGCACTGTGGGCGATGTCCAGACGCCGTGGCGTGCCCGCCATGAGCAACGGAAAGATCGGACCGCACGCGGCCCCGAGGACGACGATGGCTGCGAGATCAACCATGGGACCGATGTCCAGTGCGAGCACTGCCGCACCGAGGAAGAGTGTTTGGACCGCTCGCCTTACGGTTAGGCCTAGCGGCCAGCGGTCGGCTAGCAGCCCGAACGCGACGCGGGAGAGCATGAGGCTTCCCCAGTAGATACTCACCGCCGAGCCGGCGGTTGCCATGGGTGCGCCCCGAGCTTCGCGCAGCAGCGAGTAGAGCCACGCGCCGCAGGTCGCTTCGATACCCGTGTAGAAGAAGAACGCCGCGATGCCGAGTTGCACCGCCGGCAAGCCCAGTGTCGCCCTATGGCTAACGGGATCGTTGCGGTGGGCTAGGCCGGTGGCCGGATCGGCCGGCGGCCACAGACGAAGGCTCGCGGCGAAGCCAACGGCCAAGGCGATCTGCGCGAGGGAAACCATGGCGTAACCGTAACGCCAGGAGTGGCCGGATAGCAGCACGCCGGTCATCAACAGCGGCCCGGTCGTAGTTCCCAAGCCATAGAACGCGTGCAGGAGATTCAGGGTCCGTGGTGAGTGATGCGTGGCTACGTAAGCATTGAGCCCGGCGTCGATCGCTCCGGCGCCTAGGCCGGCCAGCGAACCGGCCGCGACCATGAGACCCCACACGGGCGCGATGGCATAGCCCAACAGGCTCGTCGCGGTCGCCACGCACGACAGCGCGAGCAACGCGCCAAGCTGCAGGTGGCGGCGCAGCCAGCCGTTGGCGACGCTCGACGTGACGTAGCCGGCGGTGACGGCGATCAACAGAGGACCGAGGGCATCCAAGGGCAGACCGAAGGTTTCGCGCACGGCGGGCCAGGCGACGCCGGTCAATCCATCGGGAAGCCCCAAGCTCACGAAGGCGAGATAGCAGAGGACCAGCGGCGCGCGCGCGCGGCTGTGCTGGACGGTGATGGCCACTACCGTTGGATGCTTCTGGACGAGAAACGTTGCACAACGATGGCCACGCCGGCTACCAGGGCGACGATCCCGAAGGGTAGCAACGCTGTGGCGGGAATCCGTCGGTTGGGATTGGAAAGCGCCGTCCAGGCCAGCGGCAGCATCTGGAGCAGCCCGACCGCGAGCCATGAGAGCACTCGGCGGTCGCGCGCGGCCGCCGTCAGGAGCACGCCGGTCAGCATCGCCAGCGCGACCGGCTTTCCATACTTGTCGCGTGGTGTCTGGTAGAGCGTCCGGCGCAGCCCGTAGGCCATTCTCTGGACCGCATCGCCTGCGTCGTGCTTGCGGGCGTAGTCACGGAGGCGGAAACGTGCGGGACCAGGTTGATGGGCCTGCTCATAGCTGTCCGTCCACATGAAGTTGGTGAGGTAACCGTGGTAGAGCGGATTTCCAGCGTGGACCAGACGCGGCAGCCAGCTTGGCGTCGCCACCAGCACGAACACCGCGAGCGCCACGCCGTGGCGTCGCAGCATCGTGGCGCCGGCAGCCGGGCCCCGTGGCTCGACGGCCGGTCGCCGCTGCAGCTGGGACCAATCGGCCGCGAAGCACCACGCCAACGCGGCCAGACCGATGAACAGGCCGTTGATCCGTTGCAGATAGGCGAGCGCTGCCAGGGCGGCGATCGCGAACAGGTCGCCAGCGTATCCTCCTCCCAGGTAGCGCAGGAAGTAGAAGCCGAGGCCGAGCGCGATCAAGACGAAACCCGGCTCGGTCAGCAGCCGAGTCGTGACGATCTCCCAGAGGAAAGGCGCTTGGTAGAGTGCCGCCGCACCGCACAGACCAGCGGCCCGGCTGCCGAGCAAGCGCTGACCGATGGCGTAGACGACCGCCATTGCGGCGACGACCAGCACGGCATTGAGCATGCAAAGCCGGGCGGGCGCGGTCCCGAGCAAGCTCGAAGCCAGCGCGAGGAAGGCAGGGTAGAGCGGTTGGCGGTGAGCGAGATCGGGCCCAGGGCCGGGCGTGACGTAGCGCATCCGCCAGTGGCCTGCCCGCAAGTCTTCGGCGATCTCGAGGTAGTGCCGGGCATCGTCCGCGATCATCCGGCGTGCCGTCACGGGGTCGGCGGCGATGGCATGGATGCGAACGAAGGCGGCGGCGAGATAGGCCGCCGCGATGGTGAGCAACACGCCGAGCGCGATCCGATCTCGCAGCGAGTCCTTCTCCCGGTGCACGCCACCAGACTCTACGCCATGGCCCGCGGCTGGTCACCACTTGGTTGGACCGAAATCTGCACGGCCGGGACCGTGTCATTGACAGACGTGCAGCCGTGGGGCTAAGTTGCGCCGGTTTTGTTGGCTGCCCGGATCAGAGCGCCGGCGCTCAGTACCGGCTCGGAGGTCCTATGAACCATCTCTCCTCGCTCTTGCGACGTTCGGTCGTTGCGTCGTCGGTCTGTCTGTTCGTCCTGGCCGCTGTATACGGCAACGCTACCGCCGGATCCCAGGATTGTACCCCCACCGGCGCCGACCTCGACGCCGAGGGCAAGGCCGCGGCGCGAATCAGCCATAGCAAAGGCAGGCTCAAGGTTCGTGCGGGTAACCTCGATGCCTCTGGCGCCTTCAGCGTGACTGTGGACGGCGTGCAGATCGGATCGCTGCTGACCGGAACCACCGGGCGCGGACGCGCGCGCTTCACCAGCAAGCCAGGCGCCAACGACCAGTTTCTCGGGGTCGACCCGCGCGGCGCGCACGTCGCGGTCAGCGACGGTGAAGGCGAGGATGTCCTCGAATGCGACCTTCCGGAAGAAGAGGATCCGGAGGGCATCCGTTGCTGTCTCGCGCATGAAAACGAATCCATCTGCGAGCACCTGACCGCCGAGCACTGTGCCGCGGAGGGTGGCTCGAACGTGGGCGCCGGCTCCTGTTTTCCGGATCCCTGCGCCGATGATCCGCCCGCCGGAGAGACGGTTCGTTGTTGCTTCCCCGACGAAGGCGGGGCGGCGTGCCTCGGGCTCGACGCGGAGCTCTGCAGTCATGAGGACGGGATCAGTCTGGGAGCCGGAAGCTGCGATCCCAATCCGTGCCCTCCGCCGGCTAACGATGCGGTCCGCTGCTGTCTGGGGCACGAAGGCGAGACCGCATGTCTCAACTTGACCGAGGAGCATTGCGCGGCCGAAGGCGGGACCAGCCTGGGCCCTGACGGATCGTGCTCACCCAACCCATGCGTGCCGCCTCCGCCCGACGCGACCCGCTGCTGCCTGGAGTACGAGGGCCACGTCGATTGCGACCTTTTGACCCCGGAACACTGCGCCCTGGAAGGTGGCACCGACCTCGGCGCCGGCATCTGCGATCCCAACCCGTGTCCGCCGCCTCCCGGCCCAACCCGCTGTTGCCTGACGATCGAAGGCGAGAGCGTTTGCGAGGATTTCACGCCCGAGCACTGCGCGGCGGAGGGTGGCACCGACATCGGTCCGGGCGGCTGCGAGCCGAACCCCTGCGGTTGAGCCCGAAAGCCCGCGGCCGCCACTTGGCGTCGCGGCGTGTCCGATCGGCAGCCTAGCCGCGACTCGATCCCGCCATGGCTCGACGCCTCACGCTCCGGGTATCGGTCGTGCTCGTCACCATCGTCGCGGCCGAGCTGGTCGCGTTCGTCGCACTGATCGTCACGGGCGTTTATCCGCGCGAGTCGTTTCACGAGATCTACGCATCCACCGCCTGTCTGAAAGCCGACGAGTTCAACTACGGCAAGAATGCGCAGTCGCGCCAAGGCTTGGAGGTGATGCTGGGCAAGATTCCGCACCCATATCTTCGGTTTCGTGGTCAACCCGGAGGATGGAGACCTCGCGTGGCGCAGACAAACGGTCGGTCCGAACTACGAGAACGAGCTGCGCTACGCCGTCTCGCTAGGGCGAGATCCACGTCCGCCCGAGGTCTTCACGATCGGGATCTTCGAGGCGTCCGTCGCGGTGAGCTTCGCCGAGCACATCCAAGCGGATGAAAGATTTGCGACGGCGCTTCGTGAGCGGGTGCCGTCATTGCGGGATCGGCAGATCGTGATCCGAAACTTGGCCATCGGCGCCTCCAGGCAGCCTGCGCAGTTCGCGATCGCGACGCAGTACATGGAGCTGTTCGACATGACCGTCAATCTCGATGGCTACAGCGAGCAGGCGATCACGATGTACCCTGACTATCCGATCGAGTTTCCGATGTTCGGCGACGTGTTCTTCAGCGAGAGCGGCCCGTCGATCTATCTGTCACACCGGGCATTCGCACAGGCGTGCACGCTGATCAGTCGTCCAGGCCAACTGCCGCTGGTGCGGCACAGTAACGCGTACTTTCTCTTCTGGTACGTAACGTCGGCGTACTTCAAGCAGGTTCTGGCGCAGAGCCATGCGGCACTAGACGTGCGGGAGGAGTTGTCCTTTACCGACGAGGAGGTTCGGCGCCTCTATGCTGCCTACTATGAACGGTATACCCGCTACCAGCATCAGATCCTGACGGCCAACGGCGTGAGGGCGTATTTTTTCTTGCAACCGAATCAGTACGTACCCGATTCCAAGCCGTTTTCCGAAGAGGAGCGGCGCACGGCGCTCAACATGGCCGACTCCGCCGAGACTGCCAGGCGTTACGCACTCCTCCGGGAGAAAGTCCGCGAACTCGCCGCTCAAACAATCCGAGCGTTCGACCTGACCGGCGTCTTCTCGCGAGTCGAGGATACCGTGTACATTGACTCCTGCTGCCACGTGAACGAGCGCGGCAACGATCTTCTGGCGGACGCGATCGTCGACATCATCGCGCGCGAGGAGAACGCGAGATTGCCTTGAAGCGATCGCGGTCCGTCGATCTCGCGTCGATCCGTAGGGCGCGCCGGAGCTCGACCCCGAACTGCTCGTTCCAGCGCTCGATGGGCGCGCCGTAGGCGTGGTCGAGCGCGTAGTTCTGCTCGACCCACTCGCTTAGGCCGACGCCGAAGTCGAGGCCGAACCCACGCATGCCGTATTCGTCGACGGGTCGGGAGACCAGCACGATCCAGTCGGGCGGGTTCGCTTGGAACGCTTGCAGGATCGGCGCTTCGCCAAAGATCGCGAACTCCGGCGGCATAAAGTTCACGTGGCCGGTCGGGTTCACCCGGCGCGCAAGGTAGTTGATCATCACGCCCTCGGGCAGGACAGCGAGCGTCTCGTCCGCGCGCGTCCGGATCCGGATGTCTTCGAGCAGGGCGTTGACGACGCCAGCAGCGCCGGTTGCCAGAAAACGATCGCCATCGCTCCCGACCGGGGTGCTGTGCTGATCGATCCGTTGCTTGGCAATCCCCGCCACGGCCGTTGCGACCAGGAGCAAGGCGCCCAGATTGGCTGCACAAACGATGCGTTTGCTGCCCGCCGTCGGCATCGCTTTGGGCCACCAGTCGACCAGCACGACGACCAGAACGAGGCAGCCCGGCATCGCCAGGACGAACCCGTACTCATCGAGGCGCACGCGAAAGAGGATCTTGGCCAGCAGGGCCGACGCGAAGACGAGACATGCGATCTGGAGTCTTAACGTGGCGCGATCTGCCGCCGCAGCGCGACCGGCGAACGCTCGGCGAAGCACCACCGTCAGAAGGGCCGGTAGGATGACCACCAAAGGCCGCGCGAGCCCGAACCAGTCGATGGATAAACCGGCCAGGCCGAGGTACGTCAGCAGCGTCACGCCTGCGGCCAACGCCATGGATACCGCCACCGTGCGTGCGACCGCGAGGGCTACCCCGGTGACCAGCGCAACGTAACCGAGGTAACCGGCCGTCCACCGGAGAATCGTGAGCAGGTTGTCGTCGAGATTCACCAGCCCGAGGGCGTCTCGGTAGTAGTGGAGCGCGCTTAACTTACCGTTGAATACGGAGGTCCAGCTTCCGAGCGTCCCGTGCACGGCGTCGGTCGGCGGGAGCGCAATGGCCAGCAGCGCAACCGAAGCCAGGATCGGTGTCAGTGCGGCGCCCACCAGAACGCCGGCACTGCGGACGCGGCTGCGCGAGCCGTGCGCATTTCCGGTGTCGAGAAAGACACCTGCGGCGAGCGCGAGAACGATCGCTAGAAAGATCTCCGCTTTGGTCAAGAAAACGAGCCCGATCGCGAAACCGCTGCCAGCGAGCGCGATCGTGCTTCCCCGTGTTCCCCGCGCGAACAGCAGCAGCGCCGCCAGCGACAGCAGCATTCCATGCGTGGCTTCGTGGGAGTAGGGAGCGACATACGTGTCGTTGCCCAGCGCTTCGACATGGTTGAAGGCGAAAGCGAAGACGAACGTGAGCGCACCGGCGATCGCGGCCGATGTGCTCGCGACGCGCAGGAGCAACCCGTACAGCACGACGGTGATGCTCGCCGTAATAACCAGGTTCAGGATGACGAGGTTTCGCAGGCTCGGTCCGGCGACCCGGAACCAGAGGGCGTTGAGATGAGGCGAGAGCGGCCCGTTGAAGTAGGCAATGTCACGATAGAGAACATCGCCCTCGGCGAGGCGCCAAGCGACATAAAGCTCACGGCCAAAATCCACGAGGAGCTGCGGCCAGGTGCCCCAGGTCCAGACGAGCATCACCGCCCCGACGGCGAAGACCGGAACCAGCCCCCACCACGCCGACCGGGCGTGACGCTTCGTGGGCTCTCGCTCCGGCCGTAGATCCGACACCGATCTAACGTGCGCGCGCGTGGCGAATCCGTCCCGCCCAAGGAGAGCTGGCCATGTCCGTCAAGCCCACTCCCCAAGGCTACCACAGCATCACGCCCTACCTCATCGTGCGCGGTGTGCCCAAGCTGCTGGACTTCTTGCAGCGGGCGTTCGGCGCCGAGCTGACGCATCCGCCATCGCTGCGACCGGACGGTAGTGTCATGCACGCCGAGATCAAGATTGGCGATTCACTCGTGATGATGGGCGAGCCGACCGGTTCGATACCGGCGAATCCCGGTTCGCTCTATCTCTACGTGGAAGATGTCGACGCGACCTACCGGCGAGCACTGAACGCCGGCGCGATTTCGACGGCGGAACCGATGGATCACTTCTACGGTGACCGCAGCGGCGGGATCAAAGACCCCTCCGGCAACCAGTGGTGGATCGCCACCCACAAGGAAGACGTCGCTCCCGCCGAGCTGGCGCGACGCCAGCAGGCGTTCCTGGCACAGCAGGCTTCAGCGGCCAAGACGCCCAGCTAGCGGGTCGCGGCGCGGCCGCGGCCGAGTCGAGGCAGCCAGCGGCCGACGGCGGCGCAGTAATGTTCGTACTCGCTGCCGAAAAGCTCGCGCAGGTGCGGTTCCTCGTAGAAGACTATGAAGGAATGAAAAACGGTACCTAGGGCGAGCGCATACAACACCAGGGCCGGTGTGTGGAAGACGATCGCCCAACCCAGCGTGACGGTGAGCACTCCGACGTACATGGGATTGCGCGTGTACTGGTAGAGCCCGCGCACGACGAGCTTCTTGGGCGCATCGATCGGCGCCGGAGTGCCCCGTCCAAACGTCGCGAAGTCCCAGACGCACCATGCATAGATCGCGGACCCCAGTGCGAGGACTGCGCATCCGGCGACCAGCGGCATCCCGGTCGCCGTCGGCCGGCCGCGCGCGATGAACAGCGGTACGTAGACTGCCGCGGTGCCGGGCATTGCCAACGTAAAGAGCAGGTTCTTGAGCAGAAGCATCGGCGCTGACCTACACCCGAGAACGAGCCAATGCTAAATCGTCGCGCTGGCACTCAGGGCAGGCTTACGGTGACGGCGCGAGGATCGCCAGGACGAGCAGGCGGTCCGCGCCCGTGTTGCGAATCCCGTGGGGAACGTCGGCCGGCGCGATCAGCAGCGTTCCCGTCCTCATCGGGATCTCCCTCGACTCGAGTAGGAAAACACCGTCGCCCGCGAGCACGTGGTAGATCTTGTCCATCCCAGCGTGAGCGTGGAGAGGGTGCTCCTGACCTGACTCGAACGCGTTGAGCCCCACCATGACCCGCTGGGACTTGAAGAGGGTCGACTTGCCCATCTTGTCTGGAGCGTAGACGGCATGATCCTCGGGACGGATGGCGCTGGGATGCTCGATCATGGCCGGGAGTATAGTACTGGACGGCGGTGGTGCCAGGGGGGCGGAAGCGGTATCTCAGCCCCAGCCAAGCCATGCTGATCGCAGGCATCGTCGTCGGCGCAGCGCTGGTCATGATTGCCATCGAGCGCGCGCTGCCGGGGCGCTCCTGGCCGCGCGTGAGCGGCTGGTGGGTCCGCGCAGCAGCCCTCAACGCCGTGCAGGTGGGCTCGGTTTGGCTCGCCGGAAACGTCTGGGACGGCTGGATGCTGCGACACCGGTTGTGGTCTGCGGAGGGACTGGGGACGGTCGGCGGCGCGCTGTTGGGCTATCTGGTCATCACGTTCATCTATTACTGGTGGCACCGCTGGCGGCACGAGGTCGGGATTCTTTGGCGCTGGTTCCACCAGGTGCATCATAGCCCGCAGCGCATCGAAGTGATCACCAGCTTCTACAAGCACCCGTTCGAGATCGTCGTGAACGGCATCCTGTCGAGCACGATTCTGTATCTGCTGGTGGGAGTGGGCGCACAGGCTGCCGCACTCGCGGTGATGCTCACAGGGCTTGCCGAGCTGTTTTACCACTGGAACGTGCGCACGCCGCACTGGATTGGTTATCTGCTGCAACGGCCCGAGAGCCACTGCGTCCATCATCAGGAGGGTGTGCACTCGTTCAACTACGCCGACCTGCCGCTGTGGGACCTGCTATTCGGCACGTTCCGCAACCCGCGCCAATGGAAGGCGCGCTGTGGTTTCGGTCAAGGCGAGCATCGTTTGGGGGCAATGCTCCGAGGCAAAGACGTCCATCGTCCCAGTCCGCCGCCGTCTCGGCCGTGAAGTCCGACTGCGGCGCCCTGTTTCTGCTTGCCATTGGCCTGCTTCAGATGACGGGCGATATTACCGATCTTGCCCTTCTCAAGGGTATTGGCGCTGCCACCGCCGCCTCGCCGGCGCCCAAAGTGTTCTCGGCCGTACGCGGATTGGAAACCTACTCGTCGCGCTTCGTGCTCGAGTGCGAGGATGCGGAGTCGGAGCGATCCGCCCTCAGCGTGGACCTGACCCCGCAGATGTATGCGAAGCTCCGGGGCCCCTACAACCGCCGAAACGTCTTTGGCGCGGTGCTCGCGTACGGGCCTGTGCTCGCGAATGATCCGCGCGCGCGGCCGATGTTCGAGGCGGTCTCCCGTTATGCGCTGTGCGGCAGCCGGCCGTTGCTCGAAGAGCTCGATGTCTGGCCCGGTCGCAGCTGCCGGAGCATTCGCGTGCGCGTTCTGCCGCGAGAAGGCTCGGACACCGGCGACCTGCCGCTCGAGCTGACGCCGCCATGTCACTGACCAACGGTTGGACGGGCGGCCAGTACAGCCTGTTCCGTGCCATCTTCGGTCTCTACCTGTTGCAGCACTTCCTCTGGCTCATTCCTTGGGGCACCGAGATGTTCTCCAACCAGGGCGTGCTGCCGGCGGGCGCCGAGAGCCCGCTACTATTCCTATTTCCGAATGTGCTCGCGGTTCTCGATTCGCCTGCGACGGTCGCCGTGCTGCTCGGACTCGGCGCAGTCCTCTCGATATTCTTCACGCTTGGTCAGTGGGATCGCGCCGCCGCGATCGGCCTCTGGTACCTGTGGGCTTGCCTGCTCGGCCGGAACCCGCTGATCGCCAATCCATCGCTTCCTTACATCGGCTGGATGCTGCTGGCGCATGCGTTTCTGCCGCCAGCACCCTACGGCTCATGGGCGGCGCGCGGACGGGTCGATCCGTCCGGCGAGTGGAGGCTGCCGGGCTCCTACTTTTTGGTGGGATGGATTCTCATGGCGGTGGGCTACTCGTACAGCGGCTACACGAAGCTCACGAGCCCGTCGTGGATGGACGGCAGTGCGCTCGCGCGGGTGCTGGAGAATCCACTGGCGCGCCCGACGTTTCTGCGCGAGTGCCTGCTAGCGCTGCCGGCAGTGCTTCTTCAGCCGGCCACCTGGGGCGCGCTGGCGCTGGAGCTGTTGTTCGCCCCACTGGTGCTCTTTCGGCGGCTACGGCCTTGGATTTGGAGCGGCATGGTCGCGCTGCAGCTGGGGCTGTTCGCCATGCTCGACTTCGCGGATCTGACGGCCGGCATGATCCTGATCCACCTGTGGACGTTCGATCCGGCCTGGATTGTGGCACGAGATGCGACTGCCACGGATACTCTCTTTTATGATGGGCGTTGCGGGCTCTGCCACCGGTTCGTCCGCTTCGTGCTGGCGGAAGACCGCAGCGGCGCGGCGTTTCGTTTCGCCCCGCTCCAGGGGCAAACGTTCGCGGACCTGTTTCCAGAGAAAGAACGCGCGTCGTTGCCCGACAGCTTGGTCGTGAGGACGGCCGAGGGAGAGACGTTGATGCGCTCGAGCGCCGTGCTTCACATGCTGAGTCGGATGGGCGGCGTCTGGCGTCTGCTCGCCGTTGCGACCTCCGTTGTTCCCGTCGGGATACGCGACATCGCCTACGCCGCGGTTGCCCGCATCCGCTACCGCCTGTTTGCAACACCATCGGACGCTTGCCCGCTGGTGCCGGAGAGTCTTCGCTCACGCTTCGTGCGGTAGCTGTTGCCGCTTCGGTTCCCTACGACGCGATCTCCCAGCTCCCGTCCGGCATCCGGCAGGCGGTGCCGAAGGCGCGCTCGGTCTTGCCGCCGATGGTGACGGTCTGCTGAAACTCGCGACAGTAGAGGCCGTCGGGCTGCTGGTAGGTACGGACGGGCGTGGTGGTTCCCATGTGGCCGCTGTCGGGATTCTGCCAGGTGGAGGTCGTCCCCGAGGGCGTGGTCTCGAGCGAATGATAGGCGTTGCGGGTGGCGTAGGCGCGATCCGCGTTGTCGAGAGCGTTGCCAAGCGCGCCGCCCAAGAGGCCGCCCAGCAAAACGCCGGCGATGATGCCCTCGGTCTCGCCGCCCAGTGCCGCGCCGAGCAGTCCGCCGGCGGCTGCGCCGGTGGCGGCGCCTACCTGAGTCTTGGGACCGGGCGCCTGTTGACCGGCGCAGGCGGTCAGAACGAGCGCGAGCGTCAGGCCGGGAGCGAGCCGGGCGGCAAAGCGGCGAAACTCCGAAACGCTACGCAGGGTGGGCATGAGATACCTCCGGGCACGCGGCTCAATGCGGCGGCCATCGTGCAGCGCAACAGCCTCAGCCGGAAACGGCGCGGCGTCAAGCGGTCTGTCAGACGGTCTTGGGATAGAACCTACTGATCGTGTCGGCGACGCAGGCGGGACGGTCCTTGCCCTCGATCTCGACCGTGACGCGCACGATCGCCTGGAAGCCGCCTTTGACTTGCTCGACGCTCACCAGTTCGCCGGCGCCACGGATGCGCGAGCCCACCGGGACGGGGGCGGGAAAGCGGACCCGGTCGCAACCGTAGTTGACGCCCATCGAAATGTTCCGGACCTCGATGATCTGCGGCAGGAAGTAGCTGACGAGCGAAAGCGTGAGGTAGCCGTGCGCGATGGTCGCGCCGAACGGTCCCTGCTTGGCGCGGTCCGGGTCGACGTGGATCCACTGGTGGTCGCCCGTTGCATCGGCGAACTGATTGATGCGGCCTTGGGTGATCTCGAGCCATGGACTGGTCCCGAGCTTTTTGCCGACGGCGTCTTTGAGCAGAACTGGTGAATCGAAAACGGTGGGCACGCTCGGGCCTCCTTACTTGCGTTCTTTCGCCTTCTCGTGAGCGGCCCCGCTGGCAGCGCCGAGAAACGCCGGCCGCTCACCGCCGCCGTGGAGCAGAATGCTGGCGCCGCTCATGTAGCGGGCGAGCGGGGAGGCGAGGAACAGGCAAGCGTCGCCCACGTCTTCCGGTTCGCCAAGCCGCCCCAGCGGGACGGTGCGGGCGACGGCGGCCAGACCGGCCTCATCCCCGTAGTGAAGGTGAGACTGCTCGGTCCGGATCATCCCGGCAGTCACCGCGTTGACCCGCACCTTGGGCGCCCACTCGACGGCAAGCGTCTGGGTGAGGCTGAGCAGGCCCGCCTTGGCGGCGCCGTAGGCGGCGGTGCCGGGGGAGGGGCGGAGCGCGCTCACGCTGGTGATGTTGATGATGACCCCGCCCTCGGCCTGTGCCTGCATGATCGCATTGGCACGCTGGGCGAAGTTCAGGGGCGCGAGCAGATTCAACGCGATGATCTTCTCCGAGAACTTTGCCGACGCGGTTGCGGCCTCGGCAAACGGTGCGCCGCCGGCGTTGTTGACGAGCACGTCGAGCCGGCCGAAGCTCCCGCGCGCCGCCTCGATCACACGATCGATGTCGGTCGTCTCGCGAACGTCGGCCTGGACGAAGACTGCGGTTTTGGCGACCGCCGCCGGCAGCCGCTCGGGCTGGATGCGCCCGCAGACGACGACCTCGGCGCCGGCCTGCAGAAAGCGTTGGCTGATCCCGCGGCCGACGCCCTTGGCGCCGCCGGTGACGACGACGACCTTGCCGGTCATGTCGAGCGGATCGCGCATCGCTACCAGCCAAGACGCTTGGCGACCAGCTCGCGGTGGTACGAAGCATCTCCGAGGAAGGTCTCGGTCGACTTGGCGCGCTTGAAGTAGAGGTGGAGGTCGTACTCCCAGGTGAAGCCCACGCCGCCGTGGATCTGAATCGCCTCGGCGGCGCACTTGAAGTACGCGTCCGAACAGTAGGCCTTGGCGAGCGATGCCAGCGCGGGAAGCTCCGGATCGTTTTGGCTGGCGGCCCACGCGGCGTAGTAGCTGGCCGAGCGCGCCGACTCGACCAGGACGAGCATGTCGGCGCACTTGTGCTTGATCGCCTGGAACGAGCCGATGGGCCGGCCGAACTGCGTGCGCTCCTTGGCGTAGGTGACCGACATGTCGAGACATCGCTGGGCGCCGCCCACCTGTTCGGCCGCGAGCGCGATCGCTGCCAGGTCGAGCACCTTGGAAAGCGCTGGCCAGCCCGCGCCCTCTTCTCCCATCAAGGCGCCGGTGGGTAGGCGGGTCCGGTCGAAACGAATCTCGGCCTGCTTGCGGGTCTGGTCCATGGTCGGCAGCGGCGTGCGCACGATCCCGGCCGTGTCCGATGGGACGGCGAAAAGGCTCACGCCTTCCTCACCGGTGCTCCCCTCGTGCCGGGCTGCGACCACGAGCAGGCCCGCGGTGTATCCGTCGGGCACGAAGGTCTTGCAGCCCTCCAGAATGTAGTCGGTGCCGTCACGCCGGGCCAGGCACTCGATGCCACGCGCGTCCCAGCGGCCGTTGGTCTCGGTGTACGCGACAGTCGCGGTCAGCTCGCCGCTGGCGATGCGTGGGAGGTACGCCGTGCGCTGCTCCTCGCTCCCGCCGACTAGCAACGCATTGAGGCCCAGGGCCACCGTCGAGAAGAGCGGCGCGCACAACAGCGCGGCGCCGGTCTCCTCGAGCAGGGCGACGAGATCGACGTAGCTCAGGCCGATTCCGCCATACGGCTCCGGAACGAGCATCGCCGGCCAGCCCAGCTCGCCGGTGATGCGTTGCCAGACCTCCAGATCGTAGCCCTCGCGTGACTGCATGACCTGCCGGATGTTCTCGGAGGAGCAATGAGTGTGCAGAAAGCTCCGCGCATGGCGGCGTAGCTCCTGCTGTTCCTCGTTGAAGGCGAAGCGCATGAGGCTCAAGTGCCGTAAACCTTCTGCGGGGGAACCGCGTTCGCCAGCAATTCGCGCACGGCCGCGCCCACCTCAGCCGGATCCCAGCGTGCGCCCTTGTCGACCGCCGGGCCCGTGCGCCAGCCGTCCGAAATGCTGATCTTGCCGCCGGAGACTTCGAAGACGCGGCCGGTGACCTCGCGCGACTCGTGGCTGCCGAGCCATACGACCAGGGGTGCGACGTTGGCCGGGCTCATCACGTCGAAGCCGTGCTCGGGTTTCTTCATCATTTCGGCGAAGACCTCCTCGGTCATGCGCGTGCGGGCCGAGGGTGCGATGGCGTTGGCGGTGATCCCGTAGCGGACCAGCTCCGCGGCCTGCACCAGGGTCAGAGCCGCGATTGCGGCCTTGGCCGCCGAATACGCGCTCTGGCCCACGCTGCCCTGCAGGCCCGCACCCGAGCTGGTGTTGATGATCCGGGCGTCGACCGCCTTGCCTTCCTTGGACTGCTGCCGCCAGTACGCGCACGCATGATGGGCGACGGCGTAGTGGCCCTTGAGGTGCACGCGCACGACGGCGTCCCATTCCGGCTCGCTGCAACTGACGAACATCCGGTCGCGGACGAAGCCCGCGTTGTTGACGACCACATCCAGGCCGCCAAAGCTGTCGATCGCCGTCTTGACCAGCGCCGCGGCCTGAGCGAAGTCCGCGACATCGGCGCCGTTGGCAACCGCTTCGCCAGCCATCGAGCGAATCTCGCGCACCACCTCGCCGGCGGGCCCGGTCGCGCCGCCGGCGCCGTCCAGCTCGCAGCCCAGATCGTTGACCACGACCTTCGCGCCCTGGCGCGCGAGCTCGAGCGCGTGCTCCCGGCCGATGCCGCGGCCGGCGCCGGTGACGATCGCAATCCGGCCTTCACAGATGCGTGTCATATCCGGGTCTCGCCTCAGCCCAGACGCTCGATGATGGTGACGTTGGCCTGGCCGCCGCCCTCGCACATGGTCTGCAGTCCGTACCGGCCGCGCGTACGTTCCAGCTCGTTGAGCAAGGTCGCCATCAGCCGCGTGCCAGTGGCGCCGATAGGGTGCCCGAGCGCGATCGCGCCGCCGTTGACGTTGACCTTGGCCAGGTCGGCCTTGGTCTCCTTCTGCCAGGCCAGCACCACCGGGGCGAAGGCCTCGTTGATCTCGACCAGATCGATGTCGCGCAACGTCATCCCGGCCTTCTTGAGCGCATGCTGGGTGGCAGAGATGGGCGCGGTGAGCATGTAGATCGGGTCGTCGGCCCGCACGCTCATGTGGTGGATCCGGGCTCGGGGCTTGAGCCGGTGCTCCTTGACCGCGCGCTCCGAAGCGATGAGCGCAGCGGTGGCGCCGTCCGAGATCTGACTCGCGACCGCGGCCGTCAGCCGTCCGCCTTCGGTCAGGGTCTTGAGCGTGGCCATTTTCTCCAAGCTCGTATCGGGCCGCGGACCCTCGTCGGCCGTCAAGCCCTCGAGCGGGATGATCTCGTTCTTGAAGCGGCCTTCCTGGGTTGCACGAATCGCGCGCCGATGGCTCTCCAGGGCGAACTCTTCCATCTCGCGCCGCGAGATGTCCCACTTCTGGCAGATCAGCTCGGCGCCTCGAAACTGAGAGACCTCCTGCGTTCCGTAGCGCGCGACCCAGCCCTTCGAGGTCGAGAACGGGTCCGTGAACCCCAGTTGCTCGGCGCAGGTCATGGCGGATGAGATCGGGATCATCGTCATGTTCTGAACGCCGCCGGCGACCACCAGATCGCTGGTGCCGCTCATGACTGCTTGAGCCGCGAAATGTACGGCTTGCTGGGATGACCCGCATTGGCGATCGATGGTCACGCCGGGAACGTGCTCGGGCAGCCCGGCCGCGAGCCAGCAGGTGCGGGCGATGTCACCGGCCTGGGGTCCGATGGTGTCGCAGCAGCCGAACACCACGTCTTCGACCGCGCCCGGATCGATGCCTGTGCGCGCGATCAGCGCCTTGATCACGTGGGCGCCGAGATCCGCCGGGTGGACCCGGGCGAGCTTGCCGCCGCGCCGGCCGACCGGGGTCCGGACTGCATCGATGATGTAGGCTTCTGCCATGGGGTGCTCCTTCGCTTACGCGCTGACGATGACCGAGGAACCGTGGCCGAACAGTCCCTGGTTGACGGTGATGCCGGCCTTGGCACCTTCGACCTGGCGACCGGCCGCCGTGCCGCGGATCTGCCAGACGAGCTCGCAGACCTGGGCGATGGCTTGAGCCGGAATCGCTTCCCCGAAGCAAGCCAGCCCGCCGCTGGGATTGACCGGACAGCGCCCTCCGAGCGTGGTCACGCCGTCGCGCAGCAGCTTCTCGGCATCGCCGGCCCGGCACAGGCCGATGTTCTCGTACCAGTCCAGCTCGAGCGCGGTCGAGAGGTCGTAGACCTCGGCCAGGTTCATATCGGAGGGGGCAAGGCCGGCTTCCCGATAGGCAGCCGCCGCAATCGAATCCCGGAAGGCGATCTCGGGTGCGGGCACCGCGGCGGCCGAGTCGCTAGCGAAGTTGGGCATCTCGATGACTTGATTCGGGTAGCACGGGGTGACGGTCGAGACGGCGCGGATGCGGACGGGCGTGGCCGTACGCTTGCGCGCGTACTCCATGCTGGAGAGCACCAGCGCGGCCCCACCGTCGCTCGTCGCGCAGATGTCGAGCAGGCGCAGCGGGTCGGAGACCACCGGCGAAGCCATGACCTCTTCCTCGCGTACTTCCTGACGGTAGCGCGCGTTGGGGTTGCCCATGCCGTGGCGGGCGTTCTTGACCTTCACCCGGGCGAAGTCGCGCGGGCTAGCGCCGTACAGATCGATGCGTCGGCGGGCGTAAAGACCGAAATAGATCGGATTGGTCGCGCCCAGCAGCCGGAACCGCAGCCAGTCCGGATCCTGCTGGCGATCTCCACCGATGGGCGCAAAGAAACCCTTGGGCGTAGTATCGGCGCCGACCACCAACGCTACGTCGACGATTCCGGCCAGGATCATGGCGCGCGCGGTGTTGATGGCCTGCGAGCCGCTGGCGCAGGCGCCGTAGGAGCTGGCGACCGATGCGCCGGTCCAGCCCAGGGCCTGTGCGAACGTCGCGCCGGCGACGTAGCCGGGGTAGCCGTTGCGGATGGTGTCGCCGCCCGAGACGAACTGGATATCCCGCCACGCCAGGCCGGCATCCGCGAGCGCGTCGTTGGCGGCCTTGACGCCGTATTCCACGAAGTTCCGCCCCCACTTCCCCCAGGGGTGCATGCCCACGCCGAGGATCGCTACGTCCTTGCCCATCGCTGCGCTCCTCAGCCCTGGTCGGCGCGAGCTACCTCGGCTCGCGCTGCGGTGACAAGCGCTGGTCGCCACTTCCAGACCAGGTAGGTGTTCTCCTCGTCCTCATAGAGCGTGTCGACGACCAGAGTCATCGGCATCCCGACGCGCAGATCGGCGATGGCGACGCCGCTGGCAACCTGACCGAGGACGACCATCTTCTCCTTCTCCAGCTCGACGGCTGCGACGATGTAGGGAACGAAAGGCTCGGGGGAGACGTAGGGAGCCGGCGGCTTGTAGCAGTTGTTGGTGTAGGACCAGAGCCTACCGCTGCGGCTCAACGACACCTCGCTGAACGCCTTGCCCGTGCAGCCGGGGTTGCGGCAGAAGAAGGTTTCCTTCGGGAAGAAGTAGCTCTTGCACGACTCGCACTGCGTGCCGACGAGGCTCGCACCCCGCTCCTCGTCGACGCTGAACCAGCCCTCGACAGCGAGCACGCGTTTCTTCTGACTCGTCATCGCGACCTACCTCCGCGCGCCCGAGGGGCTGCGCGCTTCGAACCCGAACGACGGTGCCGGATCTTCCCCGAGCACGGCCTCCGCCACGCGCCGGCGGTGCCAGGCCGATGTCCCCCAGGCCGCTTCCAGCGCCCAGGCCCGCTTCATCCACAGGTGCAGATCGACCTCCCACGTATAGCCGATGGCTCCGTGGACTTGCAGGGCGGTCTTGGCGGCTGCGAGCGCGGCACCCGAGGCCGATGCCTTGGCCTGGGAGACGTCGAGCGCGCGGGTGCGAGCATGGACGGCGATCGAGTGCGCCGCCCGGTAGACCAGCGGGCGGGCGAACTCGATGCCGACCTGCACGCTCGCGAGCATGTGCTTGATCGCCTGGAACGAGCCGATGGGCTTCCCGAACTGCTGGCGGTTCTTGGCATAGGCCACCGCCATCTCGACCAGGCGCTGGGCGATTCCCACCTGCTGCGCGGCGGCCCCGAGCGCCGCGCGATCCAGGGCGGCGTCGAGCAGAGCGGCCGCGGTCGTGCCCCGCGCGATGCAAACTGTGGCCGAGTCGGGCGTGAGCTCCACGCGAAACAGGCGGCGCGACGGATCGTTGGCCGGCTGCCGCTCCAGTTGAACGGCCTTGGCTTCCACCGCGTGAATCTCGCCGCCGTGCTCGAGCAGGATGAGGTCGGCCACGTGGGCGTCGGCGACGCAGGGGTTGATCGGATGCCCGAACGTCATGAATGCATGACCGGCGGCGATCTTGGGGAGCCAGGTCTCACAGAGCTTGGCGTTGCCGCTCTCGCACAACAGCGGCACGCAGACCGCCGCGGTTTCGAGGAGGGGCTCGGGAAGCGCCGCGAAGCCGGTTTCTTCGAGCGCCAGAACCAGATCGATCTCGTTCATTCCCAGGCCGCCATGCCGCTCGGGAACCAGGATGCCGAGCAGGCCGATCTCGGCGAGCTTGGCCCAGCGCTCGCGCGAGCGGCCGGTCTCCGTCTCGATCAGCTCGCGCAGCCGCTCGGCCGTGCACTCGCGCTCGAGGAACGCGCGCACGGTTCGCTGAAAGAGCAGTTGATCCTCGCTGAAATGGAACCGCACCGCTACGACCTCGGCAGCCCGAGCAGCCGCTCGGCGATGATGTTGCGCTGGATCTCGTTGGTGCCGGCGTAGATCGGACCGGCCAGCGAAAACAGGAACCCCTCGAGCCAGCGGCCGACCTCGCCGGCGGCCGGAGCATGCGGCAACAGCTCGGCGCGGGCGCCGAGAATGGCGAGCGCGGTCTCGTGCATGCGCAGGTCCAGCTCGGACCAGAAGATCTTGTTGAGGCTGGCCTCCGAGCTGATCGTCCCTCCGGCCATCAGGCGGGAGGCGGTCCGGTAGGTGTTGAGGCAGTAAGCCTCGGCCGCGATCCACGAGCGCACCACCGCCTCGCGGACGGACGGATCAGTCGCACTCGCCTGTCGCTTGCACAGCTCGACGAGACGGGCGGCGGTGGCCTGGAAGCGCGCCGGGCTGCGGAGCATCAGCCCCCGTTCGAAGCCCGCCGTGGCCATCGCCACCTGCCAGCCCTGTCCGAGCCCGCCCAACTGATTGGCGCGCGGCACGTGCACCTCGTCGAAGAAGATCTCGGCGAAGCCGGTCTCTCCGTCCAGTTGCGAGATCGGGCGCACGGTGACGCCGGCGGCACTCAGCGGAAGGAGAATGAAGGTCAGGCCGTGGTGGCGCTCGGAGGTCGGATCGGTACGGAACATGCCGAAGAGCCAGTCGGCGAACGCGGCGCGCGAGGCCCAAGTCTTCTGGCCGTTGACGACGAAGTCGTTGCCGTCGATGCGCGCGCTGGCCCGGATCGCCGCCATGTCGCTGCCCGCATTGGGCTCCGACCAGCCCTGCGCCCAGATCTCCTCGCCCGAAGCCATCTTGGAAAGGTAGCGGGCCTTCTGTTCGTCGGTGCCAAACTCCATCAAGGTTGGACCGAGCAGGAAGATGCCGTTCTGGTTGACGCGCGCGGGCGCGCCGGTACGGTAGTACTCTTCCTCGAAGATCAGCCACTCGATCAAGTTGGCGCCGCGGCCCCCGTACTGCTTGGGCCAGGACACCATCGACCAGCCGCCTTGGTTCAGCTCCGCCTCCCAGCGCCGGTGAGCGGCGAAGCCTTGGGCGGTGTCGAGCGAGGGCAGGGGTGGGTCGGGCACATGGGCCTCGAGCCAGGCGCGCGCCTCTCGGCGAAAGGCCTCCTCGGCTGCTGTGAAGGTCAGGTCCACGGGGCTTCAGCTCTTGCCCTTGTCGGTGAACTTCGCGTCGCGCTTTTCGACGAACGCTTCGCGCGCTTCCTGCGAGTCGGGCGAGGTGTACAGCTCCAGCGTGAAGCCTTGCTCGAAGCGGTAGCTTTTCTTGATGTCGAGCAGCTCGATGCCGTTCAGCGACTCCTTGGCCAGACGCACCGCCCTGGGGCTCTTGGCCGCTATCTTCTCGGCGATGCGGCGCGCCGTGGGACGAAGCTGGTCGCGCGGCACCACGGCCTCCAGCGCGCCCAGCCGGTAAGCCTCGGCCGCCGTGATCGGCTCGCCGGTGAGCAGCATGGTGCGCACCTTCTGAATCGGGAACATTCTCAGCAAGTGAGAGGCCGCGCCGAGCGCGCCGCGGTCGATCTCGGGCAGGCCGAAGCTCGCGTCCTCGGAAGCGACGATGATGTCGGCCGAGCCGACGATGCCGATCCCGCCGCCCAGGACGAAGCCATGCGCCGCGGCCACGACCGGCACCGCGCAGTCGTGGATGGCGGCGAACGTGTCGTAGCAACCGCGGTTGACCTTGGTGATGAGGCGACTGTCCCGGGCCAGCTCCTTGATGTCCACGCCGGCGCAGAAGCCGCGGCCCTCGGCGGCAAGCAGCACGGCGTGGACGGCGGGGTCCTCGCCCAGCTCACCGAAGTGCGCCGCCAGCCGCGCCCAACCCTCGCTGTCGAAAGCGTTGACCGGGGGATGGTCGAGCAGTACCTCGGCCACGCCGTTCGTAATCGTCGTCTTATAGGGGAGCTTAACTGGCAATGGCGATTCCTCCCTGGCCGAGTGCGCTCAGCCGCTGCTCAGCTTCGCTGATGATCCGGCCGATCAATTGGGCGCAGCTGGGCAGGTCGTCGATCACGCCCGCGACCTGGCCGCTCGGTAGGACGCCTTCGGCCGGGCGCCCCTCGACCATGGCGCGCTGGATGAAGACCGGGGCGTTGGCGGCCATCAACACCTGCGTGCGTGACAGCTTCTCCTCGCGTTGCATGGTCAGCGCGGCGCGGAGTAGCTCGATGACCGAGGCACCGCTGAGCCTGCGGTAGACCAGGGCGCTGCGCAGCGCGCGCAGTAATCGCATGAGCGTGCTGCCCGACTCGAGCTTGGCGAGGAACTCGTTGACGATGACCCGGTGGGGGAGCCCGTCCACTTCGGTGGTCACGCGCGTGTCGAGCACGGTGGCGGCAAGATACCGCTCCAGGGTAGCCCGTGGAACCGGGCTCTCGGCGGTGAGCAAGAAGCGGGTTCCCATGGCGATTCCGGCCGCCCCGTAAGCAAGGGCGGCGACCAGGCCGCGTCCGTCGTGGAATCCTCCGGCGGCGACCACCGGCACGTCTACGGCGTCGATGACTTGGGGGAGCAGCAGCGAGGTCGGCACCGAACCGGTGTGACCTCCTCCCTCGCCGCCCTGAGCGACGATGAGGTCGGCGCCAAGCTCGACGGCCTTGACCGCGTGGCGAGCCTGGCCGACGGTCGGGATGCAAAGGACGCCGGCCTGCTTGAGTTGATCGATCAATCGTCGATTGGGCGAGCGGCTGTAGCTGGCGGCTTTGACGCCGTGGCGCGCGATTGCGGCGACGATCTCGGCGGCGCCCGGCTGCTCCATCAGGAAGTTGACGCCGAAGGGCCGGTCGGTCAACTCCTTGGTCCGCGCGATCGCGCGCTCGGCCTGTTCGGGCCGCATGACGGCGCAGGCCAGAAAGCCCAGGCCCCCCGCGTTCGCGGTGCCCGCGACCAGCTCGGGGCTGGCGACCCAGCCCATCGCCGTCTGGATGATCGGGTAGCGCACGCTCGCGCGGCTGCACAGAGCGGTCGACAGCGCGCCGTTCATGACTTGGCGAACACGCTCGCGCGTAGATCGTGCGGATCGAGCACCGCGCGGATCAGCCGAAGCTGCTCGCTCGTTGGCGCGGGAGTCTCGGCACAGCCGGCGGCTACGGCCAGCTCGAAGCCGGTCTGCTCGCGCACCCGCTCGACGCTGACGCCCGGATGAACCGAGACGATGCGCATTTGATGGCCAGTGCCGCCGAAGTCGAGGACGGCAAGGTTCGTGACCACGCGGCCGAGCGCCCGCAGGTCCTGCCGCACTCCCGGCGCCCAGCGCGCCGGGTCGTGGCCCACTCCGGAGGCCATGTCGACGTCGCGCACGAAGGTGCGCGGAGAGTGGTTGGGGATGAAGAAGCTGCACGGGTGGTTGATCGTGTTGCCCGGAATGCCGCGCACTCCCAACAACTGCACCTTGGGCTTGGCCGGGTCGCCGATGAAGCTGATGTTGGTGTTGCCGAAGCGGTCGATCTGAGTGGGCATGGTCATCGCGTGGCGCTTACCGCTCCACAACAGATCGAACACTCCTCGAAACGGCAGCCAACCCTCCACGCGCGGCCGGTAACCCTGACGCGGGCCGACCGGAATCGGCTCGGCGACGAGCAGACACTCCCCATCGTTCATCAGCAGATCGGGGGCGAAGCTGAGCCGGGCCAGGCCGGCGGCGAGCCGCGGCACCAGGCCGATGCCGGAGGCCAATACCTCGCCGGCTCCATGCCAGGCCTCGGCGCAAGCCGTGATACACAGCTCGGCGAGGGCGGCTCCGTTTCTGGGGGACGGCTCGCTCACGACGCTCTCAGAAGACCGGTGCCGGCAACGTTTCGATTCGCGCGCCGCCGCCCACGGCCGCGAGATACTGGTGGTCGCTCACGTCGACGAAGCGCCGGCGGTAGTCCGCCCACGCGGCGGCGTCCTTCGCGCCGGCGACGTAGACGTTGAGGTGATCCAGATCGATGCCGTAACGTGGGACGCACGCGCTCGGGTGCGCGCCGAAGGGCGCCTCGATCACTCCATCGACGAGCGTACGGTTGAGAACGAGGGTGTGCAGGCAGCCCGAGGCCACGAGCACGGCGGTATCGACGATGCGCTCGCAACTGATGAAACGGCGCTTGGCGGCTCCGCAGAACAGGTCGTCGAAGTAGGGATCGGGCCCCAGGATCTGCCCGTTGCCACGCTCGTCGGTCTGATCGACGTGGCAGAGCGCGACGTCAAGCTGCAGGGCGGGCATCGCCAGCAGGATCTCGCCATCGGCGTACGGCGAGCGGATCTTCTCGAGCGCGGGGTTGAGCCGCTCGACGTCGCAGGCCAGGCCCGCGCGCGTGGGCAAGAAGGGCAGGCGGATCATCGCCGCGCGCAGCCCCCACTGCAGCATGCCCTCGTCGATCTCCATGACCTCGAAGCCGCCCGCCTGTCGCGCGTTGCGAAAGTGGGGGTCCAGGGGAATCAGATCGAGGGAGACGAAACCGAACACGAGCTTGCGGATCTTGCCCGCGGCGCACAGCAGCCCCACGTCCGGCCCGCCGTAGGATACTACCGTCAGATCCTTGAGCGGGGAGCGCACGATCTCGCGCACCAGCGCCATCGGCTTGCGGCGCGCGCCCCAGCCACCGATGCCGATGGTCATGCCGTCGCGCAGCTCGGCGACCACCTCGGCCGCGCTCATGCGCTTGTTCACGGGAGGTAAAAGCCGCGGCCGCAGCCACGGGGTATATAAAAGGTTAAGCCCGGCACGTTGGAACACGTTCTAATAACAAGGGGTCCCGACTCGGTAAAGGGGCCTGCGGCGGTGATCGCCGGCGACCGGGTGGCGTCACGAGCAGGCCTGCGGCATCTTCCCACTGCTTCGCCGACCCACCCCATGCGCCGCTTCGACAAGAAGGTCGCGCTCATCACCGGTGCCGCGGCCGGCATCGGGCGGGCCACCGCTGAGCGCCTCGCCGCCGAGGGAGCGAGCCTCTACCTGGTCGACGTTCAGGAGGCCGAGTTGACCGACACCGTTCGGCGGGTCCGCGCGAGCGGGGCGCTCGCCGATAGCCGCCGCTGCGACGTGAGCGATCCCGATGCCGTGCGCGCGACCGTCGCCGCCTGTGTCGAACGTTTCGGCCGGCTCGACGTGCTGTGCAACATCGCCGGCATCCTACGGTTCGACAAGACCGAAGAGCTTCGTCTGGAGGATTGGAATCGGGTGCTGGCCATCAACCTGACCGGCACGCTCCTCATGTGCCAGGCGGCGCTACCGCATCTGCTCGCGACCGGCGGCAACATCGTCAACACCGCTTCGACGGCGGCGCTAGCCGGCATGCCGTGGGCGGCGGCCTACGGCGCCTCCAAGGGCGGCGTGCTCGCGCTCTCGCGCACGCTCGCCATCGAGTACGGCAAGCGCGGGGTGCGCTGCAACGTGGTTTGTCCAG
This sequence comes from uncultured Myxococcales bacterium, assembly GCA_964555245.1. Classification (GTDB taxonomy): domain Bacteria; phylum Desulfobacterota; class Binatia; order UBA1149; family SPBQ01; genus CAZKRI01. The sequence goes on from CAZKRI010000071.1 coordinate 26,519, forward strand.
GCTCGATCGAGACCGCCATGAGCGATCCTCGCCGGCTGCCCGAAGGCGTCGATACCAAGCTCGCCTACCGGGCCATGCCACTCGACAAGTTTCGCGGGCCCGAAGTCGTGGCCGCGGTGATCGCGATGCTCGCCAGTGAGGACGGCGCTCACGTCAACGGCGAGCACATCCGCGTGGATGGTGCGACGCTGTCGTGAGAGCGGTGCTCGCCTTGGTCAGCGCTGGATCGACCGCAGGTAGACCAGGATCATCAAGACCTCGCCGCGCGCGATCTGTTCCGCCATCGCGTCGTCGCTGGCGGCTTCGGTAAACTGCTTTCCCCAGATCGGCATCTCGCGGGTTCCGTGCGCCTTGGGTAGCTCGCGCCCGTCGATGAGCTTGGCCAGGTCTTCGAGGGGAAACGTCCCGCCGCGCCGCTGCGAGATCAACGTGAGGTCGGGCGGCTTGGTGACCAGCGCCGCGGCCAGCGGGCCATCTCCCCGGCCTTCGCTGCCGTGACAGGAGGTACAGTACCGCTGGAAGCTGTCTCGACCGGACTCGGCCACCGGAGATCCGGCGATCGGATCGGCGGCCCACGACGGCGGCGAGACGACGATCAGGCCGATGGCCAGCGTGCAGCTCCGAGCGAATACGGTCACCCCTGAAGTATACGCCGCCAGGTACCGCCGGGCTATCCGAGCGCGATTGCGATGATGCCGGTCAGGCTCGCTGCGCCGCCGTCCGCCCCGGCTCGATCACCGGCTGCGGCATTTCGGGGATCGTGCTCGCGAACGTGACCAAGTCGTCGAAGCTCTCGCGCACGCCTTCGACGAACGCGGCCAGATCCGGAAGTAGCGCGCGGTCGGCATTGAATCCCCAGAACAGCTTGCCGGCGTAGCTCATCAGCGCGATCGCGACGCCCTGACAGGGGAACAGCGGCACCAGCGGATAAACCTCGAGCAGGCGAGCGCCCAGCATGTAGAGCGGGAAATCCGGCCCCGGGATGTTGGTTACGATCAGATTGTAGATCCGGTGGCGGGGCGCGAGTTGCTCGATCAGCCGGATCAACGCCGGCGAGGACCAGTCGCTCAAGATCCCGATGGATTCGGTACCCTCGGGCTGGTGTGAGCGTTTGGCGGTGGCGCTGGCGAGACGAACCGAAGCGTAGCACTCGCGCGGGTCGGCCTCTCCCACCGGAAGCTCGACGAGCATCCCGGCTACCTTGTTTCCCACGGTGCTGCGCCCGGCCTCGGTCCGGCGGTTGACCGGGCACAGCGCGCGCAGTTTCAGATTCTCGATGTCCTCGGCCGAGCAGCCATCCGTCAGCAGGTAGCGACGGAGCGCGCCGGTGACGGCGAAGAGCACGGCGTCGTTAACGGTGCCGCCGAGCCGGTTCTTGATCGTCTTGGCCGCTTCCAGATCGATGGCGGTCATGTCGAAGCTCCGCTCGGCCCCGATCGGCCGGTTGAGCCGAGTCTCGGCGGTGCGAGCCAGGCCGTTGCCGATCACGGCGGCTACGCCCGATAGGCGCCGCGTCGCGGCCTCCAGCGTCGCGCGCGGATCGGCGGTCAGGCTGCGGGCCGCTGCGCGCGCGGCAACCATTGGCAGGGATGCGCGGCGCAGGGCAGCGTCGCGCAGGAGCTCCAGCGGCTTGGGCTCCGGGCGGGCCTGCCAGGGGCGTGGCAACGCAATGGCGTCGTTGGCGCTGGGCGAGAGCAGCACGGCCAGTTCCTCCGCGCCCGCCAGCCCGTCGATCATCGCGTGATGGACCTTCTGGTGAACGGCGAAGCGGTTTCCCTCCAAACCTTCGATGACCCACATCTCCCACAGGGGCCGGCTGCGATCGAGCTGCTGCGAGTTGAGCCAGCCGAGCAGCCGCTTCAGTTGCGCGTCGGTCCCGGGTCGCGGCAGGCTAATGTGGCGGACGTGATAGCGAAGATTGAAGCGATAGTCGTCGACCCAGACCGGCTGCCGTCCCAGCGGTCCGTAAGCGAGCCGCTGCCGATAGCGAGGAACGGCGGCAAGCCGGCCCTCGATGTAACGCAGGATGCGGTCCAGATCGATGCCGCCGCTGGCGTTGAGCAGCGGCGCCGCTTCAAAGATGCACGTGCCAGCCACGTGCATGTGCGTGTCGCGGTCTTCGATGTCGAGAAAGCAACGGTCAAAGGCGCTCAGTCGGCTGTAGTCACCCATGGTCGGGACCTCCCTTGAGACACCTGCTCTAAACTGGGAACGTTAGTCTCCTCGGTTCCCGCTGACCAGTCCGAAACGCGAATCGTGCGCGGTCTCCGCACAGTTTGTGCACCATTCATGCACATCCGACGAAGGGCCTAAGCTCGCCGGCTAGGACGCACGAACGCTCGGGCAACACAGTGCGGTCACTAGGCGAGCCTCTGTGGAGGAGCATGACGGTTGCTTCGCTGCCGCCGCGCGAACAGGCTTGCCGGCACGAGCCGGGAACGGTGACGGACGAGGTGAAACGGCCTCCGGTGCATGCTCCCTACCGGCGCCCCGATCTGAGCATCGAGCAGAGGACGGAGGATCTGCTCGCGCGCATGACGCTGGCCGAGAAGATCGCCCAGCTCGGCTGCGTCTGGTCGACGGCTCTGGTCGAGGGCAACGAGTTCTCGCTCGCACGCGCCGGCGAGCACCTGCGCGAAGGAATCGGCCAGATCACGCGGATCGGAGGCTCGACCGGGCTGCGGCCGGCCCAGATCGCTGGCTTCATGAACCGGATCCAGCGCTATCTGGTCGAGCAGACCCGGCTCGGGATTCCCGCGATCCTCCACGAGGAGGCGACCGGTGGCCTGCTGGCGCGCGATGCCGACCAGCTGCCGCATGGAATCGCCTTGGCGAGCACCTGGGATCCGCAGCTGGTGCGCGAGGCCGGCGACCTCATCCGCCGGCAGATGCTCGCGGTGGGCGCCCGCCTGGCGCTGGCTCCCGTGCTCGATGTCGCGCGCGATCCGCGTTGGGGGCGGGTCGAAGAAACCTACGGCGAGGATCCGTACCTGGCCTCCCGCATCGGTGTGGCCTACGTGCGCGGCGTTCAGGGTGAGGATCTGCGGCACGGTGTGGCCGCCACTGGGAAGCATTTTCTGGGCTACGGTGCCTCTGAAGGCGGTCACAACCACAAGCCGGCGCACATCGGCCCGCGCGAGCTACGGGAGGTCTACGCGCGGCCGTTTCTCGCCGCGATCCAGGAGGCGGGGCTGGCCGCCGTCATGAACGCGTACCACGACATCGACGGACTTCCCTGTGGCGGATCGGCCGAGATCTTGGATGCGTTGCTGCGCGACGAGCTGGGCTTTGCGGGCCTGGTGGTCGCGGACTACTTCACGACGGAGCTGCTGATCTCGGCGCACCGGGTCGCCGCCGACAAGGCCGATGCGGCGCGGATCGCGCTCGAGGCCGGGCTGGACGCCGAGCTTCCGATGCTCGATTGCTACGCCGAGCTGGCCGGTCTGGTCGAGCGAGGCAGGGTTGCGGTGCAGTTGCTGGATCGATCGGTTCGGCGCGTGCTGCGGCTCAAGCTGGCGCTCGGCCTGTTCGAGCGGCCCTACGCCGAGCCGGAGGCCTGTTCGGCGGTCATCCAGACCGACGAGAGCCGCCGACTCGCGCGCGAGCTCGCGCGCAAGTCGATCGTGCTGCTCAAGAACGAGGGTGGGCTGCTCCCGCTCGCCGCAGGCCTCAGGCGCATCGCGGTCGTGGGCCCGGCGGCCGACGATCCGCGCCTGCTCGAGGGTGACTACCACTACCCGGCACACCTGGAGATTCTCTACGCGCCTGGTGGCGCCGAGAGCGCGGCGGCCCTGCCGCGGCCGGATGAGGTTGCGCTGGCGCCCGGCCCCTACTTTCCGCCGATGGTCACGCCGCTGGCGGGGATTCGCGCGCAGGTGTCTTTGCCGACTCAAGTCGTTCATGCGCGTGGCTGCGCGATCGACGGCGGGGATGCGCAGGAGATCGCCGAGGCGGTCAGGGTCGCGCGCGACGCCGAGATCGCAGTGGTCTGCGTGGGCGGCCGTTCGGGGCTGGTGGCAGGTTGCACCAGCGGGGAGTTCCGCGACGCGGCCGATCTCTCGCTCACCGGCTTGCAGATGAGACTGGTGGAGGAGGTCGTCGCCACCGGCACGCCGACGGTGGTGGTGTTGCTCAACGGTCGCGTCCTGGCCTTACCATGGATAGCGCAGCACGTGCCGGCGATCCTCGAGGCGTGGCTGCCCGGTGAGGAAGGTGGACACGCAATCGCCGAAGTTCTCTTCGGCGCGGTCAACCCTTCCGGGCGTCTGCCCGTGAGCCTGCCGCACGCGGCCGGTCAACTGCCGGTGCACTACGATCGCAGGTGGAACCAGCGCACCGGGGGCGCTCCCGCCGACTACATCGACCTCCCCGCCAGCGCGCTTTTCCCGTTCGGGCACGGCTTGAGCTACACGCGTTTCGAGTACAGCAATCTTGTCATCGAGCCGGATCGACAGAGCGGGGACCACGCCATTCGCATCGGGCTTACGGTCGAGAACGCCGGTGGGCATGCCGGCGAAGATGTCGTCCAGCTCTACGTCCGCGACAGCGTGGCCGGCGTCACCCGCCCGGTCCGTCAGCTCGTCGGCTTTGCGAGGGTCGCGCTCGAGCCCGGCGAGCGCCGCAGCCTCGTGTTCACGCTCGATCAGAGTCAGCTCGCCTTCTACGATCCGCGCATGCGCTTCGTCGTCGAGCCCGGCGAGTTCAGGGTCTTCGTCGGAGCATCCTCGGAGGACATCCGCCTCGAAGGGCGCTTCGTGCTGATGGGTGAGGCGCGAGCGCTCGATGCCCGGCGCATCGTTCCGACCAGCGTCGCGATCGACTAGCGTTGCATGCCTCGCCGACCCTCGAGCACGATGGTTGAGCCTGTGGGCGGGGAAACGATCCGCGTGGGGGTTTCAACGTGTTTGCTGGGCCAGAACGTTCGCTACGACGGCGGCCACAAGCACGACCGTTACGTTGCGGAGACCCTCGCCGAGTATTTCACGCTCGTCCCGGTCTGCCCGGAGGTCGAGATCGGCCTGGGGGTGCCACGCGAGAACGTGCGGTTGGAGGAACAGCAGGGAGAGGTGCGCATGGTGGCTCCGGCCAGCGGCACGGATCACACGGTCGCGATGAACCGGTTCGCCGAGCGACGGGCGCGCGAGCTAGCGCGGCTCGAGCTGTGCGGTTACATCCTCAAGAAAGGCTCGCCAAGCTGCGGCATGGAGCGGGTACGAATCCACGGCGCGCGGGGTGCGCCGCGGCGTTCCGGCATGGGGCTGTTCGCGCGCGGGCTGGTCGCAGAGATGCCGCTGCTTCCGGTCGAGGAGGAGGGACGCCTCAACGATTCGGTGCTGCGCGAGAGCTTCATCGAACGGGTTTTCGCTTACCACCGCTTGCGGCGTGTGTTCCGGGGTCGCTGGGAACTCGGGGGCCTCGTCCGCTTTCACGCCGCCGAGAAGTTCCTGCTGATGGCCCACTCGCCCAAGGCCGTGCGGGAGCTGGGGCAACTGGTCGCCGGCGGCAAGTCCCGGCCGCGCGCGGCGTTGGCCGCGGCCTATCAGAAAGGCTTCATGCTGGCGCTGGCGCGGCCGGCGCCGAGGCACCGGCACGTCAACGTGCTGCAGCACATTGCGGGTTACTTCAAGCGCGTGCTCGACGGCGTCGAGCACGGCGAGCTGGCCGAGCTGATCGACGATTTCGGCCGTGGCCTGGTGCCCCTCGTGGTTCCGATCACGATGATCCGGCACCACCTGCGCCGCCACGACATCGGGTTTCTACGCGGCCAGAGCTACCTCGAGCCTCATCCCAGGGAGTTGATGCTCCGCAATCACGCCTGAGCCGGGGTGCGACTGGCGTTAGCGCGTGGGCGGGAGCGGGTCTTTCGCGCCGGTCAATCGCACGCGCCCGGACTTGAGCAGATCGTGAATCACTGCGACGACCTCATCCTCGCTGCTCGACGCTTCCGAAACGGCGGTGATGACGTCGAGCAGTGTGGTCGAGGTTGGCTGGGTGGTCTCTTTGGCCGGTTTCTTTCGCTTGGTGGTCCGCTTCATCTCGCTCACCTCCGTCCCCGGACCCTTCTTAGCGCGGACCACCGGATGTGCCAATGGCAGAGGTGTCTTTTTCAACCTTGTCACGCCGGCCTTTCCGGCTCAGTCGAGCCGCTCGATCACCGTCGAAATGCCCATCCCGGCCCCGATGCACTGGGTTGCCAGGCCGAAACGGCCGCCGCTGCGGCGCAGCTCCATCGCGACGGTGGTCACCAAGCGGGCCCCGGTTGCGCCGAGGGGGTGACCGATGGCCAGCGAGCCGCCGTTGACGTTGACCCGGTCGGGCGGGATTCCCAACTCCTGGATCGAGGGGATGACCTGTGCGGCGAACGCTTCGTTGAACTCGACCCGGTCGATCTGTTCGGCGCGGATGCCGGCGCGTTCCAGCGCCTTTTTCGAGGAGACGACCGGCCCGAGCCCCATCAGCTGGGGCTTCACCCCGCCTACCGCCATGCCCAGGATGCGCGCGAGCGGCGTGATGCGGAGCTGTCGCGCTTTGCTCTCGTTCATCAGCAGGGCGGCCGAGACGCCGTCGTTGGTTGGGCAGGAGTTTCCCGCCGTGATCACGACTTCCTTGCCGGCGTAGCTCATGACGCCCTTGAGCGGCGGGAGCCCGGCGAGCTTCTCGGCCGTGGTGTCGGGGCGCAGGCATTCGTCGCGATCGAAGACCGCGCTGGCGCCGTGCTCATTCTCGAGCCAGTTCCCCTCGTCGTCGTAGACTGGCAGCTCGACCTGGAGCGGAACGATCTCGTCGCGGTAGATCCCTTCTTTCTGTGCCGTGGCGGTCTTCGTATGGCTGAGCGCGGTGAACTGATCGAGCGCGGCACGGGTGAGGCCGTAGACCTCGGCGACGTTCTGTCCGGTCTGCGGCATGCTCTGAATCCAGGGCGAGCGCAGCAGGTAATCGGGGAAGGGGACCGAGAAGTAGCGATCGTGGTCGGCGGCCATCGCACGCTGGGCATCGTTCAGCTCGGCGATGCGGTCGGTCAGCTTCGAGACGCGGCTGCGAGCGCCGGCTCCGCCGATGCTCCTGCCCATGCGCTCGATGCCCATGGCCACTCCACACTCGATGTTGCCAATCATGATCGCCATTGCGATCCGATGCAGCGTCTCCATGCTGGAGCCGCACTGGCGGTTCGAATGGAAAGAGCATGCCTCCATGGGGAGGCCCGCCAGCCGTTGAACGGTGCCGATGTAGGAGAACTCGCTGGCGCCGCCGGCGACGTTGCCGGTGCCGACGTCCTCGATCATGCGATCGGAGACTTTCGGATTGCGGTCGAGCAGGGCGCGCAAGACCTTCGCGCCCGCCTCGTCCAAGCGGGTGGCGACGAGCTTGCCACGCGCGCCGCGCGCAAAGGCCGAGCGCGCGCCGTCGACGAGGACTACGTTTTCGACCTGCATGAGAGTGTCTCCCGTTTGCCGTCTGATAGCCGAGCCGCGTCCGCAGCGCCAGCTAGGAGTGTGCGCCCCAGAAACACTGACGTGAGAAATCGGCTGCATTTGCCTCCGAATGAGCCGGTCGCATCCCTCTGGACCGTCCATCGACGGTGCGATGCGGGGTCGTCATCAGCGAGAGCGTGGTCGTGAAAGCC
>CAZKRI010000072.1:0-5510 GCA_964555245.1 uncultured Myxococcales bacterium
ACAACAAGATCCGCGTCATCCAACGCAGGGCGTACGGACTACGCGACGAGGAGTACCTTCGGCTCAAGATCCTCACCTGCATGCTTCCGGAGATCTGAACGAAAACCCGTCAGAACCATCCACTCACTTTGGAGAAGAGCCAGAATTTGTAGGCGTCGATACATGCTTGCTTGTCCTCTTCGGGCAGCGTCGCGAGTCGCTTCAATCCGATGAACGCGGTCTTGATTCTGTACCCATTCACCCTGCGCACCCCCGCCTTGCAGGCTAGCCTAAGAAACCTTGTGGCAAACGGAAACAGCCTAGTGGCCTCACCCCCGCGTGGCTGACATAAACGATCTTATCGGACCTAGCGAAAATCGCGCTGAAACGGCTTATCCGCCTCGGCCTCGAGCGTCGTGGGACCACCGCTGGGAAAAGGGTCGGCACGGGTCCTGGCGACAGAGTCCAAGGGCACGACTTGCCCAGGAAAGCGCACGAGACCTTCTCAGGGTAGGACTGCGAGCGCCGCGAACGTCCGGCGTTCCTACTCCGAAAAACGCAACTCGCGAGACTCGCCCGCGCGCAGTTCGTTTAGTGCGGCAACAACCTCGGCTACATGGGCTTGGATGACCGGCCAGCTTGTAGTCGGCAAAACGAGAATCGCGAGGCGTCTGCCGGTCAGATTCTGCTGGTACCGAAGGTTCTGGTCCGTCGTGATCAGCACGTCGAAGGCTGCTTCCGCGACGTCCAGCAGCTGACCGTTCTCCAGTTCGGCCCAGCCCATCTCAAACGCGGTGGAGACAGTGTGACCAGTCAGCGCTCGGCGCAACGGGACGGGAGTTCCCTGGTCGAACAGCGCTCTCAAGTTGTCGGCGCGCCTCGGTTGGGCTGATCACGCAACGGCACGGCTGCGCTCGGCATGTTCCAGCACGGCCTCGACTTGCTCACGAGTCACGCCCGGGAACCACTCGAGAAACTCATCAACCCGCGCCCCGCTCTCGAGATTCTCGAAAAGCGCTTTCACGGGTACGCGCGTACCTTTGAACAGCCAGACGCCGCTCACCTTGCCCGGCACGCGCTCAACAGCGGGACATTCGCACCAATCGAGCATGCCCGGAAGATACGCCCCCGCACGGACGCCGGCAAGCTTTTGCTCTGGTCACCCGGAAGCTCGTTTTGTCGGCCACCCGAAGCGAAATGTCGCGCGCTGCCCTGGTCGGCGACCGCCTACAGAAAACCGGTTGCTTGAAGAGTTCCGGTTAACATAACCTCCATGGTCGGACGCAGAAAATGGCGCTATTTTTGCCTATCCGCCCGTCGACAACGGTCCGCATGGGCGCAGTGCTAGCGAGCATGGTCTTTGCAGCGATTCCCGCCACCGGCCTCGCGCAACCCGTTCCCGCCGGAACCGACATCCAGGTAAACACCTACACGACCAACAACCAGGATTCGCACGACGTCGTCCATCTGAGCGACGGGACCTTCGTCGTGATCTGGAGCAGCGTCGACCAGGATGGCGACGGGCCCGGTGTGTTCGGCCGCCGCCTCGATACCGAAGGCTTCGCGCTCGCGGGCGAGTTCCAAGTCAACAGCTACACGACCGGCCCGCAGCGCTTCGCCAACGTGTCGGCCTCGCCATCCGGCGGATTCGTGGTCGTCTGGCTCGGCCGGAGCGCCGGCTCGACGGGGAACTATGCGGTCGTCGGCAGACAGTTTGACGCGTCTGCCGCACCGGTCGGCAGCGAGTTCGAGATCGCGGCCCTCGGTCCACCCGTCGTCAACAGCAATCGTAGCCGACCGTCGATCGACCACGCGCCCGACAGCGGATTCACGGTGGTCTGGGCCGACGCGAACTTCGACTCGGTGCTCGCGCGCCGCTACGACGCCAGTGCCACGCCGCTAGAGTCCGAGTTCCAGGTCAACAGTTACACGACCGGCGGCGTCGCGTTTGCACGCGTCTCGCTCGACACCACGGGCAACGCGCTCGTCGCCTGGCAAAGCGGCGACGTGACCGGCTTCGATGGCATCGACGGCTCACTGTCCGGCATCGCCGCGATGCGTCTCGACGCGTCGGGAGCACTGGTGGGAACCGAGTTCGTGCTCAACTCGTACACCTATCGAGAACAGACCAACCTGCACGTCGACCATGACGGCTCGGGCGGCTTCGTTGTCGCCTGGTACCGGCGCTACCCAGACAGTCGCACGCTCGCGCAGCGCTACGACGCATCGGCGGCCGCCGTGGGCACGGAGTTCTCCGTCAACGGATTCGGCGACTACGTCATAGACGATCTGGCCGTCGCGGCCGACGGCAGTTTCGTCGTCCATGCCAACACCAAGGTTCGCGAGTTCGACGCTACGGGTGCAGCGCTTGGTGAGTTCTTCGAAACTCGCGATCACGTGACCGGCGGTCCCGTTTCCCAATCGTTTTCGGTCGATGAGGCCGGCAACTTCGTGGTGGTCTGGAGCGAGAGCTTCAACGACGCAGAGCGCGAGATCCTCGCGCGACGCTTCTGTAGCCAGACCGACCCGACCTGCAGCATCTGCCCCGGCTTCGACGATAGCCTCGACGCCGACGGCGACGGCCGGCCCGACGGCTGCGATCCGTGCACGAACGTCGGCGGTGGTCAGGATGCATCGAAGGGCGCCGTGCGCATCCGCGTCAACAACGATGCCGGATTGCCGCAGCGCCGCAGCGACATCACGCTCAGCGCCGAGTTCGCGCTGGCCGGGGCTCCGGGCGCTTTCGCATCGCTCGACCCGGTCGCCGACGGCGTGCGCATTCGCATCGAGACCGTCTTCGGCGCGGCCATCGCCGAGACCACGCTGCCGGGTGGCGAGTTCGCGGGCGCGGGCACGGCCGGTTGGAAGCTCAACGGCGCCGGCACGCGCTGGTCGTATCTCGACAAACGCGGCCTCGATCCGGTGCCCCCTTTCTTCAAGCTCGTGCTCAAGGATGTATCGGACGACGGGCCCAACCGCGTCAAGCTCCAGGCTCGCGGCCGGGAAGGAACCTACGCGGCATCACCGGACTACATACCCGTGCGCGCGTTCGTGGTGCTCGGCGACAGCGCGGCCTCGCTCGGCGGGCTGTGCGGCGAGGTCGCATTCGACCTGTCGCGCTGCGATGCGAAGATCGGGCCCGGCTTCCTCGGGCCCGATGCCGACGAGCTCAGTTGCAAGCTCTAGCTCGCTCGCGTCGTTGTACTCGACGAATGCTTGGCGAGAATTCCGACCTCACCCCCGTCTTCATGTCGGCGGCAACACTTGCTTGCGCGCTCCAACCGGATCGCGCAGCGGCACGGCCGCGACTTCCGCTTGCGAGTATGGCGGCGTGACGCGCGCGGCGCTGAATTCGCGCAAACGCCAGTTGAGCAAGCTCGCCAAGCGCTCGCCCGCGTAGTGGCCACAACGCCGCGCGGCTGACATAAATCTACTTATGAGACGTAGCGAACATCGGCCTGAAACGGCTTATCCGCAGGAGTCGCGATGAACGCGCTATCGGGATTTCGCTTAGCTTCCTTCCTTTCAGTGTTGGCCGGTTTATTCCTGGTCGCTTCCGATGGTTGGGGCCAGGAAAAGATCGGTGTGTCTGCGAGAAAGCTCGTCGTGATCGACAAGCTCGCGACCTCCGCCAAGGCGAAGGTCGTCTACGCCGCGGAAGATCCGGCAGTCACCAAGGGCGCGGCCGCCGATGTTGACAACATCAGCGCTCTGCTCACGATCAGCTACGCTGCGACTTCGGGCAGCTTCTTGATACCGCCGGGTTCTTACGACGGCACAAGCGGTTGGACATCGAACGATCCGGCAGGCGCCGCATACGTCAACAGGATCTCGCCCAACGGCCCGACGAGGGCGAAGAAGGTGACGTTGAAGGAAGCGAGCCACCTCACGCTCAAGGCCCGCGGTGTCGGGGACATCGCGTTGGACATCGTCGGTGCGGGGGCGCCGAGCGCGACCGTCTCGACACTGTACTGTTTCTCAAACGGGCCGGATCAGATCTGCCATTGCTCGAAGTTCAGCGAGTGTAGCTACAAGGTCGTTTCCGGCGGCGATGCGGCCAAGCTCGTGTGCAGGAACGCCGCGCCCGACCCCACCTGCAACACGACTTCGTCGACGACGCCCACGACGGCGCCGCCGTTGAGCTGACTTTCGCGCTGCTGCGCACCAAGACATTCAGAAGAAACGCGTACGCAACTGCGTCATCTTTGTAATCACGGCGGAATCTGCGGCCCGGCACGGGGTTCGGGCCCCCTGGTGCAACGTCCGCAGGACGCGCCCCGGTTCGTGGCGAGGCGCAACTCGCGGGCCGTCTTGCGTGCGTCGGCCAGCTCCGTGGGCAAGTTCACGGCGGTTGCGAAGTACATCTCGTCAGGCGTCTGGCCCCGGAACGCGGCATGGGGCATCTGAGCGTTGTGCTCCTGGACAAAGAACGCGACCAGACTGCGGACGCGTTCGATGGTGTCCAGCGAGTTGAGGTAGAGCCATTGATGCTTGAGGGAGCGCCACCATGCCTCGATCATCGAGTTGGACTCGGTCACCTCAACTTGGGCCAGGACGCGGCGAAGAGACGCGGCAAGGAGGGTGGCGTCGACGGCGGCATTGACGTTCTCGACGCCCGAGTCGGCCATGACCGTGACCGCTGGCCGTGCGCCGGTGGGATCGAGATGTCGGCTGGCCTGGGCGAGCACCTCGCAGGTTCTTGTGGGATCGAGGCGCGCACCGATGGTCCAGGCCAGGATCTTGCGCGAGAAATTGTCGATGACCGCGTGAATGTACGCCTTGGTGCCGTTGAGCAACTTGAGGATGGACACATCGATGTGCCAGATCTGGTTCGGAGCAGTGGCGCGGATTCCGACGGTGGGTTTGTCTGGGTGAACGCGAAAGCGAGGGCGACGCCAGCCGCGCTCGCCAATGAGCCGTGCCCAGGTGGTGGCAGAGGCGAAGACCTTGCCGACGCGCTGAGCGTAGAGGGCCAGGGTGCGCACGAGCATGTGGCGGTATTCGGGAGCGAGCACCATGTCCTTGATGACGGCGATCTCGGGGGCGGCGAGTCGGCTGGGCATGGTTCGCGGACATGGGGAGCGATCGTCGAGGTCGCAAACGGTGGGTACGCGCCGCCACGCGTGGTAGCGCGAAGCCGACAAGCCCACAATCCGCAGGGCCAGATGGAGGGGCATAGCAGCCTCGACGCTGGCGATGGCGCGCAGGATGCTGGCCTTGGTTGTTCCCTCGGGGAGCCGCTCGCCGGCGAGACGGAAACCGGAGGCTCGCAGGAGCGCGAGCAGAAGCCGAACGGTCGCGGCCAGGATCCGCGTTCGCTTTTCCAGCTTCTCGATGGTGATCAGGATCTGCTGGCGGTCATGGCCGAACGCTTCGAGGCTGACGACGGGGCGCAGGCCACGACGCTTCCAACTGGAGATGGTCGAGCGCGGAACGTGCACTCTGTGGTCGAGCGAACGAGCGCCGGTGCGGTAGACATGCTCTCTGAGGCGGTGGTCGTACACGCGGCGCTGCGGGGCTGCTGAAAGCGA
>CAZKRI010000073.1:0-43821 GCA_964555245.1 uncultured Myxococcales bacterium
TCGGGTTCGGGTTCGGGTTCCGGGGGGAACTCTCGCCGAGTTCCCCCTGCGACCCCCTCCCGGCACTCGGAGGTCCGGTGAGGCTGGACCTCCGAGTCGGCGCTCCGCTGCTTCTTTCTTCGAAGCTAGGTGTTTCTGAGATCGAAAGGCAGAAGCGACGGAGTGAGGCAAGCCGGGCGCGCGCCCGAGCAGACGGCGTGCCGGGAAGCTGGCGCGGAGATGTTGCACCAGATCACACGCAGGGGGCTGGGTTCGGCTGCTGTCCTCCGAACTTCGACTCGGCGGTCGGCCCGGCCTGCCTGCGTGAAACCGAAAGGAGCGTCGAGATGTTCGAGAAGAAGGTCGAAGGCGCGTTGTGGGCGGTTTCAATCGACGCCGCAGCGTGTGTGGTCAACGGCAAGCTGCGCTGGTTCAGGTCGCTCGGCGAGTCGTCGCGCGTCGCGCTGGAGTTCGATTTGCCGAAGGGCTGGGGCGTGGGCGACGTGGCGGTGCTGCATCCGTCGGCCGTAGGGCTAACGGCGGTCTGCCGGGACGGGCGCATGGCGTTCTACGACCTCAACCGGCGCGAGTGGGCGTCGTTCGGCAACGCGCTGACGGCCGGGATCGCGCCGTGACCGCGCTGGTGGCGGCAGGCACGGTGGTCGGCAGTCCGCCGGATTGTCAGGCGAGGCTCTGGTTCGCAACAGCGGATCGGCGAGTCGCGTTGATCGCGGACGGCGAGGCGAACCGGCTGCCGCCCGTTCCGGGTGACGCCGTGATCCTGCTCGTGGACGCGTGGGCGCGCGACCCGCTCGCGGTGCTCGCGGACGGAAGTGCGTGGCGGTGTCTGGCGTCGTCGCGGCAGAAATCGTGGATCAGCGAGCGCAGCCTGCTCGCAGGAGGTGGAACCATGGCGCAGTTGAAGGAAGGCGAAGCGAAAAGCGAGTCGCCCGAGTCGCTGGTATTGGCCGGAGTTGAGCGCGGCGCGCAGGGCGCGTGGCGCTTGTGGGCAGTCACGAACGCGAGGCAGGTGATCGTGACGGCGGAGAACGTCTCGCCGCGCGGCGTCTCGACGCCGGTCCCCGGCAACGAGGAGATTCTCGCGGTTCGACTGATGGGCGACATGGCGGCGGAGGCGCTCCTCGCCGACGGCTCGATCCTGCAATCGGGACCTCGGGGCTGGGTGAGGGTCGCCGACGTGTTCGCGAAGGGCGATGCGAGCGTCGCGAAGGTCCGGGCGATCCGGTCGTTCGCGGTCGGGGGCGGCAAGGACGTTGCGGTTGGCGAAGTGTTCGAGACGACGCCCGCCGAAGCGCGCAGGCTGATCGCGGCCGGACGGGCGGAGCGCGTGGAGTACGCACCGTGAGGTTATCCGCGCTCGATCCGGCGACGCGGCGCGCGATTCTTGAGGCACTGACGCGCGTCCCCGAGGACGTCCGGCGGATCGCACTGGAACAAGTTTCGTTCGTCAGCACGGGCCGGTTTTCCGCAGGCATGGCGCTTCCCCCGCCGGTCGCTGAAGGTGGCTGGCTCGTGATCGTCTCAGAACGCGGCGATGCGGCGGTCAACACGGTGGGACACGAGCTGGCGCACGTGGTGTGCGGTCACACGCAGGGCACCGTCGAAGCGGAGCACGAAGCGACCGGCCTAGCGGCGTTGTGGGGCTTCTCGGGTGACTCCGTCAATGGGGACGTGGCAGCGCGGCGATTCCACGAATCTCGCCCGCCGGTGCCGCGCATGCGTGCGCTGATCGGCGACAGCGTGGTGCGGATCGAGTGTCCGTGCGGGACGACCTGCCGGGTCCTCGCGCCGACGGTGGGTGGGATGGCGGCCGAGGTCGGCGTCGTGTGTCCGGCGTGCGAGTGGTGCGAAATCGTCGAGCTTCGCGAACTGGTGCGCTGCCCGGCGTGCCGCGAGCGCGCGGCGGTGACGTGGACACCAGACGCAACGCCGGATTTCCCCGTGGCGACGTGGACGTGCGAATGCGGCGCGACCACGACCTTGCAGCTTCAGCGGGAACTGGCAGCGGAAGCTGACCCTCCGCCGGGTCCGTGCGTGCCCGATGAGGTGTGGCCGATAGCGCAGGCCGCTCGCCGGTTGTTGGGCGTCGAGGAATCTGTGCGGCGTATGGAGGCGGCCGTTCAGGCGGGCGAGGTGCCCGACGCCCTCGAATCCTGTCGTTCCACGCTGGTGTGGGTGAGGGGCCTGTTGTCGCGCGCCGTGCGGAGTCTCGACCCGACCGACCCCCGTCGGTTATTCCTGAATGACGCTGACGGCGAGCTAGCGAACGCGGGCGCGGAGTTGGTGCAGCGCAATCTCGCAGCGTCCGCTGACGCGGTGGCACACGCGGCGTCCACGCTCGACGCGATGCTGACCCCGACCGGGGGTGGCCGTGATTGACCGCGACCGCCCTGCGGATTCCGCCCGCGTGCCCGAACCGATGCTGACGACGGCAGAGGTCGCGGCGTGGCTCAGGGTGGACTGCAAGACGTTGCGGAGCTATGTGCGGCGGCGCGGCCTTCCTTGTACCCGCCTCGGACGCGGTCTACGATTTTCCGTAGCCGAAGTGTCCCGGTGGCTGGAGCGTCGGAAAGGAACGCGATGAAGTCACCGGGGAGATTGAAGCGGAATCGGAAGCGCGGGAAGAAGCCGGGGTTGTCGAAGCTGGAATGGAAGGATGGGAAGGAGCGGCGATGGTGCTGGGTGTGGCGCGATCAGTCTGGCGGGAGGGATCGGATGCGTCATCTCGGGCAGGACTACGAGGCGGCGCTGGAGCGGTACCGGGAACTCACGGGCGGGGTGATGGAGTCGCGCGTGTCGGTGGACGAGGCGCACGCGCGTTGGCTCGCAGGATACGTGGCGAACAACAGGGGCGGGATGGGACAGCGGGCGGCCGAATCCAAGCACCGGATGCACGTGTCGCCCGTGATCGGTCACAAGCGGCTGGATCGCGTAACGGGGGAGGACGTTCGCGAGTGCCGGTTGAGGATCGAGGCGAAGGGGCGCAAGCCGAAGACGGTGCACCACGCGCTGGGCGATCTGCGTTGCTTCCTCAACTGGTGCGTGGACACGGGGCTTCTGGAGCGCTCGCCGTTTCCGAAGCGCGTCATGCCGCGCGTGGAGGAGAAAGCGCCGGACCGTCTCACGGACGAGGAAGTGGAGTCGGTGCTGCCAGTCGGGGAACCGCACGGCTTCGCGATCCGGTTCCTGCTCGGCACGGGCTTGCGCTGGGGCGAGGCGTGCCGGGCGCAGCGGTCGCACCTCGAAGGCGACACGCTGCTCGTCGCGCGGACGAAAAGCGGCAAGGTGCGGCGGGTACCGATCGCGGACGCCGCGTTACTGCGGGAAGTCCGGGGGCGAGTGGGACGGCTGGTTCCGTTCCGGGAGGACGGCAGCGTGGTGTTCAATCGGACGGTGCGGCGGCGGAGCGGCGTGGAGGACTTCCACGTCCACCGATTGCGGCACACGTTCGCGTGCCGGTATCTGGAATCGGGAGGGAGCCTCGTCGCGTTGCAGCAGATTCTCGGGCACGCGAGCATCACGACGACGCAGCGGTATGCGCGGCTTTCGGACGAGCACGTGAAGGCCGATGCGAGGCGCGTGGAACAAACGAGAAGGGACTCGGAAGGGACACGGATGGCGTAAGTCGTTGGGAGGGAGCGAGGGTCAAGAAGTTCTCAGCCATCAGACCGGGGTTCGAATCCCCGTAGCGCTACCAGATGACCCGGACTTCACCCCAGAGGTCGCTCAGCCCTTTCGTCCGAGGCTCACGATCCACCCGATCAGGATGAGGGGCCACATCAGGATCGGCATGACCCCACCAGTAGATGAAGAGCTGCAGCCGCTCCGGCTGGGGGATGGGCGCTGTGAGGACACCCAGGGGGTCGGGGCCCCCGTAGTCCTCTTTGAAGTAGCGGACGTAGGTGGCTAGCCTTGATTGAGCAGAACGAGGAGGCCAAATGGCTGGTGTGGATAGGCGGAAGTAGCGCCATTTTCTGAGTCCGACCATGGAGGTTATGTTAACCGGAACTCTTCAAGCAACCGGTTTTCTCTAGGCGGACACGACGCAGGTGTTCGAGCGGGTGCCGGCGGATGTGAGGCTGGAGATCGTGGAGGGCGCGCGGGAGTACCGCGTGACTCCCACGCACACCTTCGCGCTGAGCAAGAAGAAGTAGGGTTTGCGCCAGGCTCCAGCCTGGCTTTCTTCTTTCTTCCGTCTTCTCCCTCCGCGGAGACGCAGAGAAGACGCCAGGCTGGAGCGGTCCCAGGGGGGGGAAACTATTCGCCTTTCGAGCCGAACAGGCGCGCGAGGTCCTGGCGCACTTGCTCGAAGTCGGGATTGCGCTCCTCTGCTTCGCGCAGGAGCGCGCGGGCCTCGTCGCGCTTGCCTTGCTGGAGGAGCAGCTCCGCCAGCGCGAGGCGCGCCTGGTAGTAGTCGGGATTGCTGCGCACGGCGATGCGGTACTGCTCGGCCGCTTCCTCCAGCTTGCCCTGCTTCTCGAATTGCTTCCCGGCCTTGGTCCGCATGCGCGCACCAGCCGGCGGCACGTCCGGGCTGCCGAGCCAGTCCGCGCGCGGGCTCGACTGCGGCAGAGTGCGCGACAGCTCGGCGTGGCGGCGCGCCTCCTTCTCCAGCCCGAGCGCGAGGTAGACCTGGGCGATCGCGGTGTGCGCCTCGCCGTGCTTGGGGTCGCGCGCGAGCGCCTGCTCGAGATGCGTTCGCGCGAGCTGGTACTCGCCGCGAGCGAGCTGGATCTGTCCCAGGCCGGTCTCCGCGTGCGGCGCCGCGGGATCGATCTGGCTCGCGCGCGTGTAGTGCTCGCTGGCCTCGTCGTCGCGTCCGAGGAGCACCAGCGCGTGCGCGTAGACCTCGTGCGCCGGCGCGTAGTCGTCGAGCGAGCCCATGCAGCGCTCGAAGGCCGCGGCGGCCTGGTCCGGGTGGTCGTCGATCAGGCTCCAACCCAGGCGATAGGTCCACTTGTACGCCTTCGGATCGAGCGTCTCCGCCTGCACGTAGCAGCGCGCGGCCTCGTCGGTGAAATCGTGCGCGTAATAGCGATTGCCGAGGCGGCCCCAGGCTTCGCTCGAGAGCGGCTCCTGCTGCACCGCGGCGCGTTCCGCCTGGATCGCCGCCACCACGTCGGGGTCGACGTCCGCGAGCTCGGGCAGCGGGACCGCGTCGTCCTGCGCCCCGGAGTCCGGATGGCACGCAACGAGGCCCGACCACCAGGCGAGCAGCAGACCGCAGCCTACGCGGCGTGCGCTCACGGCTCCCGGCCCTCTCCCTGACGCAGGGTGAGCGCGCGATCGAGCCCGGGCACGGAAAAACTCTCACGCCGGCGGTCGGGCCACAAGACGACGATCTCGACGACCTCGTTCGTGGCGCTCAGCGCGCCGAGCCCGAAGTGCGCACGTGGGTCGTTGCTCGAGCAGTAGCTCGAGCCCGGCAGGACGAGCGCGCGGAACTCGCGCCCGCCCGCCTTCAACCAGAGCTGCGCCCCGAGGGCGTCGCGCTTTCCGGTCAGCGCGCGCACGATCAGCCAGTGGCGACCCTCCTTGGGCGCGCGG
Source organism: uncultured Myxococcales bacterium (assembly GCA_964555245.1). Taxonomy (GTDB): domain Bacteria; phylum Desulfobacterota; class Binatia; order UBA1149; family SPBQ01; genus CAZKRI01. The sequence goes on from CAZKRI010000073.1 coordinate 5,548, forward strand.
TTCCGGTACAGGCGCAGCGAGTTGTCGATGTTCGAGAGCAGCATGTCGACGTCGCCGTCCTCGTCGATGTCGCCGAATGCGAGGCCGCGGCTGACCTCGATCTGGGACGCGAACGGACCGGCCTTGTCGTTCACCTCGTTGAAGTGCGCCGTGGATAGGCGGAAGTAGCGCCATTTTCTGAGTCCGACCATGGAGGTTATGTTAACCGGAACTCTTCAAGCAACCGGTTTTCTCTAGGCGGGGGCTTTTTAGCAGCACGCCGCAGGCGGCGCTGCTTGCTCAACCGGTGTCGATCGGGCTCGTCTCGACCCTGGCGCGACACTTCGGGCAGACCGGTGCCCACGTCCCTCCTCTGGGGGACCAGTTCGTCGACGCTCGCTAGTCGGTCCAGTTGTCGGCGTGGCTGCCGCGCCGCGGATGTTCTTCCGAGTTTTCCTCTGCCTGCTCTGCGGCGTCGAGCAGGCAACCCTCGGCGGGCGCGATCGGCGGTGCCCGGGGCGGTAGGTTCAAGCACTCCAAGATCGCTCGGATGGGCTCGGGCGAGTAGATGTCGGCAAGTACCCGCATGCGACCGCCACAGCGCGAGCATTTGAGAACGTCCAGCGCGAACACGCGCCGCATCAGCGCTGCCCAGCTCAGTCGCCGTGGCCTGGACCGCCGCTCGTCGTCGGGCGCAGCTCGCCTCGACGGCGCACCGGCGGGGTCGCGTTCGGTGCTTTGGTGTTGGCACGGTCGTCGAACCTCGGTCGGCAGATCGGCTTCTTCATCGGAGCCAGCCTGGGCAACGATCGCTCGACGCGCATCGGCCCGGGGGCCGAGCACGCCGTGATAGCGCACCGTGTGGATGCGCGGCGGTGGGACCAAGGCGGCGAGCTTTTCGATCAATTCGTCGGGTTGAAAGAGAATCGCGGTGGTTCCGTCGCGCCAGCGGTGCTTGAGTTGGTAGAGCAGTCTACCGTCGGGGAGTCTGGATAAGCGCTGGGTTGCCACCGGCGGTCGAGCCACGTAGCGACACAATCGTTCCAGGCGGCGCCGATCTCGGGCGGGCACGGCGACGTTCGCATGGAGGCTTACCCCGTTGATGCTCGCACAGCGGGGCCCCTGCACGCATTCCTCCAAGTCTTCCGGGTCGATCCGGTCGCCCAAGCGAACCACCAAGTTGCCCGCGCGGGGACCGGTGGCCACGCGGCCGCGGACCGAGGCTGCATAGATCTCGGCGAGCAGCGGCTCGTCCGTTGCCAGTGGGTCGGCATCGGTCGGGTCGGACTGCGGGGTGAGACCGCGCCGCTCGAGCAGGCGCATCAGTCGGCGCACAACCTGGGCGGTGGTGCGGGCGACCTCCTCGTTGCTCGGAGGCGGCAGTGCCGTGAACTGCGGTTGCTCGCCCGTGTAGACGCCGTCCAGAAGCAACGTATGGAAATGAACGTTCAGATTGAGGGCATCGCCGGACCTCTGAATGAAACTCACGGCGCCACAGCGAGCAGAGCGGATGCCGCGCAGCTTCTTGGCGCGGCGCCGGTAGCAGGCGAAAACCGCGCCGATGAACAGCCGCAACACCGCAGCGGTAAGCTCGGCGTCGTAGGCCATGCGGTAGCGTATTGGCATCGGCAGCGAGAGCACCCACTGGCGCACGGGCACTTGGGGAATGACGCGGTCGACCAGGTGAGCTGCGGTGTCCGCCATGCGCCGCCCGCCGCACGAGGGACAGAAGCCGCGGCCTTTACAGCAGAATGCGACTACTCGGTCATGTCCGCAGTCGTCACAGTGAACGCGGACGAAACCGTGAGCGAGGATGCCGCACTGAAGGTAGGCCCGAAACTCCCGCTCGACGAAGCGCGGGATGGTGCGTTCGCCCTGACGGGCGGTGTCGAGAAACGTCTCCACCCGGTCCCGGACGACGTCGTAGAGGATGGTGTCTTCCGGGGTGCGGCGGCGGTAGCCGGAGGGCGTGTCGCCCTCGCCACGTGTGCGAAGCGGCAGACCCGACGTCGCCGCCGCGCGTGCCAGACCACCGGCCACACGGGCGTGTAACCCCAACCGGCAAGCCGGCCGACACCATTGCTGTCATGAACTGGGGTGCCACGTTGGCTGAAGTCCCGTGGCCGGCCCCGCGTGAACAGAAACTCGCCGCCTCGGCATCAGCGCCGGCGCGCTCGCCACTGCCAGGGCGGATCGAAGCGACTGCCCCAGATCCCCAGACCTCCCTTGCGCGCAGCGTCCTCACCGGCCACGTAGTCGCTCGAGTAGCGACGGTAGGCCATCGCCCAACCCGCGCGCGTCTGCTCGGCAGAGAGATCCTTGCCCTCTGACCGGCAGACCGCGACCGCCCGTTCGTAGACGTCCATCTCGCGCACGGTGCACTCGACCGCCTTGCCGCCCACCAACCGATCCAGCGCCACGGTGGCATACTGCCCGCAGCGCCAGCGCGAGCCGTCGTTGCGGAAGCAGTACTGTTCGACCTCCGGAGCGTCGATGCCGAACAGCCGGATCTTGCGGCCTGCGATCTCGAGGCCGTCGCCATCGATGACGGTTGCGATCCCGTTGATCCCACTCTGCGTCGGTTCCGGAGTGGCCAGACGTCCGGCCATCAACAGCGGCGCAAGCGCGAGCAGAACGAGCGTGCGTCGAAATTCGCTCAGAGAGGGTCTCCCGAGCAACCGATCTAGCCAGCGCGCACGACCAGCGCCCGCGCCACACGCTGATGGACGCGCTCCAGATCATGGCCAATCCGCGCGCACTCGCGCGCTGCACGCTCGAGTCGCCCGCGGTCGTGGCGCAAACGGCTCGCCATGCGATCGATCTCGCGCGCGATGCGCGTGCGCTGGCGGCCTGCGGCCAGGTTGTAGCCATCGATCGCGTCCGCAAGCTGGACACCCAGGCCCGCCACACGGTGACGCAACGAGGAGTCGACGCGGCTCGACACTCCTTGTCGGGATTCCCTAAGGCGCTCGCGAAGCGCTTCCAGCCGCGTGTGAATGCCATGCCCGAAACGTTCCACCAGCTCGCCGTTGCACAGGCTGACCGGCTGCAGCGTGCCGTGCCACGCGAACCGTTCCAGGAGCCGAGCCTCCTCGGCCGCTGGGGCCGCATCCAGAACGTGGAGCGATCGGCACGGCGAAGACTTGTCGACAAACGGCGAGAAGGGGTGGCGCGAGTTGAGCGCAACAACGTGTTGGAAGTGATCCGGCCAGGTCCGATCCTCGCCGTAGTTGTTGTCGCTGATCGCGACCGACACCACCCCCGGCGCAAACGCCTCGGGGTGGTGCATCCGCAACAGACTCACCTTGTTCGCGCCCGAGTTGTGGATCACCGCGCCCGGGCGCGAAAAGAACCGGGGGCGCCCGCCCCGCAGCCACGCCGGCAGCCCGACCGGCGCCGAGAAGACCTCGGCCTCTCCTTCGCGAGGCGGGTAGAGATCCACGGCGCTCGAAACGAAGCCGTCCACACCCAGCTTAGCGGCGGCATGCTCGACGGTCGGCTCGGTCGACGCGCTCGAGAGCAGGATCGCATTGAGCCGTTTGCAGCGCTCGCGAATACCGGCGATCACGCTGGCGTCGATCACCAAGCGATCCTGCCAGCGAACCCACGCGCGCTCGGCATAGCCGCGCAGTTGTTCGCGGGTGTAGCCGGCGGCGCTCGACATGAGCACGCCGCGGGCCATCGCCTGCATGCGGCCGACGTAGTCCACGCCGAGCATGACGGCGAGCGCGCGATCCCAGCGCGCCCAACTGCTACCGAGCCGAACGGTGGCGGCGTACAGCAAGCCGGCAAGTCCCCAGTGGCGCATCCCGCGGCCCAGACCGGCAAGCGATCGCAGGGGATAGCGTATCGAGAAGATCGGTGGCAGTTCGATCGACCTCGAGGCGACATCCGACCAGCCGTCCGGGTCGCCCAGGATTTCCCAGCCAAGCCGCTCGCCGATGGTGACGCCCAGATGCACGGTCCGGTCCAGATCGAGGACGAGGTACTCGGTATCGGCCGGAAGGACATCGGCAAGCCGGGCGACCAAAGGCGCACCGCCGCCATGCACGGTGTAGCGGTCAACCAGCCGGTAATGCGTCCCTTCGCGCGTGGTCATCCGGTCTCCTCGACAGACGGTACCGTGATCCACGGCGCCGCTGCAAGCGTCGCCCGGGCCGGCCGCACGAGCGGGTTGACTCACCCTCGAGGTAAAACCTAGATAGGCGGACCGCCGCACCCGCGCGGCGGTGAGGGAGCACCCATGACGGAGAAAAGCGGCCTCGTCGCGTTTTGGAAAAACTACGATCGCAAGAACGTCGTGCGCTACGCGCAGATCGCGGATGAGTTGGGGTACGACTCGTTCTGGGTGCCCGAGGCCTGGGGGTACGAGGTTTTCAGCCTGCTCACCGAGATCGCCGTGCACACCAAGCGGATCAAGATCGCGACCGGCATCGTCAACGTGTTCAGCCGGTCCCCCGCGCTGCTCGCCATGCACGCCGCAACCCTCGACGAGATCTCCGAGGGCCGGGTCATCCTGGGCATCGGCACTTCAGGGCATCGAGTCATCGAGGGATTCCATGGCGTCACCTACACGAAGCCGCTCACGCGCATGCGACAGGTGATCCGCGTGATTCAGACTTTGCTCGCCGGCGGGAAGCTCTCGGATGCAGGGGCAGACCTCTGGGAGTTCCGGCCGTTCACGTTGGAGATGAAACCGGTGCGCGACCGGATTCCAATCTACTGCGCCTGTCTCAACGAGAACGCGATTCGCATGATCGGAGAGGTGGCCGACGGGTGGATGCCGACGTTCTGGCCGTACCACCGATTGAACGAGGGACAGGCCTGGCTTGCCGAGGGCGCCGCGCGCGCCGGCCGCGACCCGGCCCAAATCATCACCGCGCCCTTTACCACGGTCATTCCGATGCCGGACAAGGAGCAAAGCTACGCCTCGGCGCGCGGTCTCGTATCCTTCTATATCGGAGGCATGGGCGACTACTACAAGGCGCTCCTCACTCGAATGGGCTTCGCCGAGAACGTCCGCGCCGTCGATTCCCTCTATAAGGAGAAGAAGCGCAAGGAGGCGGGCGACGCCGTCTCCGCCGAGATGCTCGACGAGCTGGTGATCGCAGGTGAGCCCGCCTTCTGCCGGCAGCGCCTGGGCGAGTGGCGCAAGGCGGGAGTTGGCCTGCCGATCCTGGGTCTGCCGACCGACATGGGACCGGAGATCTGCGAGATGTACATGCGCATCATGGCGCCGGCTTCCGCGTAGGGTGCGGGCCGCGCTCCTGCTCGGCGCCGCCGGCTGCCTCTTTCTCCCCGAGGTGGCGGCCGGCCTGCTGCCGCAGGGGTTGCGTGCGGCGCTCGTAGCGGCCGGGCTGTTCCTGGTTCCGGGGATGATCGTCGCACGCGTGCTCGGCGGCCATTCCGACTTCGACTGGCGGGAACGCCCCGCACTGTGGTTCGTGCTTTCGCTCGCGGCTCAGCTGCCGGCCTTCGGTGCCGTCCTGGTTCTCGGCGGAGCGCTCGCGCACGGCCCAAGCCTGCTGCTCGCCGGGCTCACGGCCCTGACTCTTCTCGATTCGTACCGCCGTCGCGATGCTCGCGGTGCGACGACGACCCTAGAGGCCCCGGTTGCGACCGGTCTGACAGTCCTCACCATTCTCATCGTGATCGCCACCACCGGCTACGCCTGGCTGCTGACCTCGACCGGCAGCACCGACCGGTGGTGGTACTTGGCCTACGTGCGCGGCTACATCGACGCTCCGTCTCTCGACCTCGCCGAGCCGCTGCTCGGCACCGGAAGGATCCAGCCTCGATTCGAGCTGAACATCTGGCTGCTGACGTTTGCGCTCTGGGCGAAGCTCGCCGGCGCCGCGCCACTGTGGCTCTACGATCGCGCCTGCGCCCTCTTGCTCGTGCCACTGGCCTTCTCGGCGAGCTTCCTCCTCGCGCGACGCCTGTTCCGCGATCTGCGCCTGGCCACCCTCGCGGCGCTCGCCGCGGGGCTCCTGTGGATGAGCGGATCCATCCTTCCGGTGGTCGCGCGCCTGCCAGAGGACAAGCTACTCGCGAGCGCGGTGGTGGCTCCCGTCGTGATGGGCCTGCTCATCGATCTCGCGCGCTCGGCCAGCCTCACCGGTGCGCTGGCGGCGATCGCGGCGACTTCCGTTCTGGCGACTGTCCACCCGTTGGCCACTGCCTTGACCGCGCTCGTGATAACGCCGCTCATCGTGCTCTGGGCTGGGCTGCGCCTGACGCGGATCGCCCCGGCGGCGGTGGCGCTCGCGATCGTCGTGGCCGGCATGGCCTACCCTCTGCATACCGGCAGTGCCGCGCGCGAGGCGCTGCGCGCTCAGGGCGCGACCTTGGCGCAACCGGACCATCCTGTCGTCCGCGTTCATCGCGGCCGCGGCCGCCTGATCGAACTGAGTAGTGGCTCGGCGAGCGCGCAGTCGGACGGAAGCTACATGGTCGATCCCCGCCTGCTGGCCGACCCGCTGCTCGTGCTGGCGCTGGTGGCGCTCGCGTGCGCGTTCAAGCGGCCGCTGCGCGAACGTTGCTTCCTGGTCCCGGCAACGGTGATTCCGTTGCTGCTGGCTTTCGTGCCAGCTCTGGCAACGACCTTGGGCGGCTTCGTGCTGCCGTGGATGGTCTACCGCGTGCTGTGGGCGATCCCCTTCGCGCTCCTGCTCGCGATCGCCGCCGAGATGGCCTGGTCGCGTAGCGCGCGGCAAGGCTGGTTGGTGATCGCATTGATGGTAGCGCTGGCAACCCCGGGCACGGCGCGAAGCCTGACCGCACGCGTTAGCTCCGGGCGGGCCGAGCGCAATGCTCCGGATCCAGCGACGCTCGGCCCGGTGCTGGCCGCGCTCTCGGGTCTGCCGGATTCAGTGATTGTGGCGGCTTCGCCATTGTTGAGCGAACGGATCCCGGCGCTGACTGGAAAGAACGTGCTCGCGATCTCCGATCGCGGGACGTTCGTGTTCGCCGGGTCGCGCGAGGAGGCCGAGCAACGACTGCGCAGCCGCGCGGCGATCTATGCCGGCCTGTGGAAGCCCGCGCCGCCGGCGCCAGCGCCCACGCATCTGCTGGTTCACGCTCCGAGCCCCGCCCAGCGCTACTGCGGCGCGATCGTCGCGCAGACCGAGACCGTCGCGCTGTGCGCGTTCGATCCGATCGCACCCGAGGCCGGCGTCCGGCTCTCGCGTGCGCGCACCGCGGTAGCCGGCGACAGCGACGAGAGTCTGGCCAGCATGCTCGGAGCCGGAACATCGGTCCTGCACGCCACCTGTGAACCATCGCCGCGGCTGGGGACGAGCCTGATCGCGTGGCGACCGCAGGGACCCTGGGCCGCCAACGCAGCGAGCGCGAGATGCTTGGTCGAACCGCGCGCGGGCTCGGGTGCGAGACTGCGGCCGGCCGGATTGCTCGTGCGCGCCGCAGCCGGCGCGGCGCGCGACGAATTGACCGTGGCCGTGCGCGGCTTGCTCGCCGGAGCGCAGCGCTGGAATCTCAGAACCCGGGAACCGCTGGCCGCCGGCGAGGACCTGTGGTTCACGCTGCCGACCGCCGAGGTCGACCGGATCGAGATCACGCTCGCACCGAGCTTTCTGCCCTACCTCTTGCTTGCCGATCTCCGCATGATCTTCACGCACGGCGACGACGGCGGACCGTCGCAATGAACCGGAGACCGAGCGCATGATCGGCCGGCTTGGGGCGGTCGCCGCGATCTGGGGAGCGGCCGCAGGGTTGGGCCACTGCGTCGGCGGAGCGGCTGCGTTCGTCGCGACGTTGCTGGTTCCGGGCTGGGCTCTCGAACGAATCTTGCGGTTGACCAGCACCCTCGAGCCGCACCCACTCGAACGGCTGGCGCGTTGGCTCACCTACTCGGTGGCCCTCGCGGGCATCTTCGGTCTGCTCGCATATGCCGCCGGCAGCGGCATCGCCCCGATCCTTTGCGGCCTGCTTGCCACGAGTATCGCCGGTTGCTTTGGGCAGGACCGGCCCCGCGACTTGGCTTCCACGAGCGGTCTGTCGCGAGCTTCCGCCGGAGCCGTTCTGATGACCGTCGTACTCGTGCTCACCGTCGTTGCTGCCTACTGGCCAAACCTAGCGCGCGACCGGACTTGGTATCTCGCCTACCTGGTGCGCTTGGCGAGCGGCGCGCCGCTGGTCTGGACGGAGCCCTTCTTCGGCAGCGACCACGTGGTGGCGCGTTTCGCTCACAACGCTTGGCTGGTCGGTCTGGCGGCTTCCAGCGCGCTCGCCGGAGCGACGCCCGCCCTCCTCTTCGAACGGGTCGCGCCGGTCATGCTGGTTCCCTGCGTCGCGGGCGCCGCGCTCGCCGCCTCGCGCACGGTGCTCGGGGCTGGCGCGCCCGCGGCCGTCGGCGCGCTCGCTTCGCTCGCGATCCTGGCGCTCACGCGCTTCCCGTTCTTCTCGCCGGAACGGTATCCCTTTTTCGGGCGCCTGGCCGAGGACAAGACACTGGCCCTGCTCGTTTTGGCACCGGTCACGCTCGCGCTCGCAATCGATGGCCTGAGCGAGCCCGCAACCCGGTCGCGCCGCACCGCGATCGCCGTCGCCGTCGCAGGCTTCGCGGTGGGCGCAACTCACGCCCTCGTATATCTGCTGCTGCTCGTCACGTTGGCGGTGGGTTTTGGCTGGCTCGTGTTGTGCTCCCGTACGCTGGCCCTGCGGCGCGCTTTGCTCGTCTTTGCGCTGTTCGCGCTCGCCCTGCCGCTGCCCGCGGCCGTGGGGCGGTCGGCGCGCTCTCAGATGTCCGTCGTCGACCGCTCGGCCGAAGCGAGCGACCTCACTCATCCCGTGCTGCGAAGCCACTTGCGCATCGGGCGCGTAGTCGGGATCGAGCAGGATGCCGCGCCGGTTGCCGACCCCGAGCTGGTCGCCCACCCGCTGCTCGTCGTCGCGCTCGCCGGCCTGGCGCCCGCGGCGCTCGCGTGGAGAACCGTGAGTGGCGCCTTCTTGCTACCGGTCTCGCTCGCGTTCCTCGCGATCGCGTTCGTACCCGTGCTGGCACAGGGTTTCGGCCAGCTCGTCTTGCCCTGGATGACCTACCGGGCGCTCTGGGGCGTCCCGTTCGGCCTGCTGCTGGGCCTGCTGTTGCTCGAGATCCCCAAGCGGCTCGAGCGTTCGGCGGCGCGAGCGCGCACCGCAACCACGGCCTGCGCCTGGCTGCTCGGCGCGTTGGTCTTGGCCGGTCAGCCCTGGCGGCCGCTCTTGTCGGGTGCCGCGGCGGAGGCGGCCCGGCGCGTCGCACCGGATGCCGAGACGCGTGATCTGTTGGATGCAATCGGCCGCTTGCCCGCGGGCTCGCGCATCGCCGCGGCAGCCGCGCTGGCCGAGCTGGTGCCCGGCAGCAGCAGCCGGCAGACCCTGGCGTTCTCGGATCGCGGGACGGTGGTCTTCGCCGGTTCTCGCACCGCCGCCGAGGATCGCATGCAAGCCAACGCCGCGCTCGTCGGGCTCAACGGTCACAGCCGGCGTCTGCGCAATCGGATCGTTGGCGCCTTCGGCATCACCCACACGGTCTATGCCGAGGAACCCTGCGACCGGGGCTCGCGCGAGATCTTCCGCAGCGCGCGCTACGTACTGTGCGCCGAGGGTGTGCGGGCAGCACGCCCCTTCGTCATGCGACGGCGTGCGGCCGCCGCTGCGCCTACCGCAACCGGAACGGTCGTCGCCAGCCTCAGGGCCGGGCTGAGCTGTGAGCCCGCTGCCGATCGCCACCGCGAAGACGGGCTGCTGCGCTGGGAGCGCCGCTCGCGCTGGAGCGGGCAACCGCTGCGCATCGACTGTGCCGCGTACCTGTCGGCGCCGACCCGTGCCAGCCGGCTACGGATCGAGCTTCATGCGCCACGCGCGCACGAGGCGCTCGTGTACCGAATGGAGGCGCGCACCGCGGATGGCACGGCGGTGCGCCGGCGCGGCGTGCTCGAGTTTCGCGGCAGCGGCTCGGGCGAGATCCCGCTCCCGGCCGAGGAGCTGACCGAGCTGCGGCTGCGGCTGCTGCCCGCTTACCTACCCTATCTCCATCTGAGAGAGATCGAGCTTCGCAGCTGACGCCAGTATCAGTTTGGCGGCGCGCGCGGCGGAAGGTCCGAGAACGAAAAGCCTATCCACTCTCGCTCGATTGCCTGCATTTCCGAGAAGACGTGTTCCTCGGCGTGCCGGTAGCGCTCGAACGTTTCGCGAACGCGTTCCTGATCGCCCTGCTGACGGGCGAGGGTGGCCAGGTACTCTTCCATCCACGCGATGTGCCATCTCTCGTCGGTGGTTACGGCTTGGAGCACCTTGCGGGTCTTCTCGTCGCAGATCGGGCTGCGCGCGTGCTCGTGGTAGCGCTTCTGCGCCCGCTCCTCGACCACCACCGTGAGCGCGAACAGATCGACGATGCTGGCCGGCACGCCCAGGGCCTTGCCGAGACGGCGCTGGTAACCGTCGGGCACGACCACCGGCAGACCGCCCTCGTCCTTGATGCGTTTGGTCCAGAGCCAGGCGTGACGGGTCTCATCCGCGATGTGGCGCGTGAACAGCACCTGCGCCTCGGGATCCTTGACCCGGCCCATCATCTTCATGAGCAGCCCGGCCCCGCGCACCTCGGCATCGCGGTAGTAGCTGAAGATCTTGATCAGGGACTCTCGGTCAGGGGCGCCTGAACTCTCCCCGGAGCGGGCCATGTCTTCTTTTAGCAACCCCCGGGTGGCTTGGGAAAACCGTCGCACTCGCGGCCACGCTGGCTTGGCCAGCCCGGCCGCGCCGTTGACTGCAGCCGGGCAGGACCATACTACAAAGCCTAGGGAAAACCCTAACACCCCGTCGGAAGCCTTAGCCATAGGCACGCGCATGGCGTGCGCGTATCTGGCGGTTCCTGACCGTACAGTCCACGGCTTGCGTCGGCCCCACGTTCTAGGCGAGATCGCGCATGCCAAGGGATCCCCTTCACACCGATATCTGCGACCTGTTCGGGATTCGCTACCCGATCGTCTTGGCCGGCATGGGCGGGGTGTCGATGGCGGAACTGGTCGCAGCAGTTTCCAACGCCGGCGGGCTCGGAGTCATCGGCGCGGCGACGCTCAATCCCGACGCGCTCCGCGCCGAGATCCGCAAGACTCGCACACTCACCGACCGGCCTTTCGCCGTAGACCTGCTCGCACCGGACCCCGACATGATCCGCCCGCACATGCAGGTGATCTTCGAGGAGCGCGTGCGCATTTTCGTCGCTGGTCTCGCCGTGCCCGGAGCCTTCATCGAACAGATGCACGAGCGCGGCATGCTGGTGGTGGTCATGACCGGCAAGGTCCATCACGCGGTCAAGGCCGAGGCTGCCGGCGCCGACGTGGTTGCCGCCCAGGGCACGGAGGCGGGTGGCCATACCGGTGAGGTCGGCACGCTGGCGTTGGTCCCGCAGGTGGTCGACCGGGTGAAGGTGCCGGTTCTCGCGGCCGGCGGAATCGCCGACGGCCGTGGCGTGGCGGCGGCGCTCGCCCTCGGGGCCCAGGGCGTGATCGTGGGCACTCGCTTCATCGCGACTCCAGAGGCGACCGCCGCGCCGGCATATCGCGAGGCGCTAGTCCGCGGCGGCGACGACTCGACGATTCGCACCCGCTGTTACACCGGCAAGCCTGCGCGTGCCGTACGCAATTCGTACAACTCGGCTTGGGAGCAACGCGCCGCCGAGATCAAGCCGTTCCCCCAGCAGATTTTCGAGTCGGTCCGCCAGGGCGTGATGGACTACACCGGTGAGCGGGGAAATGCCGATCCCGAGCGGACATTCATGCCGGCCGGACAAGGCCTCGGCATGATCGACGCGATCAAACCGGCAACCGAGGTGATGCGCGACCTGGTCGATGAGGCGACACGCACGATCGATCGGCTGTCGAAATGGGGTCAGGTCTAATTTCCCGCGAAACGGGTTGCGGTCTGAGCGCCGGCCTGCGGGAAATTAGACCTGACCCCATTTCGACAGCCCCAACTAGAAGGTTGCGAAGTGGTAGTAGAGCGTAAGCCAGGCCGCGTTGACCTGGTTCTCGAAGTCGTAGTGCTCCCACTCGGCGCGAACTCCGACCTTATAGGGAAGCTCGATGCTCGCGCCGGCACCGAAGGTCAGCTCGGTCTGCGTCTCGTTGTTGACGGTCGCCGACATGACCCCCGCCTTGGCGTGAAGCGTGAGCCAATCCCCGATCGGAAGCTGGGGCACACCGGAAAAGGTCACGCCGTCGACGTCACCGTTACCGTCGCCACCGTCCCCGAGGTTGGCGTAGCCCAACTGCAGCGAGAAGTACCGCATGGCGCGAAACCAAACGTCCAGCCGCCATGTAGCCTCGCCGCCCCCGCCGTCGGGCTCGGCGATTCCGACGCCACCGCCCGCGTAAAGACCGCGCAGAACCCGCGGCTTTTCCTCCGCCGACCAGGCCCCGCCGGCCACGGCCAACGTCACCACGGCCACCATCAGCGTTGCGACAACAGTTCTCGCTCGAATCATCTCTCTCCCCGTAATCCGGTAGTCGCCCGTCCCTGCCGAGTCCGCGAGGCATCTAGCACGCCGACTCAGTCCACGGAACACCCCCGCGGCAGGTGAGCTACGGCGCTGGCTGAGGCCCCCCCATCCGGAAGAACTTGCCCACCGAACGGACCAGGGTCGTGCCGGAGGCATCGCAAACCTCCGCCTCCACCTCGACATAGCGCGGGTGCTCGCGCGGGGTAATCCACGAACGAACGGCGAGCGGCGTCTCCACCGGGCAGGGCAGCTCGTACCGCACAGAAAGCTCGCCGGTGACCACGTGGTCGCCGCGCAAGAAGAAGACGGCCGCGCATGAGAACTCGTCCAGGATGGCCGCCACGATGCCGCCGTGAGCGATTCCCGGCGCGCCGTGAAAACGATCGGCGATGGTGGTGTCGCCGATCAGTCGATCGCCTTGCCGGCGAAACTTCAGCCGCAAGCCCGCCGGATTGCGCGATGAGCAGCCGAAGCAACCCAGATCGTCGAACGGGAAGGATAGCTCTTCGCCTTCGGGCGGTAATGACCTGGTCACGACGGCCGGCTCGCGCGATCAGTTGTACGCGACCGCGGGCCGCCCCGGTGTCGAGCGCTCGCGCTCGGTAGCGGCGGCATCGACGTCGGAGGTCGTGTGGTCCTCGAACTCGAGGATGCCAAGCTCGGCGAAACGCGCGCGCTGCCTGGCTGAGAGCAGGCCCAGGCTCTTGACGTTGGGAACGATCTTCGAGAACAGCCGGCGCCGGAACTCCTGAGCGATGGGAGAGGCCATCGACGCCTCCACGCAAGCATCGACGTCCATGCCCATCGCTTCCCAGACCTCGCGGTTCAAAATCCGGTCGCGCATCAGGACAGCCGCTTCGTAGACGAAATCTTCACGCTCGGCCCGCTCCCGTTCGTTCATCTGCGAGCAGAACTCGCGAAGGCTCAGAACCCCGAACGCGACGTGGCGCGCTTCATCCTCCATAACGGCCGCGGTCAGGTCGCGTAGCAAAGCGTTGGTCGTCGTGTCGCGCATCGTACCGAAGGCGGCCAGAGCCAGACCTTCGACCATGATCTGCATGCCCAGGAACTTCATATCCCACCGCGAGTCCGTCATGATCGCGTCAAGGAGCCGCTTGAGGTCCGCGTTCACCGGATACTCGTGCTCGAGCTTTTCCTGCACGAAACGGCGGTAGACCTCTACGTGCCGGGCCTCGTCCATTACCTGCGTGGCCCCGTACTGCTTGGCCTCATACCAGGGTGTGGTCGCGACGATCTGGGCGGTGGCGAGCAGCGCGCCCTGCTCACCGTGCAAGAACTGACACAGCTGCCACGTGAGCGCCTCGTGCCGCAATCGCTCGATCTCGCGGGAGGTGAGCTTCTGCCACATCGGGGTGCCGTAGATGCCGATGGCTAGATCGGGGATCAGCTCGGCGTGCGGGTCGACGTCGATCGACCAGTCCAGACGTTGGGTCGCATTCCACTGGTCGCGTTTGGCGTTCTCGTAGAGACGCACCAGCTTCTCGCGGCTAGCGTCGTACTCCCAGTTGTAGGCCAGACTCTGCGATACGGGCATCGTCTCGACGGTTTGCTCCGGGTGAAAGCGGGACATCGCGCTCATCGTCTCTTCATTCTCCTTGCCGTGGTGGGCGATTGCGGCGTCGCGATTGCGTTTCGTCAACGCCCAGGTAGCGGGTGAGCATGCGGGAAAGCTCGGTGATGATGCGGTCGTCTTCCAGAACGGGCTCGCTGGTGCGCAGCACGATCGTGTCGTCCAGCGCTCCGTGCAGGGCGCGCAGCCCAAAGCGGAGCGCCAGCTTCGGATCAGGATGGTCGGAGGCCTGCATGCGGTCGGTCAGCAACCGCTCCAAGCCGTCCGCGATGTAGTCGAACAGTTCCTCTTGCCGGCGCTGGATCCCCGCATCGGTGACGCAGCGGTCGAGGAAAGCGCGCAACAGCCCGACACGCTCGCGGTAGATCGCGACGACGAACGCGCTGACCTCGGCGAGGATCTCCGCTGCCGTGGCGCCTTCCCATTTGGTCGGATCCAGGGCCTCATCGGTGGTCGCGCGCGCCTCATCACAGAACCGCTCGTGAAGCGCCTGCAGCAGACCGTCCTTGTCCTGAAAGCGTCGATAGAAGCCGCCCACGGATACCCCCGCGCGGCGGACGATGTCGGCGATCGCGGTCTGGTCGAATCCTTTCTCGGACACCAGCGCCTCAGCCGCATCCAGAAGCCGGCCCAGCGCAGCGCGGGTGCGGGCCTGCTGGGGAACCCTGACCCAGCGCAGCACCGATGCGGATTGTAGAGTGTGACTGGCCTGCATTTCCCTACCAGAACCGGAATTTCGGTTCCGGACTCTAGCCCGGCAGAGCCCCGACTGTCAAACGCCTACGGCCTGCCCGCCTCGGAACGGGAAATGCAGAGGCGGCTTTTCGCCGCAGCGCTTTCTCGGGTAGTTCGGCTGCGGTAGGTCGGGGTAGATATGCGCAAGGTACTGGTTCTCGTTGCTTTCGTGGTCATGGTGGTGGCCGCGGGCATCGCGGTCGTCGTCACCAACCTCGACCGCTATCTGAACGAGAACAAGGAATGGATCGCGGAGCGAGTTCGTACGGCCGTGGGCCGCTCGGTCGAGTTCGACTCCGTTGAAGCCTCTTTCGCCGGCGGCCTCGGAATCGAGGTCAGCGATCTGACCGTCGCCGACGATCCGCGCTTCTCGGGCGGCGATGTCCTGCGCGTGGGCAGTCTCCTGGTGCGGGTGCGACTGTGGCCGGCGCTGTTCGGCCGCATCGAAGTGGGACGTGTGATTCTGCGCGAGCCCGTCCTCACCGTGATCCGCACCGAGGCCGGCCTCAACATCGACACGATGGAGACGAGTGCCGGGAGCGACGATACCGCGAAGCCTTCGCGGGGCGCGGCGCTGGCGATCGCTTTGGTCGACGTTCGTGACGGCGTGGTGCACTTCGTCGACCGCACCGAAAACCGGCGCCGGGAGATCACGACCCAGCGAATCGATTTCACGGCCACGGACGTCAGACCCGATGCTCCGGTTGCCTTCGAGCTACGGGGTGGGCTGATGGGCGCCAAGGGCCAGAATCTGCACGTCCGCGGCTCGGTGGGCCCTTTGCAGGCCGCCGCGCCGCGCGAGACGCCGTTGCGTGTCGACCTCGAGATCGATCCGCTCGACCTGGATGCGCTCGCCAGCACCGGCCTGCTGCCTCGCAACGGAGCCTCCCTCGCCGGCGTGATCCGGCTTGAGACCTCGGCCGCGGGGACGCTCGGCGCCTACGATGCCGAGCTATTGGTCGACGCGACGCGCGCCAGCTTGGAGTTCGGTACCGCTGCGAAGAAACCCGCCGGCATGCCGCTGCGGCTCGAGCTGACGGCCAAACCAGAGAACGGCGGGCTTCGCATCGAGAACGGCGCCTTGACCATCGATCGGACCGCGCTCGGCGTCGAGGGCGTCGTCGGCAGCGACGGCGCGAGCTACGACCTCCAGATCGACGGCGATCCGATCGCGATGCAGGCGCTCGCTAGCCTCGTGCCATCTCTGGCCACGTTGTCCACCGAGGGCGAGCTGACCCCGAAGCTAAGAGTGCAGAGCACGGGAGGTCGACCTCAGATAATCGGGGCCATCACGGTATCGGGTCTCGCACTGCAGCCGCCGGATGCGCCGCGGATTTCGGGCCTGTCGACCACGATCGAGTTCCGGGCCGGCGCCGTTCGCGCGTTGCCGGCCTCGTTCGACTTGGGCGGCTCGCGCGCACGGATCGAGGCGTCAGTGGCAAACCTGGCCAAGCCCGAGCTGGCTTTCACGCTCCGCAGCGACCGCCTACAAACCGCTTCCCTCGGCTTAAAGACGGGCGAGGATGCGCTCTACGACTTGGTGGCCCGCGGCAGCGTCGAGCTGCTCGGCGCCGAGCCTCGCACCGAGGTGCACATCACCTCTGCCTCGGGCCGTCTCTACGGCATCGACTACTCGGCCTTGGATACCATGGTCCATCTGGAGGGCAGCCGAGTGTCGCTTGCGCCGCTCGCCGTCCGTACTTTCGCCGGGACGATCCAGGCCGAGGGATCTTACGACCGGACGCGAGCGGATGATCCCGAGTTCCACTTCGAATCACAGATCGATGGCGTCGATCTGGGTCGCGTCGCCGCCTGGGTCGCGCCGGGCGCGCAGCACCTGCTGGAAGGGAAGATCAACGGCAAGCTCTCCCTGGCGGGAGCGGGCAAGCAGTGGGAATCGATCCGCCAGAGCATCGTCGGTGGCGGCCATGTTCAACTGCACGAGGGAACGCTCCGCCAGATCAACGTCGCCGATTCGGTACTCAAGAGCATCACCGGCATACCGAGCCTCTCCGGCTTGCTCTCGCCCAGTCTGCGCCAGCGCTATCCGGCTCTATTTTCGGCTGGCGGCACCGCGTTTCAGAAGCTCGGGGGCGCCTTCACGATCGCGCAAGGGCGCATTATAACCGATGATCTGTCCATCAAAGCGCAGGATTTCTTGATCTTCGGCGGCGGCACCGTCGGCTTGGACCAGTCGGTGGACGTCAAAGCGACCTTCGAGGCGTCCCCCGGGCTCACCCGCGATCTGATCGCCGAGCTCGATTCCGCCCGCTATCTGGCTGGTGCATCGGGCCGCTTGCAGGTGCCGTTCCGGCTGAGTGGGGTGCTGCCGGGGGCGAAGGTTCAGCCCGATCTCAGCTTCGTCGAGCAGGCGCTGCAGCGCGCGCTCGTCGACACGCTGACCGGTGGAATACTGCGCCCGCCGCAGCCCTCCACCGGGAAGCCGACGTCTTCGGGTGAGCCAGCGCCGACGCCAGAGCCGGCTCCAGAGCCCGAGCAACCGGCCCCGCCAGGGCCGCCGCGAGTCGAGGACATCATCAAGCGCAGTCTCGAAGATCTGCTCGGACGCTGAGCAGGGGCTAGGCGATCCCGAGCAGGATCTGCACGCACATGCCCACCGTACACAGGGCGGCCACGGCGAAGCTCAGCGCTCGCCACGGCTGCAGGTGCTTCATGTAGACGATCGTGTGGATGATGCGGGCAATGGTGAAGGTCCAGAAGTAGACGGCCGCGCCGGTCGGCGAGGCCCCGCTCAGGACGTAGATCAGGGCGATGACGAGAAAGCCGGGGATGTTCTCCAGGTCGTTGCGCTGAATGCGCAGCGCGTGCGCGACCTCCGGTGATTCGGCCGCAGCCGCTGCAGCGCCGGCCTTGCCGAAGACGTGCGCGTCCTCGCTGTTGATGTACCCCTGATGAGCCTGGCGTCGCGACCCTGTGTAGATCGCCGAGAACGCCATCTTGAGCACCAGGATCGCCGCGCATACGGCGTACGTTCGAAACGCGGGATTGGCCGCAAGCTCTTCCATGTCCGGTCTCCTTAGCCGGTCCGGATGACTGAGGAAAGAACGCGGATCGATCGCGACCATGCGCCGGCTTGCCGTGCCGGGCACGCGCGCGTAGCGTAGTTGGCTGTTCCGCTCGGCGATCACGATGTCCGGGCCAGCTATGGGATCCGACGCTCCTGCGGTTGCCGACAGCCTCGGCCGGTATCTTCGCGACCTGCGCGTGTCGGTCACCGACCGGTGCAACTTCCGCTGTCCTTACTGCATGCCGGCCGAAGTGTACGGCGACCACTACCACTTTCTTCCCAAAGGCGAGCTGCTCACGTTCGAGGAGATCACCCGAATCGCGCGCATCTGCGTGTCGCTCGGAGTCACCAAGATCCGCATCACCGGCGGCGAGCCGCTGCTCAGACGCGATCTCCCGCGCCTGGTCGCGATGCTGGCCGAGATCGACGGGGTGGAAGACCTCGCGCTCACCACCAACGGATACCATCTAGCCGAGCACGCCGCCGCGCTGCGCAAGGCCGGGCTGCGCCGCGTGACCGTGAGCCTGGACAGCCTCGACGAAGAGGAGTTTCAGCGGCTGAACGGCCGTGGCCTGTCGGTGGTGCCCGTGCTCGCGGGGATCGAGACGGCCGCCGCGGTCGGGCTCGGGCCGATCAAGATAAACTGCGTGGTGGTGCGCGGGGTGAACGACCACTCGCTGGTCGGGCTCGCCCGGCGCTTTCGCGGCAGCGGACACATCGTCCGCTTCATCGAGTACATGGACGTCGGCACGCTCAACGGTTGGAAGCTCGAAAATGTCGTCCGCGCGCGCGAGATCGTCGAGCGGCTCGACCGTGAGCTCGGCCTGACGCCCCTGGAGCCCAACTACCGTGGCGAGGTTGCCCGCCGCTACGCCTATCGCGATGGTAGCGGCGAGATTGGCATCATCGCATCCGTCAGTGCGCCGTTCTGCGGCGACTGCACCCGCGCGCGGCTCTCGAGCGACGGCCGCCTGGTGACCTGTCTGTTCGCGACCGATGGTCATGATCTCAAGGCGGCGCTTCGCGGCGGCGCTTCCGACGAGGAGCTGCGTCAGCGCGTCACGGGGATCTGGCGCCGGCGCGAGGATCGCTACTCCGAGCTGCGTGCCGAGCGCTTGGGGCTCGCCAACGCGCCTGTCGCCGAACCAAAGATCGAAATGTATCGCTTGGGCGGCTGATGAGGGTCACGCGCCCGCTGCTACCCGCGGCAGGTATACGCGGAACGTGGTGCCCTGACCGGGCTCGCTATCGACGTGGATGAACCCGCCGAAACGGTCGGCGATGGCGTAGACCACGGTGAGACCGAGACCGGTGCCCACCCCACGCCCTTTGGTCGTGAAGAACGGCTCGAAGATCTGCTCGCGCACGGCGGCCGGCATGCCCACCCCTTGGTCGCTCACCGCCAAGAGAACGTAGACGCCCGCGGGTATGGTGCCGTCGCCGACCGTGGTCTCACTCAACTCCAGGCCGATCGCGCCGCCCTCGGGCGTTGCATCCCGCGCGTTGAGCACCAGGTTGAGCACCAATCGCTCGAGCTGCGTGGTATCGAGGAGCACGGAGCCCACGGATCCCGTCTGAGTGAACTCGACTGGATAACGATCGCCGACCGCCGACCGCAACAGCGGGAGGATCCGCTCGATCTCCGCACCCATGCCGACCACCGTGGGTGACTGCCCGTGGTCGCGCCCCAAGCTCTCCAGATCCCGCGTGATTGTGAGAACCGATTCGGTCGCGTCGACGATGCGCTTGGCGTTGGAGGTAATGCGTTCGTTGCCGGGAGCCTCCTCAGCGATGGTGCGCGCCGCCCATCGGACCACGCTCACCATGTTGCGAATGTCGTGCGCCGCACCCGCCGCGAGCCGGAACGTCGCCTTCATCTTCTCCAGCTCGATCGCTTGCTCGTGCAAGATGCGCGCCTGCTGTTCCGCGTCGCCTCGCGCGACCTCTTCCAACCGTAGCGCGATGCTGTCGGCGACGCTGCCGGCGAAGTCGATCTCTTCGTTCGTCCATGTCCGCTGCTTGCCGGTGTGCTCGTGGCAGACCACGCCGGCCACCTGGCCGGACAGATAGATCGGTGCGTCCAGCATGGATGTGATGCCGAGCGGCACGAGGTACTGAAGCGTCAGCTCGCGGGTCGCCGGATGCGAGCGCGCGTCGTCGGCATTGATGTATCGTCGTTCTTCGAGGGCTTTGAAATAGGTAGGAATATCGACCGCATGGAGGATTGCGCCCTCCGAGTGCTTGCCCTTGGAACGCTCGAACATCCGGAAGCAGCGGATCGCCTGCCGGCCCTCGACGAACAACCAGATGCCGACCCGCTCGACCTGTAAGGTATTGGCGGCGACTTCGCAGGCCTCACTCAACGGATCGGCGAGCAGCTCGCCGCCCCGCGCCGTCGTCCGCGCAAGCCGTAGCCGGGCCAGCTCGTAGAGCCGGCGTTGTTCGATCGCGCGCTGGTTGGAGAACCGCATCCCGGTGACTTTAGCTCTCGATTCCCGTCGAGGCTATGCCTCCTTGCTGCAGCGAAGCGCGCGGCCAGGCCCGCCGGGCGGCGAGCAAGTTCCGGTACGGACGCAGAACGGAGCTGGGATCCTCACGCTGCGCTTCGACGCTATGGGACGCCGCTTCCGGCGGAAATGGAAGCCAAGGCTCGGCGGGCCAGCCGTGCCATGGACCTTGCCGGGCGCCACGGCAGCGGCGCCCGGCAGCCATCGCGGCCGCCGGGATCGAGACGGCGCGCAACCGGAATCTCCGCGTCCTGCAGACCCAGCTCCTCGCCCATATAAAGGAAGGGCGTGCCGCGCAGCCCGAGCAGCAGGAACGCAGCGGCCCACGCCCGGGCTTCGCTGGCGTAGCGGCTGCGATGCCGGGGTTGGTCGTGGTTGGAAAGCGCCCAGGTCGGCCAGGCTTTACGCGGCGTCAGGCTCGCGTAGGTCTGGTCGATCTGGCCACGCCAGGCCTGAGCTTCCCACTGTGCATAGAGCGGGGGAAAGTTGAAGCTCAGGTGCAGCTCGTCGCCCGCGCCGTAGTACTGCGCCACCCGCGCGGTCTCGAGCAGGAACACCTCGCCGACCATCATGCGGTCACCCGGATACGCACCGAGCAGCGTGCGGATCTCGCGCAGGTAGGCGTGGGTGCGCGCATCGTCGTTGAGCACGCAGTGCGGAATGCCGGCGAGTGCGGGGTCCTTGCCGAGGTTGTGGACGACGTCGGCGCGGAAGCCGTCCACGCCGCGGTCGAGCCAGAAGCGCAGCGACATCGCAGTGATCGGTGATGTCGTAGCCGAAGTCCCGCATCGGGGAACGGTAGAACGGCGAGAGTCAGAGAGCGTCCACGCCGAGCCAAGCCAGATAATCGAGTTGTTCGAGGATACCCTGCAGGTCGCCCACTCCCCCGCCTGAGGCTGCGGCGAACGAGCGAGGATAGATCTGGTAAAAAACCGCCGTCTGCCACCACTGTCGGACGGCCGAGCTTTCATCGTTTTGCCTTGACATGACTCGCGGCGCCGGAGTATGCAGCCTCAGAGACTAACGCATACCAGACACGACTGGCACGGGCCTGGGGGGATTTGGGGGTTGTGGTCCGCTGCAGAGAGGCGCCTGCTTGTCCGACTGTTCGTACGTGCGGCACCGAGGAGGCGCCTATGCCAACCAGTGGAAGATTCTCCGTCGTCGCCTTTATCGCATCGCTGACGGTCGCCGCGGCCGTGGGCCTGACTGTCCCACCGCCAGGCGCAGCTCAAACGATCTCGCTCGCAACCGGTTCTCCCAGCGTGCCACCGGCGCCGCCACCTGGACCGTGCGCCGCAGCTTTTTCGCCGGACGGCGACCTGTTCGATCCGTTCGCTCTGACCGCGGTACCCATGGGACCTCCGGGCTGCGGACTGGGCTGGTTCGGGCCACCGGCGCCGGCCAACACCGATGCGTTCTCCTCCGGATTGGCGCCGTTCCTGGGCCTGCCGCTGCCGGCGCCGCCGGGTGCTCTGTCGTTGCTGTTTTCGGTCGACCCGTTGGCAACCGGTACCAAGTTCGGCACCTGCACGACCAGCGCGCCAGGGTCGAATCCGCCCGACGTCGCCAGCGAAGCCTGTGGCCTGGACTTCGGCCTCAACGTCAACCAGCAGTCCACCGACGCCGCGGGTGACCTCTTCCTGACCTCGCCCAACGTCACCCCCCTCGGCGGCATACCGCCCGCGATCGGTACCATGGTGAACTTCCAGGCTCTCGATGGTGACGGCATTCCGCCGGCGTTCGGCTGCCAGTTCATCCCGGTGGGTGCTTCGGGGCTGGCAGAGCCCGTCGCTCCCAGCCCGGGTAACGATCCCTTCGACGACATCGATGCCCTGGACACGGCGCCGGTAGGAGCATGGGACTTCGTCGGCCCCGATGGCATTCCCGATGTCCCGGTCTACTACTCGGTCGACGCTCCTACGGCCGCCGCCGCCTTCGTATCCGGCGCCGACGTAGCCGTAAGTCTCGGGGGGATCGCTGCTCTGTACGCACCTGGTCCACTGCTCGGCTTGGACGGGGGCGGCCCCAACACCGACGATATCGACGGCCTGGTCGTCCTCGACCTATTCCTGGATGGCATCTACGCCCCCGGTCTGGACACGGTCCTTTACTCGCTATCGCCAACCTCCGCCACGGTCGGCACGCCGGATGGTTGCCTGGGGATTCCCATTGGCGAAGGCGACATCCTCGTCGAAGGCACGCCACTGGGCGCCCCCGGTCTGCCCTGCATCTTCATGCACGAGGGCGACTTCAACCTCTGGGACGATGCCGCTTGCGGCGTGAACCCGGTGACCGGTGGGCTGGCCGGCGACAACGTCGACGCCTTCGACCTCTTCCCAGCCACAGCCCCACCCGCGCCGCTCTGCGGTCCGGCCCCGATGCCTGACGGCTTGTGCCGGCTGGCCGATCCGAGCGGCAACGGCAAGTCGATCATCAAGATCAAGCGGCAGGTCACTTCGCCGGACAAGGGCGACAAGTTCAGCTGGAAATGGTCGAAAGGTGTGGGCACCGCAACCGCAGATTTCATGAACCCGGTCGCCACGACCAACACCTACCGGCTCTGCGTCTACGACGCTTCGGGCTCACCTCAGCCGCTGCTGCAGAAGGACATCATCCCGGGCGGCATCAACAACGACTGCTCCGGCTCACCGTGCTGGAAGCCGATCAGCACCAAGGGCTTCAAGTACACGAATAGCTCACCGCGCCAGTCGGCCGGTATCTTCAACTTTCAGTTGAAGGAAGGGGATCCCGGTAAGGCGAAGGTTTCGATCAAAGCCAAGGAGAAGTTCGTCACTCCGCCTCTGCCGCCCTTGACTCTCGACGTGGTCGTTCAGTTGCTGATCTACGACGGCATCAACACCGAATGCTTCAAGACCACGTTCCCGCTCCTCGGGGTCAAGAAGAATACCGCGACCGACTTCATCGCCAAGGGGCCGTAAGTCACCCGACAGGCCGGGGACGCGGGCGTGCCGCGTCCCCGGCCTTGTCATCTCATCGCGAAAGAATCGTCACGCAGCTCACGCCCGGGAACCCGTAGACGTGAGTGTAGCCAATCTTGGGTGAGCCCGGCACCTGCCGCGCCCCGGCCGCGCCGCGCAGCTGGACGCAGACCTCGTGAATCTGCCGCAGGCCGGATGCTCCGATCGGCTCGCCGTTGGCCAGCAGACCGCCATCCGTGTTGATCGGCAGCCGCCCGCCAATTTCCGTCGCACCCTCCCGGACGAGCTTCTCCTGCTCGCCGTCCTTGCAGAAGCCGTTCTCGGCCATGTGCATGATCTCGTGACCGACCTCGGTGTCCTGAACCTGGGCCACGGCGACGTCTTCGGGCCCGATCCCCGCCGCCTCATACGCCGCGCGCGCGGCCTGCACGGTCGGGCTCGGCGCGCTCTTGGCCGGCGTCGAAGGGCTCAGTGTCTCGAAGGAGCCGTAGAGCCGGGTCTTGAACGAGACCGCCTTCAGGAAAATCGGCTGCGAGCTAAAGCGACGGACGATGTCGGCCCGACAGACGACCACGGCAGCCGCGCCCTCGCTCGGCGAGCAGAAGTGATACTGGCGTAGCGGATCGCAGACCATCGGCGAGGCGGCGATTTCTTCGTACGAGAGCGCCTTGCGGCGCCACGCCGTCGGATTGATCGAGCCGTTTTTGAATCCCTTGACCGCCGTGCGATTGAGACAATCCTCGCTGATGCCATGGTCGTGCATGTAGCGGCGCGTCTTCATCGCGAAAAACTGCGGGTTGAGCGCCAGTCCCGTCTCCCCGTACCACTGGCCGAGCCCGAGGCCCGCGAGGCTATCGCCCACCGAGAACGCACCACGCGGGTGTTTGTCCAGGCCGATGGCGATGCCGATGTCGCCCATGCCGGCACGGATCGAGTTCGCGGTGGTAAGCAGGAGGTTGCCGCCGGTGGCGCAACCATTGTAGAGCGTCGTGAAGGGAATACCCGTGAGCCCCAGGAACTTGTTCATCGTGTCGGGCTGAAGCACCTCGAGGCTGCCGGCGCAGGCCAGCTGCACGTCCTTCCAGCCGATCCCGGCATCGGCCAGCGCGCGATTGGCCGCGACCACGCCCATCTCGAGCGCCGAGACGCCTTCGTGACGGCCGAAGGGGTAAAGCCCGATGCCGATGATCGCAACGTCGGTGGACATCGCCGTGTCTCCTCAGCGCTCCGCCGGCTGGAACGCGAACGTCACGAGCTCGGTTCCATCCTCGGCGTCCTTGAACCTCTCGATGACGAGCTCCATGTCCATGCCGATTGCGAGGCGCTCGGGCTCGTTGACCGTTAGCCGCGCCTCGATCCGGATCCCCTCGGGCATCTCCACGTAGCCCACACCGAAGGGAACGAAGCTCGTGCGATCGCCCGTGTAGGGGGGCGGTGGCGCGAATCGCTGGATCGTCCAGGTCCAGAGCTTGCCGCGCCGGGCGAGCCGAATCTCCTCGGTCGATCCACACGTGCAGGCCGGGCAGGCGGCCTGCTTGGGAAAGGCCACCTCGCCGCAGTCGCGGCATTTGCTCGCGATGAGCTGCGGACGCTCGCAGGGCCAGGTGTAAAGCCCCTCCTGGATCGGTACCTGTCGTTTGGCTACGCTCACAACCTGTCGCTCCCCGCCACGGCTCGAGCCCGGGCTCGCCGATGGCGTGTAGCTGAAGGAGTAAGGCCATGCCACAGCCGGATCTGCGCCGCTACGACGTCGAGGCGCGCTCCACCCAAACGTTCGGGCGCGTGCTCTGCTCGGCACGCCATCATCACCTGGTGGTGGACGGCCCCGCGCAGAACGGCTGCCCCGGCGAGGCGATCACGCCCGCCGAGCTGTTTCTGGCCGGCGTGGCCACGTGTGGCGTCGAGCTGCTGCACGTGATCGCCCGCGCGCAGGCGATGCCACTCGAAAGCGCGCACGTCGTGATCTCCGGGGTCATCGACCGCAGCCGGCCGGTGCGGACGGATCTGACCGTCTTCAACTCGGTGAACCTGAGCTTCGCGCTCACGGGTGTAACCGAGGAACAGGCCGCCCGGCTGGTCGCCGGTTTTCAGGAGCGTTGACCGCTCTACGGAACGGTCGCAGTTGCGACCCCGGACGTACGGGTGGACGTGCGCGTCGTGAACGGCTAGGACCGGAACCCCGCAGCGGGTTCCCGGGACTGGGTGACGTGAAACAGCCGCGACCATCCGCACTCGCATCCCTCGATGCAGGAATCTTCTCCGTCAGCCTCGCCATTCTCCTCGTCGAGCTGCTGCTGACCCGGATCTTCTCGGTGGTGATGTACCACCACTTCTCTTTTCTCGCGGTCTCGCTCGCCATGAGCGGGATCGGCTTGGGCGGTCTCTTGGTCACGCTTCTCCCTCGCGTGTTTCGGCGCGAGAACCTTGGCGTCATCGGCCCGATCCTGACGCTCGCCTTCGCCGCGGCCGTGGTTCTCGGCGCGTGGATCGCGTTTCATACGCCGATCCGCCTACAGGAAACCGCCGAGAACTGGCGCAATCTCACGTGGATCCTGGTTTCCAACCTCGCACCGTTCGTCTTGGGCGGCTTGGTCGTCGCGCACATTCTGGCTTTCAACGCCGAGCGTGCTCACCGGCTCTACTTCTTCGACCTGGTCGGCGCCGGCTTCGCGTGCGTTCTTTTCGTCCCCCTGATTCGCTGGCTCGGCGCGCCGTCCTCCCTGCTGGTAGCCGCCGCTGTCGGCATCCTGGGCGGCGCTTGCCTGGCGCGCAGGCGGCCGGTCGCAGTGAGCTGCGTGTGTCTTGCCGTAACCGTGTTGGCGCTGGCAGGCTTCAACACCACCCGGGGCTTCTTCGATCTCGAGTTCGCCAAAGGCGGCGCTACCGCGGCGAACCTGGCTACCGAGTGGAACGCCTTCTCTCGCGTCGAGGTGCGTGGTGTCCCCGGCGACATGAACCGGCTCAGGGCTCCGGTCAGCTGGGGCTTCAGCTCCACGCTACGAACGACGGCCCGCGAGCTGCACCTTCTCTACGACGCGGACGCGATGACGCAGATCGTGGGCTTCGACGGGGATCTCGAACAGGTTCGCTACCTACTGGCCGACGTCACCTCCGCGGCTCATCATCTTCACAACAACCCCAACGTACTGGTCATCGGCCCGGGCGGCGGCCGCGACGTGCTGTCCGCATTGGTCGCAGGCTCTCAGAAGGTGACCGGCGTCGAGATCAACGGCGTGACCGTCGACCTGATGCGCGGACAGTTCAAGGACTATACCTCCGGCCTTTATGCGGACTGGCCCAACGTCACCATCGTCGTCGAGGACGGCAGGAGCTTCGTGCAGCACTCGCCGGATCGTTACGATCTCATCCAGGCATCCTTGGTCGATACCTGGGCGGCCTCTTCCGCCGGCGCCTACGCGCTCGCCGAGAACAGTCTCTACACGACCGAGGCGTTCGTTGACTATCTCTCTAAGCTCACAGCGGACGGTGTCGTGAGCTTTTCGCGCTGGTATGCCGCGCCGCCGGTCGAGGTAATGCGCTTGGTGGTCGTGGCGAGGGCGGCGCTTGCCAGGGTCGGCGTGACCGAGCCGGCCGGTCATATCGCGATCGTCCGCACCGACTCGCGGATGACCAGACGCCCCTCCCTCGCAACCGTCCTGGTCAAGCGGTCGCCGTTCACCCCTGCGGAAATCGCGTCGCTGCTAACCTGGACGCGAAGCATGCTGTTCGACGTCGCTTTCGTGCCGTGGCAGTCGGGCGCCCAGGGCTCGGAGCCGGCCTTCGCGACCATCCTCGGGAGCGATCCCGAGGCCTCCGCGTTCCTCGAAAGCGTGCCCTTCGATCTGACGGCGACGTCCGACGATCGGCCGTTCTTCTTCGATCGCGTGCCTCTTTTCGGCTGGCTCAAGCTCCGTCTCGGCTTCTCGGCCCCGCCCTACGCGAGCGGTGAGCTACCGCTCGCGAGCCGCACCCTGCTCGTGGCGATGATAGTTACCGCGACGAACGCGCTCGTGTTGATCACGTTGCCGTTGTTGATGCGCACCGGCGCGCGTCGCAAGAACGACCGGCCGCCCCTGATGCGCCGGTTCGCATGGATCGTGTACTTCGCGTGCCTGGGCGTCGGTTACATCGTGGTGGAGATCGTGCTCATCCAGCGCCTGAACCTCTACCTGGGCAACCCAGCTTACGCGCTGACCGTCGTCTTGTTCACGATGCTCGTCTCGAGCGGCTGCGGGAGTCTGTTCGCTGAGCGATGGCCCCGAATCGGCGCGCTCGTTCCGATGCTGGTGGTCGTGTGCCTGGGCGTCGCGTTCATGCGGTCCACCCTCAACGCGCTCGTCTACGGCACGCTCGCTGTTCCCACTGGCCTTCGGATCGCAACTGCCGTGGCCTACGTCGCGCCGTTCGCGTTCGCGATGGGCATGCCCTTCCCGACCGGCCTCCGGCATGCCGCGAGGGTTTCTGAATCCCTGGTGCCGTGGGCGTGGGGCGTCAACGGCGGCATGTCCGTGCTCGGGTCCGTGGCCGCCGTGGTGGTGTCGATGACCGCCGGTTTTTCCACCTCGCTCCTGCTCGGCGCCCTCGCCTACTGCGTAGCGCTCGTGGTCGTTCTGCCTCTGGTCCGGTCGGCCGCGCGATCGTGAAACGCATCCCTTCGTACGCCTGGGCAAGGGTCTCCCCGCTGATTCTCGTCATCGCGGCGATCGCCACCGCCTACGTGTTCTTCATCACCGCCGGCCGCGGCACGCCGCAGCCGGCGGGGCAGCGCTATCACAATATGCTGGCCGACGGTTTCGTCGCGGGACAGCTCCACCTGCGCGTCCCGCCCTCTCCCGCCCTGCTGCAACAAGCGAACCCGTACGACGTCAAGACCAGCTCACGCCACTGGCTCTGGGACGCCGTCCTCTACGAGGGAAAGTACTACCTCTACTTCGGCCCTGCCCCAGCGGTGCTGATTGCGGGGATCAAGCTGATCTTCGGACGCGACATCGTCGTGCAGGACCAGCACCTCATTCTCGCATTCGTCGTGGGCCGCCTGATCGTAGGCGCGACCCTACTGCTGCTGGTGCTGCGCTGGCTCTTCCCGAAGCTAAGCCCCTGGATGCTAATCCCGGCGCTGCTCGTCTTCGGGCTGGCAAATCCCTACCCCTACCAACTCGGACGTCCGGGCGTCTACGAAGCCGCGATCGATTCGGCGCAGTTTTTCCTGCTGCTGGGCCTCTTGGCGGCGTTCGTGGCCGTGCGTGGCTGCCGCACCCGGACCCGCGAGCTCGTCCTTATCGGCGCGGCGGGCTGCTGCTGGGCGGCTGTCCTCGGTTGCCGCATCAGCCTCTTGTTCGCCGTCGCAGCGCTGGTCTTGCTCACGGCGTTCATCGGCTCATCGAGCGTACCGCGTCCTGTTCGTGAGTGTCTCTTGCGTCTCTGTCTGGTCGGCGCGCCCGTGGCGCTGGTCTTGCTGGCGCTCGGTCTCTACAACCACGCCCGCTTCGGCTCTTTTACGGAGTTCGGAACCAACTACCAGCTCACCGGCCGGCGCTACGACCCGACCTTTCGTTTGGTTCTTCCCAACCTTCACGCGTACCTGTTCCGGCGCTTCACCGTCTCCTGCGAGTTCCCGTTTCTGGGGGCTCCCTTTCACGCGCAGGCGCTGACGCCGCGATGGTTCACCCCCGACTCAGGCTACTCGCCCAAGGAGCCCACGGTCGGACTTCTCATCGGCGCGCCCTTCGTGCTCTTCGGAGCGGCCGCAGTCACCGCCGCGGTGTCATCGCTCGCGCGACGGCGCACTACGAGCGCGCGCGACGGAACGGACGCCCTCTATCTGTGGCTCGTCGGATGCTGCACCGGCGTCGTGCTCTTGGCCGGGCTTCCCGCTTTGGGCGTTTGGTTCTCCACGATGCGCTACCTGTCGGATGTCACTCCGGCCGCTCTCATTCTCGCCATCGTTGGCTTCTGGACGCTCCACGCGCAATGGTCCGCGCCCCGGCCGCGTTACGTTCTCCGCAGCGTCCAACTGGCCGGCGCGGTGCTCGCGATCTACACGGTGACCGTTGGCCTGCTGCTCGGCTTCCAGGGCGGATACTACGGTGCGATCAGGAAGCACAACCGAGCCCTTCACACGGAACTGGTCAAGACGCTGTCGCTCTGCGCGCAACCACCCGGAGCGCCGTCCAACCGCGCGAGGTAACGCGATGTCAGCGGCCGATCGGACTCGACACCCACCTTCGGCGGCGCCTCGTTGCGCCAACTGTGGCAGCGCGAGTGCGACCGTCCGCTACGACTTCGGCGAGCAACAGATCATGCGCTGCCAGGGTTGCGCGCTGCTCTATATCCACCCGTGGCCCAAAGAGGAAGACACGCGGGCGGTCTACGGGGAGACCTACTTTCAGAACGAGCAGTTCATGGGCGGTAGCGGCGAGGTCTTGTTCGGCTACGTCGACTACGTCGCCGAACGTTTCAACAAGCAGCATCAGTACGCACGCATCGCGCGCGACATCGCGGCATTGTTGCCGGAGTCGGGTGGTCGCCGGCGCCTGCTCGAAGTGGGCTGCGGGTTCGGTTACTTCCTCGATGTCGCGTTCGAGGAGAACTTCGAAGTGATGGGCCTCGAGTTCAATCCGTATGCGGTCGACCGGCTGCGACGCAAGTATGCGTTCCCCGTCGTTTATGGAGCGTTGGAGACTGCCGACCTCGCGCCTCGCTCCGTGGAAGCCGCCGTGCTCTTCGACGTCATCGAGCATCTGCGTGATCCGTTCACGGCGCTCGATCGGCTCCGCGATGCACTGGTTCCGAACGGGGTGCTCGTGGTCTCGACCGTCGACGCCGAGAGCTTGGTGTCGCGCATCATCGGAAAGCGGCTCGAAGACTTCCGCCGCACGCGCGAGCACCTGTTCTTCTTCGGACGGCGTACGATCCGCAACGTCCTGGAACAGCATGGGTTCGACGTGCTATCCATCCGCTCGATCGGCCACACGTTTGACCTCGCCTTCCTGCTCGATCGCCTCACCCTGTACAACAAGACCATCTTCGGAACGCTCCGTCGCCTCGTGGTGAAGCTGCGGCTCGGCTCCAGCCAGATCTACATCAACCCCGGCACCAAGATGATCGTGTTCGCCAGACGCCGGCCCCAGGCATGAAAACCGGACATCATCTCGCCGCCGAGATCGGCGACACCGACCAGGTGCTCATCGACGAGCTGTTGATGCTCGAGGATGCGATGGAGCGGAACTACGCCTGGCTCTACGACGTCATCGCGCCGTTTCTCGGCCGCTCGCTGCTCGAGGTCGGCAGCGGGATCGGCGTCGTGTCCCGTTACCTGGTGGACCGGGGCGATCCGCTCGTGCTCTCCGATCACCACCCCGCTTACCTCGCGCACCTGCGCTCCCGTTTCGGCAGCCGGCCTCACGTAACGTTCCAGATCCTGGATCTCGACCGTCCGCCCTACAAGGTCGACCGCGCCGTCGACACCGTCGTGTGCCTCAACGTGCTCGAGCACATCGCGGACGACGAAGCCGCGCTCGCCGGATTGGCCCGGCTGCTGCCGCGCGGAGGGCGTCTCATCCTGCAAGTGCCGAACTACCCACTACTGTTCGGCAGCCTCGATGAAACCTACGGTCACTTCCGCCGTTACAGTCGCCGCGGCCTCGCGCGCAAGGTCGAGGCGGCGGGGTTTCGGATCGTCAAGATGCGCAACTTCAACCCGCTGGCGATCCCCGGGTGGATCCTGTCGGCCAAGCTGCTGCGCGCGCGCCGACTCGACGTCCGCTCGGCACGCCTGTTCAACGCGCTGGTTCCCGTGGCACGGAAGCTGGATTTTCTGTCGGCCTTCGCCGGCTTGGCCCTCATCGTCTGCGCGGAGCGCGCCGCCGACTGAGGGCGGCGAGCCTGGTGCGACCTCTTGTCGGTCGTGCTCGCTGCTACACATGCAAGTCTGTAGGTTTGAACCGGAGGTCAGTATGCCCACCAACCTCGCCATCGACGACAATCTCCTCGAGAAGGCACTGAAAATAGGCGGCCTGCCGAGCAAGCGCGCGACCGTGAACGAAGCGCTGAAGGAGTTCATCGCACGCCGCAAGAGAATGAGCGCGGCCGCTGCGATCGGAACCTTCGAGTTCGCGGACGATTACGACTACAAAGCGGACCGTAAGCGGCGGTGATCGGCCGCACGCGCTGTCGTGCGAAGGGAATCGTTGCATCGACGGTGGACTGCCTGATTGCCGCGCACGCGATTGAAACTGCGGGTGAGCTGTTCACCCTTGACGAGGATTTCACTGCGATCGCGAGGCACTGTGAACTGAAGCTCTTCCGGACGTAGCGCCGCGCGTCTAGAACGGCGCGTGTCGTCGGCGGCTCAGCGATCGACGATGAGCTTGCCCGGCAGCCCGACCTCGGCCGGGGTGACGATGCGCGAGCTGGCCTGCCGGCGCATCTCGCGCGCTTCGTCGAGCAAACGATCCACGCCCTGCTGGATCGCCGTCGGGAACTTCGCGATCGCCTCATCGAGCGTGGCCGCCTCGATCGGCACCTGCACGGGCAGCGGCCCCTGAGGGGTGAGGATCTGGGTCTCGGCACTGAACAGGGGCGGGCGAGCGGGGTCCGGTGAACCGTCGATCTTGACGGGAGAGAGGCGCCGGATCGAGGCCACCCGCAGGTCGGTAAAGATGTCCTCGCGGTAGAGGTTGGCCTGGTCCACCTCGAGGGTCTCGAGTTTCATGGTTTCGTCGGTGCTCACGGCGCCTCCGCCGGCGCAGGGCTGGCCGGCAGGGTCGAGCTTCTAGCACAGCGCCCGGGTAAGAAAACCGGGCTCGAAACCCCTCGCGCCCTAGGGTTCGCAGCTCACCCGCATCGAATCCTTCTCTCCGGGCAGGTCGTTGCGCCGGATCTTCGTGAGCAGCGAGAGCTTCTCCCCGGCTGGCAGCACGACGTCGACACCCGGCGTGCAGGTGGTGATCTGATCCACACCAGGGTCGAGGGCCGGCGTGAACGAAACGCCGGTACCGATGTCGCAGAATCCATTGGACGCACCGAGATAGGTATCGCACTCGGCGTTGTCCGGAATCGAGCAGATCTTGCGGCGCTCACCCTCACGGCAACGGTCGGGCACGTCGGCCAGCGAAGGCGCCAGCGCCGCGATCGCGTTGGTGAGCCCCTCGGCCGCTGCCGCGTGCACCGGGTCGGTCACCCGCAGTCGCAGCAAATCGACCGAGACGATGTCGCCAGGGGTGCACGAGGCCGGCAGCGGCCGGTTGAGACAGTAGCCTATCCTCAGGGTGCACTGGCCCGGCACCACGTCGAAGTCGCAAGGGGCGCCGTCGGTGCAGGCCTGCCGTCGCTGCGAGGCGTCCTGAGGCGGGGAGTCCAGCGTCCACGCGCCCACGCACTCGTTGCGGCCGGTCAGTTCCTTAGCGCCGATCAGGTTGCGCTCGCAGGCGCTGGTGCAGCCGCTGCCCGAGACACCGTTGTTGGGGCCCAGGTCACATTCCTCGTCGCACTCGACCGCCCCGTTTCCACAGGTGGCGATCAGACAGACCGCCGAACAGATGGACGGGCCCGGCAGACAAAGGCCCGATATGCCCCAGTCGCAGGGCTCCGTCAGGCAGACGCCGGGCGAACCCGTGTCGCAGTCGCCGTTGTTCTGGCAGTACTGGCCAACCAGACCCTGCGAGCAGGCCCCGTCAATTACGCCGTTGCCGCACTCGTTCTCACAGGTTGCGCTGCAACCGTCGCCCGGCACGGTGTTGCCGTCGTCACATTCCTCGAAGGGCGGAGTGCCCTTGGTCTGGACGAAGCCATCGCCGCAGACCGCGAACTCGCACTCCGTGGTGCAGTCGTCCTGGCCGCTGTTGTTGCTGTCGTCGCAGGCCTCCAGGTCGCATTCGCCGTCGGGCGGGCCGCCCGTATCGCAATCGGTGTTGTTGACGCAGAGGGTTCCGACGTCTCCGGCCGAGCACAGACCGTTGACGGCACCGTCGCCGCAGACGCCTTCTTCATCGAGGCATCCCGCGCTGCACCCGTCGCCGTCGTCCGTGTTGCCGTCGTCGCACTGCTCCACGCCGCGGTTCTTGAATCCGTCGCCGCAGATGTTGTCCTGGCAGCCGACGACGCAGGCGTCGTTGTTCTTGGTGTTGCCGTCGTCGCATTCCTCGCCGGCCGCCGCGTTGGGCGTGCCGTCGCCGCAGAAGACGTCGGTGCAGTTGGCGTCGCAGGTAGCGGTTTCGCCTCCCTCGTCGCAGACCTCGTCGGCGGCGGCATTCACGGTCAGGTCGCCGCAGACCGCCGGGGTGCAGTCGGCGTCGCAGGTGGCCGACTCGCCGGCGTCGTCGCATTGCTCGCCACTCGTCACAATGCCGTTGCCGCAAGCGGTAAACGTACAGTTGGAGTCGCAGCCGTCGTCGTCGATGAAGTTGCCGTCCTCGCACTCCTCGCCGATGCCTGTCTGGACGATCAAGTCGCCGCAGACTTCGTCGTCGCAGACCGCGTTACAGCCGTCGTTAGGCGTGGTGTTGCCGTCGTCGCACTCCTCGCCGGCCGGGGTGTTCTCGATGCTGTCACCGCAGAGCGGGCTGCTGCAGTCGCTGTCGCAGGTGAGCGTGTTCACACCGCCGGTGTCGCAGTCCTCGCCAGCGGTCGTGTTGGTAGTGAAGTCGCCGCAAGTGACCGCTGTGCAGTTCGCGTCGCACGTCGCCGACTCGCCACTGGTGTCGCAGGTCTCACCGGCAGGCATGTTAGCAATGCCATCACCGCACATTGGCAGGGTGCAGTCGAAGTCGCAGCCCGCGGTGTTGACGGCACCGCTATCGCAACCTTCGCCCAGGCCTGGCTGAGTCACGCCGTCGCCGCAGAATTCGGTCTGGCAGATGCT
Source organism: uncultured Myxococcales bacterium (assembly GCA_964555245.1). Lineage (GTDB taxonomy): Bacteria > Desulfobacterota > Binatia > UBA1149 > SPBQ01 > CAZKRI01. Next base: position 39,693 of record CAZKRI010000073.1, read on the forward strand.
GTTGCAACCGTCGCCCGAGATCTGATTGCTGTCTTCGCACTCCGGAAGATCGATGACAAAGCTGATCCCGTTCTCGTCGACGTCAGGCACACCGTTACCGCACAGCGTGCTGTCGGCGATTCCATCCGCCCCCGAGTCGACGCAGATCGTGAACTCGTGCCCTCGACCGACAAGAATCGCCTGAAGGTCCGTTCCAGCAGCCGTGGTCTCGGACCGACCGTTGGCCCCTGCCGAAACATACTCGCGCTCCTCGTCCGTACCTGCCGCGGTCGAATCGAGGGTGTCGTCGGGACCGGGGGTGATGCAGGCAGTCGTGACGAAGGGACAGATGGCGCAGCGCAGATCGTTGGCCGCGCTGATCTGGTCATCTCCGGTAACCACGCTTTCAATGGTCCCATCACTGTCCGGACAGATAAGCGCCGTGATCACGTCGTCACCGCCGGCCGTCGATTCGATCGTCGCACCCGGGTCTGATCGCACCGCTACCTGACGCGGCGTGCCCGTCCCCGGTGGATCGAGGGTTGGATCCATGACCCGGCGCACGTCGTCATTCTGCAAGGTCACCGGTGAATCGCAGAGAAAGAGCGCGCCGGGGTTGATGATGGCCCTGAACGCCTGGCCCTGACCAAGCGTAATGTCGGAGGGGTGTGCATCGTCACCACCGGGGTTTAGGCTGTTTGGCGTGCTCTCACAGATTCCGTTCGAGCCGACCTGAATATCCTCACCAAATATGAAGTCGTCCCCGGAGGCGAGGCTGTCGCGAATGCCGTTGAGGCCTCGTTCCACGCACAATGAGCCTGGCAATCCGTTACCAACGCGGATGATCTGTTGGTCTTGGGCGCGGACCACGTCGGCACTCACGGACAGCCACGCGATGGCCAAGACGGCGACCTTGGCGATCAGCCCTGATCCGCGGAGCATCCGCTGACACCGCAAAAACGGTCTTCGCATAGATCCGCCTCCCGAAGCGCACCCGACGCGCAACGCTGCACCCCTATCGCAGCGGCAGCAGAACTGTCAATGGGCGGCGAGCGCTTCACCCGTTCGGGGGATCTCCCTAGGCTGCGAAACTCGGCTTCTTCCGTTGACAAGACCAACGCTGGGGGAGTAAGTCTGGCCCATCCGCGCGAGAGCCCGTGCCACCCTCGCAGAGGGCGGGTGCGCGTGGACGGGGGTTCCATGGAACTATGCCTTCGGCGGTTCGCAAACCTGCCTCTTGCGTTGGCACTCGCGGCCTACGTCCTTCCCACTCCGGACGCGGTGGCAGGCAAGGAACACTGCCGCACACTTGAGTTGGGCGGTGCCGCTGGGCCGGCCTCTGCAGACAAGGTCGAGCTCCAGGTCACGGATTATCTGGGGAACATTGTCGACCGCTCATGCAAGGTGACCGTCCAGGCCAACGAGTGCGCCGACGACCTGGCCAAGCGACTGGTTGCTACCTGGGGTAGCGGATCACAGGGCGGCCAGCAGCAAGGCTGTGGCGTCGACCAGGACCTGACCACCACCTGCGGCAGGAACCTCGACATCACGCCGGTAGATCCCGGTGACACCAACGCGTCGAAGATCTTCTGTAAGCATCGCTATAAGGCCGGCAAAGTCGTCGGCGGTACGAACGCCACCCCACCCTGCCCTAACGCACCACCCAACGGCCAAGAGGCTGGGCCTGGAGAGCTGAAGAAGCTGCCCAAGATCGAGGTGTGCTGCTACGAGCAACTCGATGCGACGAAGCTGGCTGAGGTTACCTGGACGGACCCCGGCACGTGCAAAGGCAGCAAGCTCGGCAAAGCGTTGATCGCTCCACAGCGGATCGAGGTTAGCGTATTCGATCGAATCGACCGGCCGAACGTTGCTGGCGACGGAATCTTTTTCGATCCCAAGCTTGCCGATAACTCGCTGGACGTTCCGGTAGGCTACAGTTCGCGGCAGGTCGCGCTCGACCCAATCGGGTTCGAACAACGCCCATCTGCCACCGGCACGAGCTGCCGCGGGGACGTGGCTGAAGCGGCGAACAACCTCGGCAAGGCTCTTCGCAAAAGCCTCGTCGAGTGTAACCTCGCTCAGATCGCGGGCAAAATTCCGCCGACCGACTGCGGCATGAGCCTCGAGGTCCAGCAGATCATCGCTTCATATGAAGCCTTGTTGCGCGCGGCACCGGTCGCGGACTGCGAGGGTCGCGACGTCGCAACGGCTGGGCCGCGGATCTCACCGGCCGTCTATGGGTTGCGCTCCTGTCCGGCACCCTGCGACGGAATCAGCATTGGCACCTGCAGCGCTGGCCAGATCGGCAACGTCTGCAGCTCCGACCGCGGTTGCGATACAGCACCCGGCGCTGCCGACGGCAAATGCGGTTCGTGGGACGACGCGAGCGAGTGCATCGCCTGCTTGCAGGAAAACGCGGCAACCCTCGCCGCGATGACTGTGTTCGGAGTCCCACCGCCCCTACCACCGCTGCCGGAGCTGACCTTGAAGTGCCTCTTTGAACTCGGTGAAGGTGCGTTCTACCTGGCTCGCGTCTACACGAATCAACTCGTCGACTGTCAGGCACGAATCGACACCGCGAAGTCAGCACTCCCCAACGGCGTCCCGTTCTGCAAAAAGGCCGACCTCAAAGGCAGACGTGCTGATGCCGAGAGCCAGGTTCGCGCCCGCCTGGTCAAAGCCTGCACCGATGCCGATCTGCTCGGTTTGCTCGTCTGTAACGGCAACACGACGGTGAGCCAGCTCGGTGACTGCGCGAAAATCGTCGCCGAGGCAATGGCCGAGCAGCTATCAAACGGTGTATTCCCCGAAAGCCGGACCATCTGCGGCAACGACCTACTCGAGCGCGGCGAGCAATGCGACGGAGCTGACGATGCGGCCTGCGACGGCCTGTGTCAGCCAGACTGCACCTGCCCGGATCCCGTCTGTGGCAACAACGTCACGGAGGGCACCGAGCAGTGCGACGGCACCTCGGATGTGGTCTGTCCGGGTCAGTGCCTACCCGGCTGCACCTGCCCATAGGCTCACCGTTGTCCTTTCGGTTCGAACGTCCGTTGACAAAGGTGCGACCGGCGCGGTAGGTCTGGCCCGTCCGTGTCGGCGCTCGTAACCCCCGCGCGGACAGGGGGGTCTCATGGCGTTGTTCCGGCGGCGTTCTGCGCGTGCGGTAGTCGCGCTCGCCCTCCCGCTACTCTCACTCACGACCGGGCAAGCGTACGCAGGTAAAGAGCACTGCCGCACGCTCGAGCTGGGCGGCGCTGCCGGCCCGGCATCGGCCGACAAGCTCGAGCTTCAGGTCACCGACTACCTCGGCAATATTCTCGACCGCTCATGTCAGGTGACCGTCCAGGCCAACGAGTGTGCCGATGACTTGGCGCAGCGGCTGGTGGCGAGGTGGGGTAACGGCGCCCAGGGGAGCCAGCAGCAGGGCTGCGGTGTCGACCAGGGCCTGACCACCACTTGCGGCAAGAACCTCGACATCACGCCGGTCGATCCGGGCGACACCAACGCTCCGAAGATCTTCTGCAAGCACCGCTACAGAGCCGGCAAGGTCAAAGGCGGCGCCGGTGCCATCGTACCCGGGGTCTGCCCGGAGCCGCCGCCCAACGGGCAGGCTGCGGCGACCGGCCAGTTCAAAAAGCTGCCCAAGATCGAGGTCTGCTGCTACGAACAGACTGATCCGGCGATCCTGGCCAGCTTCAACTACCAGGACACCACGCACTGCAAAGGAGGCAAGCTCGGCAAAACGTTCACGAGCCCGCAGCGAATCGAGGTAAGCGTGTTCGACCGGATCGACCGGCCCAACGTGGCTGGCGACGGGATCTACTTCGAGCCGAAGCAGAACGACAACTCGCTAGCGGTACCGGTACTCTACAGCTCGCGACAGGTTTCCCTCGACCCCATTGGTCTCAACCAGCGGCCAGCACCCGCAAGCTCGAGCTGTCGTGCAGACGTTGCCGACGCCGCCGCAGCACTGGACAAGACCGTCGTCCTCGTCCTCACCAAGTGTCGACTGACGCAGATCAAGGCCGGAGGAGCTGGCACTTGTCCGGGCGCTCAAGAGGCCGCAGCGATTGCGGCCGCGCATGCGAGCGTGCGTGCCGCGGCAGCTTCCTGTGAGGGCGACGACATCGCCATTAGCGGCCCGCGT
>CAZKRI010000074.1:0-4063 GCA_964555245.1 uncultured Myxococcales bacterium
GAGCTCGCGGGACGAATGGGAATGACGGCGGCGGCGGCGACCGCGATCTCGTCCGCGGCCTTCGCCGTCATGGCGACGAAGGTCCCGAGGCTCGCCATCCTCGCCGCCGATCGAGACTATTCCGCGATGGACGCGCTCTTCCGGCGCGCGACCGTTTCCTCCGTTCTGGTCTCGGCCGCCGGCGCGGCGCTCTTTTTATCGTTCCTCGCGCTCGCCCGATGGTTCGACCTCGAGATCGCGAAGCGCTTCCTCCCGGCGCTCGAGACGTCTCTCTTCCTCTCGGCCCTGGTCCTCCAGCAAGTTCGCTTCTCCATGGGAAGCTACCTGAGGGCGCATAAAGCGGAGCCCTTCGCGCTGCTCTCGGTCGTCGAGGGCATCGCGGCCGTCCCCCTCCTGACGCTTCTCGGAAGGGACCTAGGAGCTCTCGGAATGATCCTGGGTTTCCTCGGGCTCACCACGCTCACGCTGGTGCCGGCCTTTCGCATCTTCCAGCGGTGCCGAAGACGCTGGCACATTCCAACTCTCGCCGAGGCGTCGTCATGAACGTCGGCATCGTGGTTCCCGGTTTCAGCGCCAGCGAGAGCGACTGGTGCATCCCCGCACTCCTGAGCCTGGTACGGGACCTCGGGAAGGACCACCGGGTCCGGGTCTTCGCGCTCCGTTATCCGCACCGGCAGGGGTCGTATCCGATCTACGCGTCGACGGTCGAAGCCTTCGGAGGGGCCGACGTTCGTGGGCTCGCGCGCTGGCCGCTCCTCATGCGGGCTATCGCGGCGATTCGGCGAGAGCACGCCCGCGTGCCTTTCGACGTCCTCCACGCTTTCTGGGCCGACGAGCCGGGGTACGTTGCCGTGCGCGCTGCCCGTTCGCTCGGAGTCTCGTCCGTCGTTACCCTCCTCGGAGGCGAGCTGGTGTCGCTCCCCGAGATCGGATACGGCGGACGGCGAAGCTGGCTGAATCGCTTTCTCGCCGCGTACGCGCTCGCGGGGGGGAACCGCGTGACCGCGGGATCGACCACTCTCGCTTCTCTCGCGCCCCGCGCGAAGCCTTCGCTTCTTCCCATCGGCGTCGACCTCAATCGTTTCTTCCCGGGGGAGGCGGTGCCGTCGCTTCTCGCCGGAAAGATCCGGCTTCTCCACGTGGCGTCTCTGGTTCCGGTGAAGGATCAACGGACGCTCCTCCAGGCCTTCGCGCGAGTGAGCCGCGCCGCTCCCGACGCGGCCCTGAACGTGGTGGGGACCGGCCCGCTGGAAAACGAGCTCAAGAGCCTGTCGAAGGCGCTCGGGGTCGAGGGAAGGGTCGTGTTCCACGGCGCCGTCCTCCACCACGAGTTACCTTCGTATTACCGCTCCGCCGATCTCGCGGTCATGAGCTCGCTCCATGAAGGCCAGGAATGGGTGACGCAGGAAGCCGCCGCCTGCGGGTGCACGACGGTCGGAACCCGCGTGGGCGTGGTGGCCGACCTCGTTCCGGCCACGATCGCCGTTCCCTGCGCGGATCCCGAGGCCCTCGCTTCCGGAATTCTCGACGCGCTCTCCGATCGCACGCGGCTCCGGACGCTTTCGCTTCGCGCGCGCGCCGAGGTGGTTGCGCGATACTCTCTGTCGGGAACGCTGAAGGCGCTCACGTCGCTCTATGTCGCCAATGGGGCCAATGGGGCCAATGGGAATGATCCAAGGGGGGTTCCATGACTCCAGATGAACCTGAGCAGAAGGCTCTCGAGATCGCCATCTCCGAGAAGGTGCTGTCTCGCTTGAAGACCCAGATGCTCGTGGTCTACATCGTCTCGTTCGTTCTGGCGGCGGCCGTCGCCTGGTCCCTCACCTGGCAGTACCGCACGCTCTCGGATCTCGCCTCCACCCGGATCTCCGAGTACCAGCTCCTGGTCACCGAAGGGCTCGAAGAGCTGCACCGTCTCGATCTCGAGGAGGTTTCGACCCGCACTCGCCCGGTGCGCGCGTGCGAGACCCCGCTTCCCGCGGAGGACGCCGAGGCCCTCCTCACCCGCGAGCTCTCCCGGCCCGCGGAGCCGGGCGAGGTGCGCCTCCTCCTCGAACAGGCGGAGAGCTTCGGGGTCTGCGACATCGGCGAGGTCGAGCACCTCCTCTCGGACGCGGTGAGCATGGCGAAGGTGGACACGGTGTATCGCCTCCTCCTCGGCCGGCCGGCCGATCCCGTGGGACGGTTCATCTACGGCTACTGGCTCGCGAGCGGGCTTGCCGTCGAGGCGGTAGGCCGCGACATCATGACCTCTCCGGAATTTTCGAGCCTGAAGAAGCTGAGCGTCCAGTCGTGAACCGAGAGAAAGTCGTCCTCTACAACCCGAGGGCGGACTTCGCAACGCTCCCGCTCGCGCTTCTGGCGCTCGCCTCGGCGCTCCCTCGGAAGCGCTACCAGGTCGTCCTCGTCGACGGCCGTCTGGAAGAGCGGCCCGCGGAGCGTGTGGTGCGGGAGACGGAGGGCGCGCTTTGTCTGGGGATGACGGTTCTCACCGGAAAGCCGCTCGGAGACGCGCTCCTTGTCACGCGCGCGGTGAAAGCCGCGCGGCCGGACCTCCCCGTCGTCTGGGGCGGTTGGCACCCCTCGCTCTTCCCCGCGGAAACGCTTTCGGAAGCGGGCGTCGACGCGACGGTGCAGGGACAAGGGGAGATCACGTTCGCCGAAATTCTCGAACGTCTCGAAGGCGGAGACGCGCTCGACGGTGTCCTGGGCTGCACGAGCCGGCGCGGGACCGAAGTCGTCTCCGGCGCCCCGCGCGCGACCGCCGACGTAAACGGGTTTCCGCCGCTCGACTACGATTTCATCGATCTCGAGCGTTACTTCGAGCGGAAGGGCCGGAGGCAACTGGACTACGTGACGTCTCAGGGCTGCCGGTTCCGCTGCACGTTCTGCGCCGACCCTACGGTCTACCGCCGGGCCTGGTTCGGTCTCGATCCCGAACGGGTGGGCTCGGAGCTCGAGCGCCTCTACCGGCGCCACCGTTTCGACGACGTCGCCTTTCAGGACGAGACGTTCTTCACCCAGGGAAAGAGGGTCGCCGCGATCGCCGCGGAGTTTCGAAAACGCGGGCTCGCGTTTCACTGGATGGCGACGATGCGCGCCGACCAGGGAGCGCGCCTCGACGAGAAGGTCCTCGCCGAGTGTCGGGACGCGGGCTTGCGGCGGGTGATGGTCGGCCTCGAGTCGGGCTCGCAGTCGATGCTCGACTGGATGAAGAAGGACGTGACCCTCGACCAGGTCTTCGTGACCGCGGAAAAATGCCGCCGTCTCGGGATCGGGGTGCTCTTCAACCTCATCGTCGGCTTCCCTCACGAGCCGCCCGAGAGCGTCGAGGAAACGATCCGGATCGCCAAACGCCTGCGTGCGATGGGACCGGATTTCCAGGTGGCTTTTTTCTACTACAAGCCCTACCCCGGAACCGAGATCACCGACGCGCTCGCGAAGGAGGGTTATCCCCTTCCCCGAAGGCTCGAGGAGTGGGCCGCGATCGAGAACGCCGGCACGAGTCCCTGGGTGGACTCCGAAAAGCGCGCTCTCATCGAGCGATTCAAGTTCTACCAGCAGGTCGCCTGGGCGCGGCCGACGCCCGTGAGGGTTCCGCTCCAGGCGCTGGCCCGATGGCGCTGCCGCCGGGATTTCTACGGGCTTCCGATCGAGAAAACGGTGGTCGAGTGGCTGCGGCCTCTCGCGCCCCAGGGATGATGGCCCCAGGGATGATGTCCTCTCTCGGCACGACTCTCCGGATACGAGCCTCCGAGCTCACGCACCGGACGTTCGTCGTTCCCCTCCTCATCTTCTACCCGACGAGCCGGTGCAACAGCCGGTGCGTCTCCTGCGACTGGTGGCGGAGCACGGGGGAGGACGATCTGACGCTCGCGGAGATCTCCGAGCTCGCCCGGTCGCTCTCCGGTCTCGGCACCCGCGTCGTCGCGTTCTCCGGGGGCGAGCCGCTCCTCCGGCCCGACGTCTTCGCCGTGGCGGATCTCTTCCTCGCACGGTCCGTGAAGCTCGAGCTTCTGACGAGCGGAGTCCTCCTCGCGCGGCATGCCCGAGACGTCGCCTC
>CAZKRI010000075.1:0-3312 GCA_964555245.1 uncultured Myxococcales bacterium
CCATGCGCACCCGGTCGCCGGGGCTAAGCTTCGGTCTTTTGATCTGCCGACGGGCAACGATCAACTGCTGACGCAGCAGCACATTCTCCACGACGAGCTCGTGCTTGGACCGAACCAGGTCATGCATCATCCCGATCGCGAATGTGGCAGTGGGGCGAAGCCACTCTTTGAATACTCGCTCTGCCGTATGAAAGATGGCCCCGGCCACGAGGACGAACCAAGCAGTCAAGTTGCCAATCATGCGGCTTCATGGTCGCATCCACGCTCTGCGTCTACCGGGGCCGTGGTGGCTATGCGCGTCGTCTAGATTCCTCAAAGATTACGCGGCGGTCGAGCGAGGTAGCCAGGACAGTCATGGTTGATGCCAAGCAGCCGGAATCATCGGCCGACCTGACGAGGGAACAGGACAAGACCCTCTCTGCGCCCCGAATGAAGTACGGCCTGTTGGCGCGCATGCTCTTCGTCGGCCTCGATCTGTGCTACGGCCGCAAGCGTACGCTTTCTAAGTTCAAGGTGCTCGAGATCATCGCGCGGGTGCCCTACCAGGCCTGGGAGCATGTTGCCTACATTGCCGTAACCCACAAATACGGTGAGCCGGGTTTCGCTCGACGCATCTTCGACTTCGTCTCCGAGTCCCGCCAGCAGCAGGACAACGAACAGTGGCATCTGCTGATACTCGAAGAGCTGATTCACGATCAGAACGTGAAGGAAGGATTCCTGCGCTACCGTGTTATCCCGCAGTTTTTTGCGTTCTTCTACTACCACGCAAGTTGGCTGCTGTACGTCATCAATCCTCGGCTAAGCTACCGGCTCAACGCTGAGTTCGAGGACCACGCCGAGCACGAGTACATGGAGTTCGTGCGTGACTGTCCGCTGCTCACCGAGACCGCGTTCCAGAGCACGTTCGAGAACGACTATGGCCGCTTCGCGACTCAGGCGGATCTGTTCCGCCGCATCGGCCTGGATGAGCGGGAGCACAAGGAAGAAAGTCTCGCTCGTATAGACCAGCCGCGCTTCAATTGAGGGTACCAGGCAAATTCGCGCAGCGGATTCCGAGCGAATCTGAGAGATTTCTGTACGACTACTCGTAGTAGCCGGCGCTCCCGTGCTTGGCCTCGGGTCGGTGCTTTTGCGGCCGGACAGACAAAGTAGCCAGCAGGCGGGTGCTATTGTGGGCTCATCGCTGGAGCGAGCGGACCAGCCAAGATGTCACGTGGCGCAGGGAGTCGCGGAGCCAGCCACGCATGTGCCCTCATCGCTGGCCCGTTGATGCATGTCAATGCCGGGAGTCGGTCACCCGCGACGGTGCGATTTCTCTGCAATTTCATAGCGGATGAGCCGATCGGCCAGCACGGGCCTTCACCATCGTTACGAACGAATCGCCGCATAAAATTCAGGCGGATGAGGTTTTCGGGAGGGACAGGCAGGCCACGCCCGGTCGTGAGGTTGTCGGAGCCGGTCGATCCGTGTGTCGAGAACTCGTACACGAACTTCCCGGATTCGCTTGGAACCCGCTGGGCGGTTTTCAGGTGTCGACGTATGGCCGGTTTTGGGTGTTGATCGAGGGTCGAGGTGGTCGACGCTGTGGTAGTAGCCGAGGCTATTTGAGGCCAGGCCGTGGTCGCGATCCCGATCAGTACCAGTGCCAGCGCGAGGATCCGGTTCATGGACGCTCACCTCTTTGCGGTGTTGCACGAGTGCGCACCATGGTTCGCGCGGACCAAAACCTATGAGAAGCGCGGGGAAAACCCGCCCGCCAGCGCCTCACGCGCAAAGGCGGCGATCGCCTCGATGAGTCGGCGGTGTGCGAAGACGTCGTTGTGGGCGGCGCCCGGTACACTCACGAAGCGCTTGGGTTCGGGGGCCGCCGCAAAGAGCCGCTCGCCGAGAGCATAGGGAACGATCTCGTCTTGGTCGCCGTGCGCGACCAGCAGCGGCACGCCGAGGGTGCCCACGCGCGCGAGCGAATCGAATCGGTCACCGACGAGCACCGCAAGCCCGCCGTAGTGATAGCGGGCAACGTCGCGGAGCCGCGTAAAGGTAGCCACGACGGCCACCCCCGCACACGGCCGGACGGTCGCCAGGTGGATCGATACCGCCCCGCCGAGCGACTCGCCAAAGGCGATGATGCGCTCGGGCGGCACTCCCCGAGCGCGCTCGCTGTCGTAAGCGGCTTCGGCGTCGAGGTAAACCCCTGCCTCATTCGGGCGCCCCTCGCTGCGGCCGTAGCCCCGGTAGTCGTAGGCAAGGACGCTAAGCCCTTGCGCGGCAAGGGCCAGCAGAACATCGGCACGCCCGGCGATATTGCCGCCATTGCCGTGCGACCAGATGACCGAGGCGGTCGGCGCGGGCGCTGACGCGTACCAGGAATGCAGCCGCAGCCCGTCGGCGGTCGTGATCCAGCGCTCCTCTACTCCGGGAGGCGGCACCCCGACAGCCGGATCGGGCACGAAGATCAGTCGGTCAAGCACCGGTGAGCACCCCGCAGCAGCAAGCGCCGCGACAAGGCAGAGTATGCCCCCCGTGCTGGCCGATTGGCTCATCCGTTTCATGCTGCAATCCGATACTCGTAATGGAGCCCGTTGAGAACCGGGGTTACAACTACTCTACCACCCGAGTTCGACGGTTGCGGGTGTCCGGAGCAGGAACCCGTTGGTTGATGCCCTGGTGCGGTCGAACGCGATTGTGATACTCGCCGTACTCGGTGAGCTCTGCCAGTAGCTGTCGCTCGCCTAGAATCAGTACGTGATCCAGGCACTCGCGACGGACACTACCGATCATCCGCTCACAGTAGGCATTCGCGTTTGGCGCCCGGTACGGCGTCCGTAGCACGCGGATCCCCGTTGCCGTGGCTACGCGATCGAACTCTTCGCCGTACTTACTGTCCCGATCACGGATCAGAAATCGCGGAGCGGATTCCAAGCGAATCCGGGAAATTCCTGTACGAGTTCCCGACACACGGATCGAGCGGCTCCGGCGGCCCCGCGACCGGACGTGGCTTGTGGCCGTTCGTCCGCCGACCCTCGACCATGTCTATGTCGAACAGCCCCACGAGTTGCCGCCAGGCCGGCCAACCGGCGGCGTACGGTATGCCCGATCGCTCAATCCGACCGCCGGCGCTTGGCCTCGGATCCGCCCTTTTGCGGCCGGACAGACAAAGTAGCCAGCACAGTTGCGTTACGCAGCTGCCGAGCGAGCCATCCCACCGTAGGAGAACGGGTGACGCCCGCATGCACGACTTTGCGTGAGCCGATCTCGACAATGAAGAAGGCGAACACCGACCGGAACAAGACATCGTAGGTCTGGACGAAG
>CAZKRI010000076.1:0-128395 GCA_964555245.1 uncultured Myxococcales bacterium
CGCTCGCGAGGGTGACGAGATCAGCGTCTCGCATCCTGCACCGGTGGAGTCTTTCGGCCACGTGCGCGGGAAGCTCTACGGCAACCGTCTTTCAACCGGTGCAAGCGACGCCATCATTGGCGACATCGTCGCGGGGCGCTACTCCGACGTGCAGCTTTCGGCGTTCATCGCCGCGTGCTCCGGTGAGAATCTCAACGACGACGAGATCGTCGCGCTCACTCGGGCGATGATCCGCGTGGGGCGGCGCATCGACTGGGGCAGCGCTCCGATCATGGACAAGCACTGCGTCGGCGGTCTCCCGGGCAACCGGACCACTCCGATCGTGGTCGCGATCGTGGCGGAGGCCGGTCTGAAGATCCCGAAGACCTCCTCACGGGCGATCACCTCGCCTGCGGGCACTGCCGACGCGATGGAGACCCTGGCTCCGGTGGAGCTTTCGCTCGCCGACATGCGGCGAGTGGTCGAGCGCCACGGCGGCTGCGTCGTGTGGGGTGGATCCGTCGAGCTGAGCCCCGCCGACGACCTTTTGATCCGGATTGAGCGCGCTCTCGACATCGACAGTCAGGGCCAGCTCGTCGCCTCCGTGCTCTCGAAGAAAGTGGCGGCGGGATCCACCCATGTCGTCGTTGACATTCCCGTAGGACCGACCGCGAAAGTACGAAACCCCGAGACTGCGCGCAGGCTCGGTGAGCAGCTGACGGCTGTCGCTCGTGCCGTTGGTCTCACGTTGCAAATCGTCGAGAGCGACGGATTGCAACCCGTCGGCCGTGGGATCGGACCGGGGCTCGAAGCACGTGACGTGCTGGCGGTGTTGCGGCGCGATCCGTCCGCGCCTGCGGACTTGCGCGAGCGCGCGCTCACCCTCGCCGGCGCCGCGATCGATCTCGCGAGCGCGACGCGAAGCGCAGGAGGGCGCGCGACTGCCGACGAGATTCTCGACTCCGGGCGCGCCCTGCGTAAGCTCGAAGCGATCTGCGATGCTCAGGGAGGAATGCGTACGCCACCCGTAGCCCCACATACGCATCCTGTCTGCACCGGCCGAGCGGGCACGGTCGTGGCGATCGACAACCGGCGCCTCGCGCGGGCCGCGAAGCTCGCGGGAGCTCCGCTCGATCGCGCGGCCGGGGTCGAGCTCCACGTCCGGTTGGGGACGAGAGTCGGGTGCGGACAGCCGCTGTTCACGATTCATGCGGAAGCACCAGGAGAGCTCGATTACGCGCTTGACTACGTCCGCGCGAATCCCGGCATCATCACGGTCGAGGAGAGCAGATGAATAGCGTCGTGCTGGGGCTGCCAGGGAACGAGCGTATGGCCCGTTCTCTGGCCGACGCGTGCGGAGCCGATCTCGGCTCGCTCGAAGTGCGCAGGTTTCCCGACGGCGAGTCCTACGTGCGCATTGACACACCGGTGGCTGACAGGCCCGTCGTCCTCGTGTGCACGCTCGATCGGCCCGACGAGAAGATGCTCGCGCTGCTGTTCGCCACAGCGACGGCGAAAGATCTGGGAGCGAGCCGCGTACATCTCGTTGCACCGTATCTCGCGTACATGCGACAGGACCGTCGCTTCCGTGACGGCGAGGCACTCACGTCGGCCTACTTCGCGCGGCAGCTCAGCAACTGGGTTGACGGGCTCGTTACCGTCGACCCGCACCTCCATCGGCGATCCTCCTTGTCGGAGATCTACACCATCCCTACGGTGACACTGCACACGGCGACGCTGCTCTCGAGCTGGGTCCGCGAGCACGTGAACGCGCCGCTCGTCGTGGGGCCAGACGTCGAAAGCGAGCAGTGGGTCGCAGCGGTGGCACGTAACGCCGAAGCTCCCTACATCGTCCTGCGCAAGTTGCGCACCGGAGACCGCGATGTGACGATCTCGGTGCCCGACGTCAGTCGCTGGCACGACCGGACGCCCGTGCTCATCGACGACATCATTTCGACCGCACGCACGATGATCGAGACAGTCGGCCATCTCCGTCGCGCAGACCTGCGCGCACCCGTGTGTCTCGGCGTCCACGCGGTGTTCGCCGGATCGGCGTACGACGATCTGCTCGCCGCCGGTGCCGAGCGAGTGGTGACCTGCGACACCATCACGCATCCCTCCAATGGCGTCTCGGTGGCAGGACTCCTTGCGAACGGTCTTCGTGAGCTGAAAGGTTAGAGAGGGACATCCCCATGGTGACGCGGGTTATTGCGCTGGATGCCGTCGAACTCGTCTACGCTGCCATCGCAGACCACGAGGATGTCGACGACACATGCCGGTGCGTCTTCTAACCCGACAGCGACCCAACCGAGCGCGAGTCGGCCCCGAGTCCGCTTCGGATCCCAACCAGGCTCAGACAGGCGCAGTCTCTCCCCAATAGTTGAACGAGAGAACCTTCGGACCCGGCAAGTACGCCATCTCTAACCGCTCCAGGCGAAAGCCGGCGCGCTGGATCAGGTCGGTGATCGGCCGGTCGAAGTTACAACCACCCGAGATGCACCGCCACGCTGGGTTCAAGCGTCGCTGCCGGCTTGACACCGTTCACGCGATGCGTATAGACATCCGTCCGACTCGGGGAATTAGCATGAAACGCATGCATGTCATGACGAATCTACTCTTGTTCGCGGTTTTGCTGCCGGCTGCGCCGGCAGGTTCGGCGGCAGCAGGTGAGATCTCCGGCGAGGCCATCGCGAAGGCCGAGACAGCCGCCGACCATCAGGCATTGGCCGAGGCCTACGACGCGATTGCGGCCGACGCGCGCGTTCAGGCAGAAAAGCACAGGAAGATGGCAAACGCGTATCGAGGCAAACGCACCCCCAAGGGGCGATCCGCCATCACCAGCGCCGCTATGAAGCTGCATTGCACGAGACTAGCCAGCCAATACGAAGCGACTGCAGCGGAAGCGGAGATGCTGGCGGATCTCCATCGCGAGCTCGCCGCAGAAGCTGACGACAAGTAAGCCTCGCGTTGGCAGCGGGAACCCCCCGACTCGTTCACCATTCAAAGACGTGCGTGGGTATCTGTGATCGGTCGCATTACCGAAGATCTCGTCGAACGCTGAACGGTGCGGAAACGCCGCTTGTCGAGACGACGGCGCAGCGAGGGAGGGCCGCAGGTTGGTAGCGCCAATCCTACGGTTCGGGACGCCAGATCACCCTGGCTTGGACCGTGTTCAGAGAGTCATCACCGGCTGTCGAGTCTTCGCTGAACACCGCGTCGTCGGCCTGGTCGTGCCGGTACTCGACCCGGAAGTCCACGCCGTCGACCATGGCCCAAGAGCCCGTCACGGTCAGGCTCCACAAATCCGTCGACACCGTAGTGAGAATCCCCTGGTCGTCGGTGTAGTCCAAGCGAACGTCGACCCCCGTAGGCCCGTACTCGGTGCCCATATAGAGAGCGACATTCCACAGATCGAGAGAGCCCGCTCCGTCCGGCGGCCGGCTCTCCTGCCAATTCCCTTCGACCGCGTATTTGACGCCGTCTCCCGTCAGAGGCACCGCCCCCGACGCGACCGCGTTCATGAGGCGGGTTTGCGCGCCGCCAGTGTCGCCGTCGTAGAAGCCAGCCAGGCGGATATTCAATTCGCGTCCGATCGCCGCGCCCAGCCCAGCAGCAGGACCCTGGCCGCCGTTGCCGTCGCCCATCCGCAGCGGGTCGTTGGTCTCCATGAAACCGCTGGGCAGACCGAGGCTGATGGCGTTGGGATCGATCGCTCCCGGCCCCAGCAACCCGCCGAGCTTGCTCGAGCGCGCTTGCCAGCCCCAGGACCGGCTGAGGTGGCGGCTTCCCCAGGGCTCCAGCATCTCGTAGCCGACCGGTGCGGGAGGCTGGCCGGTCGTCAGCCCATCTCCCGCTTCCTGCCTATAGAAGTCGTAAACGTTGGAGGGTGGAGCGTCGAAGGTCCACTGGACCAGCGGATGAGTCGCGTCCTCCGCTCCTGCCGAGTGGACCGTGGCAAAGGCCAGGATCGCGACCAACAGCAGACTGGTTAAGCCCTGCATCGTCACCACCTCCTCCCCATGCCCCAGCCTGCCTTCTCCACGCGGTAGCCGGCAGGTACCGGAAAAACGGCGTGCCGGGCGAGGAGTAACCCCGCCCGGCACGCCCGATTCAAGTGCTCCTCAGAACCAACGTCGGTCTACAGCTCCGGGTACCACATGAGCTGGGCCTGAACGATGTGGTCCGTGTCGTCGAACGAGTCGTCGTCCCCATAGACATCGTCGTCCGCCTTGTCGTAGCGGTACTCTAGACGGAAGTCCATGCCCTCGACGAGGGCCCATGTAAGGTCGAGGGCCGCCGAATGAACATTGGTCGATGTCGGCATGATGATGCCTTCGTCGTCGAGGTATTCGTACCGCACGTCGACACCCGTTGGCCCAAGGTCGCCACCCAAGCGACCCACAAAGCTATGCAGATCGAGCTCGCTGCCGCCATCCGGATCGACCTTCGCCCAGGTGTGCTCGACTGCATAACGCAGGCCGACACCGTTGGGCTCCAGATCGCCGTGCAGGAAGGTGTCGATCTCGGTGATCTTCGCCGAATGGCCGAAGTCGTTCGTGTAGATACCAGCGACGTGCCCGTTCAGCGCCTCGCTGAAGCTCGAGCTGACCGATCCGATCACGCCCTTGTCGTTATCGCTATCGTTGACGTTCACCGGGTTCTGCGCGACCGTGAAGTTGTTCACGCCACCGATCATCAGCTCAAACATGTCCATGGTCGCGTGCGCAGTGACACCATCGTGGTTGATCGGCTGAGCCTGCCATCCGTAAGACCGACTAATGTTACGGTTGCCCCATGGCTCGACCACCTCATAGCCGATGGGTGTGGCGATACGCCCCGCAGTAATCCCCACCATGTCCATGTCGTAACCCAGCCAAGCGGTCTGCAGACCAACTTGGGAGTCGCTCGTATTGTCGACGAGAGCGGCGAGATCGCCGAAGTCGATCGTCGCTCCGTAGCTTGCCGCACCGCGCTCGCCGCTCACCCCGAGCTGCACGAGGTCGATGTTGAACGACTGATCCCGGCTCTCCATGTTGGCGTAACCGAGAGAGTTCGTGCCCGAGAATCCACTGTCCGGGGAGTTGACGTCATAGACGTACGACGTCGATGCCCCGAACGTCCAGTTGACACCGTTGTCCTCGGCCAGCGCAACGCTCGTCGAGCTGGCTAGCAAGGCCGCGGCACCAAGAATCGTCAGTAACTTCCTCATTGCCTTCCTCCTTGGCTCAAGTCCTCGTGGTCAAAGCCGCCTGGCTCGGCCTCGGTCCTCTCAGCCCCCTAGAACCCCGCTGGAACATGCCAGGCTCGTCAAGGGCGCCCCACCCGGGGGGAACCACCTCAGGCTGCCTACCCAGGCCCAGGAAGTCAATTCACACGGTGCGTCAAAATGACTTTTTTGGTGCAGGGCCGCCGTCGAATCGGCGAATCGCTTGGGCAAGGCCCAGGCAGATGCTCCCCCATACCAGGCCGACCGTCATCGAGCCGAACGCACCCGACAGCAGCAGCATGTGGCGCGGCTCGGCCATCTTGAACTCCGTCTGATAGAGGACGTTGCCCGGATACTTTTCGAGGCCTCGCAGGGCGCGGAAATACGCTTCATCGTTCCTCGCGCCGTGCCAACAGTAGGCGCTTCCGGCAACGGCCGCCGCGATCAGCAGCAACCCCAGTCCACGCAAGTAGCCAGCCATGGCGACTCCTCTCTCCAGTCCGCTCGCACAGGCAGCGGCCTACAGATCGCACCAAAAAACCGTCGGCCGCGCTCCGCGCCGGCCGCGCCACTTTATATCCGGGATGATGTCCGAGGCTACTTGGACGAAGCCATTGCGTCCGAAAAAGGCCGCCGCCCGAAGATTCGAAGTGCAGGCGAAGGCGGCCCTGCAGCCCCGGCTGCGAGCAATAGTGGCCAACTCTGCGAGCATTCGCACACCGACCCCCTCACCCTGAAATCGTGTAATCGTGTAGAGACCGACCACCTCGGCCAGCCGCCAGGGACGGTACTGATCCACTTCGAGGCCGGCGATGCCGGCCAGACGACGGCTCTCGAACCAAGCGCCATAGCCGCTGAGCAGCAGTCGCGCCCGTTCGCGCTCCGTGCGGCGGAGCAGGAAGCCCTCCTGCTCTCCACGCCGCAATAGCTCGAGGGCCTGCGGAAAGTCGTCGATCCTGAGCGCTTCGACCGTGGCATACTCGCCCGCCGTGAGCAGGGTTCCCGAACCCTCATAGGAGAACAGCTCGGCGGCCAACCCGATGCCCGAGGTGAGGTTGATCGATTCGACCCCGTTCTGAATCGCGCGCCGCAGCAGCGTGAGCTCGGCCGCGGTCCAGCCAGAAACGGGTTCGCCCCTTCCATGGACACGGACAAGCGAGGACACCTTCGCGAACGACTGCACCGCCTCGCCGTGCCGCAGCCCGCCACGCGCATCGACGACGACCATCTTGTGCGCGCCCAGACGCAACGCCAGCTCGGCACTAAACCGCAGTCCAACCTTGGCTACCTTAGGTTGGACCCAGACGGCGCCGGTGCGCAGCAGCTTCGCGCTCAGCTCGACCAGTCCGGGACCGAGCTTACGCAGATCCGCCATGCCCAAGCTGAGGGTAGCGGAGCCTCCTGCGCGCGCGGACGTGGCCACGGCGATGACCATCGTCTGGTTGGCCACCAGCTCGGTGAGAACCGGCCGGACATGAGCGCAGTCGCTCGCGGCAGCAATATGGAACAGGATCGAGCGATGCCGAAAATGGCGGAGGTAGAACTCTTTCTCGGAGGGTTGAGGCGCGGCCGGGCGCTTTGGCGGAAGTTCTGCAGATCGCACCGCCGCCCGGCTCCGGCCGCAAACCTGATAGTAGTCGCCTGCGAATCTTGCAAATAACCGGCCGCCTTTCTACAGGGCACACGGTGCGCTCGAGACTCACAGGCTTCGGCGTCGCCGTAGCGTTGCTGGTGCTGGCGACAGCGCCGGCACCGGGCAACGAGTGCGCCGTCGGATCCGCTGGCGCGGTCGCCGCGGAACACGGGCTGGCGTCGGCCGCAGGCCTCGAGCTGCTGCGCGCGGGCGGCAATGCGGTGGATGCGGCCGTTGCGGCCGCGCTCGCCACCGGCGTCGTCAACCCGTCCTCATCCGGTCTTGGTGGCGGCGGCTTCATGCTCGTCCATCTGAGCCGGGACGCGCGCACCCACGGCATCGACTTCCGCGAGGTCGCCCCCGGCGACAGTGCGCGCGACATGTACGTGAGCCGTGGTCGGCTGGACCGCGAGGCGAGTCGTCGCGGTGGATCGGCCGTCGGGGTTCCCGGAGAAGCGGCCGGGCTTTGGCTGGCTCAGAAGCGATTCGGGACTCGATCCTGGGCCGAGGTCGCCGCACCCGCGATCCGGCTCGCTCGCGATGGGTTCGCGGTC
The DNA here is from genome assembly GCA_964555245.1 of uncultured Myxococcales bacterium. GTDB lineage: Bacteria > Desulfobacterota > Binatia > UBA1149 > SPBQ01 > CAZKRI01. Next base: position 7,373 of record CAZKRI010000076.1, read on the forward strand.
GAAGCCCACCTGGCTCGCGCGCTGGAGACCCATCGGAAAGACCTGAGGGCCGACGCCGCTCTGGCCGCGGAGTTTCTCCACGCCGATGGAACGCCGTATCGAGAGGGCGAAACGCTATCTCGCCCTGACCTGGCCACGACGCTCGAGCAAGTGGCGAGCGCGGGAGCGGAGGTGTTCTACCGAGGCCCTATCGCCGAGGACATCGTGGCTAGCGTGCGTGGGCGCGGCGGCAGTTTGCGATTGGCGGATCTCGCCTCCTACCGGCCACGCGAGCGCTCGCCGATCGTCGTCACGTACAAGCGCTGGCAGTTCACGGGAATGCCGCCGCCCAGTTCCGGTGGGGCATCGTTCGGCGAAGTGCTCGGCGTCTTAGAGCCGTACGCCTTGGGGGATCTTGGGCAGAATACGGCGACCTACCTCCATCTGCTCACCGGGAGCCTCAAGGCGGCGTTCGCCGACCGCGCGCGCTACTACGGCGATCCGGACTTCAGCCCGGTTCCGCTCGTACGCCTGATGTCTCCTGCCCACACGGCCGGAATTCGCGAGCGGTTGAGCGCAACGCGCAGCGTCCCGGCTCGCGAGTATGGTCCCACGGCGCTTCCCGACGACGGCGGCACCTCTCACATCTCAGTCGTCGATTCGGCCGGCAACGCGGTGTCGCTGACGACGAGCATCAACACCGCCTTCGGCGCCAAGCTCGGCGTGGCGGGCCGCGGCATCGTGCTCAACAACACGATGGACGACTTCAGCGCGCAGCCGGGCGAGCCGAACGTGTACGGTTTGGTAGGCACGGAGGCCAACGCGATCGCGCCGCTCAAGCGGCCGCTCTCCAGCATGTCGCCGACCATCGTGCTGGAGAACGGCGCGGTCCGCGCGGTCGCGGGCGCCTCCGGCGGACCGTTGATCATTTCCGCAACCTTACAGACGCTTCTCAACGTCCTCGAGTTCGGCATGCCCGTCGATCGCGCCGTCGACGCTGCCAGAATCCATCATCAGTGGCTGCCCGATCAGACGTTCGTGGAAGCCGGGGTGCCCGAGGTGGTCCGCGCAAGCCTGGTCCGGCTCGGACACGACGTCCGGCCGATGCTCGCGCAGGCGGCGGTGCAGGCGATCGAAGTCAGCGCGGACCGGGACGCTCGCTCCGTCTCCGCATGCTCGGACGGACGCAAGGGAGGCGTGGCGCTCGCCTACTGACGCTGCCTCAGGAACCGGCGAAGGGCGGAATGAGGATGATGGTCTGGTCGCGCGCCGGTCCTACCGACACGATTCCGATCGGAACCTCCACCAGGGTTGCGAGCCGAGCGAGGTAACGGCGGGCCTCGACCGGAAGATCCGCCAGCGATGTCGCACCGGAGAGATCCTGTTGCCAGCCGGGGTGATCCTCGTAGACCGGCTCGACGAGCTCGAACTCATCGGCCGACGCTGGAACCTCCGCGAGCGGTTTCCCGCGCAAGCGGTATCCCGTGCAGATCCGCAAGGGATCGATGCCCGTCAGAACGTCCAGCTTGGTCACGGCCAAACTGTCGGCCCCATTGAGGCGCGTAGCCTTGCGCACGATCGTCGCGTCGAACCAGCCGCAACGGCGCGGTCGCCCGGTCGTCGCGCCGAATTCTCCACCTTCGTTGCGCAGGCGGTCTCCGGTCGCGTCGGGTAGCTCGCTAGGAAACGGCCCGCTGCCCACCCGAGTCGTGTACGCCTTGGTGATGCCGACAACCGACCGGATGAGCGAGGGGGGGATCCCCGCCCCCGAGCACACGGCCCCGGCACCCGTATTCGATGACGTCACGTACGGGTAGGTGCCATGGTCCAGGTCCAGCAGAATGCCCTGCGCCCCCTCGAACAGCAGCTTCTTGCCTCCGGCCAGCTCATCGAGCAGGTACTTGGCGGTGTCGGTCACGTGCGGCGCGAGCAGGCGTCCGTAGTGGACCAATTCATCGACCATGGCGTCGTAGTCGAGAACCGCCTCGCCGAGCATGGCTCTGAGGTACGCGTTCTTCTCTTCGAAGTTCTCTCGCAGCCGGCGCCGGAAGTACGTCTCGTCGCACAGATCGATCATGCGCAGGCCGACTCGCGCAGCCTTGTCTTCGTACGCAGGGCCGATGCCCCGGCCGGTCGTACCGATCTTGCCATGGCCGCGCTTGCGCTCACGCGCCTGGTCGATCGCCTTGTGGTACGGAAGGATGAGGTGGCACGCGCCGCTGATTCTCAGCCGCTGGTTCTCGCGCAGGTGGCCGCGCCGCCGTAGTGCGGTCAACTCCTCGACCAGAACTCCGGGATCGACCACGACCCCGTTCGCGATCACACAGACGGTGTCTCGGTGCAGCGCTCCGGAGGGAACCAGATGCAAAACGGTCTGCTCCCCCTCGACGACCAGAGTATGGCCCGCGTTGTTGCCGCCCTGGAAGCGCACCACCACGTCCGCCTCGGCCGATAGCAGATCGACGATCTTTCCCTTGCCCTCGTCGCCCCACTGCAGGCCGATGACGACGACGCTCTTTGCGTCCGGCGGCACCGTTCAGTCGAGACAGACCATGCTGGCACCGGTGATGTCCGGCAGTTTACGCAGCGAGGCTAGCTGCCGCGGCTCGAGCGGCGAGTCGACGTGAACGAACGAGATAGCCTCGCCACCGATACGCCCCAACTCGAAACCGCCGATGTTGACCCCTTCCTTGGCGAGGAAGGTGCCCACGTTACCAACGACACCTGGCACGTCGCGGTTGTGCAGCACCAGGATGTGCCCTTCGGGTACCGCCTCCAAATAGAAGTCGTCAAAGCGAACCAGGCGGATGATGTCGCGGCCGAACACCGCGCCCTCGATCACCTGTCCCTTGCCCGGACCGCTGAAGTGGACCTTGATCGCATTGGTGAACCCTGCCGCATGGCGATCACGCAACTCGACGACCTTGATCCCGCGTTCCTCCGCGAGGATGGGCGCGTTGACGGTGTTGACGGGGATCTCGGTGACGTCGGCGAGTAGCCCTTTGAGTACGGCGGCACTCACCGGCCGGCAGTCGATCTCCGCGATCTCTCCACGATACTCGATTCGCACGTCGTGCGGAGCGCATCCGGCGAGCTGTGCGTGAAGCGAGCCGATCTTCTCCGCCAGCGTGACGTACGGGAGCAACAGGTCCGCCTGATCGGAGGATACGGACGGAACGTTGAGCGCGTTGCTGATGATGCCGTGGAGCAAGAAGTCGCGGACCTGCTCGGCGATACCGATGGCCACGTTGACCTGTGCCTCTCCTGTGCTTGCACCCAGATGCGGAGTGGCCACCACCTGCGGCAACGCCAGCAACGGATGGTTCGCGCGCGGGGGTTCCTCCGTGAACACATCGAGCGCGGCTCCGGCCACCTTGCCGTCCTCGATCGCCGCGGCCAGCGCGTCCTCGTCGACGATGCCGCCGCGCGCGCAGTTGATGATCCGCACCCTGTCCTTCATCTTCTTGAAGGCTGCGGCGCCGATCAATCCTTCTGTATCCGGTGTCAACGGGGTATGCACCGAGATGAAATCGGCGCGCGTGAACAACTCGTCCAGCGGCACGATCTCGATTCCGAGGCGGTGTCCGGCCTCGGGGGTCACGAACGGATCGGAGGCGATCACTTTCATTTTCAAGCCGCGCGCCCGGTCGGCGACGATCGAGCCGATGTTCCCCATGCCCACGATGCCGAGCACCTTGTCACACAGCTCCGTGCCCACGAAGTCGTTCCGTCTCCACTGCCCGGCGCGCAGCGACGCATGCGCTTGGGGAATGTGGCGGGCGAGCGCAAGCATCAACGAGATCGTGTGCTCGGCGGTGGTCACGTTGTTGCCACCGGGCGTGTTCATGACGACGATCCCGCGCTTACTGGCGGCATCCACATCGACGTTGTCGATGCCGATCCCGGCCCGGCCGATGACCTTGAGGGATTCCGCCGCGGCGATGATGTCGGCGGTCACCTTGGTCCCGCTGCGAATGATCAACGCGTGGTATCCCGCGATCACCGAGCGAAGCTCGTCGGGGGTCAGGCCGGTTCGTTCATCGACCTCGAGCCCACGCTCGAGTTGCAGGATCTTGACCCCTTCCGGCGCGAGCTTGTCCGAGATCAGGACGCGCTGAGTCACTTACGCGCCCCGTCGTACATGGCCCGTAGGATCGGCAGGGCCGCCGCTGAGCCCGCGCCGAAGGAAACCTGACTGCCGAACTCGGCCAGCGCCATCTCGATCGCGCTCAAACCGACGACCACGTCGAACGTATCGACGTAGCCGAGGTGGGCCACGCGCACGATCTTGCCCTTGAGCTTGCCCTGGCCTCCGGCCACCGTCACCCCGAGAACGTCGCGCAGATACTGGGTGAACTTGCCGCCGTCCATGCCTGCCGGCAGGAACGCCCCGGTGGTCGCGGGGCTCGGCGCCGTCGGCGCGAGCAGGCGCAATCCCAGCGCGGCCAGGCCGGCGCGCGTCGCCTCGGCAACCAGGCGGTGACGCCGGTAAACCTCCGGGAAGCCGCCGTTTCTCTCGATCAGCTCGAACACCGCGTTGAGACCGATGATGAGCGAAATCGCGGGCGTGTAGGCGGACGTGTCCTCTTCCAGATTCTTTCGCTCGCGCGCCAGGTCGAAGTAGTATCGCGGCAGGCTCGATTTCTGCCGGAAGCGCCACGCTTTCTCGCTCAGTCCGATCAGCGCCAAGCCCGGAGGCAGCATCACCGCCTTCTGCGATCCGGTCACCAGCACGTCGATCCCGGTCGCATCCATCGGCATGTCGACCACGCCGACCGACGTGATGCCGTCGACGATCAGCAGGCATTCGCGCGAGCGGGTGAGCGTGGCGAGCTCGGCGACTGGGTGAAGGACCGTGGTCGAGGTCTCGCTCCCCTGAACGAGCAACGCCCGGGTGTCCGGCCGCCGGGCCAAGGCTCGCTCGACCTCGGCCGGATCGACGGCTTTTCCCCACTCGACTTCGATGGGGGTAACCTCCAGACCGTAGGTCTGGGCGATCTCGATCCAGCGTTCGCCGAACTTACCGCCGTTGACCACGATGACGTGATCACCGTGGCTGAGCGTGTTGGTCACCGCCGCTTCCATGCCACCCGTGCCGGTCGCGGCAAGCATGAGCACGGGCTGGGTGGTGCCAAAAAGCCGCTTGGCTCCTTCGGCCGCGGCGCGGAAGATCGCGCTGAACTGGGGGGTTCGGTGATGGATGACCGGCTGCGCCATCGCCAGGAGCACTTCCGGCGGCACCGGTGTGGGACCGGGAGCGAGCAAGTGTCGCTTGAGCATGGTCTCCGTGGTCAGCCGAGCGCGGAGCTGGTGGATCGGTGAGGCGCTGCAGTCCAGAACGGGCGCGCTGCGCCAGGATCCCGATACGGAGGCACGTCGGCAGAATCCCGGTCAGCGTCTGTATTCCCGGCTGCAGCGGATGTCAAGGCAGATTATACGGGATTGACAGGTCGAGATCGGACAGCGAACTTGGTTGACGGGCGCCGGCGCTGCGTTGTCGTGCTCGGCGTTCACCGGGTCTCGCACACAGCAGAGCGCGCAGATGCGAACTACCTCGAGCGTGCTGGCGGTCAGCATGGCGGTCGCATGGGCGCTCGCGGCCACCAACGCGCATTCGGATCAAGCGGCGTCCGGGTCGCCCACACCATCGCCCAACCACGCCCCCGTCGCTCTGACCACGACCGATGCCTATATCGACAGCTTGATAGGCGCCCTTGCGACGAGCCCGCGCGAGGCGCGCCCGATCACGTTGCGTGAAGCCATTCACTCGGCGATCGCCAACAACCCGGGCATCCGCGCGCAGAGCTTGGCACCCGACGCGGCAAATACCGAAATCCTCAACGCCCTTTCGGTCTACGATCCGACGGTACGCGCGGGCAGCGGCTACAACCGCAGCAACGAGCTGACCTCCGACGCCCTGCTCACGTCGGATCCCTCGGATATCGGCGGCGGTACGGGCAGCGCCCGCAACGCGCAGACGTTGCAGGGAGACGAGTACTTCGGCAACGTCGGCGTCTCCAAACGCTCACGGCTCGGCACGCAGCTCGATCTAGCCTGGGAGAATGCCCGAAGGACCAGTAGCGCGACCCGGCAGCTCCTGAGTCCCCGTTTCGACCCCGCACTACGCTTCGAGGTGGCCCAGCCTCTCCTCAACGACTTCGCCGGAATCGATGCGCACACCGACGTGCTCATCGCCGAGAACGCTTCGCGCCGGTCGGCGGCCGACTTCGAAGCCCGTCTCTCCGACTTCGTCACGCGGATCATCGAAGCCTACTGGCGCTACACTCTGGCCGAGGCTCAGGTGGAGGTCGCCAAGACCTCCCTCTCGCTCGCGCAAGAGCTGGTCGACGAAGCCAAAGCGCGGGTAGAGATCGGCACGCTTGCGCCTGTGGCGGTCAAGGAAGCGCAGGCGGATGCGGCCGCTCGCGAGGGCGACGTCATCGTCGCCGAAAACCGCCTCCATCTGGCCGCCAAGACCCTCCAGTATTCGGTGATGTTCGGCCTCGGTCACTCCGACGCACCGTTACCTGTGCGCCCGAGTGAGAGACACGACGTTCTCGACGACCGGCCCGACCGGGCCGTCGCACTGCGTACGGCCGTCGAACAGCGCGCCGAAGTGCGCTCGGCCAGACTCGAGGTGGCCAGCGCCACGCTGGAGTCTCGCCGCACCCGCAACGCGCTGCTCCCCAGTCTCAACCTGGTCGGAAACTACGAGCTGGTGGGGTTGGGCGGGCGCCAAGCCCCTCGCCAGGACGATCCGGACACGCCGGGGAACGAAGCCGTCGGCCCGGACTCACGCGACGAGGTGAGCGCGTACGATCAAGCACTCGACAACATGCTGAGCGGCGACTACTACCGCTATCTGGTCGGGCTGGAGCTCGAGGTTCCCCTGTGGAATGCGCAAGCCCGCTCACGCAACGACCTGGCCGAGATCGAGATGCATCGACGCAACGACGAGTTGCGACAGGTCGTATCCGACATCGCGCTGGAGGTCGAGGATTCCATCGGTGACGTCGTCTCGGCGTTCAAGCGCGTGACGGCGGCGCGCATCGCCCGCGAGCTCGCCGAGGAGAACCTACGCAACCAGCGCAAGCGCTACGACGTGGGAATGGTCACGACCACCGACATCCTGACCTTCCAGGACAATTTGGCCGCTGCCATGGCCACCGAGGCAGAGGCGGTCGCCGACCACGCGGTCGCCGTTGCCGCCTTGCAGCGTGCCCAGGGCACGTTGCTCGGCGGCTACGAGGTGAGCGTTCGCTACAAGGACGTCCCGGATCGTCCGTGGTGGTCGCGATTCTGAGGCTCCGGCGCCACGCGCCGACGCGCGCTCAACTGATCAGGTTTATGAATTCCTGCCGCGTTTCCGTTTTCTGAAAACAGCCGAGGAGCGCGCTGGTCACGACCAGCGAATTGGGCTTCTCCACCCCGCGCATGCGCATGCACATGTGCTCGGCGCGCACGACCACCCCCACCCCTTGCGGCTTGAGGGCCTCGGATAGCGTGGTGGCGATCTGCTGGGTCATGCGCTCCTGCACCTGCAAGCGCCTGGCGAAGCATTCGACCAAGCGCGCGATCTTGCTGATGCCGATGATCTGACGGTCAGGCACGTAGGCAACGTGGGCGCGCCCGTAGAAAGGGATGATGTGATGCTCACAGAGGCTGAAGAAGTCGATGTCCCGCACGATGATCATCTCGGAGTAGTCCTCAATGAACTTCGCGTCACCGATCACCGCGACGGGATCCTGGCCGTAGCCGCGGGTCAGAAACTCCAGCGCGCGCGCCACACGCTCGGGCGTCTTGCGCAGTCCCTCACGGTCGGGATCCTCTCCGATCTCGACCAGGAGCCGCCGCACCAGATCTTCGCCGACCATGCTCTCGAACCACGCGTCCGCCGACTTGCAGCGCTCACTCGGCGCCTTCGTCCCCGGACTTGACGCGCTGGTACTTGCGGTAGTCGTACCCGGTCGCCATCGCCATCAACAGCCCCTCCATCCCACCCTCTCGCTCCCGGCGCAGCACCCGCAGCCGGTCGTAGAAACGGCGAAAATCCTCGTTGATCCGGTCGCTTTCATCACGATCGGAGGCGAAGAACTCGTTCAGGCGGATCACCGCGAACCGCAGTGCAGCGAAGCGCAGCTCATTGGGAAACGAATCCCACTCGGCGAGCGACAGCGTTCGAATCGACTCGTATCCGGCCATCAGCGCCTCGAAGCGGTCCAGGGAATAGTCGCCGTTCGCAAAGCACATGGCGTTGACCGCGGTGGCCATGTCGTAGATGTACTTGCCCCGGCAAGCGGCGTCGAGGTCGCCGAGCGAAACGATATTCTCGCCCTTGAAGATCATGCAGCTCTTGTGGACGGTGCCGTGGATGATGCCCTTGGGCAGCTTGGTCTCGAGGTAGTTACCGAGGTACTCGGTCTCCTCGTCGAGGGTTCTCACGATCTTCTTGAAGTAGGTCGGCAATCGCCGGCGTACGGCGGCGTACATCTCGAAGATGCGGTCGAATCCGTAGCGGTTCTCGATCGTCTTCTTGTAGCCTCGACCGACCATGTGGAGTTGCGCGAGCAGATGACCAGCGTTGTTGATCTGGCGCAGCGTCATTTCCTCTTCGCTGAGATAGTGTCCGGCAGGAATGCGGTAGAGCAGCAGGCAGTAACCGCCACGCTCCAGGAACGGGCGACCCCGGACGTCGGGCACGACTCGAGGGCTCGAAAAATCGTGCTTCTCGAGAAAGACCAGCAGATCGATCTCGCGGCGCACATCGAACTCTTCCTCGATGCTCTTGATTCGCAGCTCGTAGCGGCCCTTCGAAGTCTCGATGTCGTAGCGTCGGTTTCCCCACCCCTGGGCCGGTCCCGAACTCTCCGAGGGCTTGCCGATTCCGAACTCGGCCGCGAGCTGTAACAGATCCTCGTGATCGAGCGGTGGCGGTTGAATGGTCATTGCGGACGGGACGGCGTGGACAACCTCCGGCAGATGCCGGGGGCCTGCTTATCGGAATTCTGCACAATGTCAACGTTCTGCACTTGACTGAGCCGGCGCTGACCCACCCCTCCCGGTCTGCAGAACGTGGGCATAGGCGGCTACTTCGGCGGCCACCCGAGCTGCGTCCCAGCCCAACGGTCCCGCCATCAGCTCGGCGACCTGCCGCGCCATGTCCAACGACCAACGCCGGCTGCGCAAATGGACGTGAACGCGCCGGACGAGCACGTCCTCGAGCGACATCGCCATCTCCCGCTCGACCGCGTACAGCACTTCGACACGAGCGTCAGGCAGATCCTCGACCAGAGGCCCGGCCAACGACGCATCCGCCTGAACGCGGGCGGTGACCTCCGGTGCCAATGCCCCGTACCGCCAGCGTAAGTGCTCGGCGGTGCTCCGCGGGGGTTGATCCCACACCGTTCCCGCGGCCATCCCGGCCGCGCTCGGCAGCGGCACGGATGCGGTCCGGCACTTTCCCACGCGGCGGCCGATGCGATCGACGACGAGATCGACGATGCGTTCCGCGACGTGGCGGTGCGTGGTCAACTTGCCCCCGCCCAAGGAGATCAAGCCGGCGGGGCTCTCGAAGATGCAATCCTCGCGGCTCACGTCGGATTCATCCATCTCGTCTTCGGGAGCGACCAGCGGGCGCAACCCCGCGTACGTGCTTATGACGTCGCGCGCGGTGAGATTCGCGCTCGGAAAGGCGCGATTGGCCGCCGCCAGGATGTAGTCGATGTCGTCGCTGTCGGCGCAAACCGCGCCCGGATCCCCCTCGTAGTACGTGTCGGTCGTGCCGATCAGCGTCTGGCGCTGCCAGGGGATGGCGAACATCACGCGGCCGTCGCCAACGCCGCGGATGACCACCGCGTCGCGATTGCGCACCCGTTCGCGCTCGAACACCGCGTGGACGCCCTTGGTGACCTTGAGCCGGGGAGGCGCACCCGGGTCGTCGAGACGCCGGATATGGTCGAGCCAGGGCCCGGTGGCATTGACGAAGCATCGGGCCCGGACCCGAGCTGCGCGCCCGCTGACGTGGTCTTGAACCCGCGCCGCGGCAAGCCGACCGGCGGTGTCTTTCTCGAGCGCAACGACCTCCGTATGGTTCATCACCGCAGCACCGCCGCACCGCGCGGCCAGCGCCGTCTCCAAGGTGAGTCGCGCGTCGTCGGTCCAGCAGTCGTAGTAGAGGGCGCCGCCCCGCAAGCCCTCGGACAAAATCGCCGGCTCATGCCGGCGGAGCGCCTCGGCGCCGAGCATGCGATGCATGCGGACGTTGCGAAAAGCCGCGAGTAGATCGTAGGCGAGCAAGCCGGCGCGCAGTTGCCACTTCGGCATCACGTCGTCGTCGTACAGAGGAAAGACGAACGACTGCGCCCGCACCAGATGGGGCGCGAGCCGGGTGCGCAGCAGGTCGCGCTCCCGACAGGCCTCGAGGACCAGTCCGATGTCGCCCTGCTCGAGATAGCGCACGCCGCCGTGAATGAGCTTGGAGGATCGGCTGCTCGTGCCCGCCGCGAAGTCGCTGCGCTCGATGAGCGCAACGGAAAGGCCCCTCAGCACCGCGTCGCGCGCAACCGCGGCGCCGTTGATCCCCCCGCCGATGATGAGCAGGTCGAACACCTCCTCACGCAGGTGGTCCCAGGTCGCGTCTCGATACCGGAGCGGTTGCAACATCTTCGCAGCCCCGCGGTCAACGCCAGCCTGCCAGCTTGTGGAGCTGCGGGCGAACTCGCACCACCGGGTGCTCCCGGGCGGCCTCGCCGAAGAGCGCTCGCAGGCGCTCGGAGGTAAGGCGCCAGGCTCCCGCCGGATCGGTAATCGGTTGCAAGAAAACCGGCGCGTGCGGGAGATACTCGTGAATCATCCGCACTCCGCGGCGGACATCATCGAAGCTGGTGCCCTCATCCACCGGCATCTTGACGTAGACCTCGGGCGAGCCGTCGCTCCGACGGCTCGCCGCGACGCACGTGAAGAAGCGGCAGTGGTCCGCCCAGCGATCGCCCTCGCCGCTGTTCGACGGCAACTTGACGTCGGCCGAAACCACCGCGACGTAGGGCAGCACGTCCTCCAAACCTGCGCTGTCCAACCCACTGGTCTCGAGCAAACAGGGAACCGGGCAACCGCCGGTAGCGAGCCAGGCGGCGAGAAACCGGTGCTGCAACATGGGCTCTCCGCCGGTCAGCGCGACCATTCCGATCGAAGGATCCTGACGGCATGACGCCTGCACGATCGTATCCAGGAGACCGGCCGACATGGGGTTGGCCAGCCGCTCGTGCCGGCCGTCGGGAAAGTCCACCGTGCAGGAATCAACCCGGGTGAGCGACTCGGGAGTGTCGCAGTAGCGGCAGCGGGCGCCGCAGCCGGCGAAGCGGACGAAGAGATGTCGCTCGCCCGCGCGCGAGCCTTCCCCTTGAAACGAAGAGAATATCTCGCTCAGGTAGGCTTGCGATCCAGATGTAGCATTCGGGGCCAAGGGCGTGCGCGACGCGGAGCGGCGAGGTTTCATTAGCATAAGCACGGGGCGGGTGCCCGCGGTAGCTCAGCGCTGGCTCGGGTCGACGGCGACGACCAGCAGATCGCCCACGTTGGTGTCCGTGGGTCCCACCCGGATCGCCGCGCCGGCGCTCTCGAGCGCGCTACCGGTATCGAACCGTTCGACGGCCGCTTCCAGGCTGTATCCGGCCTCCTTGGCGAGGGCCGCCGTCGCACCGTCGACGGTGGCGCCGGCGAACCCGCTGGCCCCGTCCACACCGTCGGTGCCACCGACGCTGCAGGCGAAGCCACTCGAGCCGGCGAGCTGCAAGGCCAACAGGGCGGCCAAATGCCCATTGCGACCGCCGCAGCCCGGCCGCGGCGGCAAGCGCACCGTCGTCTCGCCGCCCACGCAGAAGGCCGCACGCGCGCCGGCTCGGCAAAGCGCCTGGATCGCCGGCACGATGGCCGCGGCGGCCTGTGCGACATCCCCGGCCAACCGCGTCACCGGTGGCTCGACCGTAGGGTAGCCGGCGGCGCCGAGCGCCAGCCGAGCCGCGCGCTCGGCGCCGGCCACCGAAGCGACGACGTGATATGCGCGCTCGCCCGAGGCGGGTTCCACGGGTGCCCTCGCGACGCGCTCGAGATGGGCTCGAACCGCGGAGGGCAGTCGGGCCCACAGCTCCCGGCGCACCAGCGACGCTTTCAGCTCCACCGCGTCCCAAGCGCGCTCCACGGTCGGCCCGGAGCCGATGGTGCGCGGATCATCGTCGCGTACGTCCGACACGGCCAGCGTGACCACGGTCGCGGCGCCGGCGGCGCGAGCCAGACCGCCGGCCTTGACGGCGGACAGCGCCGCCCGAACCGCGTTCACCTCGGCAATGGGAGCACCACACCCGAGGAGCATCGCGTGGACCGCGATGACGTCGTTCTCGTCGAGCCCGTCGGCAGGTACCTCGAAGAGTGATGAGGTACCTCCAGACAGCAGGTAGAGCAGGCGATCGCCACGGCCGAGCCGCGAAACTGCGTCCAGGAGGCGCCGGCTGGCGGCGATTCCGTCCGGGCCCGGCACAGGATGCGTGCTGCGCAGCACCTCGACGGTCTCGGGCAGCCCGGTGACCGCCTGGTGAGCGGGGCACAGGACGAAACCGTGGACGCTGGGACCGCAACCGCGAACCATCGCGGCGGCGGCTTTGCCCGTCGCCACCGTCAGCGATCGAGCCAGGTCGGTCTGGCGAGTGGGTAGGGCCGCCAGCCAGCGTGCAACCGCGTCACGGCCGCTGGCCGCCGCGACACCGGCAGACCAGGCAAGCACCGTGTCGGTTCGCAGGGAGCTAGGAAGTTTCTTCTTCGCCTTCAGAAGTCGGGTGCCGCGCGGACGCCGCCCCTACAGGTTCGGTGTGGAGCGTGCGCTGGGTCTGTTCAAGCTCGCCCTGGCAGGTCACGCAGAGCCGCGAGAACGGCATCGCCTCGAGCCGACCGATGGCAATCTCGCCGCCGCACTCCTCGCAGATTCCGTACTCGCCCGAATCCAACCGGTGGAGCGCGTCGTCCACCTGCTGCAGTTTCTTCCGATCGCGGTCGGTCAGGAGCAGGCTGATTTCTCGGTCTCGCTCATCGCTGGCGATGTCGTAGGTGTCGCGGCCTTCCCCCGCTTCCCCCTCGCGGCCTTCTTTGACGTCGTGCTGGATCTCGCGCAGGACTTCCTTGCGCAGGTCGACCAGTAGCTTCTGGAATTTGTCGCGCTCTCGTTTCCTCATCAGGTGGACCTTGTCGAGTGGCCTCTCGAACCGCGTATGGCAAGGGCAGCCGCCCCGGCTCGAGGGCCGCTAAACTAGATTCGCTTTGGTTCCGCGTCAACAGCCCGGCGCGCTTTCGGCCAGATGTTGGGAAACATCCGGCTCCGAGGGGGGGCGGTTCAAGCGTCCGCGGCGACGGGCTCACCCCAGAGATCGTAGGCATCGCTGCCGACGATCCGCATCGGGAGGCAGCGTCCGCGCCACCGAGCCAACCCTCGGTCCAGCCATGTGACGCCGTCGATCTCCGGCCCTTGACCGTCGGTACGGCCGTACCAGGCGCCGTCTTCGCCAGGCCCGCAAACCAGGACCCGCTCGATGGTGCCAACCCGGCTGGCGAGACGCGCCTCGGCGATCGGCTCTTGGATGGCGAGGAGTTGGTCCCGGCGGCGCTCGGCGATCTCGGGGGCAACCTGCTCCGGCAGCAAGGCCGCAGGGCTGCCCTCCTCCCGTGAGTACGTGAAGACCGCAATCCGGTCGAATGCGGTCTGCTCGACGAAACGGCACAGATTCTCGAAGGCGGCCTCCGTCTCGCCCGGAAAACCGACGATGAAGGAGCTACGAAGTACCACGCGATCCACCCGCTCTCGCACCCTGTCGACCAGACGCCGTAGCCGTTCAGGGTCGCCGCCCCGCCGCATCGCGCGGAGAACTCCGGCATCCGCATGCTGCAACGGCAGGTCGACGTATCGACAGACGTTGTCGACGGCCGCCATGGCGTCCAGCGCCGTGTCCGTCAGGGTGTTCGGGTAGAGATAGTAGCAGCGTATGCGATCCACGCCGCGCACTCGCCCGAGCCGGAACAGCAGCGACGCAAGACCGTCGCGCAGCCCCAGGTCCTTGCCGTAGGCGCTCAGATCCTGGGCGACCAGGTTGACCTCGACGATTCCGGCGCCCGCCAACCGCTCGACTTCGCCGGCGACATCGTCGATGGGACGGCTTTCGTGCCGGCCGCGAATCTGCGGGATCACGCAGAACGTGCACTCGTGGTCGCAGCCCTCGGAGACTTTGACGTAGGCGGAACCGTCTCGCTCGGTGACCAAGCGTTCCATCGCGGCAGCCGGCAGATAGTGTTTCGCGCCTTTGAACACGGCCGGTGCTGCGGCTCTGGGCGCGTCGACCGCTTCGACGAAACGATCGATCGCGCCGGTGCCGACCAGCGCATCGATTTCCGGAATCTCCGCCGCGAGCTCCTCGGTATAGCGTTCGGCCATGCAGCCGGTCACGACCAGACGCCGGTCGGCGCGAGCTCGCTTGATCTGAGCGAGCTCCAGAATCGCGTCGATCGACTCGGCCCGCGCGGCCTCGATGAAGGCACACGTGTTCACCACCAGGACATCCGCATCCTCGGGCCGGGCGACGATCTCGTAGCCACGGGCCCGAGCCCGGCCGAGCATCAGCTCGCCGTCCACCTGGTTCTTGGGGCACCCCAGCGGCGCCAGAAAGATTTTCGTGGTTCCCACGCTCGAACAGCCGGTCAGTCGCGGAAGTTCTCGAACTGCAGCGGTCGGTCGAAGGTCGCTTGTTTGACCCGCTGAATCACCGCCTGGAGATCGTCTCGCTTCTTGCCGCTGACCCGCACGCTGTCGCCTTGGATCGCACTCTGGACCTTGAGCTTCGATTCCTTGATCGCCTTGACCAGCGCCCGAGCCGTGTCGGTATCGACGCCGCACTTGATCTCGAGCACCTGGCGCGCCCGCCCGCCGGAAGCCGGCTCAATCGCCCCGGCATCCAGAGCGGCCAGCGATACGCCACGCTTGGCGAGCTTGGCGTGCAGGATCTCGAGTGCCGCTTTGACCTTGAACTCGTCGGACGATTCGACGACGAACGCTTGATCCTTCAACTCGATGCTCGTGTTCGTTCCCTTGAAGTCGAACCGCTGACCGAGCTCCTTGTTGGCTTGGTTCAGGGCGTTGTCCACTTCCTGAAAATCCACCTTGGACACGATGTCGAACGAAGCCATCGAGCGGAGCCCTGAATCTCAGCGCGGCGCCTGCGGCGTGGTGATGATATCCACGCCCTGAGGCGGAGCAAAGTCGAACAACCCCCGCTCGACCAGGACGTTCCGGCGCACGTCCTCGAAATGCACGTGGGTGACCGAGCCTGCGGGATCGCGAATCACGACGGACGCCAGATCGAACGTATCGGCGGCGAGCACTAGATCGAGGGTTTCGCCGACTGCGTTCTTCGGCGTCAACCGCAGCCGCACGATGCGCGGTGAGCTTTCGACCAGCGCCAGGTCGTACCGGCGGGCCAACCCCTGCCGGTCGGCGAGCAAGGCGACCAGGCCCCCTGACCCGAACGCCGTCTGATAGTCGATCCGGTAGACCTGTTCCAAATCGGGCTGATACACCCAGATCCACTGGCCGTCGCCGATCACCCGCTGCGGCTGTCCGTCGAGGTAGTCCCAGCGCATGCGATCGGGTTTGGCGAAGTAGAAACGCCCCGCGCTCGCGACGTCTCCGCCGATCCCCTCGATCTCGATGGTCTGGCGGAACTGCGCGGTGTAGGTTTCGGTCGCGGCCCACCGCTCCTGGTAGGCGTTCCACACGCGCTCGACGTCGCCGGCGCTCGCGCCAGGTTCGGCGCCGGCCGCGCGCGCCGCCACGGCTATCGCCGCGAGCAGCGCGACGCCCAAGGACCTCAGCCGGCCGCGTGTCCGACCATCACCTTGCGGGGCTTGACTCCATCGGCCGGCCCCACCACTCCCTCGCGCTCCATGTGCTCCATGATGCGCGCCGCGCGGTTGTAGCCGATTGCGAGCTTGCGTTGGAGCCACGACGTCGAACCCTGCCCATTCTCGAGAACGAGGTCAACGGCTCGGTCGTACAGCTCGTCGAAGAACTCCTCACCCTCGTCCCCCGATGGCGCGGTCTTGTCCTCGAGCAGGTCCATCCAGTACTCGGGGTCGCCCTGCTTTTTGAGAAACTCGACGATCGTCCGGATCTCCTTGTCCGTGATCAAGGGACCGTGCAGCCGCTGCAGGAACGAGGTGCCGGGCGCCATGTAGAGCAAGTCGCCCATTCCCAGCAGGCGCTCGGCGCCCACGGTATCCAGGATCGTCCGCGAATCGGGACGGGCAGTGACCTGGAACGAGATGCGTGAGGGGAAGTTGGCCTTGATCAAGCCGGTGATGACGTCCACGGAGGGCCGCTGCGTCGCCACGATGAGATGGATGCCAGCGGCGCGAGCCTTTTGGGCCAGGCGAGTGATCGAGATCTCGACCTCCCGGCCTACCGTCATCATGAGGTCCGCAAGCTCGTCCACGATCACCACGATCCGCGGCAGGTGTTGGTGTTTGGGGCCGCGAGGAACGCCGTCCTGTGCGGCGTCATCGTCCTCGGCTTCGTCCTCTCCGTCCGTCGCTTCCCGTTCGTCGTCGTCACCGCCAGCTGCGCGCTCGACGTCTTGCGCTTGGGCCTCGGACTCGCCGTGGTCAGGGGCTTCTTCCTCTTCGACGCCCTCGGCGACGCGAACGTTGTAGTCGTCGATGCTGCGCACCTGCAGATCCTTCATCAGCTCGAAACGCCGGTCCATTTCGCGCATCACGTTGGCGAGCGCGGCGGCGGCCTTGCGCACATCCGTCACCACCGGCACGAGCAGGTGTGGGATCCCCTCGTAGAGCGAAAGCTCCAGCATCTTGGGATCGATCATGATGAACCGCACGTCGCGCGGTGTGCATTTGTAGAGCATGCTGACGATGAGCGTGTTCAGGCTCACGGACTTTCCGGTCCCGGTCGCTCCGGCCATGAGCAAGTGCGGCATGCGCGTCAGGTCGGCGAACATCGCTTGCCCGGTGGTGTCGCGCCCGAGCACGAGCGTCAAGGGAGACCGTGAGGTGCGGTACTCGTCGCTGTCGATCAGGTCGCGGATGCCGACGATCGCCCGATGTCGATTGGAAACCTCGATGCCCACGACGTTCTTGCCGGGAATCGGCGCCACGATGCGCACGCCGTGCGCGCGCAGCGCCATCGTCAGATCGTCACAGAGATTGACGACGCGGCTGACCTTGATTCCTGCGTCCGGCTCGAACTCGAACGTCGTGATTACCGGACCCGGACGTACGGCGGTGACCCGCCCCGCTACGCCGAAGGTGGCGAGCTTCTGCTCCAGCACCTTCGACTGCGCGACCAGGGTCTTTTCATCGGTGTGGTCCGTGCCCTCATCGTGCTTGCCGAGGAGTTTCGCCGAGGGAAGCCGGAAATCGTCGTGCTCGAGCGCAAAAACGAACTCCTCCTGCTCCGTCTCGTCGGCCTTCTTGCGCGAACGCTTCTCGGGCCGCGTAATCTTCGGCTTGGAAATCTCGAGGATTCCGCCCGCTTTCTCCCGACTCACCTCGACGTCCTGGCCACCGAATACCACCGGCGGGTCGTCCTCGAGCAGCGCCTCGGTGGCCCTGCGCGTGCCCGCGCGGTTCCGCTCGCGGGTGAGCCGCAACCGCAGCAGCAGCGTGCTGATGGGAGAAACGAGCCAGCGCAGGCCGCGTCCCACCGCCGACAGCGCCGCGACGCCTGCCGCAGCGACCCCGCCGAAAATGCCAGCCAGGAGCTGCGAAAGCGGGGTCCCGGTCAGCATGAGCCAGGTCAGCATCGCGAGAGCCGCCACCACCACCGTCGCTCCCGCCAGACCCAACGCCTCGCTCATCAGCGTGGCGAGGAAACCGCCGATCCAACCACCCGCGAGCTCCGGGTCGAGCGTGGGACGATAGAGGCCGAGCATCACTGCCGCCTCGAGCAGCAACGCCGCGCCGCCGACGAAGCGAATCGGCGAGCCGATCCCGGCGCCACCGACGAACAGGGCGACGGCGCCCGCGCCGAGGATCACCGGAAACAGGTAGGCCGCCAGACCCAAGCTCTGAACCAGCAGGCTCGCGAGCCAGTAGCCGAACGGTCCGACCTGATTCAGTTTGGGGGCTTCCGGGACATAGGAAAGGAAGCTCAGTGCGAGCACTGCGCCAGCGGCCATGCAGACCACGGCCTCCACCTCGTGAACGATCCGCGACGGATCGCTACGCGTTGGCGTTCGTCGACCACCCATCACCACCACCCCCGTCAGCCGGGCACAACCGCCCAGAACCCGACAGTATACAGCAAAAGAGACAAGCCATCAGCGGGGCCGATCGCGTCGAGCGTTGCTCTCCGCGTCGAACCTTGCCGCTGAATCGAGAATTTTACAGCTCGAGTACGTACGGGACAACAACCGGGCGGCGGCCGAGCCGGCGGCGGAAGTAGCGCCGCACCGCAGCACGCACCTCCTCCTGAAGTTCGGCGCGATCGGCCACCGCAGCCGGACTCATCTCGGCCACCCGCGCGAGGACCGCGCGGCGCGCGCCTTCGAAGTCGGAAGCTTCCTCTTCGGGCGAGTTCAGGCCCCGGACCACGAAATCAGGACCGACGACCACCTCACCGGTCTGGCGCGCCACCGCGAGCACGACCATCACCACGCCGTCGGCCGATATGTGGCGACGATCGCGCACGACCGCCTCATCCACCTCACCGGCGCCACCGGCATCGACATAGACTCTGCCCGCCGGCACCGGCTCGCCGCGAGCGACATGGTCCTCGTGCAACTCGAGAACCTCGCCGTCGACCAAGCAGAAGCACGCTTGCGCGGACATGCCGGTTTCGACGGCCAGACGGCGATGGTGGACCAGGTTCCGGTACTCACCATGGAGAGGCACGAAACAGCTCGGACGGACCACCTCGAGCATGGTGCGCAGCTCGTCGCGACACGCGTGGCCCGAGACGTGCACGCGAGTGTTGCGCTCGTCGTAGACCTCCGCGCCGCAACGGTAGAGCTGGTCGACCACGGCCGCGATCGCACGGTCGTTTCCCGGGATCGGCCGCGCGGAAAAGACGATCGCGTCGCCAGGCTCGGCCTTGAGCTCGCGCATCTCGAGCATGGCGATCCGCGACAGCGCGGAGCCCGGCTCGCCCTGCGAACCGGTCACGACCATACAAACCCTCTCGGGCGGCAGCTTCTCGGCGTCACGCGCGCTGATCAGAACCCCTGTCGGGATGCGCAGGTGACCGGTGTTCGTCGCGAGCGCGGCATTGGTTTCCATGCTCCGACCGACGAACGCCAGCGAGCGGTCGAACTCCCGGCAGAGCGCGATGACCGTCTGAATACGGTGGACGTGGGAAGCAAACGTCGTGACGAAAATTCGGCCCCGCGTGCGCGCGAAAATTGGGCGAAGGAAGCCCGGCACCTCGGCCTCCGAGCCCGAATGTCCGGGCACCTCGACGTTGGTGGAGTCGGAGAGCAACAGACGGACCCCTTCCTCGCCGAGCTGACGGAACCGGTCGAGGTCGGTCGGGAGCCCGTCGATCGGCGTCGGATCGAGCTTGAAGTCGCCGGTGTGCACGACCAGGTCGCCGCCGGTGCGAACGACGAGTCCGCAGGCATCGACGATGCTGTGCGTGACCCGCAGTGCTTCCAGATCGAAACCCGCGATCCGCCAGCGGTCGCCGGGCGAGAACCGTTCGACCGGCGCACGGCCGACGGTGGGATGCTCCTCGAGCCGCTTGCGCAACAGCGCTTCGGTAAACTGCGTCGCGAACAGCGGCACATCCAGGTCGGCCAGGACATAGGGCAGCCCACCAATGTGATCTTCGTGGCCGTGGGTGAACACGAAGCCCTTGAACCGATCGCCCAGCTCGCGCAGGTAGCGGAGATCGGGGAGCACGCGGTCGACTCCCATCATATGGTCGTCGGGGAACATGACGCCGCAATCGATCGCGATGGCGTCGTCTCCGCGCTCGAGCACGAGGCAGTTCATGCCGAACTCGCCCAGCCCCCCGAGCGGCACTACGCGCAACGGAGCGTCAGGCACAGGCACGAGCCTCTCGAGCCAGCGAGCTCAGCCGTGGTGATTCCGCGTCGATGAGCAGACCCTGGATCGCCTCGCGCGTCTGCCGCGTGAGCGCCTCACGGTCGGCGGTGGTCAACGACGTGACCTCGATCGGTTCCCCGATGAGTACTCGGATGGTTCCAGGGCGCACGTTGAGGGAGAGAGCGGGCAGCACGCGCTCGGAGCCGGAAACCGCCACCGGTAGTATCGGCCAGCCGGCTTCGATCGCGAAGGCCGCACCGCCCTTCTTGAACGGTAGCAAGGCGGTCGTGGGGGCCCGGCGTCCCTCCGGAAAAAACACCACGGATGCACCGCACTTTCCGAGGTTCGCGTGCAACTGGCGGACGGCCTGCTCGTGGTCGTGCCGGTCGATCAGGATCTGACCGGTCACACGCAGGCTGAATCCGAAGATCGGGACGCGGAGCAACTCTCGCTTGGCGACCCAGCGGGTCTCGTGCTCGCGCAGCGCGATCATGATCGCGAGTGGGTCGAAGTGGCTGCGATGATTGGAAAGAATGATGTAGTCACGGCCAGGCACCAGGCGCTCGTCGCCGAACGTCTCGACGCGAACGCCGAACCAGCGCAACGTGAGCCGCGCCCACGCACGCACGAGTCGATAGTAAGCCGACCCCGGCCGCACGGCTGCGACGAGAATGATGACGGAAAGGTAAACTGCCGACCAGCAGAAGAACGAGCCGACACGCAGCGCCGACATCGCTCTCCAGGGCAACGACATCCGCTCAGGCTCAGTCTCGCTAGTACGCATACGGCATTGACAAGGTCGATACCCGATTCTAGCCTCGGCCGCGTACTGCGCTGGAGTGCGCGGTCGCACGGAGGGTCGCCATGGCATCAGTAAACAAGGTCATCATCCTTGGCAACCTCGGTCGGGATCCGGAGCTGAGACACACCGCCAGCAGCAAAGCGGTCGCGACCATGCGCATCGCGACCAACGAGGTGTGGACGGACGCCGCGGGCGAGAAGCAGGAGCGCACCGAATGGCACACGGTGGTGGTGTGGGGACGCCAAGCCGAGAACTGCAGCCAGTATCTTCGCAAGGGCCGCTCGGTGTACGTGGAGGGCAGACTTCAGACCCGCAAGTGGCAGGACAAAGAGGGCCACGACCGCTACACGACCGAGATCGTCGCCGACCGGGTCCAGTTCGTGGGAGGGACAGGCGCGGGCGCCTCGGCGGAACCGGAAGCCTCGGGCGAGATCGATCCGCCTCCGGCTTCGGCATCGGCGGAAGACGATATCCCGTTCTGACCGAGCCTGAGCCGTACCGGGGTCTCGCCCAACTTCAGGCGCAGCTTCCCCGGGATCGCCAATCGTTGTCCGCAAACGAGTAGTACGCGCCGTGGCCGACCACCACGTGGTCCAGGACCGGAATCCCCAACAGATCGCCGACTTCGCGTAGCCGCACCGTGACGCGCTCGTCCTCGGCGCTGGGCGTCGGATCGCCGCTCGGGTGGTTGTGGATGAAGAGAACGGCGGCTGCGGCCTCGCGCACCGCGGGGCGGAACGCTTCGCGCGGGTGAACCAGAGAGGCGCCGAGCGATCCCTCCGAGATGCGTACCGTGGCGAGCAGCCGGTTCTTAGTGTCGAGCAGGAGCGCACAGAACAGCTCGCGACGCTCATCCACGAGCAGGGGCCCAAAGTGCTCGAAGACCGTTTGTGAAGAGGTGATGCTTGCACCACGGTCGAGCCGCTCACTGGCCAGCCGCCGGCCAAGCTCCGCGACCGCCAGCAGCCGAGCCGCGCGCGCTTGGCCGATGCCTGGTTGATCGGCGAGCTCCGCTGTCCCGGCGCACAGCACGGCCCTGAGGTCCCCGAAGCGCGCAAGCAGCGCCTGTGCCAGCGCCCTGGCGTCGCCCAGGCACGGATGCCCGGTACCGAGCACCAGCGCCAGCAACTCACCATCGCTCAGTGCAGCCGCCCCGCTGCGCGCGAGCCGCTCACGCGGCAGCTCGTAAGCGTGGCCGTCCCGCTGCCCCGTCTCCCGCGTTCCCCGTTTGACCGAAGGCATCGGGATGTTGTGCCCCCCGAACGGCCGGCGGGCAACGACACGCACGGTATGAACGCCGGCCGCCTTAGCCGTCAGGCGCGAACCCAGGGTCCGCCGCGCCCTCCCGATTTCTCGACCAGCACCACCTCGGACAGCTCCATCGAACGATCGACGGCCTTGCACATGTCGTAAACCGTGAGCCCGGCGATCGCGACGGCGACGAGCGCTTCCATCTCTGCGCCGGTCCTAGCCGTTACCGCCACCCTCGCCTCGATCCGCAACCGCGCCTCACCGTCCGCGGCCAACTCGATCTCCACCGCATCGATGGGCAGAGGATGACACAGCGGAATCAGCTGGGGTGTGCTCTTGGCAGCGAGGATCCCAGCCGTGCGCGCAACCGCCAGCACGTCGCCTTTGGGCAGGCTGCCCTCGACGATACGGTGCAGCGTCTCCGGCTGCATACGCAGGGTCGCGCGAGCAACCGCGCGCCGAACGGTCACTTGCTTCGAGGAGACATCGACCATCTGCGCTCGTCCGCGCGCGTCGACATGGCTCAGGTCTTTCATGGGCTCCTCCCACTGCCGCAGCACCATCGCGATACGCGGCAGCTCGAACTCGCGGACGCTTGCAAGGCCGCAACGAAGTTCATATACGGCGCGAGCACGAGGGTCCACGGCGGATGGCGCCTGACGACTGGCGCACGCGAATCCACCCCGTTTCCGGCCCGGCATGAACAGCGAGCACTCGAGGGTCATCATTCTCGGCTCCGGGCCCGCGGGCCTGACCGCCGCCCTGTACGCGGCGCGCGCGAACCTCGAGCCGCTCTTGGTCGAGGGAGAACAGCCGGGTGGCCAGCTCACCATCACCACGGACGTGGAGAACTATCCCGGGTTCCCGGAGGGGCTGCTGGGACCGAAGATGATGGAGCTGTTCCGGGCTCAGGCGGCGCGTTTCGGGACCAGGTTCGTGACGGGCAACTTCGATTCCGTCGACCTGTCGCGCCGCCCCTTCAGCCTGTCGGCGGCGGATCGGCGTTTCACGTGCGACGCGCTCATCGTCGCGACCGGAGCCGCTGCGCGCTTGCTGGGGCTCCCGTCGGAAGCGCGGCTGATGGGACACGGCGTGTCCGCTTGCGCGACCTGCGACGGTTTTTTCTTCAAAGGGAAAGCAGTCATCGTCATCGGCGGAGGCGACTCCGCGATGGAGGAGGCGCTGTTTCTGACCAAGTTCGCCCGCTCGGTCACGATCGCGCATCGGCGCGACCAGTTTCGGGCATCCAAGATCATGCTCGAGCGCGCGCATCGAAATGAAAAGATCGACTTCCTCACCAACGTTGAGGTCGACGAGATCCACGGCGACCCCACGGCTGGCGGAGTTACCGGGGTGACCTTCAGGGACGCGGTCGGTGGGGCCGTCGTCCGGCGGCCTTGCGACGGCGTGTTCATGGCAATCGGTCACGTACCGAACACGAAACTCTTCGAAGGTCAGTTGGAACTGGACGCGAAGGGCTACATCGTCACCAAACCCGGCTCCACCTACACCAGGGTCTCCGGGGTCTTCGCCTGCGGTGACGTGCAGGACTCCGTCTACCGTCAAGCCGTGACGGCGGCCGGCAGCGGCTGCCAGGCGGCGATCGACGCCGAGCGCTGGCTCGAAGCCCAGCACGGCTGAGACGACGCCCCTCTGATCCGTAGCGGGCTCCCCCGTTGACAGCGGGCATGCGCGCCGCCATCAATCCTTCGTGCGCCGGGCGGGCCAGCTACCAGTACGCCGGCGGCTCAAGAAAGCCGGCATACGGCTCGCCGCGCTCCTCCTCCCTCACCTGTACCTCGCGTACATGCGGCTGGTCGCGGCGACCAGCCGGATCGAGCGGCGAGAGGTCGACGAAGCGTTCGACCAGGTCCATCGCGGACGGCACATCGTGCTGGCGGTGCTCCATCAGGATGTGTTCGTTGCCCCCTTCATGTTCCGCGATCGAGCGATCGTGACGCCGGTCAACGTCGGCGACGCTGGCGAACTGATCAGCGCCATCCTCGGCCGGTTCGGGTTCACGGTCACGCGCGGTGGGACGAGCAGTCGCGCGAGCCGGCGGATGCCGGGCGTGCTGCGCGCCATGATCGCGAAGGCGCGTGAGATGCCACCCGGTACGGGTGCGATCGTCGGGTTCACCCCGGATGGCTCGCGCGGACCGGCCGGGGTCACCCGCGCTGGCGTGGCGGTGTCGGCGATCGAGCTCGGCGCAGGGATCTACTGCCTCAAGACCCATGCCACCCGCGCGCTGTACCTGCGCACGTGGGATCGAACGATGATCCCGCTGCCGTTCGGCGCCATCCGCGTGCACGTGGACGGCCCGATCCTGCCACCGGGCGCCGCCGGGCTCGCCGGCGTCGAGGCGCTGCGCAGCACCGTCGAACGCCGTCTGCACCGGCTGCACCAGCACGCCTTCGAAACCAACGGGCAGCGGCCGGTTCCGGTGCTGCACTGTCTGCAGACGACGCCGTCGAGCTCGAATCCGGACTGAAGCGAGTGGGGGCTAGCGACGCACGGGCACGCCGTGCAGGTCGAGATAGCGTTTGCACTCGGCGATCGAGTATTCGCCGAAATGGAAGATCGATGCGGCAAGCACAGCGTCCGCTCGGCCGGTGGTCAAGCCCTCCAGCAGATGTTCGGGAGCTCCAACGCCGCCGGAAGCGATCACGGGAACGGTCACCGCATCGGTGATCGCGCGCGTCAGCTTGATGTCGTAGCCCGCGCGCGTCCCGTCGCGATCCATGCTCGTCAACAGGATCTCACCGGCGCCGAGCTCCTCCATCCGCTTGCACCACTTGATGGCGTCGATGCCCGTGGCGCGCCGTCCCCCGTGGGTGTAGACCTCCCAACCGTCGCGGGCTTCCGGGTCGACCAGTAGATCCGGGTACGTCGACGCCCACTCGGGACGGCCGGCCGTCCCTGACTGGCCGGTCTCGGCGGCGCGCGCGTAGTGGCGGGCGCGCGCGTCCACCGCCACGACGGTGCACTGGCTTCCGAACCGTTCGGCCGAGGCCGCCACGAACTCAGGCTCGCGCACCGCAGCCGTATTGATCGATACCTTGTCGGCACCTGCCCTGAGCAGCGCCCGAACGTCCGCCAACGTCGAGACACCGCCCCCGACGGTCAACGGCATGAAGACCTGTTCGGCCGTCGCCGCCACCACTTCCACGATGATCTTGCGCTCCTCGTGGCTGGCCGTGATGTCCAGGAACGTCAGCTCGTCGGCGCCCTCGCTGTCGTAGCGCGCCGCGCATTCGACCGGATCGCCGGCGTCGCGCAGACCGACGAAGTTGACGCCTTTGACCACGCGGCCGTCCTTGACATCGAGGCAGGGGATGATGCGCTTGGCCAGCACTGCTCGCCTCAAGCCGCCGCGGCGATCAGCTCTTCGAGCGTCGCCGTCCCTTCGTACAGCGCGCGACCCACGATCACACCAGCCACCGCCCCGCCGAGCGAGTCACGGAGCCGCCGCACGTCTTGGGCCGTGCGGACACCACCCGAAGCGACCACCGGGACGCGCACCGCGCTCGCGATCCGAGCAACGCCGTCGGTATTGATGCCCTGACCCGTGCCATCCCGCTCGATGTCGGTGAAAATGATCCCGGCTGCACCGCGGGCTTCCGCTTCGCGCGACAGCTCGACCGCCTCACGCGCAGTCGGCGCCGTCCAGCCGGCTACCGCGACGTTGCCACCGCGAGCATCGATCCCCACCCAGGCCCGGCCGGGAAAGCGGCGGCAGATCTCCGTCACCGCCTCTGGCGCCGTCACCGCAATGGTGCCCAGGATAACTCGGTCGACGCCCTCCTCCAGCCAGCGGGCCGCCGTGTCGGCGTCGCGAATCCCGCCGCCCAACTGCACCGTGACACGGCCGGTTGCAGGTGTGCTCCGGCCGGCACGGACCGCCGCCAAGATGGCGCGCACCGCGACCGAATTCTGCGCCGAGCCGGCCTTGGCCCCATCCAAATCGACGATGTGCAGAGCCTGCGCACCGGCGTCCAGCCAACGCCGGGCGAGCCGCGCCGGATCTGCGCCGAACACCGTTTCGCGCGTGTAGTCGCCCTGCACCAACCGCACGCAGTTTCCGCCCCGAATGTCGATGGCTGGGATGACGAGCACGGCGCTCCGGCGCTAGCCCATCGCCAGTGCCACGAAGTTCTCGAGGAGCTTCAGCCCGACCCCCTGGCTTTTCTCTGGGTGGAACTGGGTGGCGAACAGGCTGTCACGCCAGATGCTGGAGACGAACTCGCCGCCGTAGTCGGTGGTCGTCGCCCCGAGCTGTCCCGCGTCGCATTCGACGTAGTAGGAGTGGACGAAGTAGACGCTCGCACCCTCCGCGATGCCTCGCAGATGCGGCGCGCGCCGGCTGATGTGCACCGCGTTCCAGCCCATGTGCGGCACCTTGAGATCCCGCTTCGCGGGCGTGAAGCGGCGGACCTTCCCCGGCAGGATGCCGAGTCCCTTGACCGGGCCGAACTCCTCGCTTTCCTCGAACAGGATCTGCATGCCCACACAGATTCCGAGAAAAGGGCGGCCGGATTCCACCGCGTCGCGAACCGCGGGAACCAACCCGGCCGCAAGCAGGTTCTGCATGCAACGTCCGAACGCTCCGACCCCAGGCAGCACCACAGCGTCCGCCGCCGCGATCACACCGGGGTCACCGGTCACCGTCACCGCGGCCCCGGTCCTCTCGAGCGCCTTGGAAACGCTCCGTAGATTTCCCATGCCGTAGTCGACGATCGCGATCATGATGGTCAGCTGGCGAGCGAGCCCTTGGTCGACGGCACGCCCCGGACGCGCGGATCAACGGCGACCGCGGCCTTCAGAGCGCGAGCCAACGCCTTGAACGCCGCCTCGATGATGTGGTGCGGGTTGCGACCATAACGGAGGTTCAGGTGAAGGTTCATCTTGCCCGCCGTGGCCAGCGCCTGCATGAAATCAGTCACCAGCTCGGTAGCAAAGGTGCCCACCCGGTGGTGGCGCACCTTGAGGTTGTAGATGAGGTAGGGTCGGCCGCTCAGATCCACCGTGGCGGCCACCAGAGCCTCATCGAGCGGAACCTCGGCGTGCCCGAACCGGACGATGCCCTTTTTCGCACCCAGCGCTTCGTCGAGCGCCTGGCCGAGCGCCAAGGCGACGTCCTCGACGGTGTGATGATCATCGATGTGCGTATCCCCGCGCGCCTGAACCTCCAGATCCATCAGGCTGTGCCGGGCCAACGAATCGAGCATGTGATCGAGGAAGGGCACGCCGGTGTCGATCGTGCCGCGGCCGGACCCGTCCAGGTCGAGCCGGACGTGGATCGAGGTCTCGCTGGTGCGGCGCTCGACCGCGCCAGCACGTCGCCGGCTCGCGCGCTTGGCGGGTGTCGTGTCTTTCGCTCGAGCCAATCAGGCACCTCGGCGCCGACATCGGCGCGTGACCGCCGCGGCGTGACCGTGGAGACCCTCGGCGAGGGCCAGCCGCTCGACCGCGGGTGCCAGGCGCTCGAGACCGCAACGCGTGGCCTCGATGATACTCGTGCGTTTGACGAAGTCATAAACCCCCAGCGGCGACGCGAAGCGCGCCGTGCCGCCGGTGGGGAGAACGTGGTTGGGCCCGGCGAGGTAGTCGCCCAGGGCTTCAGTGCTGTCCTGGCCGAGAAACACGGCGCCCGCGTCTCGGACCCGCGCCAGCAGAGCGCGCGGCCGGCGGACGAACAGCTCGAGATGCTCCGGCGCGATGGCGTTGGCGATATCGAGGGCACGATCGAGCGAAGCCGTTATCAGAATCGTGCCGTAGGCATCCAGCGAACGGGCCGCGATCTCTCGGCGCTCGAGCTCGGCTAGCTGCGAGGCCACTTGCTCGGCGACCGCACGGCCGAGCGCTTCATCGTCGACCAGGCAGATCGCCGCGGCCAGACCGTCGTGCTCGGCCTGGGCGAGCATGTCGGCGGCAACGAACTCCGCGTCCGCGCTCGCGTCGGCGATGATGAGCACTTCGCTCGGGCCGGCGATCATGTCGATGTCGACTTGCCCAAACACGAGCCGTTTCGCGGTCGCCACGTAGATGTTCCCCGGACCGACGATCTTGTCGACTCGCGTGATCGACTCCGTTCCGTACGCCAGCGCGCCGATCGCCTGCGCACCTCCGGCGCGCACGACTCGCGTGGCGCCAGCCAGGCGGGCCGCGACCAGAACTTCCGGGCGTACTCCGGCGGCCGAAGGCGGGGTCACGACGGTGACGTCGGGAACTCCGGCGATCTTCGCGGGCACGACGTTCATCAGCACGGAGGACGGGTAGGCGGCGCTGCCACCAGGGACATACACGCCCACTCGGGCCAGTGGCGTCACCCGCAGGCCCACGCGCAGCCCCGGCTCGCGCAGCTCGAATCCGCGCTCCGTCTGGGCCCGGTGGAAGCGCGCGATGCGCCGGTGCGCCAGCCGCAGCGCCTGCTGCACCGCAGGTGCGACCTCGCGTTTGGCGCGGTCGATCTCGGCCTCATCGATCACGAGGTCGGAAGCCTTCATGCGCACGCGATCGAAGCGCGCGGCATAACGGATCAAAGCCCGGTCCCCATCCCGACGGACGGCGGTGAGGATCGCGGCGACCTCGGGCTCGACGTCGGCCTGCGCCTCCCGCCGCGACGTGAGCTTCGCCAACCGCGCCTGTGCCGCGCGCGTGCCGTCGATCAGAACCTGGATCATTCCGCTCCGACTATGCCATGGGCACCCGGGCGATGCGTGCGCCGAGCTGCCGCAGCTTCTCCTCGATCCGCTCGTAACCGCGGTCGAGGTGGTAGACCCTCAGCACCTCGGTTTCGTTTTCGGCACCCAGGCCGGCGAGGATCAGACACACGCTGGCGCGCAGGTCGGTCGCCATCACTGGCGCTCCCGAAAGCGAGACCTGGCCATAGACCCGGGCGAGGTGGCCGGACAGCTCGATGTGCGCCCCCATCCGCGTCAGCTCCGGCACGTGCATGAAACGATTCTCGAAGATGTTCTCCTGGATCGTGCTGGTGCCCTCCGCCAGACACATCAGGGCCATCAGTTGCGCTTGCAGGTCGGTGGGAAAGCCCGGATGCGGCGCGGTGGTGACGTGCACGGCCTTCGGCCGGACGTCGGCGGTCAGGCCGATTCCGGACTCGTCGACGCGAACGCGCGCGCCGGCTGCGCTCAGCGTCTCGAGCAGCGTCGCCAGGTCGCCAACGCGCGCCCCGCGGACGAACACGTCGCCGCGTGTCATCGCCGCGCCGACCAGGAAGGTGCCGGCCTCGATCCGGTCGGAAATCACCCGATGATCGTACCCGCGCATGCGAGGAACCCCCCGCACGTCGATGACCGAGGTTCCCGCGCCTTCGATGGTCGCGCCCATCTTGACGAGCGCATCGGCCAAGTCGACGATCTCGGGCTCGCGCGCCGCGTTCTCGATGCGTGTGGCGCCGGACGCCATCGTCGCGGCCATGAGGACGTTCTCGGTGGCGCCGACCGAGGGGGCTTCCAGGATAACGTGTCCACCCGTCAGGCGCGGCGCCGAGGCATCGACGTAGCCGGCGGTGTGGCCGATCTGAGCTCCGAGCTGGCTCATGCCGGCGAGGTGGATGTCGACCGGGCGTGTTCCGATCGCGCATCCCCCCGGCTGCGAAACCTTCGCCTGCCCGAAGCGCGCCAACAGCGGGCCGAGCGTCAGAAAGGATGCACGCATCGTGCGGACCAGGTCATAGGGCGCCTCGAAGCGGTTCACCCGACTGCAATCGATGAGCAGCTCATGGGGCTCCGGCTGCTCGACGACCGCACCGAGTCGTTCCAGAAGCCGGCGCGCGGTACGGATGTCGGTCACATTCGGAACGCCTCTGAGGCGGCAGGGCTCGTCGGTAAGCAGGCTGGCGAAGATCAACGGAAGCGCCGAGTTTTTCGCGCCGCTCGCCTCGACGGTTCCTTCCAGGCGGTTGCCGCCGTGCACGACGATCTTATCCACGGCTGTCTGCGTCCGGCCGCCGCGCAGCGATCACGCGCTCGTGGCCGCCCAGGTCGGGGAAGGTCCGGACCTCGGCCCACCCATCCCGCTCGAACAGCGCCCGGGTCGCGCCCGTGTGGGTTCCCATTTCGAGGATCAGCCAGCCGCCGGCCGCCAGAAAACCCGGCGCCCCCTCGACGATCCGGCGAGTCAGGCCCAAGCCGTCGAGTCCGGCGACCAGCGCCGAGCGCGGCTCCCATTCGCGCACCTCCGGGTCCAAGGTTCCGATTTCGCTCTCGGCGCAATAGGGAGGGTTGGATACGATCGCGTCGAAGCGTTCGAGCGGCGTATCCGAAGCGAGCGGCCCGAAGCCGTCGCCAAGCACGAATCGCAGGCGTTCGCTGACGCCGTGCACGCGCGCGTTGTGCGGTGCCACCTCGAGGGCGGCGGCGGAAGCATCGGTGGCGATGATGGCCGCCGCCGGCAACTCGGTCGCCAGCGCAATGGCCACTGCGCCGGAGCCGGTCCCGATCTCGAGCACTCGGGCCGCCTCACGGCCCGGCCGGTCGAGCTGCCCGCGCAGCGCCTTCAGCGCGACCTCGACGAGCAGCTCGGTCTCCGGACGCGGGATCAACACCCGACGGTCGACCATGAAATCCAAAGACCAGAATTCGCGCGTGCCCGTGATGTACGCCACCGGCTCGCGCCCAGCCCGGCGGCGGAGAAGCTCGCGAAAGCGATCGACCTCGCGCCGGTCGAGCGGTCGATCGTGATTCGTGTACAGCTCGATACGGGTCAACCCGAGGGTCGCCGCCAGCAACAGCTCGGCGTCCAGCCGCGGGCTGGCCACGCCTTTTTTTTCGAGGTGTCGGTGGGCGAGCGTCAGGTAGTCGATGAGACGGCTCGGTTCCGCCACGCGGGCCGAGGTCACGTCGTGACCTCGGCCCGCAACGCCTCGGCCTGATGGTAGGCGACCAACGCCTCCGTCACCTCATCCATCTCGCCGTCCAGGAACGAGCCCAGCGAGTAGAGCGTTAGGCCGATCCGGTGATCGGTGACCCGACCCTGGGGAAAGTTGTACGTGCGGATGCGCTCGGACCGGTCGCCGGTCCCGACCATGGCCTTGCGATCCGCGGCGCGCTCGGCGTGGCGCTTGGCCTCCTCGATGTCGAACAGGCGAGACAACAGGATCTTCATCGCCTTGGTCCTGTTCTTGTGCTGGGACTTCTCGTCCTGGCACGTCACCACCAAGCCGCTGGGCATGTGAGTGATCCGCACGGCAGAGTCCGTCGTGTTCACCGACTGGCCGCCGGGACCCGAGGAGCGGTAGACGTCGATGCGCAGGTCCTTTTCGTCGACCTTGACGTCCACCTCTTCGGCTTCGGGAAGCACGGCGACCGTGACGGCGGAGGTGTGAATCCGGCCCTGCGCCTCGGTAGCCGGCACGCGCTGCACGCGATGCACGCCGCCCTCGTGGCGCAGCCGGCCATAGACGTCGGGACCCGCTACCAGCAGCACCACCTCCTTGACCGCACCCATCGCTGCCGAGCTGAAGCTCAGCGTCTCGAGCTTCCAGCCGCAGCGTTCGCAGTAGCGCGTGTACATGCGCAGCAGATCGGCCGCGAACAGCGCCGCCTCGGTGCCCCCCGTGCCCGCTCGAATCTCCAGCAGCGCGTTGCGCTTGTCGAGCGGGTCCTTGGGCAGCAGGAGCCGGCGCAGGGCCTCGTCGGTGCCGCCGATCTCGTCCTCGAGCTGACGGGCTTCGGCGCTGGCCATATCGCGGATCTCCCGGTCGGCGTCAGAGCGCAAAGCGAGCGCTTGCTCGAGCTGGCCGGACAAGCGCAAGCGACGCCGGTAGGTCGCCACGAGGTCGCTGAGCTCCGCGTGCTCGCGCATGAGCTGGGCGTAACGCTCACGGTCGGCGATTACCTCCGCGCGCGTGAGCTGCTGCTCGATTTCGACGAAACGCCGCTCGACCTTTGCCAGCTTGTCGAACATGCGGAGGTCGCCCGATATCGGCTATCCGGGCGGCGGCCGGCAACGCGGGCTGCTCGGCATCGCACGAACCGTGCTGCCGAAGCTAACGGGCCGAGTTGAACTTCTCGTACTTCTTGCGGAAGCGTTCAATGCGTCCCGCAGTGTCCACGATCTTCTGTTGGCCGGTATAGAAAGGGTGACAGCTGGAGCAGATGTCGACGTGCAGCGCCTTCGCCGTCGACCGCGTGCGGAAGGTATGGCCACACGCGCACACGACCTGCACCTCTTGGTATTGCGGGTGAATGGTTTCCTTCATGTGACCATCTCTGTTCCGATGTCGGCGAGCCAGGCTATACCACGCCGTTCAACCGGTTCAAACCTTTCGACTGCGCACCCGCTCGACCGCCGCCTTCCAACCACGGTAGAGGTCTTCGCGCTGCGCCGCTTTCATCCGCGGGCGAAAGACTCGGTCGACCTGGCGCGCCGCCTCGACGTCTCGTCCGCTTTTCCACACGCCGGCTCCAAGGCCGGCCAGGTAGGCCGCGCCAGCCGCCGTACTTTCGGTGACCTTGGGACGGTCCACCGCCGCTCCCAAGACGTCAGCTTGAAACTGCATCAAGAAGTCGTTGGCCGTCGCCCCGCCGTCGACCCGCAGCATCCGCAGCGCGCGTCCCGCATCTGCGCTCATGGCCTCGAGCAGGTCCCGGGTCTGGTAGGCCAACGATTCCAAGGTCGCGCGAATCACGTGGTCGGCGGTCACCCCGCGCGTCAGGCCGAGGAGCGCTCCGCGCGCGCGGGGATCCCAATACGGGGCGCCGAGCCCAGCGAAAGCCGGGACCATGTAGACGCCCAACGTCGATTCTACCCTGCGCGCGGCGGGCTCGGTCTGCGCGGCCGAGGCGACCAGACCCAGTCCGTCCCGGAGCCATTGCACCGCGGCGCCGGCGATGAACACCGAACCCTCCAGCGCGTACGCCGGCCCGCCATCGGCAGCACACGCCATCGTCGTCAACAGACGGTGCTTGGAGCGCACCGGAGTTTGACCCGTGTACATGAGCATGAAGCAGCCGGTGCCGTAGGTGTTCTTGACCATGCCGGGATGGAAGCACGCCTGCCCAAAGAGCGCCGCCTGCTGGTCTCCGGCCACCCCGGTGATCGGCACCGAGCGCGGCCCGACCACGCCTGGCGCAGTTTCTCCGAAGGCGCCAGCAGAGGGACGGATCTCCGGCAGGAGGCTCGGGTCGACCCCCAGCACGTCGCAGAGCTTGTCGTCCCACGCGCGCGTGCGCAGGTTGAACAGCATCGTCCGAGAGGCGTTGGTGTAGTCGGTCGCGTGCGACGCCCCGCCCGTCAGGTTCCAGATGAGCCAGGTGTCGATCGTCCCGAAGGCGAGCTCGCCGCGCCGTGCGCGTGCGCGCGCACCCCGCACGTTGTCAAGGAGCCAGCGAATCTTGGTCGCGGAAAAGTACGGGTCGATGACCAGACCGGTCTTGCGTCGGATCTCGGGCAAGAGGCCGTCCGCGAGCAACCGCTCGCACTGCACGGAGGTGCGACGGTCCTGCCAGACGATCGCACGATGGATGGGCCGGCCCGTGCGTCGGTCCCAGACTACGACGGTCTCGCGTTGGTTGGTGATCCCGATGGCGGTAAGATCCGAGCCGCGGATGCCGGCGTCCCTGCAAGCGGCAGGGATGAGGCCGCGGGTGACTTCCCAGATCTCCTCCGGGTCATGCTCGACCCAAGCCGGTCGCGGGTAGTGCTGGCTGAGCTCCGAGTAGGCACGTCCGCGTACCCGCCCGTGGTCATCGAAGACCATCACCGTGGAACCGGTGGTGCCCTGATCAAGGGCGAGCACGTAACGTGACACGTTCGTCGACCTCCATGGTGGTTCTGACCGTACCGAAGTGGGGCCTAGCCGGCCAGGATGGAACGCCGGCCGGCGACGAGCTCTCCC
The DNA here is from genome assembly GCA_964555245.1 of uncultured Myxococcales bacterium. Lineage (GTDB taxonomy): Bacteria > Desulfobacterota > Binatia > UBA1149 > SPBQ01 > CAZKRI01. The sequence goes on from CAZKRI010000076.1 coordinate 41,356, forward strand.
AGCAGCGCCTGCATACGGGCGCGAACGACATCGTCGAGCCCATCGGGTTCGGCGGCCTCCCACGTCGCGCCCTCCGGCGCGGCCGGAATCTGCACCGGCGGTCCCAGCCGCAGACTCCAGCGGACCGGTAGCGGCATGAGTCCCGCGAGGCCGGTGAGTGGAAACGTCGGTGTCAGCGGAATACCCGCAAGCGTACCCAGAACCGGGTAGCTCTCCTCGCTCCCGACCACCGCCCCCGGAAGAATGCACGCGCCGGCGCGGAAAGCGGCGGAAAAAAGAAACCGATCCTCGAAGCGCGACAGCCGATACCGGCGGTCATAGGTCTTCTCCCGCGCGGCCAAGCCTTCGGGGAAGCCGATGACGATCGCACCCGCCTCCAGCAGAATGCGCGCGTTCTCCCGCGTCGCCGCGAACACTCCCAGACGCTGCAAGTAGTGCCCGACCACGGGACGCTCGAGCAAGCCTGGCTCCCACAGCACGTACACGTCGCGGCGAGCGTTCGCGTGCGTGGAAAGCACCGCCCAAAGCACCAACGCGTCGGTGGGAAACGGCCAGGCGGTACGGTTGAAGACAATGAGAGCAGGGCCTTTGTCCGGCAACGGCTCGCGCAGATCGAGGTTCACGCGGAGCCACGCGCGCGCGAGCGGTCGCAACGTTTCGCGTACCATCGCCGCCATGCCGGAGTCGACCCCCAGCCCGTCGGTGGGGCCCGATGCCAACGCCAACGCCAGGCGCGCCGCCACTCGGCGCGGACGCACCACCGCCTCCAGCAGCGCGCGGCTGACCCGCCAGCCCTCGCGAACCAGGTCGAGCCCGAACTGTTGCAGAGCACCGTTCGCTCCGAGCGGACGGTGCAGCTCACGCCCGATGCTGCGCTCGATGGTGTCGAGCCGCGTCAGGAACAGATCCTGGATACGCGCGGGATCCGCTGACTTCACCGGCCGTGCCGGTCGCGTTGACGCCACCGGGCCCGGCCGCTCCGTATCGGGGTCAGAGCGCAGCGGCATGGGCGCGATTGTGGAAAGCGGCTGCGTCCGTTGCAACGCGGTCGGAAGCGGATCGCACATGGGCATCGCGTTGCGCTCGCGCGGACGCTCGACTAGCCATGCGGCCCTGTGTCCCGCGCCCTGGCCAGAATCATCTATGTGACCGGCAAAGGCGGAGCCGGGAAGACGTTTTTCGCTTCGCTCCTGGCTCAGGCAGCCGTGGATCGAGCGCTGCGCCCCATCCTGGTCAGCTTCGGCGACCCGGAGCGATCGGCTTCGACGGCAGAGCCGGCGGCCGTCGCTGGCGCCACGCCTGTCGAGCTCGACCATCAGGGGGCGCTCGAGGGCGTACTCACCAAACTGCTGCGGTTCAAGACGTTGTCCGACCGACTGATGGACAGCCGGACCTTCACGGCGGTCGCCGCGGCGGCACCCGGTCTGCGCGACGTGCTCTACCTGGTGGCGATCCGGGACTTGGCGGAGCGTGCAGTCGCCGCTGGGCACGGGCTGATCGTCATCGACGGCTTCGCCTCGGGCCATAGCACGCTGCTGCTCGGCGCCCCTCGCCGTGTGCAGCGCTTGGTCCGCATCGGCCGCCTGGCCCGCGAAGTCGCGGCCGCCGACTCCCTGGTCCGCGATCCCAACCGATTTCGGGTGGCCATCGTCAGCAATCCCGAGGAACTGTCGGTCGTCGAGGCAGAGGAGTTGCTCGCGCAACTGCGCGAGCTCGGACTGCCGCTAGCCCCGGTGGTGCTCAACGGTCTGCTGCCGCAGCGAGCAGGTGAGCCGCAAGCAGCGTGGCTCGAGCGCCATGGCGGCTCCGAGGATGCGCGCCTCTACATCGCACGGCGGCGCCGTCAGCTGCTGTTGACCGATCGGCTGCGCGACGCGGCCGGCAACGCGCACATCATCCCGTTCTCTTTCGCCGAGGACCCCCACGTGGCCTCGGCCGACGCGGGCGCTCTGTTGGATGAACTTTTCGAGGCATGGCGATGAAATCTCCACTCGATGACCTGGTGAGAACCAAGCGCCTGCTGGTGTTCGTCGGCGAGGGCGGCGTAGGAAAGACCTCCTGTGCCGCGGCCGCCGGACTGGCCGGAGCGTTGGCCGGTCGCCGGGTAGCGGTGTTGACGATCGATCCGGCGCCCCGCCTTGGCCACGCCCTCGGCCTCGGGCAACTGAGCGCCGAAGCGCGCGACGTGCCATCCGAACACACCACCCCCGGCACTGTGACCGCGATGAGGTTGGACACCAAGGGGACCTTCGACCGCATCGTGCACCGCTACGCGACCGACGAACGGGTCGCGCGCTTGGTGCTGGAGAACCCCATCTACCAGACGCTCGCGGGTGGCGTAGGCGGGTCTGAGGCGTTCATGGCGCTGCAGCGCATCGACGAGCTGGTCCAGGAGAACCGGTACGATCTGCTCGTGCTCGATACGCCGCCGGCCGCTCATGCCCGCGATCTGTTGTCCGCGCCTTCCCGCCTGGCCGCGCTGGTCGAAACCGGCGCCATGGACGTGCTGACGAATCCGGCGTTGGTGCTGGCTCGCACGGGCTCACTCATGGCCAGGACGGCGGCTGTCGTGCTTCTGCCCCTGCTGGAGCGCCTGACCGGCGTCGATCTGCGGCGCCAGGTGGCGAGCTTCGCCGAGGACATCACCGGCATTCTCGGCGGCGCACGGCAGCGTGCCGATGCGGTGCATCGACTGCTACGTCAGCCCGACGCTGCTTTCGTCCACGTGGTGCGACCCGGATCGCCGAGCGTCGTGGCCGCGATCGCACTGCAACGGTCGCTGCTCGAAACCGGGATCGTCACCCCGGCCATCGTCGTCAATCGCGTGACGCCCTCGCCTGGCGAGGGCCGAGACCGGCCGCTCGCGGAGCGACTCGCGGGCGCACCGGCGGGAACGATCGAAGCAGTGGCAGTGATGGAAGCGGACCTGGACCGATTGCGGATGGCGGAGCGCGCCGCGATCGCCAAACTGCGGACTGGCCTGTTGGATCTACCCTACCCCGCGCCGCCCGATGTCATTCAAAGCGGCGCACTCGAGCACGACATCGCAACGTTGCGCGACCTGCGGCTGCTGGCGACCGCGCTCGCGCCCGGCAGCCTGCACTGAAGCGACCGTTGCTGCTATCTGCGCCGGGGTGCTGCGCGCCCGGCCCGCCCGTTCGCCGCCGTGCCGCGCGTACGAGGGGGAGGCTTTCCCGGTCTGCCGTCGGTGCCGGAGATCACGTCACGTAACTGTTCGACCATGCGGCTGAGACTGATCACGTTTCCCTGAAGGGAGTCGAGCTTTGTCTGCATGCGCCGGTAGTCGCCGCGCGATGGGATGTTGGCCATCGCCAGCAACAGGTCGAGATTCTTGTCGAGCGTCGCTTTGGTGCGCGCCATACCAACCGCCGCACCCCCGAGGAGGCTACCGACGCGATCGGCTCCGATGCGATCGCCAACCTCCGCCAACCAGTCGTAAACCCTCTGCTCGATGTTGTTGCTCGCCATGCTGCTCCTTCCCAATCCGCCGTGCACACGCGCCTCTGTTTTTTACTCGCGCGCGCGGGACTATAGGCACCACCGGTCAACGGGGCAAATGCCGCCCGATTTGCCGGCGACGGCAGAGCTTGGTACTAGTGTCGCCCTTTCCGGAGCTTCCCGGTGCAGATGAGTGGATCCGTGCGTTCGACGCGTCGCGTGCTCGCGCTCGCCGCCATGGTCGGTTTGCTCGCCGGCGCGGGTGCCGCCCGTGGCCAGGAAATCACGTACTTCCGGCTCGACACCCCGGAGTTTCGCGCGAGCGCCAAGCTGGGCAAGGAACTGTTCCAGGCCTACCAATGCGCCCTCTGCCACGCCACCCGTGAGGGCCAACCTCTCACCGACGACATCATCGCTCCCAACCTGATCCTCACCAAGGAACGCTTGCGGCCGGAGTGGATTCTGGAGTGGCTGATCGATCCTCAGAGGCTGCAGCCCGGAACCAAGATGCCCAACTTCTTCTCCTTCAACGAGGACGCCCAATACAAGCCGATCTACGGCGACACAGACGCTCATGCGCAGTACAAGATGATAGTCGCGCTGCGCGACTATCTGATGATCCTCGGAACCGACGTCGAGAATCAGCTCGGCGCGGACTAGCCGGCGGCCAATCGGGTTTCCAACAGCTCGAGCCGATCGATGGTCCGGCTCCAGACGCCAGCCATGAACTCCGTCATGCGGCCGGTTCGAGTGGCAGCGTCCTGGCCAGCCAGCGACGCAACGAAGCACACGGTCTCGACCTCGAGCTCGGACTCGTATTCCACCCAGAACGCGCGGGCCCGCGCGGCGTTGCGCTCGTAGTCGCACGCGATCGCACCGAGCAGCGCCTTGAATCGCCACCAGGCGCTATCGTTGGACGGCGTGGCGCCTCCGCGACTCAGCGCCTCGGGAATCCTTCCAGCCGGAAACACCGGCAGGTACGGGCCGATGCAGGGATTGCACAGGGCCACCCAGCATACGAGCGGGCCCCGGTCGGAGCCGTGCAGCTCGACCACCATCGATGCGGTGGTCGCGCCGGCGGCGTCGTGACGGCAAACGCTGAAGAATCGCTCGTCGTCCGGCTGACGGCCCGGCCGGTGGACCTCGCCGTCCTCGAAGTGGTCCCGCATCAGCCGCTTGAACGCCTTCACGTCGAGACGGCCGGCCTGGCTTCGCAAGGCGTCCGACGTCACCCGGTAACGCCCCGAGGATACGACCGACGGTACCACCGAGAGGTCTCGGTAGGCCGCGGCGAAATCGAACCGGGTGTTGCGGGACGTGGCATCGCACCAGTCCTTGCGTTCCGCGTGAGCGATGCAGTCGTCGGAGAGGCGATCCCAGTCCGTGTCGATCGTCGTGTGGTTGGTGGCCGCGGCACCGCCGTCGACCTTGGACAGTGCCCAGCGCCGGGCCGACGTCTCGAGCAAGTAGGCGCAGCCCGGGTCGGCAACGAGAAAAGAGTTGTGGTACGGCCAATGCTTGTCGACGTACCCTGAGCCGCCTTGTCCGTGACGTTCGATGAGGCCGATGATCGTTTCGATCGCGCTCCGTGCGTCACGGCCACGCTCCAAGCCCAGCCGCACCAGGTCCATGCCGAGCAGACCGGAATCTTCCACCGGGTCTTTGGTGAAGATCGTGTGGTTGCCGATGGCGACGCCGTGCTCGTTGACGCCATGTTCCGCGCCCCAGAGCCAGTAGGGGCTCGACAGCAACGCGGCGTAGGTGTGCGGCACCTGATCGATCTCGACGTACTGACAGTGGACTCGTGACCCAGCTGGGTGGTCAGCGACCGGGCTTTGAACGAGCGGCTGACATTCGTCGTCGGGAATCCGGTCGCTGTTCTTGGCGAAGATCGTCGCACCGGAGGTGGTCAGGGAACCCAACGCGACCACGCTGTCGCAGGCGGTTCGAACCGTTCGCCAGCTCACCGCGTTCCTTCCGCGACGACTTGGGCGATCGCGACCCCCGCGCTGTGGGCAATCGAGACGTGCAAGCGTTCGATCCGCCGTTGCCGCGCGCGCTCGGCTACGCGCCCGTAGAGCCTAACGGCGGGAGCGCCCACGGGCGTCGCCACGATCTCGATCTCCTGCCACGGAAACCCCCACACACCGGGACCCCCCAACGCCTTGATGACCGCTTCTTTCGCCGCAAACCGACCGGCGTAGGACTCCGCGCACCGGCGGCGTCGCTCGCAATCCTGGCGTTCGCTCGCGGTGAACACGCGCGTCCGGAAGCGCTGCCCGAGCGGATCTCGTGCCAACAGCGCGTCGACGCGACCGACGTCGACGACGTCAGTCCCAACGCCGATGACCGCCATCAGCACGCTCCGCACGTGCGACAGGTCGCGACATCGCAAGGCTCGGTCTCGCGCTCGGCCAGCGCGCGCCGGCGCTCGAGCGCGAGGTACGACTTGTCGACGCGGTGATCGATGAAGTCCCACGGCAACGTCTCGTGCTCTGCGTAGCGGCGTGTGACGAAAGCATCCGGGTCCACGCTGACGCCGGCGTGTCGCCGGCGGCGCATGGCTTGGATCTGCTGCCACCACCCGGCCTCCCGCGATCCCTCGGCGTTCGGTCGCGCGAGGCTCTCGATGATCGAGGCAACCCGCCGATCTCCGCGCGACAACAGGGTCTGCAGATACGCTTCACGCGGCGACTCGGCCTCCATCTCCACGTTGCCCAGTCTGGCCAACCCACGTCGTAGCCTCGTCATCCGCCTCTGGATCTCGGGGACCGGCAGCATCGGTTCCCACTGAAACGGCGTCCACGGTTTGGGAACGAATGGATTGACCGACGCCTTGATCCTGCCCACCCGGCCGCGCCCTCGCGCGTGCCCGAGCATCCGGGCACGGATTCGAGCGGTCAACTCGACGATGGCGTCCAGATCCTGTTCGGTTTCGGTCGGCAGGGCGCACATGAAGTAGAGCTTGAGGGACTCCACCCCGTCGCCGACCATCAGATCCACCGCACGCAGGATCTCGGCTTCGTTGAGATTCTTGTTGATCACGCGGCGCATGCGCTCGGAGCCGGCCTCGGGCGCTACGGTGACCGAGCGCGTTCCGCTGCCGCCCAGGGCCCGCGCCAGCCGCGGGCTGATCATGTCCGCCTTGAGGGAAGAGGGAGAAACCCGTCCTCCCGCCGCGCCCACCCGCTCGCACGTCGAGGCGACGCCGGGGTGGCTCGCCATTTCCGCGCCAACCAGACCGATGGTAGGCGCATACTCCAGGCCCTTGAGGGCATCCGCCGTCACGCCGGCCGCGCTCCGATGTCGCACGGGCCGATACATGAAGCCGGCGGCGCAGAATCGGCATCCCCATTCGCAACCCCGGCTGGCTTCGACGAGGAAGTAATCGCCGAACACCGCATCGGGTGCGATGATGTTGGTCATCGTGGGATAGGCGTCCAGCCGAGAGAGATAGCGGCGCGTGACGCGCAGCGGAGCGCCATCCGCCGTGCGCACGCCGGCGAGTGTCCCGTCGGCGCCGTACACGGGCTCGGCCCAGTCGGGTCGGTAGGCGCCTTCGACCGCGGTGAGCCGTTCGACGATCGGCTCGGGAGCGCCGGTTTCCCAGGTCTCCGCGCCCGCCAGCGCCTCGGTCAACATCTCCTCGGCCTCGCCTATGAGAAACACGTCGAAGAAGGGTGCGACCGGCTCCGGGTTCAGGAACGTGGCCGGCCCACCGGCCAGCAGCACGGGCCAGGCGCGCCGGCTCGCGCGCCGATCGGCCGCGCGGGCAGGGATGCCAGCCGCATCGAGAATGCGCACAATGTTGGGATAGTCGCTCTCGAAAGACAGCGAGAACGCGAGAATGTCGAAATCGCCGGGAGACCGCCCGGATTCGAAGCCACGGCTACGGCTTCCAGGCTCGTCGAGGAACAGCCGGTCGCAGGTGACACCCGGCGTGGTGGCGAAGATACGGAATACCGCCTGGTAGCCGAGGTTCCCCATCGCCACCTCGTAGCGGTTCGGATAGACCAGGCAGACCGAAAGCCGGCCGGCGGTGTTCGGTCGGAACAGGAGCGTTTCGCGTGGTTTGGTCAACGGACCGGGCGACTATATCGCCGCCCGGTCCCTCTGGAAACCTACCGCCGGACCGGCCGACGGTAGTCGGGCGATCTCAGGTAGAGGCCCGGCGCCCACTGCGACTGCGCCAGCGGCGCAGATAGGTCGGAACGTTCACCGAGTCTTCGCGCTCTTCTTCGAGGCTCGACTCGAACGCGAACTCCTCGCGCGTCGCGCCCTGCGTCGCCGGCGACGCGCCGTCACCAGCGACGTTGTCCAACGCGTCATCGAGCAGCGACGCCACGGGCCTCTGGGCCAGAGACGCAGTGGTTTGACCGGTGTCGTGATGGCCAACGGCGCGCGCGGCGATGTCGCCGGTCCGATCCCCGACCCCGGTAGCAATAACAGTGATGCGGACCTCGTCTTCGAGGTCCGCATCATGCACCAGGCCGACGATGATGTTGGCGTCCTCGTGTACCTGACCCTGAATCAGATCGACGGCGTCGTTCATCTCCTGGATTCCGAAGTCCTCGCTGGCGGTGATGTTGACCAGAACCCCGTGCGCGCCAGCGATCGAGATGTCTTCGAGCAACGGGCTCGAGATCGCCGCCGTCGCGGCATCGACAGCGCGGCTGTCGCCCCGGCCGACACCCGCCCCCATCATCGCCATGCCCATCTCGGCCATGATCGTGCGCACGTCTGCGAAATCCACGTTGATCAGCCCAGGCTCGGTGATGATCTGTGAGATCCCTCGCACGGCCTGCAGCAAGACGTCGTCGGCCTGAGCGAAGGCGTCCTTGGCCGTGGTCGACCGGCCCGAGACTTCGACGAGCCGCTGGTTGGGAATCGCGATGAGCGTGTCGACCGCGGCGCGTAGCTCGCGGATGCCCGCGTCAGCCTGGCGCGCGCGCTTCTTGCCCTCGAAGGCAAACGGCTTGGTAACCACCCCGACCGTCAACGCGCCCATGTCCTTGGCGATCCGCGCACAGATCGGCGCGGCGCCGGTGCCGGTGCCGCCGCCCATGCCAGCGGTGATGAAGACCATGTCGGCACGGACCAGTTCCTGACGCAGCATCTCTTCTTGTTCGAGAGCGGCCTTGCGCCCGATGTCGGGATTGGCACCGGCCCCCAAGCCCTTGGTCAGCTGCTGACCGAGCTGAATCTTCACCTTGGCCTTGCTGATGGTCAGCGCCTGCGCGTCGGTATTGGCCGCGACGAAGTCGACCCCCGACAGCTCGGCTACGATCATGGTGTTGACTGCGTTACCGCCTCCGCCACCGACTCCGACCACCACGATGCGCGCGCTCTGATCACTGGAGCCTACCAATTCGATCATCGTGCAACCTCCTCTCCACCCCAACACTGACGTCCGAGCGGCCGCATGGCCGGCTCGCGTCCGCTAGAAGTACGCTTTCCACCTGCGCCACAGCCACTGCGGCATGACGCGTGCGCCGACGCTCGAGGGCACGCCGGCGCCCAGATCGTTTGCGTGAACACCACGGGCAAGCCCTACCGCGGTGGCCCACGAAGGATCGTCGACCTCGTCGGAAATGCCGACGATACCCCTGGGCTCGCCCAGGCGCACGGGCAATCCCATGACCCGCGATGCGAGCCCGACCACTCCCGGCATCATTGCCGACCCGCCGGTCAGCACGACGCCGCTGGTCAGAAGATCACGGCAACCGGAGCGCGTGATCGCTGCGAGCACCATCTCGAAGATCTCCTCCAGACGAGGCTGGATGATCTCGGCGACCAACGCCCTCTGGATGATGCGCGGCGGACGGCCACCCACGCCGTTCACCTCACAACGCAGTTCCCGGTCGACCTGGTCCGGGTCGGCGCAACCGTCGCGCACCTTGAGCACCTCCGCCTCGCGCATCGAGGTCTCGAGGCAGCGCGAGAGATCGCGCGTCACGTGCAGGCCGGCAACCGTCAGAACGCCGCAATAGACGATGCTCCCGCCGTGATAGATGGCGATCTCGACGGTGCCGGCGCCGAAGTCCACCAGCACCACCCCAAGATCCTTCTCCTCGGGCTCAAGCACCGCCTCGGCCGCGGCGACCGGCGCCGCGACGACGGCCCCGACGCTCAAGCCCGCGCGATTGCAGCACTTGCGGAGGTTGACGAGCGCCGACTCGCATGCCGAGATTACGTGCAGGTTGGCCTCGAGGCGGACCCCGCTCATCCCGACTGGGTCCTGAATCCCGCCCTGGCCGTCGACCACGTACTCTCGGCAGATGAGATGGACGATAGCCTGGTCGGCCGGCAACGGAACCGCCTGGGCCGCCTCGATGACGCGACGGGCTGCCCGCGCGGAAACCTCGCCGTTATCGATGGCCACGACTCCGTGGCTATTGGTGCCGCGCAGGTGGTCGCCCGAGATCGATACGGTCACGTTGTGAATCTGGCAGCCGGCCATCAGCTCGGCCTCGCTCAATGCGACGCCGATCGCCTGGGTGGTTTTCTCCACGTCGCAGACGCGTCCGGCCTTCATGCCGCTGGAGATGGCCGTGCCCACGCCGAGCACCTCGAAGCCCGCGTCCGTGGGCTCGCCGATCGCGATCGCGATCTTCTGGGTGCCCAGATCGAGGCCGGCAAGGATCGGTCGCTTTCTAGCCACGATCGTCGATCTCCCTGGATGGATCGTGCCGCTCGCTCGCGAGCATGGCGGCAACCGCCCGCAAGCGTCCCTGGCGGAGCCGCAGCACCGCACGGTCGGGATAGGCGATGTCCAGCTGGGCCAGCTCGAGGGTCGAAACCGGCAGCGTGTCGAGCACGGCGCGGATCCTGCCGATCGCGACCTTCGGCTCCGGGTCGCTCCCCAGCCGCACCGGAAGCGTCTGCGCATCCGGATAGAGCCAGTAGATCCCGGACTCGTCGACGTGGATCTGGGAGACCGCAAGCCCTTTCTCGTTGGCGGCATTCATCAGCGCCATCGCCTTGTACAGACGAGCGACGCGTTCGGCGCGGCTTGCGGCTTCGTCCCAGCCGGTCAGGTAAGGAAGATCCGCATAGGGTCGAGAGCTCTCCTCCCGATACACGTATCCGGTGGCGTCGATCAGGTAGGGACCGTCGGGGCCGAGCGTGGCCGCGACCGGCTCTCGGCTGAGCACCTCGACCGAGACATGCGCGGGGAAGCGCCGGGACACTCGGGCGCTTCGCACCCAGCCGGCCGCGGCGAGCGCCGCGGCCGCGCCGCGGGAATCGACTTCCCAGAGGCTCGTGCCATCGTAGAGGCCCGCACGTGAAGCGAGCAGCCCGGGTTCGGCCGCCCGGCTATCGCAGATCACCTTGACGCTGCGCAACTGGAAGTAAGAGTGCCGGACGACCGCCGGCCACAGCGCCGCGTAAGCGCCGTAGGCTCCACCGGCGACCGCTGCGGTAGAGAGCAGAGAAACCAGGGCGAAGCGCGACCAACCTAGAAGGTCGGACCTGAGCTTACGCAGCCATGGACGGAGCTTCAGCCTCATCCCCAATCCCCGACGAGTCGCACCTCGGGCTCGAGCCACACGCCACTGCGCTGCCACACCTCGTCCTGCACGAGACTCATCAGGGAATGGACATCGGCTGCCGACGCACCGCCCAAGTTCACGATGAAGTTGGCGTGGTCGCTCGACACCTGGGCCCGGCCGACTGTCCTCCCCTTGAGCCCCGCCAGTTCGATGAGACTACCGGCGAACTCGCCTCGGGGATTCTTGAAGATGGATCCGGCGTTCGGAAGGCCTAAGGGCTGCTTGCGCCTGCGCTTCGCCTGAACCGCCTCGACAATCCGCCTCAACTTCCCCGCCGCAGAGCGCAGCAAGCTGAACCTCACAGAGGTTACCACGACCTCAACATCGAGCGCTAGCTTGCGATAGGAAAAACCCAGGCGGGAACGGTCGAGATCCAGTCGCTCGCCCTCCAAGGTCACGGCCTCTGCACCGGCGATCACGGTCCCCAACTCCCCGCCGAACGCCCCAGCGTTCATCAGCGCGCCACCTCCAACCGTGCCCGGAATCCCCGCGGCGAACTCGACGCCGGCCAGGCCACGGTCGACCGCCTCGTGCACGAACCTGGCCAATCGGCTGGCCGCGCCGACTTCCACCGGCACGTGCTCCCCATCGGCTTCCTGCCAACGCCGGTAGTCGAACTCGCGGCCCAGCCGCACCACCAGACCACGGATCCCGCGATCGGACACCAGCACGTTGGTCCCGCCGCCCAGCCGCGTGACGGGAATCCCGTGACGGCGCGCAGCGAGCAGCGCGCTTGCCAGGCTGGCAACTGCAGTGGGTTCGTAGAAGAGGTCCGCCGTTCCCCCGATCCGGAACGAGGTGTATCGGTTCAGCGGTTGGTCGAGTCTCAGCCGCAAGCCATCGATATCGCTCAGGGCATCGACGAAGCTCTGGTATCGGTCAGCCGGCAAACCGTCTGAGCAGCTCCGGACCAAGCCTGGTGATGTCTCCAGCGCCAAGCGTCAAGACCAAATCACCGGGGCCCGCCAATCCGATCACGGCGTCGACCAAACTCGGACCAGCCGGCTCGTAGACGACCAGCCCACGGTGAACACGCGCGATCGCTTCGGCGAGCCGGCTGGCGTGCAACGACTCGACCGGCGGTTCCCCGGCACCGTAGACATCGGTCACCACCACCGCATCCGCATCTGCGAACGCGTGCGTGAACTCGTCGAACAGGTCGGCCGTGCGCGTGTACCGGTGCGGCTGAAACACGGCGATCGTCCGGTGCCCGAATCCCCGGCGCGCGGCCTCGAGGGTGGCGCGGATCTCGGTCGGATGATGGGCGTAGTCGTCCACCACCATGACCCCACCGGCCACGCCCTTGACTTCGAATCGCCGCAGAACTCCCTCGAATCCGGCGAGCGCCTCCGCGCACCGTGCGAATGGCACACCGAACTCCATGGCCACGGCGATCGCTGCCAGCGTGTTCAGCACCACATGGCGACCGGGCATGGCGATGGAGACCCGGCCGAGCGCGGCGCCGCGGTGAAGGACGTCGAAGCTCGTCTGCAGGCCGCGATAGTGGACCTCGGCCGGACTGTAGTCGGCCGCGTTCGACATGCCGTAGGTGGTGTAGCGCTTGCGCACTCGCCCGAGCAGTCGCTCGACCTCCGGGCAGTCCGTACACAAAACGGTGCGCCCGAAGAACGGAACGCTATTGATGAAATCCAGGAACGCGTCCGCCAAGCGCTCTTGCGTTCCGTAATACTGCATGTGCTCCCGGTCGATGTTGGTCACGACGGCGACGACGGGCCGCAGCAAGAGAAAACTGCCGTCGCTTTCGTCCGCCTCGGCCACCATGTACCGCGATCGGCCCAGACGTGCATTCGTCCCGCCCAGCGCGCGCAATCTCCCGCCAATCACCATAGTCGGATCGAGACCGCCGGCCGCGAGCAGGCTCGCAACCAGCGAGGTGGTGGTGGTCTTGCCGTGAGCGCCGGCCACCGCCACCCCACATTTCATCCGCATCAGCTCGGCGAGCATTTCGGCTCGCTGAATGACCGGTATCCTGCGGCGGCGGGCTTCCTGCACCTCCGGGTTATCGTCGGCAACTGCCGCCGACACGACCACTACGTCGGTATCGGGAGCGATGTTGCCCCCGTCGTGCTCCTGCACGATGCGTGCGCCCAAGCTGGCGAGCCGCCGGGTGATGTCGCTGTCGTGCAGATCGGAGCCGCTGACTCGGTAACCGAGCGTGATCAGCACCTCGGCGATGCCGCTCATCCCGATGCCACCGATCCCCACCAGGTGGATGCTGCAGTCGGCGGAAGTGTGCTCCGGACCCATCGCAGGCGGCTCGAAGCCGGCCCAGATCCGGGCGGTCGCTTGTTGCCGCACCGTCATCGCCGTCGTGAGAGCACCGCCCTGACCACGTCCACCACCCGCTCCGCCGCCCCGGGGCGTCGCAGAACAGAAGCCTTGACGGCCATGGAGTCTATCGCTTCAGGGTTGCGTAGCAACCGACCCAAGACTTCGGTCAGCCGGGCGCCGGCGTCTGCGTCGTCGCGGATCGCCACGGCCGCCCCTACTTCTTCCAGCGCACGCGCGTTGGCAGTTTGGTGATCGCCGGCGGCGTGTGGATACGGCAACAGGATCGCGGGGGTCCCGGTAGCGACAAGCTCGGCGACCGACGTCGCCCCCGAACGGCAAACCGCCAGCCGTGCGCGGCCGTAGGCCGAGGCCATGTCGTCGATGAACTCGACGACCTCAACCTGGAGCATCGGATGTTCGGCGCGCAGCCGATCGTAGGCAGCCTCGACCTCGGCGATGCTCCTCGAGCCCGCCTGATGGAGCACTCGTGGAAGAACCATCTGACCTGCCAGGCGACCAAGCGCTTCGGTCACGGCACGATTGAGCGAGACGGCGCCGGCGCTGCCGCCGAAGACGAGCAACGTGTCCGGAGCCGCGTTTCGCTCCAGCCTTTCGAGCGCCGGCCGGACCGGATTGCCCGTCAGTCGTGCGCGACCTCGCGGAAGCCAGCGCCCGGTGTCGGAAAAGCTGGTGCAGACCGCGGCGGACAGGTGGGCCATGAGCCGGTTGGCCAACCCCGGCATGCGGTTCTGCTCGAGCAGGACGACGGGTAGCCCCGCCAACCTGGCGCCCATCACGGCTGCAGCCGACGCGTAGCCGCCCAACCCGATCAGCACGGCGACCTGACGCCGGCGCAGCTCGGCACGCGCGCGCACCGCGGCGCCGGCCGCGCGCTCGAGCGCCAGGGCCCCGGCAACGAAGCGACCGCCGCGGATGCCCGTCAAGGGCTCGGCGATGAGCGGATAGCCGGCGGCCGGCACCAACCGTGACTCGATGCCTCGTTCAGAGCCGAAGAATACGATCTCGATCGCGAACCCGCTCGCGATGGCGCACTCGGCCACCGCCAAGCCGGGAAACAGGTGACCTCCGGTGCCTCCTCCGGCGATCGCCAGCCGAATGCCGGCACTCTCCACGAGCCCTGATCTCACTCGGCTCGCGCGCAGCTTCGCGCCGGGTTCGGAGTCACCTTTCGCGCAGCTCTCGCGACAGAGACATCAGGATGCCGATCGAGGCCAGCGCCATCAGCATCGCCGAGCCTCCGTAGCTGAGAAAAGGGAGCACCAGACCTTTGGTTGGCAACAGGCCCAGCACGACCCCCATGTTGACCAGGGCCTGCAACGTGAGCGCGAGCGTGATCCCTGCGGCGAGTAACTGACCGAAGTCATCTGGGTGTCGGTGCGCCACGCGAAAGCCCCGGTAGGCCAGAACCGAGAACGCGGCCACCACCAGTACCGATCCCAGCAGTCCCGCCTCTTCGCCGATCACGGCGAGAATGAAGTCGGTGTGCGCCTCGGGGAGCCAGCCCGTTTTCTGGAGAGAAGCGCCCACGCCGATTCCTTCGACGCCGCCGGAACCGAAGGTCCGGTACGATTGCACCAGCTGGTAACAGGCTCCCTGCGGATCCGCCCAGGCGTCCGTGAAACAGAGGATGCGTCTGAGACGCCATGGAGTCTTGAGCACGAGGAAGTAACCGGCGGCGACCACCGGCGCGACGAGCAGCGCGAGCTGATAGACCGGCACGCCCGCGAGAAACATCATCGATAAGCCGAGCATGCCGATGAGCGCGACCGTACCCAGGTCCGGCTGCGCGAGCAGGAGCCCGGCAACCACCCCCATGAGCCCCAGGGTCGGCAGAAACGCCTGCCGCCAGCGGCGCACATCGCTGCCCTTGCGCGTGAGTAACGCCGCGACACCAACGACGAACGCGAGCTTGACCAGCTCGGCCGGCTGGATGTTGAGCGGGCCGAGGTTGACCCAGCGGCAGGCTCCCTTGTTGCACGATCCCACACCCGGGATCAGTGGCACCGCCAGGAAAACGGTACCGACGATGAACGCCGGCCGCGCCCAGCGCCTCATCTGATCGGAGCGTGCCCGCGAGCAGATCCAGAGCAGCAGGCCGCCGAGCACGATCGAGGCGGCGTGCTTGGTGATCATCCGGTAGCCGTCGCCGAAGTGCGTCTGGGAGAAGAAGTACGTGGTATCGAAGACGAACAGCACGCCGGCGGCAACGAACAGGAGCATCATGCCGAAGATCCACGGATCGGAACGATCCGACGACCGCACGCGGATCCGACTCACCTCGCGCTCCCTCACCGCCACCTCCGCCTCCACTCCCTCACCCAGTCAGGGCCGTCACCTTGCGCACGAAGGTCCGTCCGCGATCGGCATAGTCGCGGAATTCGTCGAAGCTCGCACAGGCCGGCGCGAGCAACACCACATCGCCGGCGCGAGCGAGCCCGACCGCGGCGCTGAACGCCTCGCTGAACGTGCGCACGAGCGTGACCGGCACCAACTCGGTCAGCGCCGCCTCGATCTCCACCCCGGCCGCGCCGTACGCGATCACGTTCTTCATGCGGCCGGCCGCCGCGAGTAGCCCGTCGAAGCGGACGCCTTTTCCAATGCCACCCGCCATCAGGATGACAGGCTCGTCGAAGGCTTCAAGACTTCGCACGGTCGCCCCCAGATTCGTCGCCTTGGAGTCGTTCCAGTAGCGCACTCCGCCGCATTCGCCCACGTACTGCAGACGATGCTCGAGACCTCGGAAATCCCGCAGCGCACGCTCGACCGCCTCGCAATCGATACCTACGCTGCGTGCCAATTCGGCCGCCGCCGCGACGTTCTCGAAATCGTGGGGTGCGCGCGGCCACGCACCCGGGATGCGGGCGCTCCAGCCATGGTCGCCGCACAACGTGCGCGCACCCCGGTCGAACCCCATTCCCAGCTCGCCGCCAGCGAGCGGCGCCGGGCCGAAGGTGCTCACCCTCGCGCAGAACCCGCCCAGCCGATCACGCCACCAGTCCTCGGCCCGGGACAGGACCGCTCGGTCACCGGCGTCCATACGCAGAAAAACCCGCCACTTCATGGCCCGATAGGCGGCCAGGTCTCCGTGACGATCGAGGTGGTCGGGAGTGACGTTGAGAATGACGGCTGCGTGCGCGTGGAACTGGCGAACCCACTCGAGCTGGAAGGAGGAAACCTCGACGACGCAGTAATCGTAGGCCGCCCCGGCAGCGTTGCTCAGCGGCCGGCCGAGATTTCCCCCCACGAAGACCCTACAGCCGGCTTCCTCCAGGATCCGCCCGAGCAACGTCGTGGTCGTACTCTTGCCGTTGGTGCCGGTGATCGCCAGCAGCGGCGCGTCGATGTGCCGGGCAGCGAGCTCCAGCTCCGAGATCACCTCGATTCCGGCAGCGGTGGCGGCGGCGAGCAACGGATGACGGGCCGGAACGCCTGGGCTGGTGACGACCAGGCTCACTTCGCGCACACGGCGCTCCGCGTCGGCCGGGCTCACGAACTCGGCGGACTCGGGCAGCGCAGCGGCTGGCGGCAGCGCGCGGTCGTCGGTGAGCAGCGGCCGGCCGCCGAGCCGCTCGATCAGATGCGCAGCCGCGGCGCCGCTGGCACCGACGCCGACTACGAGCACGGGATCGTTCATGAAGGGCATGGGACTGGGCGGCGATCCTTACCGCAGCTTGAGGGTTCCCAAGGTCAGCAGCGCGCAGATGATGGAGACGATCCAGAAGCGGACGATGATCAGGGGCTCCGGCCAGCCCTTCAGCTCGAAGTGGTGGTGAATCGGAGCCATGCGGAACACGCGCTTGCCACGGGTCTTGAGCGAGGCGATCTGGATGATCACCGACAGCGCCTCGACGACGAATACCCCGCCGGCCACCACCAGCACGATCTCGTTCTTCGAGATGACCGCGATCATGCCGAGGGCAGCGCCGAGCGCCAGCGCACCGACATCGCCCATGAACATCTGAGCCGGGTACGTATTGAACCACAGGAACCCGAGACTCGCGGTCGCGATCGAGGCACAGACGATGGCAAGCTCGCCGGCGCCGGGCACCGAGTTGATCAGCAGATAGTTGGCGATCTTGGCGTGGCCGGCACAGTAAGAGAGGATCGCGTAGGTGGCGGCCGTGGTCATGACCGGGCCAAT
Organism: uncultured Myxococcales bacterium; assembly: GCA_964555245.1. Taxonomy (GTDB): domain Bacteria; phylum Desulfobacterota; class Binatia; order UBA1149; family SPBQ01; genus CAZKRI01. The sequence continues at coordinate 58,822 of CAZKRI010000076.1, forward strand.
CGCCAGCCCGTCCAGCCCGTCGGTGAGGTTGACCGCGTTGGAGGCGCCGACGATCACCAAGCTCGCGAATGGAATGTAGAGCAGACCAAGGTACGGACGGACGTCCTTGAAGAAGGGCACGGAGAGCACCGGATCGAACTCCGGCCGAGAGTAGAGCACGCAGCTCGCTGCCCCGGCGATAGCGAATTGCCAAAGAAGCTTGGTACGCGCACGCACCCCAGCGTTCTTGCCGCGCGTGATCTTGAGGTAGTCGTCGACCGCGCCCACCGCGCCGAACCCCGTGATCACGGCGGTCGTGAGCAAGACGTAGGCGTTGGACAGATCGGCGACCAGCAGCACGGACAGCAGCAGAGAAGCGAGGATCAGGACGCCGCCCATCGTCGGCGTTCCCTGCTTCGCCGCGTGACCCTGCGGCGCGTAGGTACTGACCGGCTGGCGCACCTGCCCTTCGCGAAGCACGCGCAGCAAGCGAGGGCCAAAGAAGAACGACAGGCCCAGCGCTAGCAGCGCTGCCAACACACCGCGAAACGTGATGTAGCGAACGACGTTGAATACCGTGTATTGGTCGGCCAGCGGCAGCAGCAGATGGTAGATCACGACGCCACCAGCTCCCTCAGCGCAACGACCACGCGCTCCATCTGGGCGCCACGCGAGCCCTTGACCAGCACCGTGTCGCCGGCCTGCCAGATCCCGGCGATCGCGTGCACGATGCGCGCGTGGTCGCTGGCTACGAGGATGTTGGATTGCGCAAGGCCGGCTTCCCGTGCTCCGGCAGCGACCTCTCGAGCATGCTCGCCTACCGCACACAGCAGCACGGGCGTAAGCGCGGCAGCAGCGCGGCCGGCCTCCCGGTGGAGCTCGGCCGCCCGGTCGCCCAACTCGAGCATGTCACCGATGGCCAGAATGCGACGGCCCGTTACCGCTTCCGCAAGCGTTCGCAATGCTGCCGCCAGGGATCCGGGGTTGGCATTGTAAGCGTCGTTGACGATGCAGACCCCGTTGCCGAGCGTTTCCACGCCGATCCGCATCGGCGGCACCGCGACATCGGTCAGTCCAGCGGCGACCGCCTCGATCGGCAACTCAAGCCCGTAAGCGCAGGCGGCCGCGGCCACCGCATTGCCGACGTTGTGGCGCCCCGCCAACGGCAGGAGGACCGAGACGCACGCGGTTCCGTAGACCAAGTCGAACCGACTCCCGGTCAGAGAATTCGACGCGACCGACTCGGCTCGAATCTCCGCACACTCACCGTAGCGCACCCTGCGAGCTCCCTTGAAGCTCAGCGCCGCACGGACCACGCGCTCGTCATCGGTGTTCACGATCGCCGTCGCGGCGGGACCCAGCCCGGCGAACAGCTCCGCTTTCGCGGCCGCGACGCCATCGAGCGACCCCAACCCCTGAAGATGCGCGGCAGCGATGCAGGTGATCACGCCATGAGTGGGCGCCGCGATCTCGGTCAAGCGTGCGATCTCACCTGGCGCGTTCATGCCCATCTCGAGAATCGCTACGCGGTGCCCCGCGTGTAGCCCCATGACCGTCAATGGCAGGCCGATCAGGTTGTTGAAGTTGCCGCTGTTGGCCAGCACGGCCTCGGCACCGTAGGCAACGTGGCAGATCGACCTCAGCAGTTCCTTGGTCGTCGTTTTCCCGTTCGACCCGGTGATGCCGACCACCGGAATTGGGAAGCCTCGCCGGTGGTGGGCGGCGATGTCACCGAGCGCGCGCTGGGTATCGTCGGTTTCGACGAACAGCACCCCACGCCGGTCCAATGCTCGTCCGCGCGAACAGACCACCGCGCCTGCGCTACGAGCGATCGCGTCATCGATGTAGTCGTTGCCATCGAAGTGCGCTCCGCGCAGGGCCACGAAGATCTCGCCAGGCGCTACCGTGCGACTGTCGGTACAGACCCCCTGCGGCTGCCATCCGGCGGATGGGGCGCCGAGGCGCTTGCCGCCGACGGCGGCGACCAACTCATCAACCGTCACGGGCAGCTCACCTCAGGCGCGCCTGGCGGCAGCGGGCGCCGATTGCAGCCTTCGCACGACCTCACGGTCGTCGAACCAGCGGCGCTGGCCCCGGATCTCTTGATAGTCCTCGTGGCCCTTGCCCGCGACCACCACCACGTCGTCGAAACCGGCCGCCGCGATCGCGGTACGGATGGCGCGTTCGCGATCCTCCTCGATCGCATATCCACGAGCGCCGGCGTCCAAGAGGGCATCGGGCTCGAGACGCGGCAGGAGCCCACCGATCCCGGCCTCGATCTGAGCGAGGATGGCATGGGGATCCTCGCTTCGCGGATTGTCGGAGGTCAGCACGACGACGTCGGCGTAGCGCGCAGCAATCCCGCCCATGATCGGACGCTTGCCGCGATCCCGATCTCCGCCACAGCCGAAGACCGCGAGCAGTCGCCCGGCGACCTGTCCTCGGATCGCCTGCAGCGTCCGTTCGAGCGCATCGGGGCTGTGCGCGTAGTCCACCAAGACCACCGGCAGGCTGCTGCCGACGCGCTCGAGGCGGCCCGGAACCGGGGCGCAGAGCCGCAACCCATGCTCGATCGCTTCCAGCGCCACGCCCAGCGCATCGGCTGCGGCAGCAACCGCCGCGATGTTGGCTAGATTGGGCCGGCCCACCAGCCGGGTTTCCACCCGCAGCGGGCGACCGCGGACATCCAGGCACGCACGGATCCCCTGCAACCCTAGCTCCACCTCCCGCACCGCGACGTCGGCCGCCACGCCAGGCTCGACGGAGAACGTGAGCCGCTGCATGGATCCGAGCACGGCGGCCAGTCGCATGGCGTGGGGGTCATCCGCATTGAGCACGGCGATGCCGCCGGGGCGCAGATGGTCCAAGAACAAGCGCGCCTTGGCTCTGAAGTAACTCTCCTCGTCTCCGTGATAGTCGAGGTGGTCGCGCGTCAGATTCGTGAAGATCGCCGCATCGAAAGCGCATCCGGCGACCCGATACTGGCTGAGGGCGTGCGAGGAAACCTCCATCGCCACGCACGTACAACCCGCCGCGCGCATCGCCCGGAACGCACGTTGGATCTCGGTTGCCGGCGGCGTCGTCATTGCCGCGGCCTGATCGTGTCCTGGCCAGCGCTGGCTGACCGTTCCCAGCACGCCGGGCACCTCGCCCGCGGCACGCCAGATGCTTTCGAGTAGGTACGTGCAGCTGGTCTTGCCGTTGGTGCCGGTGACGCCAACCAACTGCAGTCGAGAGAACGGGTCGCCGTAGACCAGGGCCGCCACGTGCCCGGCGGCCGCCAATACGTCGCAAACGACCATACACGGCTCGTGACTTGCCAGCCCAGCGGCCTCTCCGCAGACCACCGCGACGGCTCCGGCAGCCAGTGCTTGACGCGCGTAACGGGCACCGTCGTCGCGCGTTCCGGGCAGCGCGAGAAACAGATCGCCGCGACGGACCGCACGCGAGTCGTGCGCGACACCGTGAATCATCGTGTCGGAAACGACGTTGGAGCGGCACGCGATGCCGCGTTCCGCGAGGCGGTTGGCGAGATCGCCCGCTCTGACTGCGGGCGGCGGCTCAGCGATGCTCGGCTGCACGTCGATCGCGATGCTCGGCGACGCTACTCCCAACGTTTCCGCGGTTCCAACAGCGCGCGCTCAGGGCGAGACCGATGCAAGGCGAAGCAAAACCTCGGTCGGCTGCATGACCGCGTCGCCGGGCGGCGGCTCCTGCGCGACGACGTAGCCAGCTCCCTCTACTTGCACGGCGCAGTCGCAACCATCCATCGCGCGCATGGCCGAACGAAGGCTCAGTCCGTGCAAGTCGGGCATGGTGCCGTCGAACGGGACGGGCTTGGGCCGAGCGCGAACGGGTACACTCGCTTCGATCAGCATGGGCGAGTCGGAGGGCGGAATGCGCTCGATGTGCAGATAGTCCAAGCTCGCCTCGGCGATGGCGCGGAACACCGGCGCCGCAACCACGCCCCCGAAGTGATTCCCCTTGGGCTCGTCGACGACGACGGCGATGACGAGGTGGGGATCCTCTGCCGGCAGATAGCCGACAAACGAGGACAGCCACTTGTCGCGGCTGTATCCGCCGTTCTCGGCCTTCTGCGCGGTGCCGGTCTTGCCGGCCACGCGTACCCCCTCGATGTGTGCGCGTTGCGCGGTTCCACCCGACCCCACGACTAACTCCAGCATGCTCGAGATCTGGCGGGCCACCTGTGCGTCGACCGCCCGCCCGTCCGGCTCGGGCTCCGTCTGCGTCGCGACCGAACCATCCGCGCGTGTGACGCGGCCGACGATGTACGGCTTCATCCGCATACCGTCGTTCGCCAGGGTCGCAAACGCCGAGGCGAGCTGGAGCGCGCTCCCCGCCAACCCCTGGCCGAAGCTGATGGTCGCCAGGTTGATGAGCCGCCAGCGGCTCGGAGCCGCCAGCATGCCGGTGGAGTCGCCCGGGAGACCAACGCGGGTGGGGCGCCCGAACCCGAACGCGCGCAGGTAGCCGTGGAGCCCCTCAGCGCCCAGCCGCTGCCCGACTTTCGCCGTGCAGATGTTGCTCGATACCTGCAGGATCTCGGAGACGGTCAGGTGTCCGTGTGGATGATGATCGTGGATGGTGCGGCCGCCGATCCGCATCGCACCGTTCTCACAGAAGAAAACGTCGGTCGGCTCGATCAAGCGGGCATCGAGCGCGGCGGCAATGACGAACGGTTTCAGCGTGGAGCCGGGCTCGAAGATGTCGGTGATGGCGCGATTGCGCCGATGGCTCGCGGGCGAGCCACGATAGTCGTTCGGGTCGAAACTCGGAGCGTTCGCCATCGCCAGCACTGCGCCGGTGCGAGGATCGAGAACCACCACCGTGCCCCCGGCGGCGTGATAGGCCGCTACCTGCGCATTCAGTTCCGTTTCGGCGATGCTCTGCAGCGTCGCATCGACGGTCAGCTCGATGGCGTCGCCTTGGTTCATGCCGCCCAGCTCACGGGTGCTGTAGAAGACACGCCCGCGAACGTCCTTGCACACGCGCTTGACCTGGGGCACTCCGCGCAGGCTCTCCTCGAAGAGCAGCTCGATTCCCTCGAGCCCCTGCGCTTCGGCACCGGCAAAACCTATCAGGTGGGCCGCCAACGGCCCCTGCGGATAGCTCCGTCGCTGGTGTGGGTGGACGTCGACTCCGGGAACCCGCATCCGCTGAACCGCGCCCGCTTCGTCGAGGCCAGCGCTTTTCGAGAGCCAGATGAACCGGCGAGGGTCGTCGCGGAGCAGCGTATCGAGCTCGCTCACGCCGGCGCCCAGCAGGGGCGCCATCGTGGCAGCGTCCGCGGGATCGTAGACGTAGGCGTTGCGCCGGACCGCAACGCGCGAGGCTCCAATGCTCGTCGCGAGCACCGCGCCGTTGCGATCGAGAATCGGCCCGCGGTAGGCCATCTGCACGCTGTCGCCGCACGTGATGCGATCGGCCTGTCCGGCAAGCTCGGGACCCAGAACGATCTTGAGATAGCCCATGCGGCCGACCACGCTGAGCGCTGCGGCCGCGCAGAACAGCGCGATGGCGAACAGACGCCGGCTGAAGCGGTTACGGCTGCGCATCGACGGTGAGCACCTGTCCCGGCGTCGGAATACCGAGCCCCAGACTGTCCTGCGCCCGCCGGCGCAGCTTTTCTGGCGTGGTCTCACGCCACAGCTCCGACTGCAGCTCGGCGTACTCGAGGTCCAGTTTCTCGATCAGCCTGCCCGTGTGACTCACCCGGTAACCGAGGTCTTGGATCATCAGATTGAGCCAAACCAACGCGAGTCCGAGCGCCAGGGCGGCACACAGCAGGAACAGAATGCGCCGTTCGAGGTTCGCCTCGGTGGGGTCGGTCTCGCGCCGCCCGATCCACGAACCGATCAGGACGATCATGCCGCCAGCCTTTCGACCGCGCGCAATCCGGCGCTGCGGGCCCGCGGGTTGCGCTCCACCTCAGAAGGATCCGGCCGCTGCCGTCGGCGAGTCAGCCGCCGCACTCGCGCCCGCCAGCCGCAGGTGCACACCGGTTGTCTCGCCGGACACAGGCAGTCGGCCGACCACTTCCGGAACGCCTGTTTGACGAGGCGATCCTCGAGAGAGTGATAGCTCAGGATCACCATGCGCGCGCCTGGCCGCAGCAGCCGCCAACCCTCGGCCAGGAAGCGTTCGAGACGACCGAGCTCGTCGTTGACGCCGATGCGCAACGCTTGGAACGTGCGCGTCGCTGGATCGTGGCCGGGACGCCCCCGCACTCCAGCCGCCAGCACGGCGCGCCGCAGATCGGCAGTCGTGCGCAGCGGACGGCGCGCTATGATCGAACGGCTGATCCGACGCGCCGCGCGCTCTTCTCCGAAGCGACGTAGCAGCTCGGTCAGTTCGCGCTCACCGAGGGTCGCAAGCAAATCCTCGGCCGTGTGCGGCTCGCGCCGATCCATCCTCATGTCGAGCGGTCCCTCGGACGCGAAAGCGAAGCCGCGCTCGGCCGTGCCGAGCTGCAGAGTCGAAACACCGAGATCCAGCAGCACACCGTCGACCCCGTCGAGCCAGCCGATCTCAGGCAACACCTGCGCCACGCGCTCGAAGCTTTCCTGCCTTGGAATGAGACGCGGCCCGAAACGGCCCAGCCACGCACGCGTTCGGGTCAACGCCTGCTCATCGCAGTCGACGCCGAGCAGCAGACCGTCGGGCGCACTCTGCTCGAGGATCCGCTCGGCGTGGCCTCCCTCGCCGACCGTGGCGTCCACGTAACGTCCCCCCGGCCTGACGGCCAGGGATTCCATCACCTGGTTCAGCATGACCGGAAGGTGGCGTGAGGTCGACGCAGCTACACTCACGGCCTGCTCCGCACCGGCTTCACGTCCCTCGCTAGGTCAGAGCCAAATCCCTTTGAGATCCTTGATCTTGTTCTTGTTCCGCGCCGCGTGCTCGCTGTAACGCTGCCACTGTTCGAGCGACCACAGGCGGAACTTTCGGATGTCGCCAGTGTACACCACATCCTTCGTGATCCCTGCTGCGTCGCGATGCTCCTGCGGAACGAGGATCCTCCCCTGCTTGTCCAGGACCGCTTCCTGCGCCGGGTGGATGTAGTTGGCGAGCACGGCCTCTTGGACTTCCTGGTGATCCTCGCCTTGGATCTGCGTGCCCAGGATCTGCTCGAGGACCTGCTCCCAACGGTCGGCCGGGTAGATGTCGAGATAACTCAGCTCGGGCCGAGGTGACAGCGTGATGACAACTCGGCCCTCGTTCGGCCCGCCCAGATGCGTGCGGAATTTGTGAGGTATCGCGACCCGGCCCTTATCGTCGATCGTATGAAAATATTTGCCGAGAAACATCGCCAGAAAGAGTGTGGGTGGCACGGCTCCGCCTCACGGAGCCCCCTGAAAACGCGAGGTGCAGAAAACCGACATTCTGCCAGGTGCCCGATTGACCGCACCGGACGTAACCTACCACAGCCCAACCGCTGCCACCCACAGTTCCCCACTATGCTCGATTCCGTCCCCACGAGTCAACACTTATTTCCCGACCCCCACCACGGATTCCGCCAACCGTTCGATTTGCCAGGGGTTTTTTAAGCGGGGTTAGGAGGGAACGGCTTACCCGTCCGGCTCACACTACCGTGGGACGGCACGGGCCAGCGAACCCCGAGTCGGCCATAAGCGGGATTCTGTCCGGCACCACCGGCAAGCCGGTGGTGCCGTGGCAACCATTCGTCTGGGCCGCCGGTTGCCCGGCGGCTCGAGCGACCTAACCCGGGGACCTTGGGCGGGCAACCCGTCCCCCTATTCGGTCTTGCTCCGGGTGGGGTTTACAGAGCACCTGCCGTTACCGGCAGGCCTGGTGAGCTCTTACCTCACCGTTTCACCCTTACCCGGGCGCACAGCGCCCGGGCGGTTTGCTTTCTGTTGCACTTTCCCCGTCTCGCGACGGGCCGCCGTTAGCGGCCACCCTGCCCTAAGGAGTCCCGACTTTCCTCCCGCGCCGAGTACCGGCACGAGCGGCTGCCGGCCGACTCGGGGGTTCCTACGCTGGCGCCGGCATTATCGCGTAGCCGCCGGCGCATCGCCAGCCTGTCTTCAGAACGCGGTTTGTTCGGCGACGTAGAGGATCCGCTGACAGCTCGGGCAGACCCGTAGCGCACCGCCCCTGCGAATCTCGATAATCGCCTGCGGGGGAATCTGCATGTGGCAGCCGGTGCACGAACCACCGACCACCTGCGCGACCGCCTGCCCGCCTCGGCGCGAAAGCACGGCTTCATACCGCGACCGAAGGGTCGCATCGATCTCACTCGCGACTCCGTTACGGCTCTCGCGTTCCCGCGACAGTTCCAGCTTGAGCTGATCGATGCGACCCACTTCTTCGGCAACCAAGCGGTGGTCGAACTGCTCGAGCTGTGCTTGTTCCGCGCGCGCCGCAGCCATCCCTTTCTCGAGGGCTTCAACCTGCTCCATCAGCGCCAGCAGGGCATCCTCGGATTGGCTGATTTCCTGGCGATGTGCCGCCATTTCCGCCTCGGACGCCCTCTGCTCGCGTTCGTTGCGGACGCGGCCCAAGCGCTGGCGTCGCTCCTTGGTCTGTTCCTGGAGATCGCTGACGTGGCGTTCGGCCAGAGCTCGCTGTGTGATCAGTTCCTTGCGCTGCGCCGCAAGCTCATCGAGCCGGGTTTTGCAGCTCTCGAGCTCTCGTTGCCGTTCGGCTAGACGCCTTTCGTACTCGTCGATGTGACGCTGCTTTTCGAGAAGACACGAATCGATCTGCTGGAGTTTGAACAACCTCTCGAGTTCAGATCCCAATCGTCTCCTCTCCTCTCCTCGCGCGAATTGATGGGCCCACCAGGACTCGAACCTGGGACCAGAGGATTATGAGTCCCCTGCTCTAACCAACTGAGCTATGGGCCCAAGCCCGGTCAGCTCAGGAAGCCGCGCAGCTTCTTGCTACGACTCGGCAGCCGCAGCTTGCGTAGCGCCTTCGCCTCGATCTGGCGGATACGTTCGCGCGTTACTGCGAAACGATTCCCGACTTCTTCTAGCGTATGGTCGGTCCTCTCGCCAATTCCGAAACGCAGGCGCAAAACCTGCTCCTCGCGCGGCGTGAGCGAGGCAAGGACTTTGCGAGTCTGCTCCTGCAAGTTGACGTTCACGACCGCGTCGGCCGGAGCCACCGCTCGGCGATCCTCGATGAAGTCGGACAGGTGGCTGTCCTCTTCGTCGCCGATCGGGGTTTCCAGGGATATCGGTTCACGCGCGATCTTGAGAACCTTTCGGACCCGGTCCACGGGCATCTCGGTAATCCCGCCCAGCTCCTCGGCCGTCGGCTCGCGACCTCGATTCTGGACGAATTCGCGGGTGGCCCGGATGAGCTTGTTGATCGACTCGATCATGTGAACCGGAATCCGGATCGTCCGCGCCTGATCGGCGATCGCCCGCGTGATCGATTGCCGGATCCACCAGGTCGCGTAGGTCGAAAACTTGTAGCCGCGGCGGTACTCGAACTTGTCAACCGCCTTCATCAGCCCGATGTTGCCCTCTTGGATCAAGTCGAGAAACTGCAAGCCGCGGTTGTTGTAGCGCTTGGCGATCGAGACGACCAAGCGGAGGTTTGCCTCGATCAGCTCCTTCTTGGCGCGATCGGCGGTCTCTTGCGCCACCGTGATCCGGTCGGCGAGGTCGTGCATCTCCTGGTGCGACAGGCCGCTATCACCGATGATTTCGGCGATGGCGGCGCGGGCCTGTTCGATCCCGACCGCCGTGCGACGTACGCCGTCGGCGTTCATGCGTAACGTGCCGCAGATCCGCTGGTCGGTGGTTCGGTCGGCGCCCAGCCGCGCGGCGAGCTCAACGATCTGATCGGCGGTCCGCCCGGTGCGCTTCTCGCCCCGTGTGATCTGAGACTGCTCCCGGCGCAGCTTCTGCTGCACGCGCAGGATCTCCTCGATCACGATTCGGACCTGCGCCGGGTTCAGCGGGATGTCGCGTAGGCCGGCAAGAATGCGCGCATCGACCTTGTTGCGCGCCGCAACGGTTTCACGATGACGGTGTCCCGTCGGATCGAGGCGGCGCACGTTCGCGTGCAGGCCTTCCGCTTGTTCCACCGCTTTCTCCAAGCGGTTGAGCTGTCGGCATACCCGTTTGAACAGCTCGGCTTCGTCTTCTTGCGCTAGCTCGGGCTCGCCGGTCGCTTCGAGATCGTCGCCGCCTGCGACCGGATCGGGCTCGGCCAGCTTCACCACCGAACGGGGCCGGATCTGCCCCTCGCGCAGGAGCTGAGCGAGAGCACGCATGTGACGTCTGCCGAATGGGGAGGTGAACGCCAGGTCGAAGGCCTGATTCTCGCCATCCTCGATCCGCTTGGCGATCACGACCTCGCCTTCGCGGTTCAGCAGCGGCACAGCCCCCATGTCCCGCATGTACATGCGGACATAGTCGGTGCCGCCGTCCTCGGACTCTGCGACTTCGCGCCCCTCGGCCGCGTCCGGCGGTTGACGCGCCGGAGGCTGCGGTGCCTCGGCCGTGACGTCCTCCTCGCGGATCTCGACGTGAGACTCGCGAAGCGTCACCAGAACATCTTCGATCTCGTTCTCGTCGGTGATCTCGTTGTCGAGCAATTCGTTGACGTCGTCGTAAGTAACGTAACCCTTCGTCTTGCCGAGCTGGACGAGCTCCTTGACCCCCCCGACCTCGCCGGGGCGCGCACGCGTCTGCGCTTCGCTTTGTTTCCTAGGCATCGGAGCTGCTACGGGGTTTCAAGTTCGCCAGTTCCTGCGCGGGTGTCAGGTCCACTCCGAGTTGCTCGCGCTTTCGCAGCTCGTTCAACACATCAGCATTGTGCCGTCGTCGCGCACGCTGCCCGATACTACGGATACAGTCCTCGAGCGCGCGCGCGCGCGTCGATGGATCGCCGAACACGTTCTCGACGATCCGACCCGCCACGCGACTTCGGTAATCATCCGGCAGCCTTTCGATGAAGTGACCGGGATCGATCCCGTGTCCCATCCGGTCCTGGCCGATCATATCATCTACCAGACTTTTCCAAAGACCTTCTTCCATCGAATTTATGATCGCGCTGGCATCAACTCTTGCCACAGCACCCGGGTCGGCGAGCATGACTGTGACGAGCAACTCCTCGGGGCCCGGTGCTCCACCTCTCGTGCGTCGTGCTGGCGCTGGGCTTGGAAGTGTTCGCCCGGGCTGCGCGCCCTGACGACGCAGCAAGTCTTCGGAGATCCCCGTCCACAGGGCCACCTTGCGTAGCAATAGGTCGTATTCGAAGGGGTCGTCGATCTTGCGCAGAACGGTGGAAAGATCGGAAGCCGCACGCGCCAAGGCCGACCCCGCCTCCCCACCGCCGGTGACGACGTGGCGAACGTACGCTTCGGCCAGCGGCCTGGCCTCACGAATGGCGGCCGCTGTGGCCGCCGCGCCGGCCTTCCGCACGTACGTGTCGGGGTCTTCGCCTACCGGCAGAGCAGCGCCTCGCGGCCACAAACCCGCTTCGACGAGGATCGGGAAGCTGCGCGCGGCGGCCCGTTCGCCCGCAGCGTCGCCGTCGAACAACGTGACGGCCTCGGAGACCAGACGACGCAAGATTCGGGCCTGCTCCACGGTGAGCGCGGTTCCGCAGGTGGCGACTGCTGACGCGATCCCGTTCTGATGAAGGGCCACTACGTCCAGGTACCCCTCGACCAGGATGGCACAGCCACCGGTACGCAGCGCGTCGCGCGCCTCGTAGAGACCATACAGCGCGCGGCTTTTGTGGTAGACCTCCGACTCCGGCGAATTGACGTACTTTGGCGCGTCGGCCGCAGCCAAGAGCCGCCCACCGAAGCCCGCGACACGCCCCTGAGCGTCGCGAATTGGGAACATCAGGCGCTGGCGGAAGCGGTCCACGGGCATCTGACCCCGTTCGACGACCAAGCCCAGGCGCTTGCCTATCTGGAGATCGACTCCCTGCCGGGTGAACCAGCGAACCAGGCCGTTGCCGGAGGCTGGCGAGACGCCGAGACAGAATCGCTCGATCGATTCCTCGGCCACTCCGCGCTCGCGTAAGTAGTCGCGGCCAGCGCTGCCGTGCTCGGTCTCGACGAGCAGCTTGTGAAAGTACTGGGCCGCGCTGGCGTTGGCCTCGAAGCCACCCTGGCGGTGGCCCGCGTCCTTGTCCTGTAGCGTCTCGGGCACCGTGATCCCGTAGCGGGCGGCCACCTTGCGGGCCGCCTCGGGAAAGCTCAGGCTCTCGGCGAGCATCAGGAACTTGAAGACGTTGCCACCGGCCCCGCAACCGAAGCAATGAAAGAATCCGTCTTGGTCGCTGACCGAAAACGACGGGGTCTTTTCGTTGTGGAAGGGACACAACCCCATCAGGGAGCGTCCCCTGCGCTTGAGCGCGATATGTGGTGAGATGAAGTCGGAGATCCTCGCGGACTGTCTAATCTCGGCGATTTTCTCCTCGGAAATCACGGTCCTTCGGCTTGGCTCTCCGCCTCGCCCGTGAGTGCCTTCACGCGGGTCTCGGCGGCGCTCATCAGGGCAGAGAAAATCCCGCTGGTCAAATCCGCGAGCCGCGCCGCAAGGTAGGACTGATCGACCTGTCCGTTGATCTCTACGACGCGGCCGGCCATCCCGTTGGGCACCTCTTCGCTGGCATGCGCTTCGGGAGCGAAGCTACGCAGGGCGAGGATCGTGCATCCGAGCACGATCGCGCCTTTAAAGATGCCAAACGACATTCCCGCCAGCCGGTTCGCCGGCGATCGGCGGGCTTCGACCCAGACCCGCCGAATCATCGTCGCGACGTATCGCCCCGTCACCAACACCAACGCGAACAGGACCAAGAACGCCACGCCGGTGTCGACGAAGGCCGGGCCCGGCACCGCCTCCGCAAGTCGCGGCGCCAGCCGCGGGGTCCACATGAAGGCCGCGCCCAGTCCCGCCAGCAGTGCGCCGAGAGAGAGAATCTCGTGAACCAAACCGTTCGCGTAGCCCTTGATCGCGAAGAAGGACAGGCCAACAACGACCAGAATATCGATCGTATTCATCACCACCACCTCCGACCGAGCCCGAGAATCATAGCACGGCTTGACTCGCGGTTCCGCACGTGGGATCGGGGCCGTCGCCTCCTACCGATGCTACGCGTGCGCGCGCCCGCGGTCTGCTGCACCGCATTAATCACGCTGGCCTCTGCGGCGCTGCTCGGTGGGTGCAAGCCCATGGCCCCCCCTCCCACCGGCACCGATGCCACCGGCCGATCGACGGCCCTTTATCAGCTGGACAACGGCATCAGCGTCGTCATCCGCGAGGACCACTTCGCGCCGGTAGTGGCCTTGCAGGTCTGGGTCAAGGCTGGAGGCGCCGACGAGCAAGACTTCGAGGCCGGCGTCGCCCACGTTCACGAACACATGCTCTTCAAGGGCACGGCGAACCGTGGCGTCGGCCAGATCGCGTCCGAGATCGAAGGCTCGGGTGGACGAATCAACGCATGGACCTCGTGGAACGAGACCGTCTACCACATCGTCGTCGCCTCACGCTTCACCGATGTCGGCTTGGACGTTCTCGCCGACGCGGTGCGCAACTCATCGTTCGATCCGACCGAGCTGGATAAGGAGCTCGCCGTGGTGCTCGAGGAATGGAAGCGCGGTGAGGACTCACCGGGGCGGCGGGTATTCCATTCGCTGTTCGCCAACGCGTTCACGGTCCACCCGTACCGGCGGCCTGTCATCGGCACGCTGGAAACGATCGAGGGCCTGACGCGTGAGCGGGTGCTGGACTTCTACGGGCGCTATTACTCGCCCAACAACATGGTCCTGGTGATCGTCGGCGACATCGACGCCCATGCCATGCGCAAGCCGATCGAAAAGGCCTTCGGCGATTACGCCTACCGGCCCATCGACCGGCCGGCGCGAGCCCCGGAGCCGCCGCAGCGTGGGCTGCGGTTCGAAACCCTGCGCATGCAGGTTCAAGAAGCCCAGCTCGCCTTAGGCATGCACATCCCGGCAGCCAACCACGAAGATGCACCGCTGCTCGATCTGGTCGCGTTCGTTCTGGGCGGCGGCGAGAGCTCGCGCCTCTACCGAAAGCTGGTGGCCGAGACCCAGCTCACAACCACCGTCGGCGCGTTCGCCTACACACCCACCGATCCCGGTCTGTTCGTCGTCACCGCGTCGTTGGAGGCCGAGGACACTCGCAAGGCGTACTCGGCGATCATCGAAGAGCTGGAGCGATTGCGCCAGGAAGCTCCGGCCCAGGAAGAGCTGGAGCGGGCGCGCACCAACCTCGAGAGTGACTTCGTCTTCCGTAACGAGACCGTTCAAGAGCAAGCCCGCGAGCTGGGTTACGCCATCACCGTGCACGGCGACCCCAACTACGATCGGGTCTACCTGGCCAGGCTGCGTGCCGCGACCACGGCCGACCTGCAGCGGATCGCGCGCCGGTATTTCACGCGCGACAACCTCACGGCCGTACAGCTGCTGCCCGAGGATGCCCGCCAGCAGCTCAGCCGTGGCCTGGCGGTCGAGGACGCAGCCGCGCTGGCGAAAGCGGCAGGCTCCACGGCTTCCGCGCCTGAGGCCGCCGAGCCGGATGGAAGCGTTGCTACCGACCTGAGCACCGGCGCCGCTCGCCAGGGCCGCGGCGGGAAGCCACGCCTGGTCAAGCTCGACAACGGCGTTCGCGTGATCGTCGCCGAGCACCACAACGTGCCCGCCTTCTCCGTTCATGCCGCCATGCTCGGCGGCGTGATCGCAGAGACCGACGAAACCAACGGGATCTCCAATTTCATCGCCGAGATGCTCACCCGTGGCACCACCGAGCGCAGCCGCGAGCAGCTCGCGCGCGACATCGAGTCGATCGCCGCCAGCCTCAGTGGATTCTCCGGACACAACTCGTTGGGCGTATCCGCTTCGTTCCTCTCGGAGCATTTCGAGGAAGGATTCGACCTGTTCTCCGAGGTGCTGCGCAAGCCTTCCTTCGATTCCGACGAGCTCGAGAAGACGCGGCGCGAGCTGCTGCTGGCGATCAAAAACCGTGACGACAACTCGAGCCGCGTGGCCTTCGACCTGGCCTACGCCACCGTCTACCCCGCCCACCCCTACGGCATGACCGCGCTGGGCGAGACCACCAGCATCGACAAGCTCAGCCGCGAGAACCTACGTAGCTTCTACGAGCGTGCACTCGACCCACGCTCGCTCGTCATTGCGGTAGTCGGAGACGTCGACTCCGATCGTGTAGTCGAACGTGTCTCCGCGGCGGTGAGCGATCTGCGCCCGGGGCCGCATCCGTTCGTACTGCCTCCGCCAGCGCCGTGGCCCGATACGATCCGTCGCGACAGCCGCCATTCCGACCGGCATCAGTCCCACGTCGTCCTGGCCTATCCGAGCATAACCGTGAGCGAGCCTGACCGTTATCCGCTGGCCGTGCTCGAGAACATCCTTTCGGGGCAGGGCGGCCGCTTGTTCACCGAGCTGCGCGACCGGCAGGGACTCGCTTACAGCGTGAGTGCGTTTCTGACCAAGGGACTGGCGCGCGGGCTTTTCGGCGGCTACATCGGGACCGATCCGGCCAACGCCGTGCGCGCGACCGAGGGTCTGCTCGACCAGTTCGCGAAGATCCAGAGCGAACCCGTCGCGCAGGAAGAGCTCAAACGCTCCAAGCGCTACCTCATCGGCTCCCGGGACATCTCACTACAGACCAGCCTAGCGGTAGCCGAGGAGATGGGTTTCAACGAACTGTATGGACTCGGCTACCTGATCGGGCGCGAGTACCCCGACCGAATCGACGCGATCGGAGCCAAGGACATCACCCGCGTGGCGACCAAGTATCTGAACCCCGCGATCCGTACCGAGGTCGTGGTCGGACCAGGATCCGCCACTGGGACCCCCAACTGAAGCTAGCCCGGAGGCGGCAACGTTCAACGTTACCGCAGGGAAGCCACGCGATCGGGATGGTCGCTGAAGATGCCGTCAACGCCGAGCGCGGCCAACGCCGCCATGCGCTCGGGCAAGTTCACGGTCCAAACCCAGACCCGCAGCGCCTTGCGACGGGCAAGCGCGATCAGCTCGGCGTCGACCAGCGACTTGTGCGGGTGGAGATTCTCGGCACGAAGCACGTGGGCCGCCTCCAGTGCGGGCTCGAGCGCCCCGGACGCCGCCAGGACCCCGATGCGGGCTTCGGGGGCCTTGCGGCGCAGCAACTCGAGTGCCACCGGTTCAAACGACGAAAACACGGCGGCGTGCAACATGCTGTGCTGGCGAACCAGCGCGAGGACACGCTCGACCAGGACCTCGACTCGAACGTCGGGTTTCAGCTCGATGTTGAGCAGTGCACGGCCGGCCAGCGCGGCCAGCGCCTGGTCGAGCGTTGGGATTCTGGTTCCGGCGCAGTTGGCAGCGAACCAGGAGCCCGCATCGAGCCGGGCAAGCTCAGCGAGGTCGGCATCGTGGACTCGGCCCGTGCCGTCGGTGGTGCGCTCCAGGGTCTCGTCGTGAATGACGACCGGGACCTCGTCCCGCGTCAGTTGCACGTCGAACTCGATCGCTTGGGCTCCGAGCTCCAAAGCCTTCAGAAACGCCGGCAGTGTGTTCTCCGGCAGAATCCCCGATGCTCCACGGTGAGCGATCGCAAGCACGTTTGATGCCACGCAGTCGAAGCTATCAGCCGCTCGGGCCAAGCTCTACCGCAACGAGCCCCCGCTGGTTCGAGCTCGTGTTCGCGATCTCCAACAGCGACACCGATTTGGTCACCGGGATCTTCGCCGCCGCCGATCACACCTCGTGCGAGCTGCGCGAAGCCGCCGATGATCGCACCGACCTCGTGCTCTACGTCCAAGCCGGCAGCGAGACTGAAGCGCAACAGACCGCGCGCGGTCTCGCCGAACGTGCGCCGGCGGGCGCGTGCATCGCCGCCGCGGTACGACCAGTCGCCGAAGAAGCATGGAAAGAAAACTGGAAGCGGTTCTTTCCTTCACTCGAGATCGGCCGCAGGCTCATCGTCTTGCCTCCGTGGCTCGCATCGGCCGAGCGCGACGTCGGCTCGCGCACAAGCGTCGTCATCCATCCCGGCATGGCTTTCGGCACCGGCCACCACGCGACCACCGCGGCTTGCCTCGAGGCTCTCGACGCGTTGGTCGAGCCCGGAATGTCGGTCGCCGACGTCGGGTGCGGCAGCGGCATCCTCGCCATCGCCGCTTTACGGCTCGGTGCGGCGCGCGCTGTAGCCACCGACGACGACCCGGCGGCAATCGACGCCGTACGCGCCAACGCTGAGCGCAACGGCGTAGCCGACCGGCTGACTACCCTGCTGCAGAGCGGCCCCCCGACTGGCGCGGCTTGTGGAACGGACGGCTTCGACCTGGCCGTCGCGAATATCCACACGCAGGTGTTGCGAGCCAGCCGCGAGTCGTTAACATCATGCGTCAAGCCCGGCGGTTACCTCGTGCTATCCGGAATTGAAGCCGAGAGCCGGTCTCTGATAGAAGGTTCGTTCGCCGGTGCCGAGTGGCCCCTACTGAAGGTCGTAGAAGCGCGAGATTGGGTTACCGTCACGTTACGCCGCGCGCGTAAGCAGCCGCCCACGGAGAACGCATCGTAGTGGTGGACGTGCGCAAGGCCGCTGGCAACCTGCCGACTGCGACATCGCACTCCGCACATCCCAAGGCCAGATTCTTCGTCGAGCCCGACAGGCTAACCGAGGATCGCGCGATCCTTTCGGGCTCGGCCTATCATCACGTCAAGAACGTACTGCGCATGCAGCCGGGCGATCAACTGGTCGTGTTCAATGGCGCCGGACGCGAAGCGGTGGGTGTACTGGAGGTCTATCAGGGCGAGACCGCGGTCGTCCGAATCCTGACGGACACCGACCGCAGCACCGAGTCCGCGCTCGACATCACGCTCGCGCCCTGTCTCGCCAAGGGCAAGAAGAACGACATCTGCGTCGAGAAGGCCGTGGAGCTGGGTGTGGACCGAGTCTGCGTGATCACGGCCAAGCGCAGCGTGGGGCGGCTGAGCGACGAAGCGGCGATGCACCGGGTCGAACGCTGGCGGCGGCTCGTGCGCGCGGCGGCCGAGCAGGCCGGCCGGACCGAAGTTCCGGTAGTCGAGCGTATCCAGCCGCTTGAAGAGTTCGTCGCTACCAAGCCGCCCGATACGCTCGGTCTGGTCTTCACCGTGGGAGCCGATCCCGATCCACCGGCTACGCTGCGCCAGCGCTATCCCGACACCCGCAAGGTCATCGCGATCGTCGGCCCCGAAGGCGGCTTGACGCCCGATGAGCTCGAGCTTTGCCGCCGCCATGGATTCAAGGACGTGGGACTCGGACCGCGAGTGCTGCGCTCGGAGACCGCCGCGATCGTCGCCGCCGCCATCTGTCAGCATCTGTGGGGCGATCTCGGCCGCAAGCCCCCCAGCGACGACGGCGAATAGCCCTCCCGTTTGGCGTCGGCGCAACCGCTCGTCAATAATCCCGTCGCGTGCGGTTCCTGTTCGTCATGGACCCGATCGAGCGGGTCAACATAACCAAGGACACGACCTTCGTGTTCATGGCCGAGAGCCAGGCGCGCGGCCACAACAACCATTACTGCGGCATCCGCGACCTGATGGTGGCCGACGGAAAGGTCCACGCGATGTGTTCGCCGATCGAGGTCCGGCCGGTGCAGAGCGAGCACTGGCGGTTCGGCACGTCGGACTTCATCGCGGCGGAGCAATTCGACGCGGTGTTCATGCGGAAGGACCCGCCCTTCGACATGAACTTCTTCTTCGCCACCCACCTGTTGAGCCTGATCGATCCCAAGCGGACCTTCCTCTTCAACCGGCCCTCCGGTTTGCGCGAGGCGACCGAGAAGCTCTTCATCATGCACTTCCCCGATCTCATCCCGGAAACCATCGTTTCCTCGAATCCCGCGCAGATCCTGGCTTTCTGCGACAAGATCGGCGGTGACATCGTGGTCAAGCCGCTAGACGGCTGCGGCGGCATGGGCATCTTTCGCGTCACTCGTGGCGACCTGAACACGCACTCGATTCTCGAGACGGTCACCGCCGAAGGCCAACGACCGATCATGGCGCAGAGGTTCGTGCCTGAGTCGCGCGAGGGCGATCAGCGGGTGATCTATCTGGATGGCGTACCGCTTGGCTCCATGCTCCGCGTCCCGCGCGCCGACGATCTGCGCGGCAACATTCACGTCGGCGGCACCTGCCGGCGCGCCGAGCTCGGAAAGCGCGAATACGAGATCTGCCAACGGCTCGCGCCCGCGCTCTCCGAGCTGGGCATCTACTTCGCGGGCCTCGACATCATCGGCGACCGCCTGACCGAGGTGAACGTCACCAGCCCTACCGGCATCCAGGAGATCAACGCGCTCGACGGCGTCCACCTCGAGAAGAAAGTCATCGACTTCGTCGAAGGCAGGTGCCACGCGTTGCACGGCAGCAGCCGCTGACCCGGCTTGACCGCCGCAAGCCCGGCGGCTACATCATTCGAGCCGCACGATCGTCTCCATGTAGGTGCAGCGTGTTCTCCCGGCGTGCCCAGGTAGCTCAGTTGGTAGAGCAGAGGACTGAAAATCCTCGTGTCGCTGGTTCAATTCCGGCCCTGGGCACCATCTCTCGGACCGCAGCACGGATGCTCGCCAAACGCCGTGTTCCACAAGCATCATTGCGGCTCGCCTCTTCCGTAACCCGCAGGTTGCAGTAACTCACCCGCCGGTCTCTCCTGCACGCCGGACGCGAGGAGGATACGGCGTGAAAATCTACTCGGCCCCCTTGAGCATGTTCGGCGCGAAGGCGGAGATCGCCGCGCACGAGAAGCGCGTCGCCTTCGATCTGGAGTTCGTCCCCTTCTCCATCACGTCGCTCTACGAGCCCAAGCACCCCGAGGTCCTGCGCATCAACCCCAAACAGCAGGTGCCGGTGCTGGTGGACGGCGACCTGGAACTCTTCGACTCGACGCAGATCTTCGAATACCTCGAGGATCGAAACCCCGACCCACCGCTCTGGCCGCGCAACGTACGGGACCGAGCACGCGCCCGGTTGCTCGAGATGAAGTCGGACGAGGTCTTCTTCCCGAACGTCATCCTGCTGATGCCGCGGCAGCGGGCAGCCGCCGGCGACGAACGGGTACGGGAAGCGGTGGCGGCGATCCACCGGTACTACGACGATATGGAGCAACGGCTCGACGGCCGCGACTACCTGGCAGGCGGCTTCTCGTACGCCGACATTGCCTTCTACATGGCGCAGTTTTTCGCCAGCTTTCTCGGCCAACCCTGGCAAACCGGCCATCCCCGTCTCGATGCATGGCGCGCACGGATGACGGCGCGAGGGAGTGTAAAGACCGTCGCTGGTAAGATGGCGCAGTACCTTCTGGGCTTCGGGGTCACGCCACAAGAGGTCTGATCCGGCTCCGAGCCATTGCGACACAGCGCCGGGACGGCGGCGAGAGGAGGATGTATGGAGGGGTTGACGAAGCTGCTGGACCAGGTCGCCAACGTGGTCTGGGGGCCGCCGATGCTGTTCCTGCTGGTGGGGACACACGTCTACCTGACCATCCGGCTGCGGTTCATCCAGCGCTACATGGGCAAGGCGATCCGGATCTCGCTCCAGCGCAGCAGCGAGGGAGAAGGCGACGTCTCGCAGTTCGGAGCGCTAACGACGGCGCTGGCGGCAACCATCGGCACCGGCAACATCGTCGGGGTCGCGACCGCGGTGGCCTCGGGCGGGCCGGGCGCCGTGCTCTGGATGTGGCTCACCGGCGTCTTCGGCATCGCGACCAAGTACGCGGAGGCTCTACTGGCGGTTCGCTACCGGATCACCACGGCTGACGGGCGGATGGCCGGTGGCCCGATGTACGTGCTCGAGCGCGGCATGAACAACCGGCCGCTCGCCGTCGTGTTTGCAGCGCTGACGGCGATCAGCGCGTTCGGGATCGGCAACACCGTGCAGGCCAACTCGATCGCGACCCTGGTGTACGACACGTTCGGTGTCTCCACCTGGATCACGGGGGCGTTGATGACCGTGCTGACGGCTCTGGTCATCCTGGGGGGCATCCGCTCGATAGCCCGGGTGTGCGAGTGGCTGGTGCCGTTCATGGCGATCTTCTATGTCGGCGGCTGCCTGGTCCTGCTCGCCATGCACGCCAGCGCTATCCCCGAGACGCTGCGTCTGATCTTGAGCTCGGCGTTTACCGGGCAGGCCGCGGTGGGCGGGTTCCTCGGCGCCGGGGTGCGCGAGGCCATGCGTTACGGTGTTGCGCGCGGCCTATTCTCGAACGAGTCGGGGTTGGGCAGCGCACCGATCGTCGCCGCCGCCGCCCAGACCAAGAACCCGGTTCGGCAGGCGCTGGTCTCGTCGAGCGGGACGTTCTGGGACACGGTCGTTGTCTGCGCCATGACCGGCCTGGTGGTGGTGAACTCCGGCGCGTGGACGCGCGGACTGAGCGGCGCGCAACTGACCTCGGCCGCATTCGCAGAGGTGCCGATCGTTGGGCCGACGGTGCTCACGGTCGGCCTGCTCACGTTCGTCTTCTCTACCTTGCTCGGCTGGTCCTACTACGGCGAGAAGGCCTGCGAGTACCTGTTCGGCAGCCGCTCGGTCCAGCCCTATCGATGGCTCTGGGTCGCTGCTGTCATGGTGGGAGCGGTGCTGCCGCTGCCGATGGTCTGGTCGGCCGCCGACATCACCAACGCGCTCATGGCGATCCCGAACCTCATCTCACTGCTCGTAATGACGCGAGTGATCGTGGAGGTGACCCGCACGTCCTTGTGGAACGCTCCGGACGATGTCTGAGGGCGGGCTCGATGCGTGCACGAGCCTATTGTCGGCAAGCCGCACCAGCTCGCGGCCGTGGCGCTGAACGAACCCGTCGACCAGGCCAACGACGTCGTTGTTGTTGAGCGTGGCGCACTGGAGCATCGACGTGTTCAAGACCGTGAACGGCCGGCGCATCGGCGCCGGCGCGTGGCCGGGATGACTGCTGGTGGGCAGCGGAAGCGCCTGCACGCAGCGCGCCCGGTGGATCGACATGGCTACGATGTCCGCGCTGGCGCTGGGGCCGAAGAGCCGGGCCAAGCCGCGGTCCAGAAACGACGCCCGCAGCGCGTCGTCCGACAGGTTGAACTCGGCCGCATCCGCGGGGAGGTAGCGCGGCAGGTAGACGAGTGAACGTCCGTTGGTCTCGGCGTCCTTGTCCACCAGCGCCGTCATCTCGATCAGACCGGTCAGCTCGACATCCGAATCGGCGATGTTGAGCACGTAGTACGGCATCAGCGACCGGCGCAGCACCAGAACCAGGCAGATCACCCCGAGATAGCTCTGGGAGGAGGGATAGGCGCGCTCCATCTCGCTCACATAGGCGGCAAGCTCCGGGGCCGCGACCGCACGGGCGAGGGCGCTCGGCGCGGTCCAGAAGACCTGCTCGTAGCAGCGCTCGACGGAACCCGTGGTCCGCTCGCCCACTCGGAGGCGACAGAAGCGGCCACCGCGAGAATCACCCGCCTCGTCGATGCTTTCCACCCGAACGCCGGTCAGGATACGCGTCCCCTGCGCCTCCAGCACCGTGCGAACCCGCTCTAGAACGCGCCGGTAGCCGCCGCTCACGTAGCCCAAGTGGCCGGCTTGCGGGCCCACCTGCTGGTTGCCGAACAGGCGCGTGATCGTGGCCCAGATGAATACCGCCGCGACCTGATCGTGCAGCACCCCGAACTTCGCCCGCAGCAGCGGGCGCCAGAACACTTCGTAGCAGGTACGCCCACACTGGCGCGTGAGCCATTGCTGCGCGGTGATCGCGTAAAGGTCGTACGGATCGCTCATGCGCATCGCGCGCAGCAGCGAGTAGCCGAGCCTTGCCTTCTGAAGCGGCGACAGCAGCGGGAAGCGCAGATAGTCCCCCGCGCCATTCATGGAATAGAAACGCCCGCCCGAATAGTAGCCGGTGCCGGCCTTCCGCCAGCGGAGCGCAGCGTCGAGATCGAGCTGCTTGAGCCAGTCGATGAGATGACGATCCTGAGGAAGGATGCAGTGGTAGAAGCGATCCCACCAGAACTCCCCGTAGTCGCAGGGTGCGGCCAAGCCGCCGATCTCGGGCGCCGCTTCAAGAACGTCAACCTCGGCACCGAGCCGGCCGAGATGATGGGCAAGGCGTAGCCCGAGGACGCCGGCGCCGACGACGGCGATTCTCATCAGGCGGCGAACGGGTCGTGCGTCAGATGCACGGCCGCGTCATCGACGATGAAGCGGCGACCGCAACGTTCGCAGGGCAGCGTCTGCTCGACGCTGACACGGGCGGCGGCCTCTTCACGCACCGGGGCGAGCATCGGTTGTCCGCAGACGCACGCGTATCCGACACGCCGGGCCGGGTTGCCGGCCACGACCCAGTGCGACGGCACGTCGCGGGTGACGACGCTTCCCATCCCAACCAAGCTGAACTCACCCAGGGTGAGTCCGGCGCCGATGGTCGCGTTCGCGCCGATCGTGGCGCCGCGGCAGACGCGCGTGAGCAAGGTCTCCTCGGTGACATCGGACGTCTCCAGACCGCTGAGCGCCCAGTCCCCGGCGCGCGGGAAACGGTCGTTGGTTAAAACTACGTGGGCGGCGACCATGACGAAGTCCTCGATGGTCACGCCCGCGCAAACGTAGACGGCGGCGTTGAGCTTGACGAAAGCGCCGATGGTGACGTCGTAGGCGATGTAGGACTTCTCGCCGACGATGCACGAGCGTCCCAGCGTCGCACCCCGGCGGATGTGGACGTTGTCCCAGACCTTCGTGCCCGGACCCAGTCGCGCGCCCTCTTCGACGAGCGCGGTAGGATGGATCCACGTCTGCGGGGCCGTGCTCATAGCTGGACCCAGCTCTGGGCTGCCACCGAGCGGTAGGCCGCTTCGACCACGCGCACCGAGGCCAGAGCGTCGGCGGGCGTGATGAGCGGCGCTGCCGCGTCGCGCGTGGTAGCGATGAAGTTCTCGATCTGGGCGCGGAACGCCGTGATCTTGTCGTAGCCGGCGCCGAATGACACCCAGTTGGCGTTGCCGTCCTGGCGGTACCGCGAGCCTTTCCAGCCCACCAGCAGCGTGCCCTGCGAGCCGTAGACGCCCAGGTAGTGCGGCGATTCCTTGTTGATGGTCCAGCTCAGGTCGATGCTGCCAACGGCCCCTGACTGCGAGCGGAAGCGCACGCGCATCGTGTCCTCGACGGCCAGACCCTGCGCGCGGCGAGCGGTCTCGGCATGGACGTGGGTGATCGGTCCCAACAGATAGCGGGCGATGTCGACCGCGTGGGAGCCGTTGTCGATCAATACACCGCCACCGGCGACTTGGGGGTCGGAGTTCCAGCGCTCACGCATGTCCACCTTGCTGCAGAACGCGTTCTCGTACAGCAGGATGTCGCCCAAGATGCCCGACTGGATGATGGCCTTGCTCTTGATGACGTCGTCGACGTAACGGAACTTGGACGCCATCATCAACACCCGGCCGGCGCGCTGGGCCGAGCCGACCAGCTCGGTTGCCTGCTCGGGCCGGATCGTCAGCGGCTTCTCGCACAGAACGTGCTTGCCGCGCGCGAGGAAGTATTGCGCAACCTCGAAGTGGGTCGCGGGCGGGGTGCACACGATCACGGCGTCGACCTCGGCCAGGAGCGCCGGATCGGTGTGATCGCGGAAGCAGAGGCTGCGGGTCTGCTCGCTCGCCGCTTTTGCCGCCACCTCACGGGGCTCGATCACGGCGGCGACCGCTCCCAGCTCGCTGCCGGCCAGCGCCTCGATATGCGACTGAGCGATCCGGCCGCAGCCGACCAGGCCGAACCGTAGCGCCTGCGTCTGCTCGGCAACGACGGGCGGCGCTGTCCGTGCCGGCATCGCCACCGGCATCACACGTAGGGTCGATTCGCGAGTTTGCATCAGCGGGCCAGCTCCTCGGCCGTCCTCCTCACGGTGTGCGCGATGTACTCGACGTGCTCTTGGGTGAACCGTTCGTTCCAGGGCAGAACCAGGATCTTGGCCAGCCCGGCGTATGCGCCCGGCGTCTGGCCCGGGTCGTAAACCACCGGCGGGTCATCGGCGCGGTGCGCGCCACAGAAGGGGAACTGACTGCTGCCGAAGGTGCGGCGGTCACGCAGGACGGCGCACTC
Organism: uncultured Myxococcales bacterium; assembly: GCA_964555245.1. Classification (GTDB taxonomy): domain Bacteria; phylum Desulfobacterota; class Binatia; order UBA1149; family SPBQ01; genus CAZKRI01. The sequence goes on from CAZKRI010000076.1 coordinate 83,882, forward strand.
GAAGGCCGGTTTCTGAATGTAGCGCGGCGCGCACAGAACGCCCGCCTGTCGCAGCCGAGCTGCGAACGCGTCGAGCCCGCCGCGAAAGGCGGCAGTGTCGATTCGCAGCGCGTAGCGCCAGTAGACGTGCCGGCTGTGCGGAGCGCGCAGCGGCGTGCGGACGCCGGGCAGGCCGCCCATCTGCTCGGTCAACAGCTCGGCCATCGTCACGCGGTGATCGACGTTGGCAGGCAGCTTGCCGAGCTGCGCGAGGGCGACGGCACCCTGCAGCTCGGTCATGCGGTAGTTGAGCGCGAGGAAGTAGTGATCGGGATCCGGGTCGCCGTAACCCCACGCCTTGTCCGAGAACAGACGAATGCGGCGGTTCAGGGACTCGTCCGTGGTCACCACGATCCCGCCCTCTCCGGCGGTCAGATGCTTGCCCTGTTGCAGGCTGAAGCAGCCGATCGCGCCGATGCTGCCGATCGATCGCGTTCGGTAGGCGGCGAGGTAGGCCTGCGCGGCGTCCTCGATCAGGACCAGATTGTGCTCGCGGCAGAGCGCCACGATCGGGTCCATCTCACACGGATTGCCGAACAGGTGGGTGACGATCACCGCGCGACTCCTGCGCGTGACGCGGCGCTCGATGGTGGCTGCCGTCACGTTGCAGGTATCCGGATCGACGTCGGCGAACACGGGGATGCAAGCCTGGTAGAGGATGGGCGAGATCGCGCCCATGTCGGTGATCGGCGTGGTGATGATCTCGTCGCCCGGCTCGAGATCCAGAGCGGCAATCGCGGTGTGGACCGCCGCCGTCCCCGAGGTCACCGCGCGCGCGAACGGCACGCCGATGAGCGCGGCGAAGCGTGTCTCCAGCTCACGCACGGTGCGGCCGCGCGTACAGTTGAGCGTGCCGGAAGCCAGGACTCGCTCCAGCTCGGCGAGCTCTTCCGGCCCGAAGCTTCGCCCGGAAGCGTCGCCGTCGGAGGGAAGCGTGAGCGGTGGAAACTGGGAGACCAGTGCAACTGCCATCGTGGATGTCTCCTCAGTGTAGGCTCGCGGTCGCGAGCTGTTGGGTAGCGCGATACGGCTCCGGTCGCGGACCGAGGCCGAAGAAATGCAGAATCCCTGCCAGGATCCGCTCGGAAGCGTTGCCGTCGCCGAACGGACTGGGGAGCGGCACGGGCCGCGGCTTGCTCCAGGGCTGAGCGAGCGCCCCGTCGATCGCAGCGGCGATCACGTCGGCCCGGGTGCCGACCAGAACATTGGAGCCACAGGCCAGACCCTCGGGACGCTCGGTGGAGTTGCGCACCACCAGCACCGGGATGCCGAGAGATGGGGCTTCCTCTTGAATGCCTCCCGAGTCGGTGACGATCAACGATGCGCGATCCATGAGCCGGACGAACGCGAGATAAGGCTGCGGATCGAGAAGCCGGACATTCGGGATGCCCGACAGCAGGATGCGCGCCGGACCGCTCACGCACGGATTGGGGTGAACCGGATAGACGAACTCGGTCTCGGGCCACTTGCGCGCGACCTTGACCAGGCCCTCGAGGATCGCCCACAGCGGCGCGTCTTGGCTCGAGCCACCGGCCGCAGGCAGGTAGGTTTCGCGCCGGTGCAGAGTGATGAGAACCGAGCGAGCATACGGCGGCGGCGCATCGGGGAGGGCGGTCCGGCCCGGGGCGCCGTCCGCATGCGTCAAAGCCGCGAGTAGCGCGTCGATTCCCGTGTTGCCCGTCACCAGAACGTCGGCGGCGGGCACACCTTCGCGCAAGAGGTTGGCCGCGCTGGTTTCGGTCGGCGCAAAGTGGAGGTCGGCGACCGTGCCGATGATCTTGCGGTTGGACTCTTCGGGAAACGGCTGTCGCCGGTCACCGCTGCGCAGGCCGGCCTCGACGTGCGCAACCGCTATTCGCCGATGAAACGCCGCGATCGCCGCGCACATGGCGCTGGTCGTGTCGCCCTGGACGACGACCATGTCGGGTCGCATCTCGGTGAAGAGCGCGTCGAGGCGCGGGACCACGGAGCCAACCAGGCCGTTGAGCGTCTGGCCGGGTTGCATGAGCGCCAAGTCGATGTCGGCGCTCAGACCGAACGGCTCGAGCACCTGTTCGACCATCTCGTGGTGCTGGCCGGTGAGGACGAGCCTGGCCTCGATGATCGCCCGTTCGCCGAGGCGGAACAGCACCGGCAACAGCTTGATGGCTTCGGGCCGCGTGCCGAGCACGCAGGCAATCCTGAGCGGCGCTTTGTTCGTCGTCGTCATCGCCTACGCCCACGCCGGCCGTGCCGTTCGGACACGGACCGAAGCTGCTTCCAGGACGGCGCGCGCGTGCTCGGCCATCCCCACCAGGTGGAAGTGACGGCGGAGCGTCTCCACGACCTCGTCGAACAGGTCGAGCTTCGAGCTGGTCGAGAGTCTCATTCCGGGGAAGAAGTCGAGACCGCGAACCTTGTCGCAACCGAGAAAATCGAGCGGATGAAGCAGAAACGACGGCTGGGTGCCGCTCATCCGGCACAGCCGCAGTGCGGTTCGCAGGTAGAGCGTCGCAGCGCCCCGACTGAACGTCGAGAGATAGAGGAGGTAGCTCAGATGAATGGGCGTCCGGAACAACGGCATCGTGGTGACCGGTATTTCCACGAGTGAGGACCCGTCCAGATCCCACCGATACGGGCGCAGCGGCCGCAGACCGTCGCGCACCGTCCCGAACAGACGCGCTCGCTGCTCGCGGTCTGCGCGCGACAGACCTCGCGATGCCATGAAGTAGTAGGCGCGCGCCAGCGGCCCGATGAAGGTCGGGAAGGTGGAAGCGTCGTAGAGGTACCCGCGCGCGGCAAGCACCTCGAGCACCGTGCGCGTGACGCTGAAGCCAGGACCACGAAAACCGAACGTGCGCTGGCCGGTGGCCGCGTGGATGTGCTCCTCGGCCAGAGCGATCTCGGCCTCGATCTCTTGCTTCGTGTAGAGGTGCAGCCACGGCTCGTGATGAAACGAGTGATTGGCGATCTCGTGACCGGCCTGCGCAATCTCCCGGAGCGCTCCCGCATTGCGGGCAATCGATGCGTCCTTCCCGACAATAAAGAAGGTGATCCGCAGGCCGTGCCGCGCCAGGCGCGGCAGCACGACATCGACCAGGGTGTCGAGGTAGCTCGGGTAGGTTTCCCAACCGGGATCGCCGTGGGTCTTCATGTAGGACCACAGGTTGTCGGCATCGAGCGAGACGCTGAGCAGAGGCTTCACGGCTTGCTCCATCCGGCCGAGACGGTCGGCGTGTTGGCGGCGGGCCATGCTACCGAGGACGGTCGTTGACGTAGGCTGCCACGCCGGGTGGCGAGCTTGCCCAGCAGCCGCAGATGGCCCGCGATCACCCTGAGCGTCTTCATCTTGGAGACGCCGAGCAGTCGAGCCTCGAGCGTGGCCGGGTGCTCGCGCACGACGGCGTCGCTCAGGCAGAGCCGCACGAGCAGCTCAGCCACGCCGAGGAAACCCGCTTCCTCAAGCTCGAGACCCTCGACGCTGCTGCGCCGATAGACGCGGAAACAGCTCGTGTAGGTGGCGATCCGCCGGCCGAGCAGCAGTTGGTATGCGCGCGAGAGGTTACGGGAGAGAAACAGCCGCCAACGCGGCACGTTGACCACCCGACCCTCTCGGTGATACGGGGACGCCGTCACCAGATCCGCTCCCTCGATCAACGGGAGCATCTCGGCCAGCGCCGCAGGATCGTAGGAACAATCGCAATCGAGCGAGCACACGATCGGGTCCGAGGAGGCACGAATCCCGGTCAGAATCGCAGCCGCCACGCCCTGATTGGGCGTCAGGCGGACGATCTTCGTGTCCGCGCGCGTGCCGAACTCGCGGTCGAGCGCGTCGGCGGTGCCGTCCGTGCTTCCATCGTCGACCAGCACGAAGCGGAGCGCGTACCGCTCCCTGAGCAGCGCGGCCAGCCCCTCGAGCGTCCCGCGCAGGAAGGCGACGTTCTCCTGCTCGTTGAACAGGGGAACCACCACGCTCACCGGCGTCGCCACACCGGGGTTCACCGAGACTTCGGGCAAGCAGGTCTGCGCCACGCTCACCGGCGCCCGGGCGTGTCGCGCGGCGCGATCATCGTCGACGGCGGCAGCCTGCAAGCCCAAGTGATCGGCGATCGATCGGAACCGAAGCTTCCCGAGGAACTCTTCGATCAGCGCGCGGGCAGCCTCCGCGTTGCGGTACTGACGAATCCGCTCGAAGGCCGACGCGGAGGTGATCCTGGGCTGCCTAGAATCGATCTCCCAGGAAGTGAAGTAGAAAACGAGCGGAGCGCTGGCGTTCCGTTCCCAGCGGGCGATCCCAGCGCGAATCAGCCACGAGGGGAGCTGACGCAGGTAGTTGCCGCCGGCGATCGGCAGGCGCAGACCGGGCAGCCCGATCGTCGAGACCGGGACCTCCCAGATCGCTTGCTCGAGCCGGGGATGGTGGTGACGGTGCGTGGCGATGCCCGCGGCGCCACGTGCGAGCCGAGCCAGAGCGGGATTGCTGCTCGCGTCGTAGCGGTAGCCTTCCTCGGCAAGCACATCGAGGATCCACGCTTGGCTGGGTCCGATCCAGCGCGGCGCTCGGTAGCCGAGCACCGCCGGCGCACCCGCGGCCATCAACGCCGCACGCGTGCGGCGCAGGCTGTCGCGAAACTCCGCCGGTGCGATCGGCAGGTTTGGTTCCGGGGAGTAGCCGCGGCTTGCCACCTCGTGGCCAGCCTCGACCACGCGACGGACCACGTCGGGATGGCGCTCCGCGCTCCAGCCGAAAAAGAAGAACGTTGCCGTGTCCCCGTGACGCGCCAGGAGCGCGAGAACGTCATCGACGTTGCGCTCGAGGCGGGATTCGAGACGGTCCCAGTGCTTGGAAGCCACCGCACGCGAAAGACCGCGACCGTGAAAGTACTCCTCGGCGTTGATCGTCAGAATGTGACGACGACGATCGTCCGTCCATGGCAGATGGACTTGTGCCTGCACCGGTTTGCATGTTGCAGGATCGAATCGTGACCCGTCTCGCACCACGCCGCGCTCGTGCGCACGTAGAAACGGCTCGTTCGTGTGCAATCGACCTCGAGTCGATTGCCGACCTGCAAACAGACCTCTATGAATTGTAGCGACGAGTGCGACCCGTCAGCAGAACATTCCGCGTTCGGTTTTCACCGATGCTTTGTCGCTCCTCATCTCCGCTCACCCGCCATGCGCAAAGCTACGCTCCGCATGAGCGCGCCTGGTCCGTGTCGGTGTCACACCGAACGACGTCACTACGCATAGCAGATAGGCGACGAACAAGGCGGCGCCATTGGCCGAGACGGCGATGAGCCAGAACGTCGGGTAACGGCCGATCGCGGTCGCGCCGCTGTACGATGCCAGGTAGTTGACGGCCGGCAGTGCGAGCAGACCCAACAACGCCAGCCGAATCGCCGGGCGCTGCCACGGCGGCGGAGCCCAGCGGTCGGCGGCGACGGCGACGATGGGCGCCGCCAGCAGCAGGGTGTTGTAGCTTTGCTGGTAGCTAGCGGTGAGCACCGTCAAGCTGCCGAGGAGCAAGGCGAGCCGGCGGCCGTCCTGTCCGTGCTCGGGCTGCGAGGCTCTGCTCACACCGAGGGCACCCAGGCCGAGAACGATCCCGGTCAGGACCAGCTGCCAGGGTTTCGGCAGCGGCGCACCTAACAAGCGCGCGGCGAGCGCGAGCACGTCGACACGGACCGGGCTGGTCGCCGGATCGACGGTGCCCTGGGACGCGAAGTTCGCATAGCTCGTCCGCAGCGCCTCGATGAACGCGTCGACCCCTCCCGCTTGCACCAACACCAGCACGGGTACGAGGGTGGCCGCCGCGGTCAGACCACAGCCGAGCACGAGCGCGCGCCACTGGCGCTGCGCCACCATCAGCAACGCGACTGGCGCACCGTAGGTCGGTTTGATCGTCGCCAGCATCAGTCCGAGCGCGGCGAGCCAGGGGCGATCACGGCCGACGTAAAGCGCCAGGTACGCGGCGAGAACGAGCTCGAGAGTGGACTGGCCGACCAGCAGGTTCCAATGACCGGGCCTGCTCGCCAAGACCACGCTCGCTAGCATCAAGACGCTGGCCAAGCCGGCGCGCAGGCCGCTTCCACGCAGCGCGAGTGCCGCCAGGACGAGCGTGAGCGCGATCGTGAAACCGAAGTACGCGATCTCGCCGGCATGCACCGGGAGCAGACCGAACGGCAGATGCAGCAGCAGAGTCAGCGGCGAGTATGGCGGAAAAATCTGGTCGACCGGGTACTTGGCGATGTAGGCAAACGTGTCGTACGGGTTGTCGCCGGCCGTGAAGGCGCGTACCGGATAGTAAATCGCCTCACGGAAGTCCCCCATCACCCAACTCTGGCGGCGCCCACCCACGCCGCCCTGTCCGCTCAACGTCCACGCGCGCCAAGCCAAAAGCGCCGAGGCGGTAACGAACGCAGCGAGCGACACCGCGAGCGACGGCCAGGGCGCCGCTCCAGCTGATGAATCTCGCGCCGGCTTGGACACCGCTCTGGGCGTGAGAAGTGGCATCGTTGACGGATCATCTTCTACGAGAAGCGTTGTTGCGCGCAAGAGTGGGCGCATCCATACTCCGCTGCGCTTGCGCCTGGTTCCCGTCGCTGCCGCTACCGCACTCGGTATCGTCCTGGTCACGGCGGTCGCCGGCTGCAGCCAGTCCGGCCTCGAGGATCCCGACAAGCGCCGGGTTGCCGTCTTCGCCCTGGACGGCGCGACCTGGGATCTGCTCGAACCGTTCATCGAGCGCGGCCTGCTGCCCAACCTCGCGCGGCTCCGCTCGCAGGGCTCGTGGGGACCGCTCAAATCGCTCAACCCGAGCAGCTCGCCGGTGATCTGGACGACTGCGGCCACCGGCAAATCGCCCGACAAGCACGGCATCACCTTTTTCGTGCGCTTTCCGGACGGCAAAACCGGTAATCCGCGACCCGTTTCGCGCACCGCGCGCCGCACCAAGGCGCTGTGGAACATCCTGGGCGAATCCGGCCGCGACGTGGCCGTGGTCGGTTGGTTCGTGACCTGGCCGGCCGAGCAGGTCAACGGGCGCATGATCACCGACCGCGCGCACTACGGGAACATGAACGAGGGCACGTTTCCGCCAGCCTATCTCACCGCCCTCGGCACGCCGTCGCTGGATGAAGCGACACGAGATGCCCCGCGGTTCATCGACGCCGTCGCCGTGCCAGCCCGGGACGATACGCCAGCGGCCGCGGTGACCGATCAAGTCATCGACCAGCTGGTCATCGACCAGCTGGTCTTCGACCGCTTCTCCATGGCCTACGTCCGCGATCTCTACTACGCGCGCGCGGCTCGTCGCGTGCTGGAAGACGGAAAGCTCCCCGACTTCTTCGCCGTTTACCTGCGCGGCACCGATGACGTGCAGCACGGCTTCTGGAAGTTCATGGAACCCGAGCCGTTCGGAGAGGTCCCAAGCGACCAGGTGCAGCGATTCGGCAAGGTCATCGAGCGGTACTGGCAGTGGATCGACAGCGTCGTCGGCGAACTGCTCGACTACTTTGACGAGCGGACTCTGGTGATCGTGCTGTCCGACCACGGCGCGGGTCCCGCCGTCGGGGAGCACCGGATCGTGACTGCCGAGCACCGGCAGCTCTCCGGGTCGCACCGGGATCTGGGAGTTCTCATTGCCAAGGGCCCCGGCGTTCGCGTCGATCACCGAATCGAAGACGCCAGCGTCTACGACATCACACCGACCATCCTTTACTACCTCGGGCTGCCGGTGGCGGCCGACATGGACGGCAAGCCGCTCGTAGACCTGTTCGACGCGACGCTCACCCCGCCCACGGGCTCGGTTGCAAGCTACGAGACCGGCCCCCCCTCCGCGCCCGCCGATACCGAGTCGCCTGCCGACGCGCCAATCCTCGAGCACCTGCGCTCGCTCGGCTACATCGAGTAGCCGGCGGTAGGTTTGCCCCCCAACCTGGCCGACCGCTCCTATATAATGGGGTCAGGTCCGGCTCGACCAAGTCGACGTTTCCAGCCGAAGAGAGCGGGAGTCAGGAATCCGCGTTCTCCGACGGTCTGCGATCGACGGTCAAGAGCGAGTTCCCGGTCAACGACAGCAGTGGCTCCGCGCAACCGAGCCGCGGAGTCGTCGCCCTCGGGATCGACCCGTGCACCGTTCCAAGCGCCCGCCGGCGCGTCGAGCAGACGCGCTGGCTCAATCGCCGGCCGTCGCCGGTAGCATCACGCAGTCGTAGCCCGCTGCGCGTAAGGTGTTCTGGGCCGCTCGAGCGGCGCCGAGCGACCCGAAGCGCCCGACGCGGACACGATAGATGCGCGCGCCTTCGACGTCGGCCTCGGTGACGTACGCTTCGGGAATCGATTTCGACACACGCGCGCGCAGACTCTCGGCGTTGGCTACGCTGCGGAACGCACCGACCTGCAGCGTGAGCACAGGATCCGTCGACGGGACCGAAGCAGGCGGCGTCGGCGGCGCCACCGCCACGACGGTTTCGGTGGGCGTGTCGATCTCACTCCTGACCGCCTCGATCGAGTTGGAGGAGACCCCGGCCGGCGACGGGATCTCGGGTGGCGCGACAGTCAACGCCTCCGTCTGCGACCCGCCGCCGTCCTCGGCGGCATCCGGCGTCGACACCGGCACGCTCACCTCGACTTCGGCCGGTGGCGATGGGAACGAAACCCGAGGCTGAGGAGCCGCCGCCAACGCGCTGACATCGAGCTGCGGATCGATGACCTGATTCGACAGGCTCAGCGCCGGCATCACCAGGGCTCGCGCTGCCAGGCGACGCTGGGTCGCGGCAAACTCGGCGTCGTCGGGAAACTCCGAGTCCGCGTCGTCGAGTAGCGCGCTTGCGCTGCCGTAATCCCCGCGTCCGCTCAGGTCGGCGGCGCCCTCGAGGTAGCGCTGCTTGCGCGCCGCCGCATCGGAGGGATCCAGCGCACGGCTCGGGATCACCGTCGCGATCGCGGCTTCGATCGCCGCCCTCTGGCTCTCGAACGTTGCGACATTGGGCGTCAGGTATGCGAACTGAAACACCGCTTGGCCCGTCGGGTAGATCACGTGCAGCTCCTCGGAGTGTGCCGTGGAACGCCGCACGCGCACGGCACGGGCTTGACCCACCCGGACTTCCTCGGCGACCGCGTGCGCGCTTCCCCCCTGTTGCTCGAGGTCCGCGCGGACCAGCTCGAGCAGGCTGCGGTCTTCCAAGCCCGGCCGCCGCTTGCCGAGCGTGACGATCAGCTCGATGTCCGAGCGGGCGCCGTACGTGAACCGGAGCGTACCCGGCTCGGAGGTCGCGTCACTGGCTTCGACCCAGCCCGCCGGCAGAGCGAACCGGAACGCACCATCGGTCGCGACGAAGACGCGCCCGCCGCTCGTGTCCGAGCGTGCCGCGGCGGTCTCTGCCGCGGCGGCGCCGGGTGCGCCGGCTGCAAGCGCCACCACGAGCAGAGTCGACACGCAGACGAGCCCGGCCACGTCGCGGCAACGCTCCGACGCGCGGCGCGCTGGCGTAGACGACATCGGATCGATCATGACCTCGGAGTCATGTTCCATACGTCCTCGGCACAGCCAGAGATAGGAAAGCCGGGCATGCGTCGATATAATTCGGCCGGCTATCCGCACATCCATCGAACGGGAGGAGCAGCGAGCTTGTCCATCGTGAAGCCGAGGCGGGAGTGGGAACGGAGAAGGGCACGGGCAACGCACGAGCGCAAGAGCGCGGGGAGCGGGGCGCGGGTAACGGCCGAGACGCTGGCCGCCAAGCAGCGCGACATCTCGGTCAGTGAGTTCTTCGCCAAGAACCGGCACCTGCTCGGTTTCGACAACCCGCGCAAGGCGTTGCTCACGACCGTCAAGGAAGCGGTCGACAACTCGCTGGACGCCTGCGAGGAGGCCGGAATCGTCCCGGAGATCTGGATCCACCTCGAGCAGACCTCGCCCAACCGGTTCAAGATCGGCGTCCAGGATAACGGTCCTGGCATCGTCAAGCGGCAGATTCCGCTGATCTTCGGCAAGCTGCTATACGGCTCCAAGTTCCACCGGCTACGGATGAGTCGCGGCCAGCAAGGCATCGGCATCAGCGCGGCCGGAATGTACGGCAAGCTCACCACCGGCAAGCCGGTGCGGATCTGCTCCAAGATCTCGACGAACAAACCTATCCACTACTACGAGATCGAGATCGACACGAAAAAGAACACGCCCGAGATCCACAACGGAAAAGGCGAGGGCGTGGATATTCCGCCCGGCGAGAAGGGCAAGCGCACCATGCTCGAGCAGGGCATCGAGTGGATCTTCGAGTACGACGCCGAGGACGGAAAGGCGCCCGCGGAGGTCAAGAGCGGCACGCGGGTGACCATCGATCTGGAGGGCCGCTACCAGCGCGGGCGCGGCAGCGTCGACGATTATCTGGCCCAGACGGCGATCGCCAACCCGCACGTCACGATTCACTACACGGATACCGATGGAACGCGCACCGCCTACCGGCGCTCGACCAAGGAGCTGCCGCCCGAGCCCAAGGAGATCAAGCCGCATCCTTACGGCGTCGAGTTGGGCCAGCTGGTGACCATGATGAAGGACGCGCCGGCCGGTACGGTGTCGCAGTTCCTGACGACGGCGTTCTCGCGCGTGAGCCCGGCGGTTGCCCGCCGCATCTGTCAGACGGCCAAGCTGAGCGCACGCGCGTCCACCAAACGCATCGGCCGGGAAGAAGCCGACGCCCTCTACCGGGCGCTGCAAGAGACCAAGATCCAGGCGCCTTCCACCGACTGCATCTCGCCGATCAGCGAGGAACTGCTGCTCAAGGGCCTGCACAAGGTCGTACCCGGCGAGTTCTACACTGCGGCCACTCGGCCCCCTTCCGTGTACCGTGGCAACCCGTTCCTGATCGAGGTTGCGCTCGCCTACGGCGGCACGACCGTCATGGAGAAGGTGTCGCTGGAGGCCCTGAGCGAGTTGCTGGCGGAAAGCGACGCGCGCACGGTGCGCCAGTTTCTGGTCAGCACGTTCGACGGACTGGGGGCCGAGGCCGCGGATCGCTTGATCCGAGAGGCGCGCTTCGCCAGCCGGCAGTCACCGGCCAAGCTCAAAAGGGCAGAGATCGAACGGCTCCACGCCGCCATGCAGACCGTCAACGTCTCCGAGAGTCAGCAGATGCACGTGCTGCGTTATGCCAACCGCGTGCCGCTGCAGTTCCAGCAAGGAGCGTGCGCGATCACCCAAGCGGTCACACGCACCAACTGGCGGGCCTACGGGCTTCAGCAGTCGCGCAACGGGCTACCGACGGGTCCGGTCACGGTCATGGTGCATTTGGCCAGCGTCTGGGTGCCGTTCACCAGCGAGTCGAAAGAAGCCGTCGCTTCCTACCCGGAGATCGAGCGCGAGCTGCGCTTGGCGCTGCAAGCGGTCGGCCGCAAGCTCGGCATGTACCTGCGCCGGCGCAAGCGGGTCAAACAAGAAGGCGAGCGCCGCAGCATTTTCCTGCGCTACCTGGGCGAGGTCGCCACGGCCGTGAGTCACATGAACGGCGCCGATCGAGATCGCCTCTACGAGCAGCTGCTCAAAGTCGCCAAGCGCAAAACGGCAGAGGCGGATGTCCGCATGGACGACCGGGGCCGACGCGTGGAAGAAGGCGAGGACGACTACGGTGAGAACGTTCTCATCGTCGATCCGCCCCAACCCCTGACCAACGGCGCCGCACAGCAGAAGCTCTTCTGAACGGGGACGTGATGGCCGGCAAGACTAGAACGAGCGAGAGCAAGGCGGCAAAGAGCGGGAACGGGCGTCGTGGCGGAACCGTCGACCCGGTCAAGCTGTCGGTCTCCGACAAGAAGACGCTCAAGTCGCTGGTCGGCATCGCCGACGTGGTGGTCTCCAGCGCCGATCGCAGCCGCCCGCCGCATCTGGACGTCCCTTCGCGCTCACTTTCCAACGTCACCTACAACAGGAGCAAGCGCTTCATCGAGATGGGCAGCGGCACCAATCGCCGCGAGCTGTTCAATCTGTCGCAAGCCAAGAGCTACATGCAGACCTTGCTCGTCGGCAGCGGCTGCAAGCAACTCATCGAGCAGGGCAAGACCACCAGCATCCGAGGTCTCTACTACCTGCTCAAGCACACGATCGCCGGCACGAAGGAGGAAACCTTCGACGATCAGGCCGAGTGCGATCCGGTCATCGAGGACGTCGAGGTCACACTCAACGGGCTCCGCGAGGAGCTGCACCTTTACGCCCAGAAAAAGGGGGAAATGGTCGGCGACATCGTCCTGACGGACAGCGGCGACGAGATCGACTGCTCCCGTATGGGATCGGGTGGCTACGGAATCCCCTCGATCGTCGAGCCGGACGTGATCCGCTTCAAGAAGTCCGAGGCCAAGTTCGTCCTCCACGTCGAGAAGGACACCGTCTGGCAGCGCTTCAACGAGGACAAGTTCTGGCGCACGCACAAGTGCATCCTGACGCACGGCGGAGGACAGCCGCCCCGCGGCGTGCGCCGGATGCTCCACCGTCTTCACGAAGAGTTGAAGCTGCCCGTCTACTGCCTGCTCGATAACGATCCTTGGGGGTACTACATCTACAGCGTCCTCAAGCAGGGATCGATCAACCTGGCCTACGAATCCCAGCGCATGGCGATCCCGGATGCCCGCTTCATCGGCTTGCGCAGCACAGACTACGAACGCTGCGAGCTGACGCCCAGCGTGACGATCGCGCTCAACGAGACCGACGTCAAGCGCGCCAAGCAGATCGCCGAGTACCCCTGGTTCGAGAAGAAGAAGGCCTGGCAAAAGGAAATCGAGCAGATGCTGAAGAACGGCTTCAAGCTCGAGGTCGAAGCGCTCATCAGCAAGGACATCAGCTACGTGACCGAGGAGTACGTCCCCTCGCGCCTGGCCGAGGGCGACTTTCTCGACTGACCCCTCCCCCAAGAAACCTGCACATCGCATGGGCTTCGCTTGGTAGACTGAATCGGGGTCGCGTCCGTCCCCTTCGTGGAGACGCGTCCGGTCCCCGAGGTGGACGTGTTGGCATCGAGACGACGCGGGCGAAGCGGTGGATTCACCGTCGTCGAGGTGCAGATCGCGGTTCTCGTCCTGCTCATCGCCCTGTTCACGCTCGTCGGCCACCATAAGATCTACAGCGAGCTCCTCGACGGGGTGACGGCCGATAAACGGGTGGCCGGCTACATGGACCTCACCGACAATCGGCTCTTCATCACCTTGGCCGAGCAGGGACCCAACGCCGCACCCCCGGTCTGTCACGTGTACGTCACTGCCGTGACCTACTCCGGCGGTAATCCGCGGGTGGACGTGGTCGTCGAGCAGTCCGGCCTCTAAGACGCGAGGAAACGGGCATGCGCCGATCGCTGAGGGGGACCGAGTCCGGAGCGACGCTGGTCGAGCTGATGGTCGCCACCACTCTATTCGCGGTGCTGAGCGTCCTGCTGCTGTCGGCCGGCGCCACGACGGCCGAGGTGCTCGCAACGCAGCAGGCGCGCACCGCCATGGCTACCGGTGCCAACGTCGCGCGTACGCGCATTCTGGGCGACGCACGCGCCGCGACCGCGGCCGGCTGCGCCGACGCTTCCACACTTTCCATCACGGTTGGTACGACCCTCGTCGAGTACTCGATCGTCAATGGAAACCTCGTGCGCTGGAGCCTTCCCCCCGATCTCACGTCGCTGGTCGCCGAGGATGTTTCCGGACTCGGCTGCACGAGTTATGGCACAGAGGGTCTGCTCGTGGATGTCGACCTCGGCAACGCCGAGTCGCCGTTTCACCTCTACGTGCGGATCTCCGACACGTGACGATCGCCATGATCGCCGTCGGTCAACACGTACGCGCGAAGGGCTACGCGATGCTGCCGGTCCTGGTCTTCACGCTCCTGAGCTTCGCGGCGCTCTCGGCAGCGTACGAGCAGCTCCACCAGCTCTTCCTCTTCGAGGGAACCAGCGACCGCGTCCCGGCCAGCTCCGACGGCGTTCAGGAGGCCCTGGGGCACGCGATCGCACGGCTGTCGACCGGGGAGCCCACGGTAAACGCCAGCAACCGCCACATCTGCAAGCTGCGGCTGCCGGACGACACCGGGGCCTTGGTCGACTATCGCATCGTCTACCGCAAGCGAGCGAACAACGAGTGGCGCGTAGAGGTCGAACCGCCCCAGGGCACCGAGACGCTGTGCGCGACTCACTTCACGTCCGTGGCCTGTCCGGCGCCGCTGCCCTAGCCAACGACCGCGCTTCAGTCGCGCCTTGCGCCGGACCGTACGCGCCCGAGCAACGCGCGCGATTGCGGAATTCGCATCACGTACGTCATGCCCACGTAGAGCACGCCGTAAACGCCGAGAATCACCGCCGCCGTCAGGACGGGAGACACACCCGGCGGGGGCAACCACTGGCCGCCCCACTGTTCGAGCACTCCGGGCTCGGCCCCGTAGGCCGCCACCAGCGCCCCCTTGATGGCGAGCCCCGCGGCCGCCGCCAGTAACGCACTCGCCCACAGCAGCATGAGCCGCCGCGCTCCGAGTCCCACGTCACCGATCCGTCGGGCCAGGCTCCGACGCAACAGTTGATACTCCAGCCATGAGGCAAGACCGCTGGCCGCGGTGATGCCGACTGCACCCAGCTCGACGGGCACTCCGAGCTGTCCGGGCAGCACGCGCACGACGTAGAGCGCAAGCGCCGCACCGACCCCCACCCGCACGACCGCGAAGGCCAACGGCGTACGCGTGTCCTTGAGCGCGTAGAACGCGGATGCATAGAGCCGCCCACTCGTGGCCGCGAGGAGCCCGATTCCCGAGCCCATCAGGAAGTACCACGCATAGCGCGTATCGGCCGCGGTGAAGCGGCCGGTCTGAAACAGCGCGCCGGCGACGATATCGCCGAGCATCACGAACGCGGCCGCCGATGGCACGACGAAGAATGCGATGCGCTCGAGCCCCCGCGAGAGCCGCTGACGCAGCTTGGCCTCTAGCTCTCCGCTTGCACCGGCGAGCTGTGACATCGCGGGAAGCTCGGCGGCGGACACCGACATACCGAAGAGGCTCACGGGCAACAGATAGAGGTTCTGCGAAAACGAAAGCACCGCGATGGCACGGTCGGTCACGAGCGATGCGTACGCCAGATCCACGAACGCGCTGATCTGCACGACCCCGCGGCCAACGAGCGCCGGCATGAACGTCCTCACCACCTGACGCATCGCCGGCAACCGGATGTCGAGCTTCGGCCGCAAGCGCCCCAGCAGCCGCAGCGTCTGCGGGAACTGCACGGCGAGCTGCAACAGGCTCCCAGCCACGGTCCCCCACGCGACGATCTGGGCGAACTCGGCGAGGTCGGAACGCCCACCGAAGCCGACGAGCGTGGCAATGATCGCCAGGTTCCACACCACCGGCGCAGCGTACGAGAGAAAGAACCGCCGGTGGCTGTTCAAGACTCCCAGACACCAGGCCGACACCACCAGCAAACCGGTGCCCGGAAAGAGGATGCGCACCAGGCGCACGGTCAGTTCGCGCGTTTCCGCAGCCATGCCGGGAGCGACCAGGTCCGTCAGCGGCGCAGCGAACGTGATGCCGAACGTGACGAGCACGGCGGTAACCAGGCTCAGCGTCGCGAACACCGCGCCCGCGACTCGATTGGCACCCTCGCGGTCGCCCCGTCCGATGAGCTCGGCGTAGACCGGGATGAAGGAGGCCGACAACGCGCCCTCACCAAACAGGTTCTGCAGGAAGTTCGGAATTCTCAGGGCGGCGAGGAACGCCGCGGCCGCCATCGAGCTGCCGAAGTAGTGTGCGAAGACCCGCTGGCGAACCAGCCCGAGGATGCGCGACAGCAGAATGCCGGCCGCGACCAACGATGCGCCGCGGCCGGCGGGCGGCGGCGTGGCTTCGGACCCCCCCTCGAGCATCCTCTAAGTTTACGAGTTTGAGCGTCGCGCTACGACTCGGAGGTGCCTTGACTGGAAGGCCGTCGACCGGCACCATTGCCGCCCTTCAACCGTCCGGAGGCCTGAACGTTCGTTGAGCTTCCTATTCGACCCGGAATTCTGGGCGCGCTGGATGGCCATCGTCGTCATCGATTTGACGTTGGCCGGCGACAACGCGCTCGTGATCGCACTCGCGGTGCGGACGTTGCCTCAGCGCCAGCAGCTCTGGGGGCGGCTCGGCGGGACTGCGGGTGCGGTGGGCCTGCGCCTGGTTTTCATCGCCATCATCTCTCAGCTCCTCGGCATCCCTCTGCTGCAAGCCGGCGGGGGGATGGTCCTCATCTGGATCGCGATCAAACTGGTGCGCCAGGATGCGGGAGGCGACGCCCATGGAAAAATCCGCCAGGGAACCACCCTTCTCGAAGCGATCTGGGTCATCATACTGGCCGACGTAGTCATGAGCCTCGACAATGTTCTGGCGGTCGCTGGAGCGGCCCACGGGGACATGAAGCTGGTGGTGTTCGGGATCGCCTTCTCGATTCCACTGGTGGTCTGGGGCAGCGGCCTGCTGGCCCGGTTGATGGCCCGCTTCAACTGGATCGTCTGGCTCGGCGCGGGCGTGCTCGGTTGGGTAGCCGCGGAGATGATCCTGAAGGACAAGATCGTCCACGGGTGGATCGAACCGTGGGCCGGCGTCCTTCACTGGACGGCGCCCGGCGTCCTGTTCGTGAGCCTCGCCGCTCTGGGTTGGTGGCTCGCCAAACAGTCGGCCGTGGGCGTCGAGGGGCGTGAGATAGGATAGGCCGGTGAAGATTCTACTGGCAGTAGACGGCTCGGAGCCGAGCCTCAACGCCGTACGCGGTTTCGTTCAGCGCGTCGCGTGGTTCAAGAGCCCCGTCGCGGTTCACGTCAGCTACGTCAACCCTGCCGTGCCGGACGGCCTGGTGCGGTCGTACATCAGCCAAGAGGTGCTGGACGGCTACTACCGTGAAGAGGGCGAGAAAGCGCTGGCTCCGGCCCGCGCGCTGCTCGACCAGGCCAAGATCCGTCACACTCAGCATCTCCAGGTCGGGCCCATCGCCGAGAGCATCGTGCGGCTGGCGAAGGAGCTCACCTGCGACTTGATCTGGATGGGAACGCACGGTCACGGCGCCGCCGCGACTGTCGCGCTCGGCTCCATCGCCCAGAAGGTTCTGCATCGCTCCGAGATACCGGTATTGCTGGTTCCCTGACGCGAGCCGCTACGCGCCGCGACGGTTGCCCATCAAGACCAGCGCCCGTACCATGCTCCGGCGTGACGGTACCGCGCGAGCCGCTGCTCATCGTCGGCGCACTGCCCCGGGGCGGCAATCACTTGCTGCGCGGATTGCTCGACAACCATCCGCGACTCCTGCTGCCTCCTGATGAGGACTACTTCGTGCGGCACCTGTTGCGCAATCCGTTTCGACGAGCGCAGGGGTGGCTGACGACACCCGAGCGTGCACCGGCGTTCTACCGCCGGCTGCAGAAAGACGGGCACCTCGAACGGGTCAACGCCGGCAACGCGAAAAACTCGTTCGGCACCGAAGACACCATCGATCTGGAGCGCTACTACGCCTACGTGCGCGAGCGCCACGTCCGCTACTCTCTGGATGGCACGATCCAGACACACTTCGGCGCCCTCGAGGCCGCCCTCGAACACCAGCAGCCCGGAGCCGATCGGATCAAGGTCTTCTTCTGCGCGCTGCAATCGACCAAGGGCGATATCATCTGGCTCGGCCGCCGCCTCTCGCGGCTCTACGACCTGCGCGCGATCTTCGTGATTCGCGATCCGCGCGCTCACTTCGGCTCCAAGCTCGGGCGTAAGCCGAACGCTGGGCTGCGGAGCTTCTGCTGGCGCCAGAATCAGTACTGGCGGCAGGTCGAACGCTTCGCGCGAGACTATGGCCCGGCGCTGCGGGTGCGCTTCGAGGCGCTGGTGCTGGACACCGAACGGACCATGCGCCAGATCTGCGCGTTCGCCGGAATTCCATTCTGTGAAGGCACGACGCAGTTCACCCAAGCCGGCAACCCGACCGTCAGCAACTCATCCTACGCCAACGTGCAGGGCATCGACCCGGGGGTGCTCAGCCGCTACCGAGACAAAGTCGCACCACGTACGCTCCGGTACATCGAGGCGCACTGCCGACCAGAGCTGTTCTGGCCCGAGAGCGGCCCGCCGCCGGCCCCAGTCGAGGAGATTCGCCAGACCCTCTGAACCCAACGCAAGCGCCGGTCACTGAGCGGCGGGCTCGCCGATCTCCTTCAGCATTCGGCGCGCGATGATAGCGTTCCCCTCGCAGGTCACGTGTGCGTCGTCGATGTACAGGTACTGATCGCCGTCGACCGCATCGGACAGGTCGGTAAACCACGGGGCATCGCGCTCGGCCATCTTCCGTTGGATGATCGGATACACGGTCCGGAACTGCTCCGCGCCTACCACTCGCGGCAGCTCCAAGTGATCCAGCCGGGGGTTGCCCAGGTAAGCTACCGGCTGAAGGAAGGCATGGAAACGGCCGCCGTAGCGCCGCACCAGCACCTCAGCCATCTCCCACAGCCGCACCAGAGCTTCGGCGACCTGCTCGGCGCGCACCGGATCGTCTTGGCAGGCGTAGCGGTCGCGCACGAACTTCTTCTCACCGATGATGCGGCGGAAGAAGTCGAGCGGCGGCGCGACCACATCCGCCCAGAGATAACCGCCGCTCGGGCGTTCGGTGAGCGCCCGGCGCAGCTTCTGCTCGATCATGTGGCCGTTGAGGCTTTCGGTCACGGCGTAGTTGCAGTGGGTCCAGATGTGGTTGAAGCCGTCGTAGAACGCGACCTCCTCGGGCATCTGCCGGGTGTCGATCAGGTTGACGAGCAGCGCGAACATCTGCCGGGTGTTGTGCCCACCCTCGCCGTAGTTGGTCACGGCGTAACCGGTCGTGAGCTGGTCGAAGTTGGCGGGGATGGTGCAGTCGTCCTCCACGCCGGTGCCCCACATCGTCGACCCGCCGAAAAAGCCGATGCGGACCGCGCCGGGCAGGTTGTTCTCCGGACCCTTGTGGTGAATGCGCAGGCCGTTCGCACCGATGTTGACGAATTCCGTCGTCATCGGTAGGCGTCGCCATACCACGAACGGAACGTAGTCTTCGACCGTGCGCTTGAAATCGGCGAACATGCGGCGCGCGCGGTCCTTGTCCGGATAGTTGGGCAGAGACAGGCGTTCGTCAGTCCCCGGCCAGCGCATCTTGGCGAAGCTGTAGAGGTCTCCCGCCACCGCCGTGATGAAGAGCAGCCCGAGCCAGAACGCTATGACCAGCAAAAGGTTGATCAGCAGCCAACGAAACACGCGCGCGATCGCCATCGCGCACCTCTTCGCGCAGGCATGAGCGAACTTCAAAAGAAGCTTGCACTTCTGACGCTTGCCGTCGCGGTCTTCCTCGTCGCCCTCGAGATCGGGCTGCGCGTCGCGCCGGTGGCGATCCCCCTGGAGGTGCTCGAGCAGTTCGAGCCCGAGCTACGTTCGGCGATCGCGGAGCGGCGTAAGCTCACGACGAAGAAAGACACGGTGCTGGTCGACCGGGACGACGGGGGGCCGCCCGATCGGCTCTGGGTCTACCGGCCTGGCGCCGAAGTGCACTGGGACTTCGTCGAGCCGGGCATCGTGCAGACGATCCGGGTCGACGACATGGGATTCTGCAACGCGACCGCGGACGCGTACCGGCGAGAGACCTTCGACGTTCTCGCCATCGGCGATTCGTTCACGTTCTGCACCACGGTCGAGCCGGGGCAGACCTGGAGCGACGGGCTCGGCGAGATTACGGGTTTGGCGACCTACAATCTGGGACAGCCCGGCCGCGGCCCCTATGAGTACGTTCAACTCCTCAAGCGCTTCGGCCTGGCCAAGCGCCCGCGCATCGTCGTCATGAACGTCTACGAGGGCAATGACTTCCGCGATGCCTACCTGTTCCACGAAGCGCGCCTGCAGGCGGAAAACGCCGCTGCACCCCCACCCTGCCCGTTCGACTCACCGTCGGTGTGCTCGGCGCTCCTGGCCCTGAAGCGCGGTGCGATCGGACGCAGCAGCTACGCCTACAACTTTCTGGCTGGCTCGGCCTGGTGGCTGGCCGCGTCCGCCAAGCAGAGCGAGATCGACTTCCAGTACGAGGTGCGGTTCGCCGACGGCAGCACCCTGGGGATGAACTCCCGCAACGGCGACCGTGATGAGGTGGAGTTCGCGCGCATGCTCGTGGACGGCAGCCTCGGCGGCGATCTGCTCGAAGACGCGTTGCGCGCGCTCGTCGGGCTGGGCGAGAGCCACGGCTTCGAGCCAGTGGTCGTCTACACGCCCTCGGCCTACAGCGCCTACGAGGGCATGACCACGTTCGATGATCCTGAGATCGAGGCAACCATGCGCGCCTACAGCCGCGGCCTACGCGCGTACTTCGCGGCCGCGGCCGTGCGGCTCGGGTTCCGCTTTCTGGACCTCACTCCGGCGATCAACAGCGCGGCCAAGGGCTCGGGGCCGGGCGCCTTGCTGTACTTCCAGACCAACGTGCATCTGACGCCGGCCGGGCACCGGCTGGTGGCCGAGCAGATCGCCCGGGCGATCGCCGAGATTCAGCCTCAGTCGTGAATCTGTTCGGCGAGATAGGCTTCCTTGCCGATCTCCCCGATGACGTGAAGCTGGGCTTCGAGCCACTCGACCGACTCCTCCTCGCCTTTGAGAATGCCCTCGAGCATCTCTCGCGAGCCATTGTCTCCCTTGGAGCGGCACAGCTCGATGGCTTTGTTGAGTCGTACGGTGGCCTCGCTTTCCAGCGCCAGATCGTTGCGGTGTTGCTCGACCGGGTCCTCACCGACGCGCAGCGGGTCGAGCTTCTGGAGATTGGGCACGCCTTCCAGGTACAGAATCCGGTCGATCACCGCCTTGGCGTCCTTCATCTCGCCGACCGACTCCTCGTGCTTCTTGGAGGCGAGTCGCACGTAACCCCAGTTCCCACACATACGCGCGTGGATGAAATACTGATTGATCGCTGTGAGCTCCGCGGTCAGAACTTCGTTGAGCGCCTTGATGATCTCCGCGTTTCCTTTCACGACCTGCCCCGCGACGTGGCGATGCGAGCGGCGGAATTTACTCTCGCTGGCGACGCGACGCTAGTCCGTCGAGCACTCGGCCCGGCTAGGCGCCGTTACTTGGAAAGTGGGGATCCGAAGGGCTCGGTTCAGTCTCGCACGGTCGCGCTCTGACGATCCTCGAGCCCGCGGTGGGTGCGCAACAACTGCTCGATCAGGGGACGACATCCCCCGCACTCGGAACCGGCGAGACAGCAGCGGGCGATTTCGTCGGCGTCCCGCGCACCCTCGACCACGACGCGCCGGATCTCACGTTCGCTCAGGCCCCTGCAATGGCAGACGATCATTCTTCTGTGCCGGCGGCTCGCGGAGAATCCGGGGGAACGGAAGCGCGCGGCGGCCTACGGAGCGGAGCTTAACCGCCCTGAAGTTGAAAATCAATGTCAATTTGGTCCAGGGCGGTAAAAAATCTCCGCCCCGACCGGCTTAGCCCGTGCTCGGCAGGCGCCGATCCCGCGCTTCCCGCACCACCGGAACCAGCCGGAGCGTCAGGGGGTGAGCCATGTAGCGGACGAAGATATCGGTCGTGTACTTCTCGGCCATCGCCTGGGCCACGCGGTCGGTCATCTCGGGCGCCGGCTCACCGCGCACCGCCGCGAACTCCTCGTCGGCGATCCGGACCGACAGGATCGGCGCCCGCGTGTTGTTTTCCACTCGACCAGCCGCGCGTGAACCCAACCGGACATAGACCTGGCTGTCGAGCACCACCAGCCATACCGGGAACCAGTGCTCACCCTTCTCGGAGCTGACGCTCAGGAGCTCGAGGGTGTCCTCCGTTGCGAAGCGGGCTGGATCCCAGTCGGCAACCGCACCGGTCTCGGCCACAGCGACGAGAGCTACGGCGACCACAAAACCAATCCACGGACGGTGTCTCCTCATATGAGGCGGATCATGCTCACGAGGCGAGGCTCAGTAAAGTCGCAGCATCCGGCCGGCCAGGGCTAGCACGCAGAAGACGAAGATTGGCCGCACGATCCGCTCACCGCCGCGCACGACCACCCGCGCGCCGACGGCCGCGCCCAGTGCCTGACTGACCGCGAGCACGAGTGCCGGCAGCCAGACCACCTGCCCCTGGACGAGGAAGATCACCACAGCGACGGCCGTGAAGGCGGCGACCACCACCAGCTTGATGCTGTTGGCGAGTACTAGATCATGGCCGGCCCGCGCCAGGGCGAGCACCAACAGGATCCCGACCCCGGCCTGGAAGGCGCCACCGTAGAGCCCAATCAGGAAAAACAGCGCGAAGTCACCGGGGCTGAACCGCGGTTGCGGCTTGGCGACGGTCGGAGTTCGCAGGGGTTTCAGCGCCGGCACCAGCAGGACCAGCATCAGAACCGCAAAAACGCGCTCGAATAGATGATCCGGCATGCGCGAGACCAGCACTGCCCCGATGGCCGCGCCGACTACCAGCGGCAGCAGCAGGGGGCGAGCGGCGCGGGCGCCGGGGACGCCTTCGGCTCCGAACCGCCAAGCTCCGACCGTGCTCTGGATCAACACCGCCACCCGGTTGGTCGCATTGGCGACCCCGCCGGGCAGCCCGGTCATGACGAGCAACGGCAGCGTCAGGAGCGACCCGCCGCCGGCGATCGTGTTGATCAGACCGGCGACGAAACCTCCGGCGACGAGCAGGGCTGCGCCGCCCGGGCTCATGTCCGGCCGGACAGATCGATCGTCAGGTGAGCGCTGAGATCGCCGAGCAGGTCCATGTGGATCGTGCGCTCGGCAAACGACCAGCGTTCGTCCCGACATGTGAATCGGTCCTCGTAGCGGCCGGCTGCGATCGTGCTCAGGCCGAAGCCCGGGACCACCTGGAGAACCTGGAAGTAGCTGCGCGCATGCGCCGCCAAGCCATCCTGCTCGACCTCGACCACGACGTTGGTGGTCACATGCTTGGTGCGAGGTGAGCCGTCGTAGAGCTTGACCGAGCGGCAAAGGACGCTGTGGATCTGTTCGCTGCCCCGCAGAGCCAGCTGCCCGGCCGCGCCGTACGTGGCCTCGGCGAACAGTTCGGCCACACCACGAAAGTCACCACGATCCATGCGCGCGGCGTAGCTATAGAGCAGTCCCTCGATCTGGCGGTGGTCGCACTCGGTCGCCTTGCGGTCCGCCGGCATGCCCGCCCTATGCACGGATCGCGGTGCAGCAGCGAACCAATTGGGCTTGGAAATGCCTGCAGGTATCAACGCAGAAAAATGACGCGTTGCATAAACCACCGGCACCCTTACAATCAGCGCGCACGCGGGGATGGGCGTGCGGGTCAGGCGAGGCTGGCGTGGATATCAAGGACGGACTCAACGCGATCCTGCCGGTGGCCCGAGGGCTGCTGCGACTGGAAGCCGACGCTTTGCAGCGCCTGGGGCCAGCGGACCTCACCATCCTGTTCACCGACATCCAGGACTACACCTCGACCGCCGACCGGCTGGGCGACAGAGCCGCCCAGAGCATGGTGCGTGCTCACAACCGGATCGTGCGTGCAGCCTTGTCCGAGCACGGCGGCCGCGAGATCAAGCAGACCGGCGACGGCATCATGGCCTGGTTTCTTTCGGCTCGCCGCGCGGTCGCGGCTTCCATCGCGATTCAGCGGGAGATCCGGGCTCACAACCAGCGCCGCCGGGCCGTCACGCTGCGCATTCGCATCGGACTGAACGCGGGCGAGCCCATCCTCGAGGAAGGCGACCTCTACGGTACTCCGGTGATCGTCGCGGCACGCGTGGCTGACCTGGCGCGGGGCGGCCAGATCTACGTGACCGACGTCGTCCGCCAGTTGGCGGGAGCCAAGCACTACAGCTTCCAGCCGGTCGGGGTTCACCAGCTCGACGGCCTGCGTGAGCCTGTGGAGATCTTCGAGGTCGCCTGGGACCCGGTCGCCCCCACAACCGGAGACTCGGCGTGGAGCCTGTAGGCCCCCCCCATCAGCGGGGGGACGTGCTTCTTGACCTTGACATAGAGGACCGGAGCGCACTAGGTTCGGTTTCGGCGATCACCCGATCTCGCCGCCCGGCTGCCTTGCTCTCGGCGGCGGCACCAAAGACGCCAAGACCCATCAAAAAAACGAAAAGGGGAACTGCATGTCGAGCACGTTCAAAAGGATCGCGAGTCTATTGACCGTTGCCGCCGTCATCGCCGCCGCCAGCGCGGCTGACGCGGGCACCTACCCGACCAACAAGTGTGTGGCCAGCAAGCAGAAAGCCGCGGCGAAGTTCTGCCAAGCGGCTCTAAACTCGTGGTCGAAGTACTTTGCCAACCCCACGGCCGACCCAGGCGGCACCTCCCGCGATCAGGAGATCGATGACGCGGCCACCAGCCTGGCGAGTTCATGGTCAACCGCCGAGGCCAAAGCGGCCGCGAAGAATGCCGAGTGTGTGGAGACCACCGCAACCGCGACTCAGATCGACGCTAGCCTGCGCGCGGCGGTCGATGCCGTGCAAACGACGATCCTGGCCGGGCTCAACGATACGGATACGGGCGATCGCAAGTGCGGCTCGGGAATCCTCAAGGCCTCCGCCAGCTTGTGCTCGGGACTGCTTGGCGCCGAATCGAAGTTCATGAAGAAGCAGTCCAAGGACTCGCAGCGAGCGACGCTCGCCGCAAGCCAGCAGGCTGCCACCGACGGTTTCCAGAGCGGCTACACCAATTCTTCGGGGGATTGCACCAGCACTCCGCCGGTGGCCAACGATGTCGTCAACGACGTCACGGCGCTGGCCGACGACACGGTGGAGGACACGGTCACTTCGCCCAATCTGCCCTCCGCCTTCACCCAGGTGACGCCGGCGACCGAGGTGGAGTACGGCAAGAAGCTGCTCAACCCGCGTTGCTCCCAAGACACGCCGTACTCCTTCTTCTACCGGCGCGGCACCGTCAACAAGCTGCTCATGTATTACCAAGGCGGCGGCGCTTGCTGGAACGGTATCTCGTGCTGGGCGTTACCGACGTGCAAGCTCGAGGCGAATTCCGGTGACAATCCCGATCTGGTTGGGACTGGGTTTGCCGACGGAACCGAGATCCTCAACATCTTCAAGGACTGGCACGTGGTGTTCACCTCCTACTGCACCTGCGACGTGCACTGGGGCGAGAACGACGCGTTCTACGGGTCGGGCCAGACGACGTTCCACCGCGGACGGGTCAACGCACAGTTGACCGAGAAGTTCGCCCGCGAGCACTTTCCCAACCCCGATGCCGTCTTCGTCACCGGCTCGAGCGCCGGCGCCTACGGCGCGATCATGAACTCGACTTTCCTAATGGAGGAGGTGTATCCGGCCGCGCCGTTCAGCGTGCTCGGCGATGCCGGCGTGGGGGCGATCACCAAGCGCTGGCTCGACACAAACATCGGAAATTGGGGTCTCGAGAACAACTTCCCGGACTTCATCCCGGGTCTCGCGCTGCCGGTCGAGGATCTATCGGCGGTCGACCTGTGGGCGTACACCGCGAACAACTACCCGCAGCACCGCTTCGCCCACTACACCTCGGCTTACGACGGCGGCAACGGTGGTCAGACGTCCTTCTTCCACGTCATGAAGGAGGGCAACAACGTCACCGAATGGCCCAAGTGGTGGGAACACCAGTGCGAGTGGACCGACTGCATGCGCGAGGTGGTGACCGACATCTCGAGCCGGGCACCCAACTTCCGCCACTACGTGAGCGCGGGCTCGCGCCACACCATGTACGGCTCCGACAAGGTCTACAATGACGCGACCGGTCCGGTGCCGATCACGATCCGTGACTGGATCGAGGCGATGATCGACGACGACGTCGGCTGGGTGGACGTCGATTGCAGCAGCGGCGGCGACTGCGATCCAATCGACACGTGCCAGGGCGGACCCAACAAGGGCTTGCCGTGCACGATCGACGCCGACTGCCCTGGTCTCAACGGCGCGGGTGACCCAGCCGAGTGCGACAACGATCCGCGGCCGGGAACGTTGCCGACCGCGCCGTACAATGGCGACGGAACCGTCACTTGTCCGGTCGGCACGTGCCCCTGCTACGATCCGATGGCGCCCAACCTGGACGACGTCGTATGTGGCTCGGAATGAGCTAGCCGTACACGTCGTAGTTCTGCGAAAACCCACCTGGCGAACACGTCGGGTGGGTTTTCTTTTGCCTCGGCTGCGCGCCCCCGGCAAAAGCGGCTCAGCCTCGTGACCGCTGGATGCGAGCGCCTCACGTGTTGTCCGAACGCTATCTGAACCTCGCCACGTTTCGCCGCGACGGCCGGTCGGTGGAAACCCCGGTCTGGTTCGCCGAGATCGACGGCCGGCTCTACGTGTTCACCGACGGCACCTCCTACAAGGTGAAGCGACTGCGACGCGACACCCGAATCAAGATCGCCGCGTGCACGGCGACCGGGCGCGTAACCGGACCCTGGCGCATCGGCCAGGGACGGGTCGTCACGGAGCCAGACCTGGTCCGCCGTGCCTATCAGGCACTGCACGCGAAGTACGGCTGGCAGATGGCGACCGTCGACCTGCTCTCGCGCCTTGCCGGCAGGATCAAGCGCCGGCTGATTCTCGAGCTACGGCTCGATGCCTGAAGCGCCAGGCGGTCGGTCGCGTTGGCCGCGGATCCTGACGATCACCATCGCGGTGGGAGTCGTTCTGTTCGCCGCACTGCCACCGCTCGTGGATCGTCTGGCCAACCGCGTCGTGGGCGGGGACCTCCCGCCTGTCTCCTCACGAGCGGCGGAAATCTACCGCCGGCTTCTCGTCGCCGATCTTCATGCCGACTCCCTGCTGTGGCAGCGTTCCATCGACGAACGCTCCGGCCACGGGCACGTCGACGTGCCTCGCCTCATCGAAGGGGGCGTGGATCTGCAGGTGTTCACGATCGTGACGAAGGTCCCCTGGGGCCTGAACATCGAGAGCAACTCCGCACGAGGTGACATCATCGCGCCGCTGGTGGTAGCGCAGCGCTGGCCACCGCGCACCTGGACCAGCCTCGTCGAACGAGCGCTCCATCAAGCGCAGAAGCTGGCGCGAGCGGCCGATCGCAGCAACGGACGGCTCGTGTGGATTCGGAACCGAGAAGAACTGGACCGCCACGTCGCCAGACACGACCGCAGCCCGGCCACCGTCGCCGCGATACTCGGAATCGAAGGCGCGCATGCCCTCGAGGGTGATCTGGCCAATCTGGAGCGCTTGTTCGCTGCCGGGGTGCGCATGATCGGGCTTACGCACTTCTTCGACAACGAGCTGGGCGGCTCCGCTCATGGCATCACCAAGGGTGGCCTGAGCGATCTCGGCCGTCGTACGATCGCACGCCTGGAAGAGCTCGGCATCACGGTCGATCTGGCCCACGCCTCCGCCGCGCTGATCGATGATGCGCTGGCGGTAACCACAGCCCCCGTCGTCGTCTCCCATACCGGCGTCAAGGGCACCTGCGACAACACCCGCAACCTCGCTGACCGTCATCTGCGCGCGATCGCCGCGACCGGCGGCGTCGTCGGCATCGGCTACTGGGAGACGGCGGTCTGCGGCCGCGAGGCCGCCGCGGTCGCGCGGGCGATCCGTTATGCCGTGGATCTGGTGGGGGCCGAGCACGTCGCGCTCGGCTCGGACTTCGACGGCGCAATCGCGGCGCCGTTCGACACCACGGGGCTCCCGTCCATCGTCGACGCGCTGCTGGCCGAGGGATTCGACGAAGACGCAATCGCCAAGGTCATGGGCGCCAA
The DNA here is from genome assembly GCA_964555245.1 of uncultured Myxococcales bacterium. Classification (GTDB taxonomy): domain Bacteria; phylum Desulfobacterota; class Binatia; order UBA1149; family SPBQ01; genus CAZKRI01. Next base: position 111,591 of record CAZKRI010000076.1, read on the forward strand.
CGCCGTCCGTGTGCTGCGTGCGAATCTGCCCGAGTCGAACGCAGCCGCGTCCGTCAGTCCGTGACCGCCCCGCGCGATGCGCTCGACACCAGCTTGGCGTACTTCGCCAGGACCCCGGTCGTATAGCGCGGCGGCGGCGCCTGCCAGCGGGAGCGCCGTTTGGCGATCTCAACCTCCGCGACTTCGAGCTGCAAGAGCCGCCGCTCGGCATCGATCGTGATCACGTCGCCCTCCTGGACGAGCGCGATCGGACCGCCCACTTGAGCCTCCGGCGCGACGTGCCCGACCACCATCCCGTAGGTGCCCCCGGAGAAGCGGCCGTCGGTGATGAGGCCGACGCTGTCGCCCAGGCCCTTGCCGATGAGCGCGCTGGTCGGTGAGAGCATCTCGCGCATGCCGGGGCCACCCTTGGGCCCTTCGTACCTGATCACCATGACGTCGCCGGGGCGGATCCGGTCATTGAGAATCGCAGTGAGACAGTCCTCCTCCCGCTCGAAGACGCGAGCGGGACCGCTGATGCGCTTCGACTTGATGCCGCTGATCTTGGCCACGCACCCCTCGGGAGCCAGGTTGCCGCGGAGAATCGCCAAGTGACCCTCCGAATAGACGGGCCGGCTGAGTGGCAGGACGACGTCCTGGCCCGCCGGTGGAGTCGCCGGCGCTTCCGCAAGAACTTCGGCAACCGTTTTACCAGTCACGGTCATGCACGGGCCGTGCAGGAGGCCGGCCTCCAGCAACATCTTCATGATGAGCGGGATTCCACCCACCCGGTGCAGGTCGGTGGTGACATACCGGCCAGAAGGCTTGAGATTGGCGAGCACCGGAACCCGTTTGCGGATCCGTTCGAAATCGTCCAGGGCGAGGTCAACCTGGGCGGCATGAGCGATGGCGAGCAGGTGCAAGACAGCGTTGGTCGAGCCACCGATCGCCATCACCACGGCGATCGCGTTCTCGAAGGCCTGCTTGGTCAGGATGTCGCGCGGCCGGAGATTTCGCCTCACCATCTCGTAGAGAACCCTGCCGCTTTCGGCCGCGCTCTCGGCTTTCTCGGCGTCCTCAGCGGCCATCGTCGATGAATGCGGCAGGCTCATCCCCATCGCCTCAAACGCGCTGCTCATCGTGTTAGCCGTGTACATCCCCCCGCAGGAACCTTTGCCGGGACAGGCGCGCCGCTCGATCTCCTCGAACTCTTCCCGGCCGATGCGCCCGGCCTGGTACTCACCGACCGCTTCGAACACGCTCACGATCGTCAGATCCTTGCCGTGATAGTGTCCTGGCTTGATCGTGCCGCCGTAAACGAAAATACCCGGCACGTTGAGGCGCGCCAGCGCGATCATCGCGCCGGGCATGTTCTTGTCGCAGCCGCCGACCGCGAGCATGCCGTCCATGCATTGGCCGCGGGCGACCGTCTCGATCGAGTCAGCGATGACCTCCCGGCTCACCAGCGAGCACTTCATGCCTTCGGTGCCCATCGAGATCCCGTCGCTGATCGTGATCGTGCCGAACGTCTGCGGCATCCCGCCGGCCGCGCGGATCGCATCGGCCGCGCGGCCGGCCAGATCGTCCAAGCCCGCGTTGCAGGGCGTGATGTTGCTGTGGCCGTTGGCCACGCCGATAACCGGCTTGCCGAAATCGCGGTCACCGAAGCCGACCGCGCGCAGCATCGCGCGGTTGGGGGCCCGGCTGTCGCCTTCGGTGATCGTGCAGCTGTTGCGGTTGAGGCCGCTCGTGGGCGCGTCGCTCATGGCGGAAGGCTCCTTGCCGGGCAGTCACGCCCGGTCCTTCGGGTGCCATACCAGGGAGATTCCGTACTTGCACGTGGGCAGGGCGTGCACCGTTGCCACAGCTGGTCCGCGCATTCATAGGTGGCAGCGTCATGCCGGGTGTAGGCACGTATCTGAAGCTCGCCAAGCACGCGCTCGGCGAGCTCGTCCGCAGGAAGGAGCCGAGCATGCTCGCAGTTGGAACTCCCGCGCCGGATTTCACGGTTGCCGTCCACGACGGCACGACCGTCAAGCTCTCTGCCTATCGGGGCAAGAAAGTCATTCTCTGGTTCTATCCCAAGGCCGATACCCCCGGTTGAACCATCCAGGGCAACGGATTCCGTGATCGAATCCGCGATTTCGATGCCAAGAAGGTTCAGATCCTCGGGTGCAGCTTCGATACGGCGGCCGAGAACAAGGCGTTCGCTGAAAAGTTCGGCTACCAGTTTCCTCTGCTGTGCGACACCGACCGCAAGATCGGGGTGGCTTACGGCGCGGCTGACAAGGCGGATGCCGGCTTCGCCCGCCGCATCACCTACGTGATCGACGAGAAAGGCGTCATCACTCACGCGCTGCCCAAGGTGAGTCCGCAGACCCACACCGACGAGGTGCTCGCGCTGGTGAGCTGACGCGCGCGTTGTCGCGGTTTCGCCCGGCGAGTCGGCGCGAGGCACAATGCGTCGCACCTTGAACGAGCTCCGCCTGACGCCCTGCCTGACGCCTCATGGCCGCCTCGTACTGGTCCCGGCCGACGACGCGCCTGAGCTGGAACCAGCCCTCGCTAAAAGGATCCAGCGCGCCTTCACGCGGGGCGAGGGTCATGGACTCCTGAGGCTCGGTGCTGCCGAAGTAGGCCACGTCCTTCCACCGGCCTTCGCCTACTGGCGGGAGCTCGGCGCGCACTGGGTTACCGCGTTCTGCGCCAGACCTGATGTCGAAGAACGCGGCGTCGGAGTTCCGCGACCACCAGAGGAGGAGCTCGCATCCCTCGCCGCCGCGGCGCCGATGATGCCCGGCGCCGAGTACCTGACGTCCGACGTGCTGCGCACGCTCTGGACCGGGCTTGGCAATGCCTTCTCCACCGAGCACGCCGAGTCAGGGGTCGGGGTTCAGGATTTCCTCAGGAGCCTGAACCCCGCCTGGAACGTTGTCGGAAGAGTCCACTTCAACCTCGCCGAGAACCGCACGGACGAGCAGGTGCCTTTCGCCTTCCTCGCGACCTACACCAACCGGCTCTCGGTGCACGGAAAGGCACAGCACCTGCCTCTCGGCCAGGCCCTGCGCGAGTACGCGGGAGCAGCAAACAAGGATCGCCTCCTGTCGCTGCTGCTCCCGGTCCAGCGCGCGGGAGAACGCTGCGCGTGGCTCAAGCAGATGGTGGAGGCGGGCGAGATCTTCCATCCGCTGCGCTGGTCTCCTCAGGAGGCCTTCCATCTTCTCGGTGACGTTCCGGAGCTGGAGCGCGCCGGCATCGTGGTCCGGATGCCCGCCAACTGGAGGACGGGTCGCCCGCTGCGGCCGCAGGTAACCGCCACCGTCGGAGGAAAGACACCATCCGGGCTCGGCACGGAGGCGCTGCTCGACTTTCACATGGAGGTTACGCTCGACGGCGAGACCCTGACGGCCGCCGAGGTGAAAACGATACTTGCGGGGGAGAACGGGCTCGCACTCATCCGTGGCCAGTGGGTGGAGGTCGACCGCGAGCGGCTCGAGCGGATGATGGAGCGGTTCCAGGACGCCGAGCGGCTCGCGGCCGAGGATGGGCTCACCTTCACCGAGGCGATGCGGATGCTTTCCGGCGCCAACGTCACCAAGGACGAGGCGGCCACCGGTGCTGATCCTGACTGGACCCGTGTCGTCGCAGGCCCGTGGCTCGCCGAGACGCTGAAAGCGCTGCGCTCGCCCGAGGGGCTGGCCAAGGTCGATCCCGGACGTGAGCTGTGCGGGACTCTACGCCCCTATCAACAGGTGGGCGTCCGTTGGCTCCACATCCTCTCGCGACTCGGACTGGGCGCCTGCCTCGCCGACGACATGGGCCTCGGCAAGACCGTCCAGGTACTTGCCCTGCTCCTCGTCCAATCCCGCGAGCCAAGCCTCGAGCGGCGGCCAAGCCTGCTGATAGCACCCGCCTCGCTGCTCGCCAACTGGGCGGCGGAGATCGAGCGTTTCGCGCCGCGCGTCAAGTCCATGGTCGTGCACACCTCGGCGATGTCTGGCCACGAAATGAGGGCGCTCGAACCCAAGAAGCTTGCCGGCTTGAACCTCGTGATCACGAGCTACGGCTCGCTCCTGCGCATCCCGTGGCTGGCGACCACGTCATGGAACCTCCTGGTCCTCGACGAGGCCCAAGCAATCAAAAACCCGGGGGCCAAGCAGACCCGCGCGGCGAAGAAGCTCAGAGCACGCGCGCGGATCGCGCTCACCGGCACACCGATCGAGAACCGCCTGGGCGATCTGTGGTCGATCTTCGACTTCATCAACCCCGGGCTGCTCGGCTCGGCCAAGGAGTTCACGAGCTATACCAAGCGCCTCGCTGACAAGCCGCACAATCCTTACGGCGCGCTGCGCGAACTGGTTCGGCCGTACATCCTGCGGCGCCTCAAGACCGACAAGACCGTCATCTCCGATCTGCCCGACAAGACCGAGGTCAAGGCCTTCTGTCAGCTCAGTCGCAAGCAGGCCGCGCTCTATCAGCAGGGTGTCAAGGAGCTAGCCGGGCAGCTGGCGGATACCGAGGGCATCCGGCGCAGAGGGCTGGTGCTCGCCTTCCTCATGCGCCTCAAGCAGGTTTGCAACCACCCCTCGCAGTGGCTAGGCGACGGCGCGTGGGCCGAGAAAGATAGCGGTAAGTGGGCACGACTACGCGAGCTGTGCGAGGTCATCGCGGTGAAGCAGGAGAAAGCGCTCGTGTTCACGCAATTCCGCGAGGTGACCGCACCGCTCGCTTCCTTCCTGGGCGACGTGTTCGGCCGTCCTGGCCTCGTGCTGCATGGCGAGACCGAGGTGAGAAAGCGCAAGGACCTGGTCAAGCGTTTTCAGGAGGACGAGTCGGTTCCCTTCTTCGTGCTGTCCCTCAAGGCAGGCGGTTCGGGGCTGAACCTCACCGCCGCCTCGCACGTGGTGCACTTCGATCGCTGGTGGAACCCGGCGGTCGAGAACCAGGCCACCGACCGGGCGTTCCGCATCGGACAGACGAAGAACGTCCTGGTCCACAAGTTCATCTGCCAGGGAACCGTCGAGGAGAAGATCGATGGTCTCATCGAATCGAAGAAGCAGCTCTCGACGGAGCTACTGGAAGGCGGCGCCGAGCTGAACCTGACCGAGCTGAAGGACGATGAGCTACTCAGGCTCGTCGCGCTCGATCTCAACGCCGCTATGAAGGAGTGACGCATGTGGTACCAGTGGCGACCCTACGTCCCCGTGGCCGAGCGCCGACGCAAGGCCGGGCGTGCGATGGCCAAGCTCGAGAAGAAAGGTCGTCGGTTATCCCCCGTCGTGATCGAGGGCCGCACCATCGCCCACACTTTCTGGGGCAAAGCGTGGTGCGATAACCTCGAGCGTTATAGTGACTTCTCGAACCGCCTGCCGCGCGGCCGCACGTATGTGCGCAACGGCTCGGTACTCGACCTTCAGATCGCGGCCGGCGAGGCGAAGGCGCTGGTCAGTGGCTCGAGCATATACAAGGTAACGGTGAAGGTCGCGGTCGTGCCGAAGGCCCAGTGGACATCCATCTGCGCCGACTGTGCGGGTGCGATCGACTCACTGGTGGAGCTTCTGCAGGGACGACTCTCGAAGGCGGTCATGGAGCGGATCTGCCAGCAGAAGGCAGGGTTGTTTCCCGCACCGAGCGCGATCGAGTTTTCCTGTAGTTGCCCGGACTGGGCGTCGATGTGCAAACACGTCGCAGCCGTGCTCTACGGCGTCGGTGCTCGGCTCGACGAGCAACCCGAGCTACTCTTCCGGCTGCGCAGAGTCGACGAGAAGGATCTCATCAGCAGGGCGGGGAGCGGTCTGCCACTGGCGAAGAAGGCACCCGCGAAGCACAAGGTCCTCGCAGCCGAGGGTCTGTCGGAGATCTTTGGACTGGAGATGGCCGCAGACGACGCCGACTCTCCGCCCACGAACACACCGACGCCGGTGAAGCTGGCCAGGAGGCGTCGCGCCAAACCTGGACGTACCGATGAGAAGACTCCACCCAAACGCGGCACCCGAACATCCAAGCCCGCCAGCAAGCGTGCGCGGGCGCGCAAGATGAAGTAGCCAACCCGAGGCAGCGCTGATCTCTTTCGCCACTCGGCCCGTGACTAGTGCCGCTCAATACAGCAGCTCGTAGCCGGTCGCGCCGCGGGTGGAGCCGTCCTCCCGGAAGCGCTCGAGCACGATCTCGGCAATCCGGGTGAGGTGAACCTCGTCGGCGCCGTCGACGAGGCGGGCCGAGCGTGCGTGCCGGAGCATCTGCTCCAGCGGCGTGTCGGTCGAGTAGCCGAGCGCCCCGTGTACCTGCAACGCACGATCGACGATCCGCCAAAGGGCGTTGGCCACGTGGTACTTGGCCATGGACGCCTCCTGCTTGAACGGCTTCCCGCTCTCCAGGAGATAGGCCGCGTGCAGGACCATGAGCTTTCCTTGATATAGCTCGATCGCCGATTGCGAGATCATCCACTGGATCCCCTGCTTATCGGCCAGCACGCCGCCGTGCAGCCGGCGCTCGAGGGCACGGGCGACCATCCGCTCGAGAGCGACCTCGCAGCTTCCGAGCCAGCGCATGCAGTGGGCGAGGCGCGCCGGGCCCAGACGGGCCTGACCCAGGCGGTGCCCGCCGCCGCGCTCGCCCAGGATCGCCGTATGCGGCACGACGACGTCCTCTAGAACGATCTCGCAGTGGTTGTGACGACCGGCCATGGTCTCGATGTCGCGGACGATCTTGAAGCCGGCGGTATCGGTGTCGACGAGAAAAGCGGTATTGCGCGCCTGAGGCGGATCGGCATCGGGATCGGTGCACGCGATCACGATCGCGAACCGCGCCCCGCGCGCACCCGTGATGAACCACTTGTGGCCGTTGATCCGCCAGTCGTCGCCTTCGCGAACCGCCCGGGTGCGAATCCCGGTCGGATCCGAGCCGGCGACCTCAGGCTCGGTCATCGCGAAACATGACCGTGACCGGCCTTCGCACAACGGCCGGAGATACCGCTCCTTCTGCTCATCGGTGCCGAAGTGCAGCAACGTGTGCATGTTGCCTTCGTCGGGCGCCTGGCAGTTGAGGACCATCGAGGCGATGCGGTTACGCCCGCATTCGGCGGAAACGGTGGCGAGGGCCACGGGTCCCAAACCCATGCCCAGCCACTCGGCCGGCATGTGCGGATTCCAGAGCCCGCCGCCCTTGGCCTTGCGGCGCAGCGCAATGACGCCTTCCCGCCAGTTTCCGGTCTTCTCGCACTCGGCCTCGACCGGCTCGATCTCCTCGCGAATGAACCGGCGGACCCGGTCGCGGGTTTCGACGACGTCTTGCGGTAGGGAAAAATCCAGGGCCATCGGTTACGCGCTCGCCACGCGCAGCGGCCGCAGCCGTACGCCCACCGACTTGAACGCTGGCGTCTTCGAGCGCGGGTCCAGCCGGCGCGGCACCAGCGCGTTGGCCTCCGGGTAGTACATCGCCAGGCTGCCGGGTCGGATCTCGACGATCGCCGTCGAGGCCATCATGCTGCCGACGGCATTCTCGACCATCACTCGGTCGCCCTCGGCGAGACCCAGGCGGTCGGCATCCGCAGCGGACATCATCACCACGTCGCGCCGCAGGTTTCCCCGGTAGAGGTCCTCGTCCTCGTAGACCACCGTGTTGAACTGCCCTTCCGAGCGCAGCGTCATCAACCGATACTCGCCTTCCTCGCAGGGCGGCGGGGGCACCGGCGTCGGATGGAAGGCGGCCTTTCCGTCATCGGTCGCAAACCGTGGACCGTGGAAGGTCCGGCCGGCGACGTGAAACTCGGCGCGGGTCCGGTCGATGGTGGCGATCGCCTGATAGCCGGGGACGCATTGCGCGATCGCTTCGCGCAGCGCTTCGTGCGAGCGCAGCCGCGACCAATCGAAGCGCCCCTTGGGTAGAATGAGCTCGGCCAGCTCAGCGATGATCTCCACCTCCGAGCGCATCTCTCCCCGCACCGCCGGCTTGCCGCCCTCGGAGAGCCTGACGAAGTTGAACATCGACTCTTGGGTGGTCGCCTGGCTCTCTTCGTCACGCGCCAGCGCCGGCAACACCAAGGTCGCCCGGCCACGCCCGTGGACGTGACCTTCGTTGAGCTTGGTGGTGACGTAGACCGTGAGCGGGATCCGGCGCAGTGCGGCGGCGGCCCAGCGCCGCTCCGGGTTGCTGGCGAATAGGTTGCCGCCGAGCAGAAACGCCACCTGCACGCGCCCCTCGCCGGCCGCTACCATCGAGGCGTACGTATCGTGACCGGCGTGGGTCGGCATGGAAAAACCGTAGAGCGATTCGAGCTTCTCGGCGAAGGCCTTCTTGAGCTGCGGCGCAACCCCGCAGGAGCCCACGCCCTGAACGTTCGAGTGGCCGCGGATCGGCAACAGGCCCGCGCCTTCGCGTCCGAGCCAGCCGCGCGCCATGGCCAGGTTGGAAAGCGCCAGGACGTTGTCCACGCCGTGGGCGTGGTGGGTCAGTCCCATCGCCCACATGCAGATCCCGCGCTCGGCGCCAACCAGCATGTCGACCGCGGCATCGATCTCGGCTTTCTCGACTCCGGCGGCCACCAGGAGATCGTTCCAGCTGGTCCCCGCCGCATCGGCGCGCACGGCATCCCAGCCGGCGCTGCGCGCGGCGACGAACTCCTGGTCGACACCGCCGCGCTCGATCACACCCTTGAGCAGCGCCTTGAACAACGCCACGTCTCCACCGATGTGCGGCTGCAGATAGAGATCGGAGACTGTCGAGCCAATGAGCATGGATCGCAGGCGCGAGGGAATCCGGAACCGTTCCAGTCCGACTTCGCGCAGCGGGTTGACGACGATCACCTTGCCGCCCCGCTCGCGCAGCTCGACGAGTTTGGTGATCAGCCGCGGATGGTTGCTCGCGGGATTGGCGCCCGCGACCAGCGCCAGGTCGGCACGGTCGAGATCGGCGAGCGTGATGGAGGCGGTGCCGGAGCCGTAGACCATCGACAGGGCGACGCTGGAGGCGGAGTGACAGTAGTACGAGCAGTTGTTGACGTTATTGGTCCCGTAAGCGCGAGCGACCAGCTGCATGAGAAACGCCGCCTCGTTGCTCGAGCGTCCCGACGAATAGAAAAAGACCTGGTCGGGCGTGGCCGCGCGGAAGCCTTGGGCGGCGCGCTCGAGGGCTTGTTCCCAGGAGATGCGGCGAAAGTGCGTGTCCGTCTCTTCGGCGAGGATCGGGAAGGCGAGCCGTCCCAGCCGTTCGAACTCCGCCGAGCGGAGCCCCGCCAGCGCCTCGAGCGGCGTACGCGTCAGATAGTCCTCCTCGATGACGCCGCCCATGTCGCCGGCTTGGGCCTGGACCGACTTCTTGCAGACTTCGGGAAAGTGGCCGGCCTCGTTGATCATGCCGCCACGCTGGCCGCCCATGCCGACCGCGCAGGTCTTGCAGGCGTTCCGGCTGCGCATCCGCCGGTAAAGCCGCAGCACACCACCGGACTCTCGGCCCTTGCGTAGCGTGTACAGAACCGCGGCCAGCCCGCCCCCCGCGCGCACTCGCGGCTTGCCCACGGTCTCTCAGTCTCCTTGGCCGGTCCGTTCGCGCTCAGGCATGACGGCGCGCCGGCGCCTCCTGCAGATCGGGAAGCCTGTAGTTACGCTCGGCCAGCTCGGCGCGGATCCGTTTCTTGTCGATCTTCCCCGTCGAGGTGAGCGGGATGCTCGCTTCGAACAGCACGTCGTCCGGGACCTGCCACTTGGCGAACCCGCGCGCGCAGTGCGCCAGCACGTCTTCCTTGGTCAGCGCCGCGCCCTGAGCGCAGACGACGATCGCGACCGGCCGCTCGTCCCACTTGGGGTGCGGCTGCGCGACCACCGCCGCCTGCAACACGCCCTGCAATCCGACGATGTGATTCTCCAGATCGACCGAGGAGATCCATTCACCGCCCGATTTGATCAGATCCTTGGAGCGGTCCGCGATGATCAGATACTGGTCCGGATCGATCCGCGCTACGTCGCCGGTCACGAGCCAGCCCTGGCGAAACTTCTCGGGCTGCGGATGGTTGTAGTACTCGGCAGCGATCCAGGGACCGCGGATGATCAGCTCACCAACCGCCTGGCCGTCGTGCGGTAGCGGCCGGAACGCTTCATCGACAATCTCCATCTCCAGGCCGGGAATGAGCAGGCCGGCCTTTGCCTGGTTCTCGAAGCGCTGCGAGTCGGGGAGCGTACGCTGGGAGCGCTTGCCGATCCGGCGCGCGATCGTGCCCAACGGATTGGTCTCGGTCATGCCCCAGCCCTGGATCATTTCCACGCCAAGCCGCTCCCAGAACCAACGCACCAGGGAAACCGGCGGCGCGGAGCCGCCGCAGGTCACCCGCACCAGGGCGCTTAAGTCCCAGCGATCGGGCTCGGCCTCGATGGCGGACTTGACGCCCTGCCAGATGGTCGGTACGCCGGCCGAGATCGTCACCTCCTCTACCGCTATCAGATCGAGGAGGCTCACCGGATCCATGAACCGGTGTGGCATCACCTGTTTCATCCCCAGCATGGTCGCCGCGTAGGGCAGTCCCCAGCCCATCGCGTGGAACATCGGAACGATCCCGCACAGGCTGTCGGTCGCCGACAGTCCCATGACGTCGGTCATGCAGACCGAGATCGTGTGCAGGTAGGTCGACCGGTGGGTGTACATGACCCCCTTGGGGTTGCCGGTGGTGCCGCTGGTGTAGCACAGGCCCATCGGAGCGTGCTCGTCGAGCTCGGGCCAGGCGTAGCGCTCGGGCTTGCCCGCGATGAACTCTTCGTAGTCAACGGCCGGGGCCAGCGAGGTGCGCCATTCCCGTTGCTCCGAGCACACGACGAAACGTTCGACCGTCGGTATACGCCCTGCCAGCTGCTCCAGCAGAGGCAGCAGATCGGCGTCGACGAAGATCACGCGATCGGCGGCGTGGTTGACGATGTACTCGATCTCGCGCGCCGCCAGGCGAATGTTGAGCGTGTGCAGCACCGCCCCCATGCACGGCACCGCGTGATAGAGCTCGAGGTGGCGGCGCCCGTTCCACATGAAGCTCGCCACCCGGTCCCCCACTTGGATCCCGGTCTCGGCCAAGGCGTGGGCCAGCCGGTGGGCGCGGGCGCGGGTCTCCGCGTAGGTCTGCCGCTTGGCGCCGCGGTCCGCACGCGTGACGATCTCCTCACCCGGGGCGACCCACGCACCCCGGTCCATCAGCCGCGAGAGCAACAGGGGGGTCTTTTGCATCGTCATGGGTCAGTCTTGCCCTGGCACGCGCGGAGCGCCCGTTTCCATAGTCCAACGGTCTCTCTTTGAACAGCAGCTCGACGGTCGCAGGCCCGGACGGATCGCCCCTCGAAGGGGCGGATGTGCGGTTTTCAGCGTTGCCAACGGTCAACCGGGCACCCTATAGTCGTGCGCCCTACGGCGCGTGGCCGGGCCCCGCCGAATCTGCGGCCAAGGAATCGATGATGCATCTCCTCTCCCCCCAGCGTTGCTTGCTGACCGCCGGCGTGACGCTCGCCTTGGGTGCCATGTGCACCAGCCCAGCGACCGCCCAGGACAACGGCCTGTTCCTCAACATCCAGCCACCCGGTCAGAGCGGCTACCTCACGCTGCTGGAGGCGGCGCAGTTCCTGAGCGACGGCACCCTGCCGCCTCACGTCGACGATCAACGTCTGATGTACAGCGACCTCGTTCACGCGCCACCGGGGTTGACCGACGGCGACCTGCTCACGTACTTCAAGCTCGCGCCGATTGCGCCATCGGCCAACTCACCCGATTTTCTCAACCCTCCGTTTGACGGTGTCACGATCACGCGCGACGACTTCGGAGTGCCGCACATCGAAGCAGGCAACCGCGCGCGTCTGTTCTACGGAATCGGCTACGCGATGGCTGCCGACAAGCTCTTCGCTATGGAACTGTCGCGCCGGGCCGGTCGCGGGCGGCTGTCCGAAGCGCTCGGCGCCAACCCGACGCCGGACCCGGGCTTGCTCGACTTCGCCCTGGATCAGGACGAGGCGATGTACCAGTTCGCCGGCTACGACGACGCCGACCTCGATGCCGCGCTGCAACTGATGCTCGATGAGTTCGGGGGCAAGGCCAGGCGCGCGCAGAGGCTGCTCGATTCGTTCCTCCAGGGCGTCAATGCCTACGTCGCCTACGTCAACTTCCAGCCCATCACTCGCGCGCCAGCCGAGCATGTCGTGCTTGGCCTGACGCCGATCGCGCCGTTCACCAAGCGCGACATCCTGGCTGTCGCGACCATTCTCGAGCAGCTGTTCGGCGCCGGCGGCGGCGGCGAGCACACCAACGCGATCCTGCTCCAGAAGCTCAGGACCGCCTACGGGATCGCCGACGGCGAGGCGTTGTATCGCGATCTGAGACAAGTCGACGAACCCGAGGCCGCGACGACGACGGAGCTCACGTTTCCCTACTTGGAACCGGGACCAGTGGATCCGGCCGCGGTCGCCATGCCTGACCTCGGCTCGATCCTGTCGCCACCGGCCATCCAGATCACCGGGCCCCTACCCCCGGGATACCTGATGGCATCGCAAGTGACCTCCGAGCGCTCGCGCCTGCGAGACAATCCCTACCACCCCTCGATGAGCAACTTCCTGGCGGTATCCGGCGAGCACGCCGCGGGCGGTCATCCGATCGCGGTCATGGGCCCACAGGTCGCGTACTTCGTTCCCGCACTCCTGACCGAGATCAGCATCGACGGAGCCGGCATGAGCGCCCGCGGGGCGGCGGTCACGGGAACGCCTTTCGTGGTTCTTGGCCGGGGCCCGACCTATGCGTGGAGCGCAACGGCCGGCGGCTCCGACGTGGTCGACGTGCGCGCCGAGAAGCTCTGTGAGCCCGACATGAGCCCGCCCAGCATCATGTCGAAGCACTACCTCTTCAACAGCCAATGCCTGCCCATGTACGAGCGGCTCGACACCTGGTGCATCGGCGATGCTACCTTCTGCACGGCCAACGGCGACAACGTGACAGCAACGGTCCAACGCTCGGGTCATGGTCAGGTGTTCGCGCGGGCGACCGTCGGCGGCGAGCCGGTGGCCTTGGTCAGACAGCGCTCCACCTTCATGCGCGAGGGTCAGAACGGGATCGCGTTCGCGCGCATCGACCGGCGCACCACCAAGACGTTCCGGCGCTTCGCCGGTGCCGCGCGACTCTTGCCGGGCAGCTTCAACTGGCTCTACGTCAACGAGGAGGAGCTCGGCTACGTCCATAGCGGCCGCTATCCAGTGCGCGCGGCGGGCGTGGATCCGGACCTGCCGAGTTGGGGAACGGGAGAGTGGGAGTGGCAGGGACTGCTCGACAGCGACGCCCGACCTCAGGAAGTCAATCCGGCACGCGGATACTTCACCTCTTGGAACAACAAGCCGGCGCCGGGTTGGCGCGCCAGCGACGGCAACTACTCGTTCGGGACCGTTCACCGCGTGGACTCGCTGGATGACCGGGTGGAAGCCGCGATCGCCTCCAACGTTCCCATCGGCGTCGCCCAGATGGTCGAGATGATGGAGGACGCCGGCACGACCGACCTGCGCGGCAGCCAGGTGCTACCTCATGCGCTAGCCATCATCGGATCGGAGGTCAGTCTCGATCCCGCGCTCACGATCCTCGACACCTGGGTGCAGTCGGGCGCGTTCCGTCGCGATCGCGATGCCAGCGGGCAGTACGATCACAGCTCGGCCGTGGCGATCATGGACGAGTGGTTCGAGCGCATGATCGACGCCGTCTTCGGCGGCCAGCTCGGCGCGTTCTATGCCGACATTCCGCTGGGGTTCGACAACCGTCCGGGCACGCTGGGCTCCGCCTATCAGTCCGGGTACTACGGCCTGCTGCAGAAGGCGCTGCGCATGGCGCAAGGTCTGAGCGTCGCCGCGCCCTTCGAGCAACTTCAGTGCGCCGACGGCACCCTGGCCGGTTGCAGGACGGCGCTGGTGGACAGCCTATCGGATGCCGTCGCCGAGCTGACGATCGCATTCGGCTCGGCGGATCCAGCCGACTGGGAGGCCGATCCGACCGTGGATCAAATCGAGTTCACGCCGTTCGGCGCGGCAACGGTGGATCCGATTCCCTGGATCAACCGGCCGACGTTCCAGCAGGTGGTGCAGGTGACCGGCGCGGCTCCCTAGCACGGCTCACCGGCTCAGCCGGCGCGGGCTTCGGAGTGAACGCCGTCTCCAAGGGCGCGGCCAAAATCCGGTCGGACGCCAAGGCGCTGCATTGTAGCGGGGCACGAAGCCGAGCCGTACCATCGCGGAACCAGCTATTGGACCCATACGCGGCATCGAATAAAAGGACGAGACGAGCCAGGGCCGGTCCGATCGACGTGCAGAATGAGCTCGATATCGTCCGCGACGTGTCGGCTCGCCTGGAGCGAGCCGACATCGCTTACATGCTCACGGGGTCGATGGCGATGAACTACTATGCACAGCCGCGCATGACGCGCGACATCGATATCGTGGTTGCTCTCGCACCGAAGGACACCGAAACCATCGTCCGGCTGTTCAGTCCGGATTATTATGTTTCTTTCGACGCAGTCAGCGACTCGATTTCGCACGAGGCGCTCTTCAACCTGATTCACCAGGAGAGCGTCATCAAGGTCGATTGCATCGTCCGTAAGAGCAGCCCTTATCGCCGCGCCGAGTTCGAGCGTCGCCAGCGCATCACGGTCGAAGACTTCTCCACCTGGATCGTGAGCAAGGAAGACCTCATCATCTCGAAGCTCGACTGGGCCAGGGATTCACGCTCCGAGATGCAGTTTCGCGATGTGAAGAACCTCTTGGCTACCGGCTGCGACCGAGGGTACATTGACGGTTGGACGAAGACGCTCGGCCTGTACGAGCTTTGGCAAGAATGCCAGCGATGACCGACACTCCAGCTGAGATTGAGCGCATGGTTCGTGCACGCCTGATGGCGTTGTCGGGCGCGCAACGTTTGCGCATCGGCTCCGAGATGTTCGACGCTGCGCGACGGATGGTGCTGGCGTCATTGCCTGCCGATTTACCGGAGCGTGAGCGAAGGCGCGTGCTCTTCGAACGGATCTATGGTGAGCCATTGCCGGACTCTGGCGCGCGAGGTCGGCTACGCTTCCTCGCATGATCGATCCGGGCCATGACCTGGGTTACGTGGCCGCCCGCAGTCGCATTGCTCGTGCTGCCGACCTCGAGCGCTGCGGTCGAGCACTGCCGTATCAGGATCGACCACGCCGACGGCAGCCTTCTCGTCAACGCCAAGAACGTCACGGGCACGTTGCGCTGGGGCGCGCGGCTCGGAGACGAAGTAACGCCGGTCTTCAACGCGGCCGAGTGCATCACCGCTGCGGGCAAGGCCAGCCGCTGCTTGCTCGCTGCCGGCGGCAGCCCGGAAGCGACGACAGCGCCGGACGGCTGCGTCATCCACCTGCGAGACAACGGATCGACTGCGTGCGCCGCCGAGGTCCGCGGCTGTGCGGTCACACCGCCGCCGTTGCCGTGCCCGCTGTTCCCGGCCGACAACGTCTGGAGGGCCGACGTCTCCGCGGTGCCGCTGCACTCGCTTTCGGAGGCGTGGGTCGACAGTGTCGGGCGCGACACGCCCGTCCATCCCGACTTCGGCTCGGGAACCTACGGCGGCGGTACCATCGGCATTCCCTTCACGGTGGTGCCGGCGATCCAGCCGCCGGTGCCGCTGACGTTTCTCTACGATGACGAGAGCGACCCCGGTCCGTATCCGATTCCAGCGCTGGTGCCGGTCGAGGGCGGCGCGCGTCTGGGCAAGGGCCGCGGTGACAGCCACGTGATCGTCGTCGAGAAATCGAGCTGCACTCTGTACGAAGTCTTCGCGGCCCGCGCCGTGCACAAAGGCGAGTCGTGGAAGGCGGGCTCCGGCGCCGTGTGGGATCTCGGCTCCAACGCGCTGCGCCCTGCAACCTGGACGTCGGCCGACGCCGCCGGCCTGCCGATCCTGCCCGGCCTGATCCGCTACGAGGAGATCCTGGCCGGTCAGATCACCCATGCGATCCGCTTCACCACCGAACAGACCCAGCGCGCCTTCGTGTGGCCCGCTCGGCACTACGCCAGCAGCTCGACCGACCCCGCGCTGCCGCCGATGGGCGCGTGGGCGCGTCTGAAGGCCGGATTCGACGTCTCCGGCTTCTCGCCGACCAACCAAGTCATCCTCAACGCCCTCAAGCAGCACGGCATGCTGCTCGCCGACAACGGCTCGCCCTGGTTCCTCAGCGGGCTTCCCGATCCGCGCTGGGATAACGACGAGCTTCGCGAGCTCCGCACCTTGACCGGTGACGACTTCGAGTTCGTCGATGCCTCGGGCCTCATGGTCGACCCGGACTCGGGCCAAACCCAGTAACTTCCAAATGCCCGGTCGCCGGCGAGGGGTTGTGACGGTCGCGGGACTCTTGCGATCGGCCGCTTGGCTCGCAGGCTCGAAGGAGAGCCGCAACGCATAGAGGTCGGTGTTCTGGACGGCTAGATCGAGGATCTCGCGATCGATCGGCTGAAGCTGTTGCCAGCAGCCGCTGAACTCGTTGAAGCGCTGCGACTCATCCGCCGATACGCCCGCTTCAATCCACTCACATACGGAGCTGAGCGGAGTTGCCGTAATCCAATTACTCGGTCGTTGACCGTGAAAATCGCCCCAGTTCTTCCATAGGGGAGGATTGCAAGACACACATCCGCGTATCGCCGGGACGTAGTCTGTGATCCGGCGTCTGCCTCCGTATGACGTCGACGGTCTCGAGTTCGTCCGGCTTCCGGCTCGGTCAGGCCTGCAGCGTTGTCAGTGATCTCAGCGTCGGTCGTTGTCTGAGCTGGTCGTTCTCCAATTCTGGATTGGGAACCATCCTTCCATCGGGGCCTCTT
>CAZKRI010000077.1:0-26718 GCA_964555245.1 uncultured Myxococcales bacterium
GGCTTTCACGACCACGCTCTCGCTGATGACGACCCCGCATCGCACCGTCGATGGACGGTCCAGAGGGATGCGACCGGCTCATTCGGAGGCAAATGCAGCCGATTTCTCACGTCAGTGTTTCTGGGGCGCACACTCCTAGGCGCGGGCCAAGCTCGGCGCTCCGGGTTGCCGCAGAGGTGGGTTGATGGGTGGAGGAGAGGTGATGGAGAAGCCTGCCAGCGCGTGCCGGCTCGTCTACGTTGGCGCCGACGGTGACCTCTATCAGGCGGGCGCCGGGAATGCGCCCCGGCGCTTGACCTGCGGTTGGCCGGGAGCCGACGTCGACGGTCGTCTTTATTACGTTTGGCCGTCCTACTCACCCGACGGCAGTCACGTCGCCTGTTTCGGTGTTCGGCCGGGCTCGGCGCCGGAGGCGGGACTCTACGCCGTCGCGCAGGACGGTGTGTCGATGCACGAGATCTGGCGGATGCACGGAGCCGCGCCGATCTGTGAGAGCTGGTCGGCCGACTCGACGCGGATCGCCCTGCTGCTGCAGAGCGAGGAAGGCCTGCGTCTGGAGCTTGCTGACGTGCGACGGCCCGGGGAGGCGATCGAGCTGGAGTCCGGTTCGCCGCTGTTCTGGTCCTGGGCGCCGCATCGCGGCCTGATCGCCGTCCACGTGGGCGGGAGCCGCTCGGTGTGCGATGAGGCGCGCCTCTCGATCTTCGACACCGATCACGGGAGTGAAGAGATTGCGCGCTTGGCGCCCGGAGAGTTTCGCACGCCGGCGTGGGCGCCCGATGGCAAGCGGCTCGCCTATATCGACGCGAGCAACGGCAGCAACGAGTACCTGGCGCTGTATCGCCTCGACGACAGCGTCAGCGAGATCGTCAGGCCGGTGGAGGGTCACAGCGCGCTCCTGTGGTCTCCGGACGGACGTTACCTCGCGGTTTCCGAAGCGCTGGGCGAAACGCCGCATGTGTTCACAGGAGTGAGCCTTGTCGACGTACGCACGGGCCGGACCGAGGTCATCAACGATTCCAACCTGGTCAGCTTCTTCTGGTCACCCTGCGCGACTCGCCTTATCTCGATCTCCTTCAGCGATGAGGGCGGGATGGAATGGTCGGTCTTCGACGTCGTTGGCCGTCGGCGCGGGCTCGAAGGGCGCTTCTACCCCACTCGCGAGCTGGTCTACTTCTGTTGGTTCTTCGACCAGTTCGCGGCTTCGCATCCGCTGGTTTCTCCCGATGGCAGACACCTCGCCTTCGCAGGCTACCTCATGCAGGAGCAGGAGCGCATGGAGCGAGGCGACAGCGCCGTCTACCTGCTGTCGGTGACCGAGGATCGTGCGCCGGAGCGTCTTGCGGGCGGACACTTTGCCTGCTGGGACGCGGCGTTGCGCTGATCGGTTGCCAGGCGAATGCTTGCGGCGCCGCAGCACTTCCTGAGCTTCAGCAGGGTGCTGTTGGGTGGCGTGGTTCTGGCCGAGCTCGCCGACGTCTACAGCTCGCGTCTGGTGCTGCCTGCCGTCATTGCTGCCTGTCTGGCAGACTACGCGGACGGAAGAATGGCGCGCGCTCGAGGCACGGCGGGCGAGGCCGGTCGGCTCATCGACAACCTGTGCGACGCAGCCTTTCTCGGGCTCGCGTTCAGTGGTTTCGCACTGGCCAAGACCTGGAGTCTGCCTCTGGTCGGTTACGCAACGCGTGTTTGGGAACATGCGAACTGGATTCCGGCCGTCGCACTGGCCGGCTCGTTCGGAACCTACATGGCGCGTTGGGCATGGTGCTCGGTCCACCGAGAGCCGCTGGCGCCGTCCCCGAGCGGACACACCGCCGGCGTCGCCAACTATCTGCTCGCGTTGCTCGGCGCCGTGGCGGTATTGCCTGGCGTCAAGCTCCCGTCGCTGCTGCTCGAGCCGGCGCTCCTTGTCGTCGTCTCGCTCAATCTGCGCGGCGCGGCCGAGAACGTGAGATTGTTCGTGACTGGACCCCGCGGTTAGTATGTCTTGCGCCGTGCTCGCATCGCTTTCCAGTGCTCACCGATCGCTGCTGGTATCGGCCCTCACGTTGGTCGCTGCGTGCACTCCGGTCTCCCGGCAGTACGAGATCCACACCACGGACATGACCTGTGACCAAGCCAACCGTCACGTCCACGACGCACTCGTCGGCATGGGAATGGAGATCACCGCGTTTCAGCCCGCTCGCGCCGGGTTGCCGGGCTACGCGCAGGCAACTCGCCGGCGTGGAAGCGGGGAGACGGGGGGCGAGGTTCTCATCTCCTGCGACGAACATGGTGTCCACATCGATGCCAGCCAGAGCGGCCTCGGCGGCGAGCACGAGTTCGAGCGGGGTGTCTTCTTGTCGGTCAGCGGCCGGGCGGACCTGGTTCCCGAGCGTGAAGGCGGTGAGTTGGCGGGGCTCAAGAAACGCGAAGCGGACCCCGGCTCCACAGCGGCGACCCAGAGCGACGCGCGCCCGGCGGCCGTCGCCTCCCGAGTGGTGGTCAGCCTCGAGCCGGTGGTTGGCTTTGAAACCGTGCTGGATTTCGAGGCCAATCTGAGCGACGCGGGCGTCCTGCCGGTGCGGTTGACGATCGTCAACGGTACCGACCGTTCCTATGACTTCGACCCCCGCGACGTCGTGCTCAGCGCCTCCGAAGCTCGGCAACGCGCGTTTCCGCTCGCGCCGGCCGACGCCGCTGGGAAACTGCAGGACCGCAATCGAGAGTTGATCGGTTCGGGTGGCGCCCAAGGCTCGGCCGAGGACGGACCGATCGAGCCCTTGGCGCCCACCGAGCTAGGTGACGTGCGCGCGGCGAGCGAGCTGATTCCACGCCGCGCCGTGCGTGGCGGACGGTTGGAGCCGGGAGAACAGGTGAGCGGGTTCATCTACTTCGCGGCGGGCAGCTACGATCGCGCGCGCATCACGATGGTGGACGTGGCTACCGGGGAAACCGAGGGATTCCTCGTCGAATTCTGACCTTCACGCGCGGCGGAACACCGGCAGCCAGGTCTCGTCGTCGAGCCGCTCGAAGTCGACATAAACCGCCATCCCGATGGCGATCTCGGACGGCTCGCAGCCAACCACGTTCGAGAGGATGCGCGGGCCCTCGGCGAGGGCGATCTCGGCGACGACGTATGGCGTACGCGAGGCGAAAGCCGGATCGTAGACGTGGTGCATGACGACAAAGCTGTAGAGCCGCCCGCGACCGCTCGCCGTGAGCCAGTCGAAGTCACGGGCGAGACAGTGCCGGCAGGTTTCGGGCACGGGAAAGTCGAGCCGGCCGCACCGCCGGCACCTCGGAACGGCTAGACGCTTCTCTCGCGCCGCCTCCCAGAACGGGACCATGCGCACCGGGGTGTCGGGCAACGGTCTGCTCGCAGGCTCGGACATCGCGCGCCTGTCAGCTCCGTCCGAGAATCAAGGTTGCGTGCGTCGAAAGAATCCCGCCATTGCCGGAAACCAGGGCCGTCTGCGCGCCTGTCACCTGCCGGCCCCCGCCCGCGCCGCGCAACTGGGTGACGGCCTCGACGATGGGGGTCATTCCCCACATGTAGAAACTGGAGAGCTGACCTCCTCCGGTGTTGACCGGAAGCGATCCACCGGGGGCAGTGGCACCAGAAGCAACCAGTTCGCCGGCCTCGCCCTTGGCGCAGAAACCGTAGTCTTCGAGCGAGATGAGAACGGTGAACGTGTAGCAGTCGTACAGCTCGGCGACGTCGATGTCCGAGAGAGCGAGTTCCGCCATGCGCAGCGCTTTCTCGCCAGAGGGGCGCGCTCCTGTGGTCAACGAATCCAGTGGGTCGGCGCCCGGGTGTCCCTGTCCGAAGCCGAGCACGCCGACTGGCTTGGCGCGCGAGTCTCGCGCACGTTCCGCCGAGGTCACGATCACACAAGCGCCGCCGTTGGACACTAGGCAGCAGTCGTACAAGTGGAAGGGCTCGACGATCCACCGGGACGCGTGATACTCGGCAAGCGAGAGCGGCCTGTCCTTCATCTCGGCCGCTTCGTTGGCCTGCGCCCAGCGTCGCTGGGCAACCGCCACCAGACCGAGGTGATCCTGGGTCGTCGAGTAAACGTGCATGTGTCGCCGGGCGATCATCGCGTAGCGTGCGTTCACGCCGAAGTACCCGTAGGCAGCGTCCCATCCCCGCGTCCTCGCGTACGCCGCGGACCCGCCGCGGCCATCACCCGCGCGCGCCGCCGGTGGCTTGAGCGGTGCGTCCGAGAACACGCAGGCAACCGCGGTCGCAAGGCCGGCGTCGATCGCCTCGCAGGCCTGTTGGACCATCGCCGCGGCGGTCGCTCCGCCGCAGCTCATCGAAAGCGAGAGACCCAGCGTCCCC
Source organism: uncultured Myxococcales bacterium (assembly GCA_964555245.1). Classification (GTDB taxonomy): domain Bacteria; phylum Desulfobacterota; class Binatia; order UBA1149; family SPBQ01; genus CAZKRI01. The sequence goes on from CAZKRI010000077.1 coordinate 4,328, forward strand.
AGACCGAGCGCGTGCTGCAGGGTCACCGATGCCAGGGCGGGATTGGTCCAGCTGAGCCCGGGATTGACCAAGAGGCCGTCGATCCCTCCCTTGGGAATGCCGCTGTCCTGGAGGGCAAGCGCGACGGCGTCAATCGCGAATCCGAGATAGCTGCGGTCGTAGATCTTGCCCTGCGGCGTCAAGCCAACTCCCACGATCGCATGGCGTCCGGCCCCTGGCATGGTCGAGGCCGAAGCGACTAGCACCGATGCTCCCGCGAATCCACGAACCGGCACCTCGTTGAGTTTTCCCGCTCGGGAGGCTACCCATGGTCCATGGCAACCGTCATCACCCAGGAGTGTATCAACTGCGGCGCTTGCGAACCGGAGTGCCCCAACACGGCGATCTATCAGGGCGGTGTCGAGTATGAGCACCGCGGCGCCAAGCTGCCGGCGATCATGAGCGATATTTTCTACATCGTTCCCGACAAGTGCACCGAATGCGTCGGCTTCTTCCCGTACGAAGCCTGCGCCGCTGTCTGTCCGGTCGACTGCTGCGTGCCAGACCCCGAGCGCCCGGAAACCGAAACGGCCTTGCTCGAGCGCGCGCGCGAGCTGCACCCCGACAAGAGCTTCGGCGATGAGTTTCCTTCGCGTTTCCGCGAAGCGGCTCCGGCGGCCGAGGCAGCTGCGGCGCCGGCCGCATCCTCCGGCCCCGGTGGGGAGCCGGTCGGCCCACCAGCGGTCGCGGTGATTGCGAGCATCGATCCCGCGAATTTCGAGGTGCCGATCCTGTGCCGGAGCTGCGAGGGCGAGTACGTCGTTGCGTTCCAGTTTCTCACACCCGGCATGATCCTGCGTTGCCCGCACTGTGGCGTCAGCTTCAATCCATCAAGGCGTCTCTACATGGCGATCGCCGCCCGGCTCGACCGTTTCGCCGATCAGCTCAACGGCGAGATCGATCGGCACAACGATCAGGTGCTCGCCGAACAGGATCTGTTCGAAGCCAACCGCGACGACATTCATAAGGCCGCTGAACAGGAGATCCGCCGCCTGGTCGAGGCCGCGACGGAACCACCCAAGCGCTCCGTGTTCGGATAGAGTCGCACTCGGTCGGGGGTTTCGGCTTCGCCCTTGACAGGAGCCCCACCGGGTGGTCACCTTGCCGGCATGTCCGCCGCGCCTACCCGTGCCACGCTCACCCTCGCCCTGACATGTCTCATCCTCGGCCGCGCGGCGACCGCCACGGCGAAGACCGTTCGCACGTTCGCTGTCGCCAACCGCATCTCCATGGCCGACGTCACGACCTACCAGGCTTTCCGCGACAAGATGTTCGCTCTGGTCGACGCGACCTATCCAGGCAGGGCCGGCTTGGTCGAGCCCGGCCTCGACGACGTCGTCAGCCATATCCAACCGGCTGATGGGGGTGCGCCCCCTCTGGTGCTGGTGAACTTTCCGGAGAGCGTCGGGTTGCCGGCTACGTTCATCGGCACGAGGGGGGCGGCGGCGCGGGTCGCATTCAACAGCACCGTGGCGTTCTTGTCGTTGTACAATCGCTACTCGCAGCCCATCAACTACTACCGGGCACTGTTCAACTTAGACCCGGGCGATATCGTTCCGCAGATCGTCGTCGGCGTAACCGACACCTTGTACCGATCGTTCTACGAGACGTTCCGGGACATCGCCGTGACCTACGGGGTCTATGTCACCGCCGGACTCGACGCCGCTCCGGCCAGGGTGGTTCAGCAGAGCGACGACCCCGTGTTGTACGCCAAGCTGATCGATCCGGACGAGGAAGGCGTGCGCGACTATGTCTATGCGGCGACATCGCCCATCATCGTGAACGCAGTGTACCTGTTTCAGCCGGACGGAGAGATCTTCATCCAAAACGCGGACGGCAGCATCACCAGCGCTCCCTCGGGCACCGGAGGAGTGCTGAGCGGTTCGGCAACGAAGGTCTACCTCACTCCGATCGAGCTCAACCTTCTCAAGCTGTTCGACGGTCCGGTCGATCGCCTCGACGTTCTGGACACCCCCGTGGGTCGGCTGGGTGTGGTGATCTCGAAGGACGCATGGATGGTCGACATCAACGAGCGTCTGGCCGCGCGACACGCGCACGTCATGATCCAGTCGGAGGCATTCAGCTCGTGGGCGTTTGCGGCAACGCCGTGGGACCCCGACATCTTCAAGCAAGGGGGATACAACAATCTTCAGAAGCACCCCACCCTTCTCTACAACGTTGTGCCCTCGATGACCGGCAATCTGCTCGAGATCCCCTTCGACGGCCAGACCGCGATCCTCGGCCGGCAGACCAAGTCCGACCCCGGCCCGCTGAGCGTGACCAACGCCTGGATCGGACAAAACCCTTCCACCGGCTTCGTCGCGCTGGCGCCCTGGGTTATCGACGATCCGGGTATCGCAACGCCCGCGCTCACGCTGGCCGACCGGCGCAGTCAGCTCGCGTCGGCCGGCGTTGAGCTATTGCCCGATTCGGGCGTGGCCTGTCCGCCGCCACCATCGTTCGGCGCTTGCGAGAACGGCTATCGCGAAGCGGTCGAGTGGGCCGACATGGACCTGCCTGACGGGATCGACGTGCTCGTCACGCCCGACCCGACGCCTCCCGCGGCCACCGCCTACGGGCTCTCCGTCCAGGTGAACGAGGACGACAGTCTCGATCCAGCCTCTCAGCTCTACCCGCGTATCGCGGCCGAGGGGCAGGACCTCTACGTCGTGTGGCAAGACAGCCGGCACGGGAACGACGCGATCTACGCTGCGCGCAGCGGGGACGGTGGCGCGACCTGGAGCGCTACCGTCAAGGTGAGCGACAACCCCGGCGGCGCGGCGGTCGAGATGCTGCCGGACGTCGCGTTTTTCCGCGATCCTCGGCTCGGGGTGGCCTCCGTCTATGTGGTCTGGCAGCAGCTCGGACCCGGCGGGGCCGTCGGCGATGGAAGGATCATGCTGGCGCGGTTCGACGAAACGCTCGCCAAGCTGGGGCCGGATCTGCGCGTCGACGGAGCCGACGGCGCCGGGAAGTGGAATCCGGCGGTGCTAGCCAACCCCCGCAAGCGCGGCGCACCCTTGGTGGTATGGAACGACGAGCGCGAGAGCGGCCCTGGCGTATCGATCTACGAGCGGCTGTACGCCAGACGCAGCAGCGGAGCCAGGGGCGCGGACGGTCGTCCGGTGCTGTCGTTCAGACGCGAGCGCGCGCTGATCAAGGCTCGTTTCAAGACCGTCGATGCGCTGTCGGAGCAGCTAGCCAACGAATGGCGCCCCGACGTGGCCGCGTCGGGCAGGAAGCTCCACTTCGCATGGGTCGACTTTCGCGACTACAACTGGGATGTCTATGCGGGAGTCAGTCGCTCCGGCACTGCGGTCAAGCGCGGTGGGACGCGCGTGGACGACTCGATCGAGTTCGAGCGCCTCAACAGCCGCCCGGCTCTAGCCTACGCGCAGGACGATGAGCGTCTCATTCTGGTGTGGTCGGACCAGCGCGAGCGTAGGGTGGATAGCGACATCTACATCGCGACCAGCGCTGACGAAGGGACGACTTGGACGCTCCCCCAGCGACTCGATGACGCCGACGTTGGCCTTGACCCAAACGCCCAGAATCCGAGCAATCAGTGGCATCCTTCGATCGCCGCCGGTGGCGCCGCGGTATGCGTCGCATGGCAGGATGACCGGCTCGGAAACAGCGACATCTTCGCGGTCACCAGCGCGGATGGGGGAGCCACGTTCGGTGCGGACGAGCGAGTTGACGATTCGGCCGCAGGCTCCTCGGAACAGTTCACGCCCGAGGTGGCGATCGGACAGAACCGCTGCTACGTCGTCTGGACGGACAATCGCAGCGGCGACTACGACATTCGGATCGGTAGCAATCCGCTCTGACTCGAGGCTCCCTGCTGCGCGCCGCGGCTCGTTGACTCGACCCGCCACGGCTCTCGTTCTGCAACGATGATCGAACGGTTGCACGCTCATCTGGCGAGCTGTCCGGCGAACGCCGGAACGCCCGCCGAGGAACTGTTGGGCTTGATCTTCGCCGACCGAGGTTCAGACGAGGGTTTCGGACATTGGTTTCTGACTGGGCTCCTCGCGGGCGACCCGCGCTTCGAGCAGGATCCCGCCGATGGCAGCTGGCGCCTGGCCACCGATCACGTTCTCGATCGTGCTCTGGAACAAGCGCCCTTCGTGGTGGTCGATATCGAGGCCACGGGTCAGCGGGCGGAGCTGCTGGGAATCACCGAGATCGGCGCCCTGCGGATGGAGGGATCTCGCGAGGTTGATCGGTTCCTCAGCCTCGTCAATCCCGGTCGCCCGATCCCGCCGTACGTCGTCAAGCTTACGGGCATTACCGACGAAATGGTCGCCGCGGCTCCGCCCATCGAAGAGGTCATGCCCAGGTTCGCGACGTTCCTGGCCGGCGCGGTGCTCGTCGCCCACGACACCGCTTTTGACGTCGCCGTGCTCGACCGAGCCTCCCGCCGTGTGCTCGGGAGACCGCTCGGAGCCCCGACCCTGTGTACGCTCAAGCTGGTGCGCCGCCTGTTTCCGGAGCTGGAGAAAGCGTCGCTCGATGCCTTGGCCAAGCATCTCGGGCTGGTGGTGCCGGACCGCCACCGTGCGATCGGTGACGCGGAGTTGACCACGGCGGTGCTGGCCATGACCCTGGAGGCGGCGGGCAAGCGGGGGTGCCGAACGGTTGGTGAGCTCCTCGCCCTGCAGCGCGGGGAAGAGTCGCGCCGTCCGCAAAGAATCGGTGTCGGTCGCCGGACACTCGAGCGGCTGCCCGAGCGAGCGGGCGTCTACTGGCTGCTCGGCGCTGAGGGCCGTACCCTCTACGTAGCCGAAGCGGACAATCTGCGCGAGCACGTGGTCGCACAGATCACCGGCGCGACCAACCTGGGTGGGCGCCGAAGCGCGATGGTCCACGAGATCGTTGACGTGGGATTCGAGCCGACGTGCTCGCAGCTCGATGCGGCGATCGTGCTCGCGCAGGAATCCGCAGCGCGGCAACCAGTCTACAACCGGCGCGATCGACACCTGCCGCGGGGCAGCTTCGTCAAGGTGGCGCGGCGCGGTCGGTTTCCGCGTGTCATGGCTGCAAACCGGATCGCTGCCGACGGCGCGGTCTACCTCGGCCCGGTCAAGGATGGTGCGTTAGCCAGAACGGCGGCCGAATTGTTCGCGCGTCTTTACGGGCTGCGCACCTGCAGCGGGAGACTCGCGCCGCACCCCGAGGTTGAGCCATGTGAGCGGGGGCCTGCAGGATGGTGCTCGAGCCCGTGCAACGCGCTCGTGGACCAGCGCGGCTACGGCCTCCGTGTCGAAGCGTTGATCCGCGATCTCGCGGCAGGCGGCCGCCCGGTGAGGGATCGTTTGTCGTCGAGCGATGCCGCAGGTGCTTCCCGACAAGACCACGCGTGTCTGGGGAGACTGATGAAACTGCATCGTGATCGTCACTGGCTGGTGGACCGCCACGACTATCTGATCGCGGTGCCGACGGCCGGAGGCCGACTGAGACTCTTGCTCGTCGTGGGCGGCGTGTGCCGCTTCGCGAGTGTTGTCCTCAGGCGCGATCAGTTGGCGGCTGCCCTGAGCCAGGCACGCCAGGCCATCTCGAGCGAAAGTCGAGCCACCTCGCCGGAGCACGCGGATCTGAGCACGGTCCTTGCCCACTGGGTTCGTCGCCGTGACGCGGAATCCGACCGGGTGCTCGCCGAGCTTTCCCGTCACGACTTGGACGGGTCGATCGCCGCTGCCGGAGCCGATCTCGAGACACTGGTCTCAGCTGAACCCGTCGTCTGAGCCCGCCGAGCCGAGAACGCGTTGAGTGCGGCGTCGCGTCGGTCCATATTTGGCCCGATCGTGACCAGAGCGGGCACTGCACACTCGGCTTCCGAGCGGAGGGGGTCGATCCTGGTCGCGCTCGGGTCGCAGGTGCTTTCCGAAGCGACGATCTGGCTGCCCCTGGTAGCGGTACTCATCGGAACGCTGACCGCCCTGGCCAACGTCCTGTTCCATTGGGCCATCGATCGCGCCCACCGTTTCTTCTGGACCGAGCTTGGCGGCGTGCTGGGGCTCGATCGACCTCGCCCCTACGACATCTTCGTGACCGGTCTGGCGGGGGTGCCGGACCGCTGGTGGTGGATTCCCGCGATTCCGACGTTCGGGATGCTGCTGATCGCGCTCCTCGACCGGTGGTTTCCAGGAGAGATCAAGGGGTACGGACTCCCGCAGTTTCTCGAGCTGGTCAACGTCAAGGGAGGCTACCTGCGCCGCCGCTGGATCACGCTCAAGACGCTCGCGAGCGCGATCACAGTCGGGTCCGGCATGAGCGCGGGCATTGAAGGGCCGATCGCGCAGATCGGCGGCTCGGTCGGTTCGACGATCGGTCGGGCGCTGCGCCCGAGCTTCGATCGACTGCGCGTGCTGATCGCGTGCGGTTCGGCCGCGGCGATCTCGGCGTCGTTCGGAACCCCCATCGCCGGGGTGATGTTCGCGCAAGAGATCGTTCTGGTCGGCGAGATGCAGACCCAGTCCTTCTACCTGATCGTTCTTGCCGCTGGGGCTTCTACCGTCACCTCGCTCTCGCTCAGTGGCGATCACGCCTTCTTGGTGACCCCGGAGTTCCACTGGCCTCTCAACCGCGAACTGTTGCTGTTCGTTTTCATGGGACTGCTCGCCGGAATCTTGGCGGTGTTCTTCATCCGTTCGTTCTATTGGATCCGCGACGCCTGCAACCGCGCGCCCATTCACCCATTCTTCATGCCGCTGCTCGGTGGCGTAGTCGTGGGCATCAGCCTGATCTTTTTCCCCCAGGTTTCGGCCAGCGGCTACGAGACGATGAACGCAGCCTTCCTCGGCGACATGACTCCGGAGCTCTTGGTCTGTCTGGTGTTCGTGAAGATCCTGATGACCGGGGTCACGCTCGGGAGCGGCGGCTCCGGTGGGGTGTTCGCGCCGTCGATGTTCATCGGGGTCGCATTCGGCGCCGGATTTGCCGGCATCGTCAATCGCGTGGTGCCGGGCGCGATCTCCGAGCCCGGTTCGTTCGCTCTGGTCGGCATGGGGGCGTTCCTTTCGGCGGCGACGCATGCGCCGATGACGGCGATCTTCCTGCTGTTCGAGCTGACGCGTGACTACAACGCGGTGGTTCCGGGGATGATCACCTGCGTTCTGGCCACGTTGATGGCTCGGCGCATCGTCCGCGACAGCATCGACACCTACGACCTTGCGCGCAACGGGCTCGATCTTCGCGCGGGTAGCGAGGCGAACATCTTGCGCCAGCTCCATGTCCGTGCGCTGGTGACGAAGGACTTTCAGTCGATACCCGAGTCGATGCCGCTAGCCGACTTCGTGCGCTACGTCACTGGTAGCCACCACGTCTACTTCCCGGTGGTGGAGGCGGGCGGCGCCTTGGTCGGCATCGTCAGCATCCAAGATCTCCGCGGTGTGCTGCTGGAGACGGAGGCGTGGCCGTACCTGGTGGTGGGAGAACTTGCACACCGCGACGTGGTGACGGTGCGAGCAGCCGACACGCTGTACGACGCCATGCGCATCATCAGCGCGCATGGATGGGAGCAGATTCCCGTGGTGGACGACGAAGCGGGGTCCCGCGTCGTGGGGATGCTGAGACGCTCCGATCTGCAAGACTTCTATCAGAAGCGATTGCTTGCCAGGGAACTCTACGGCTGATATCGCGGGCCGTTCGGTTTTCTCGCCGTGAAACCCAAGGCGGTCATCATCACTGCCGACGATCTTGGCTTGTGGCCCGAGGTCAATGATGCAGTCATGGCGGGCTACGACGCGGGCATCATCACGACGGCCGGTCTGCGCGTCGGGGCGCCCGCGGCCCACGCGGCCATGGTGTCGGCGGGCATGCGCCCCAATCTCGACGTCGGGCTGCATCTGGTTCTGTGCGATGGTAAGTCGACGCTTCCTCACCGCCACGTCCCCAACCTGGTCGACAGCAGTGGGCGCTTCGTCGAGCGGCCGCTGGAGGCCGCTTGGATGTACCGGAAGCGTGGCGGACTGCGCGAGGAACTGCGGATCGAGATCCGCGCGCAGATCGAAAAGTTCCTGTCCGCCGGCCTCTTCCTCAGCTACATCTCGAGTCACTACAATCTGCATCTCATTCCCGCGGTTCTGTCCATCATTGAAGAGCTGGCGGCCGAGTACGCGATCTCGGCGATCCGGAAGCCCGCTGGGCCGATCTGGCGAATCTCCCAACCGTACTCCCTTCCGGCGTGGCAAAGGAGGGTCGAGCGCGCGCTCATCCGCCCGGCGCTCGTCTGGGGACGGCTGCGTTCGCGAGCGTTCTTGGGGCCCGACCGCATCGAGCTGTTGTTTCCCACGCGGCCCGTCAGCGAGCATGAGGTTGCGCAGCGTCTGCGCTCGGCACGGCGAGGTCTGACCGAGTTCGTCTGTCATCCCGGTTCGCTGTTGGCTCAGTTCGACGGGCCAGGGGAGCAGGCGGTGGTGACCAGCCCGATCGTACGCGAGGTAATCGCCGCCGCGGGCCTGGACCTGACCTCCTACCGGGAGTTGGCGGAGGGCACCGTCGGGGACGAGGTCGCTGGTGCTACAGCGCGAGCGTGAGCAGCCCGAGGAAGATGAAGAAACCCAGGATGTCGGTTCCCGCCGTGACAAACACCGATGAAGCGACGGCCGGGTCCACGCGCAGCAGCTTCAAACCGAGCGGCACCAGGCTGCCGAGCACCGCGGCGATCAACAGATTGAGCACCATCGCGGTCCCCAAAACGGCCGCAAGCGCCAGGTCTCGTTGCCAAATGTAAACTACGGTTCCGGCGATCAGCCCGAGGGTTGCCCCGTTGGCGAGCGCGACCAGACACTCCCGGCCTAGGATCCGCAAAAAATGGTGGGTCTCGATCTCGCCGATGGCGAAGCCGCGTACCATCAAGGTCAACGTCTGAACCCCAGCGTTCCCACCTTGGCTGGCGACGATGGTCATCAGCGCGGCGGCGATCGCGATCGAATGGATGGTGTTCTCAAACAGCGCGATCGTGGCGGCGCTTAGGCTGGCGGTGAGCAGATTGAAGCCCAGCCAGGGCAGGCGAGTGCGGATGCCCTCGACCAGGGTCGTCACGTTGAGGCCTTCACCGGCAACCCCGGCCAGGCGCAGAATGTCCTCGGTCGCTTCTTCTTCGATCACGTCGATGATGTCGTCGATCGTGATGCGCCCGACGACGCGATTGAATGAATCGACCACCGGCAGCGAGGGCATGTCGTACTTCTCGAACAGGTGCGCGACCTCCTCTTGGTCCAGATCGGTGTGGACCGAAACGACGTCGGTATGCATGACGCCGGAGGCAGGCGTGTCGTCCTCGGCAAGGATCAGGCCGCGCAGCGGGATATAGCCGACCAGGCGCTCCTGGTCGCCGGTCACGTAGACGCGCTGGACGTCGTGCAGCTCGTCCCCGCGCTGACGGATGTAATCGCGGATCCTGCGGACCGTCATGTTGGTCGGGACGACCGCGACCTCGGTCTTCATGATCCCGCCGGCGGTGTCTTCGTGATAGGTCAGCAGCTCTTCGACGTCCCGGCGCGTCTCGGGGCTGGTGCGGTGCAGGAGGGTGCGCTGGCGATGCTCGGGCAGCTCGGCGACGAGGTCCGTCGCGTCGTCGGTATCGAGGTGCTCGACGATCGCTGCCAGCCGCGCGTCGGACAGGTGTTCCTGAAGGACGGCGCGGGTCCGGTCGGCCACCTGGCGCATGACCTCGGAGCCGTGCTCGGCCGTCAGCACGCGGAATAGCCTCAGTTGAAGCTGCGGATCTTCTAGCGAGTCGAGGACTTCGGCGACATCGGCGGGGTGAACTCCTGCCGCGACACGCGCCAGTCGCTCATCATTGGGCTCGGCGAGCAGCGTGATCAGGCTCTGCTTCTCGGTCGTTGGTTCCGTCGACGTGCTCATCGTTCGTTGCATGCACGGCTGTTACTAGAACCAAGGGCTCACGCTCAGGGCCGAAACTGCGGGTGGCGACCGCACGCCACTCGTACCCATCCCCACCGTCGGTGCTCTCGGTCAGCCCACCTGGTAGCGAGCTCAGGCCGGCGATCAACCAGACGCGTTTTTCTCCGCCGGCAGGGGCCAACGTCTCCACCACCGGGATGGCGCGTCCGGCATAGTAAACGGCCGCTGGTCGGAAGTGCTCCAAGTACTGAAGTTGCCGGTAAAAGGACAGCGGCTCACCGGGTGGCACCTCGTGACGGACGCTCGCCATGAACTCCCTGAGCGTCGCGCGTTCTGCCAGGTAGCGAATCCCCGGCCCCCCCATGGTTCCCAGCATGAGCGCCACCATCAACGCCGGTGCGGCGAAGGCACGATCCCAACGCCGGCGCCGGACGCTGTGGGCTAGCACCCCGGTCAACGCCCAGGTTCCGGCCAGCCAAAGCAGGGTGCGGATCGCGTTGGAACGCGCGAACTGCGCAAGGGTGTCGAGGTTGGTCGCGTCCTTCGGGTTGAGCAACGATCCTACCCACTCTTGAAGGGCGGGGATCCACAGCACGAGCAGGCTGGCCGCGGGTACGATGCTCAGGACGGCGGCGAGCACGGGTAGCAACCGTTGGTTCATCGCACCACCGGTGCTGGGCGCCGGAGAACGGGCCCGGTCGAGCCAGGGCGCGAGCCAGGTACCGATCAGCAACGCCAGAGCGGGATAGCTCGGCAGGAGGTAGACCCCCCGCTTGGAGCCCGACAGGGAAAACACGGCGAAGGTCATCAAGACCCAGATCAGGAGAAAAACGGGGCCGGCCGCGTCACGGCGTGACCGGAGCGCCGCGCAGACCGCTGCGGGTAGCAATACACTCCAGGGCGCCAGGCCGGCGAACAGAGCGGGGAGGTAGAAGTAGGCTGGCTTTGCATGCCCGGCGCCGGCGGCCACGGGGTCGAGGACGCGCAGGAGGTTCTCGTCGAGGATCACCTTGTCGAGAAACGGGCGCCCCGCCTCGAGCCACGCCGGTAGATACCAGATCAGGGGGACGCAGAGCACGAGGGCTCCGGGGCCGAGTCGCAGTGAGCGCGCGTAGGCCGGGTCTCGGCGTACCGCGAGGAACGTCGCGACGACGACCACGGGCAGGGCCAGACCGATGGGCCCTTTGGCGAGCACAGCGGCGGCGCTCCAGCCGTAGGCGCGCAGCGAGACCGCGCGCCCTGCCAGGTAGGCGAGGAGGAACTCGAACAGCGCGAATGTGACGGCACTGGCCAGCACCATGTCGACCCGGGCGCTGGTGGAGGCCTGGATCCACTGTGGGGAGGAGGCCAGGATCACGGCGGCCGCCAAGCCGCCGGTCGGAACACCCATCCGCAGGCCCATTAGCGCCGTCGCGACGATCGTGGCCAGCGAAGCCACGAGCGAAGGTGTGCGCACGCTGGTCTCACTGATCCCGCCCGCGGCGAGGCTGGCGAGCGAGCCCAGCCAGTGGAACAAGGGCGGCTTCGATTGGATCTCGCCGCGCGTTAGCAGCGGCAGGACGGGATCGCCCGTGGCGAGCATCTGCTGGACGACGATCGCTTCGCGCGGCTCTCCTTTGGTGTAGAACGGGACACCGGCGATGCAGGGCCAGTAGAGTCCGGCAGCCGCGAGCACCAGCCCGATCAGGGCGGCGCGAAAGTGGATCGACATGGCGGCCAATGCTAGGCGGGATGGAGACGCAACCCTAATGACCGCAGCAAAAGCAGGAGACTTGTTCAACGTCGGCGGTGCGCGCGCGGGCGCGTCGTTCGTGGACGACACCCGCGTTGAGCCGTTGCCAGGTGCGCCCGGCCGTTACCGAGCATCCGTGTCTCGCGAGTGGAACGCTCCGGTGTTTCCGAGTGGCGGCCTCGTAAGCGCGATCGCGCTGCGCGCCATGGAGCAGGAGCTCGGCCAGCCGCATCAGCGACTGCGCAGCTTCGCCACGATGTTCATCTCCACCGTGGAGTCGGGACCGCTCGAGATCGCGGTAGACCGGCTCCGCGTGGGCAAGCGAATGTCGCAGTTCCGCGCCGACGTGCGAAGCTCCGGCCGAAGCGAAGCCGGTCACGTCACCACCGCCGCCTTCGGCGAGAGCCGTGAGGGTTTCGAGTTCAGCTACAGCGTCGCTCCGGAGGTCGGGCCCCCTGAGGACTATCCGGGTCCTGCCGAGCCTCCGCCTGGCGCGCCAGCCTTTCGCCCGTCATTTTTCGAGAACGTAGAGGTGAGACGCGTCCGCCTGTTCCACTCCTTCGAGACCGGCTGGGAGGCCGGCCGCGCCGAAGCCTTGCGCTGGATCCGCTACCGCGTGCCGGCCCGACTGGTCGACGGCCGCATCGATCCGGTCTCACTCGTGGCACTGGCCGACACCATGCCGCTGGCGGTAGCTCAGTTCCTGGGGCCCGGCTACCCGTTTTTCCATGCGCCGAGCGTCGATCTCTCGATGCGCTTCTTCGCCGATACGGAGGATGAATGGCTGCTGGCCCGTACCATCAGTCACTGGGCAGGCGATGGCTACGCCTCAGCCGAGGTGACCCTGTGGGACGTTCGCCGCCGCCTGCTCGCGCATGCCACGCAGCTCATGCTGATTCGCTTTCCCGACCCGGCCGAACTAGCCAAAATTGCCAAGCGCTAGCGATTCCTCATCGACGACTTCCTGAACGACCATGGTTTCTTCGGCGCGCGCACGTCGCGGAGGGGTATAGGTGATCGGGCTCACGTCGCCGGCCAACCTTACCTTCGCGGAAGGGCTCGGCTGCTACGACCAGGCAGTGTGTTACGACGACCTCGTGTCGCTTCCGGCTTCGATCCCTACGGTGTTCGTTTGTTCTTCGCGCCGCGGCGGCGTCTCCTCCTGTCCCTCGGGGTAGTAGTCGGCGCGAAGGAACCACAGGCATCGGTCACGATACTCGTCGACAAGCCGCCGAGCATAGGAACCTGGGGCGCGGTGCCGACAGGGCGTCGGCCGGCACCGCGCCCCAGTTCATGACATCCATGGTGTCGGCCGGCTTCCCGGTTGGGGTTACACGCCCGTGTGGCCGGTGGTCTGGCACGTGCGGCGGATACGCCCCGCTCCCCACTTCGTACACGTGGCGAGGGCGACGTGCCCGCCGACTATCGCCGTCGCACCCCGGAGGACACCGTCCTCTACGACGTCGTCCGCGATCGGTTGGAGACGTTTCTAGAAACCGCCCGTCAGGGCGAACGCACCATCCCGCGCTTCGTCGAGCGGGAGTTCCGGACCTACCTTCAGTGCGGCATCCTCGCTTACGGTTTCGTCTGCGTTCACTGTGACGACTGCGGATGGGACCGTGTCGTCGCATTTTCCTGTAGAGGCCGCGGCTTCTGCGCCTCGTGCGGCGGGCGTCGCATGGCGGACACCGCAGCTCACCTGGTCGACCGCGTCATTCCGCAGGTGCCCGTGCGCCAGTGGGTGCTCTCGCTTCCCATCCCGCTGCGCTACCGCATGGCCTACGACGCCGAGCTTACCGCGGCGGTGCTGCGGCTGTTTATCGGCGCAGTCTTTGCCTCTTACCGGCGCCGAGCCAAGAAGCTCCGTGCCATCCGCTCAGCTCGCTGTGGTGCCGTGACTTTCATCCAGAGGTTCGGCGATGCGCTCAACGTTAACGTCCACTTCCATACGCTGGTTCTGGACGGCGTCTACACGGGCGAGCAACCGCAGTTCACGCCACTACCGCCGCCGAGCAACGAGGAGGTCGCCCGCACCACCGCCCAGGTTGTGCGCCGCCTGATGCGCCTGCTCGAGCGGCGCTGCCTCACCCCGCAGTCCGACCCGACCGATGCCGACCCACTGGCAACGGACGAGCCGCTGCTCGCCGAAATCTATGCGGCCTCGGTCCGCGGCCGCGTGGCCACCGGTCCCCGCGCGGGCAAGCTGCTGACTCGCCTGGGCGACCGGATCGACCCGGAGGACTTCGAGGAATGCGTACAGGGACCCCGCTGTGCGAGCATCAACGGGGTAAGCCTCCATGCCAACGTTGCAGTGCACGCTCGAGATCGGCGCCGCCTGGAGCGGTTGTGCCGCTACGTCGCTCGACCGCCGGTGGCAACCCAGCGCCTCTCGAAGCTTGGCGACGGCAGACTGCTGTACCAACTCAAGCGCCGCTGGCGCGACGGAACCACCGCGATCCTGTTTCACCCTGACGAGTTGATCGAAAAGCTCGCCGCCTTGGTTCCGCCACCGCGCATCCACACGGTGCGCTATCACGGCGTGCTCGGCCCCCGCGCCGGCAAGCGTCGAGCGATCGTTGCCCGGCCCGACTCCGACGAAGAAGACGGTATGCCGACCGACGTTCGACCGCCGTGCCAACACCAAAGTACCGAACGCGCCCCTCCTACGACTGCGCCCGGCCGAGCTACACCCGATGAGCAGTCGCGATCCCGGCCACGGCGACTGAGTTGGGCAGAGCTGATGCGGCGTGTGTTCGCACTGGATGTTCTCAAGTGCTCGCGCTGCGGCGGTCGCATGCGCGTGCTCGCCGCAATCTATCCGCCTGAGCCCATCCGAGCGATCTTGGAGTGTTTGAACCTATCGCCCCGTGCGCCACCGATCACGCTGGCCCAGGGTCACCTCGTCGACACCGTAGAGCCCAGGGACGGGGACCACTCAGACAACTGGCCCGACTAGCGATCGCTGAGCGAACTGGTCCCCCAGACGAGGGACGTGGGCACCGGTCCGCTCGAAGTGTCGCGCCAGGGTCGAGACGAGCCCGATCGACACCGGTCGAGCAAGCAGCGCCGCGTGCGGCGTGCTGCTAAAAAGCCCCCGCCTAGAGAAAACCGGTTGCTTGAAGAGTTCCGGTTAACATAATCTCCATGGTCGGACGCAGAAAATGGCGCTACTTCCGCCTATCCGCACGCCGCAAAGCGGAGACTCTCCACGTCGGCCTTCGACTCCGGCTGCCGCGCCGCCTTCACGACGTCGTGGATGCGCGCCCGCGCCCCGTCCGCCCGCTTCACGTAGAGCTCGCCGGCGACCATCGCCTTCTTCAGCCCCGCCTTCGCGAGCAGCTTCGCCGCCTCGTCCAGCAGCGGCAGCCCCACGCGAACCGTCCCGCCTGGATTCACGAGACAGATCTCGTCGCCATCGAGAACGATCACGTCGAACTCGCCGTCGATCTTCCGACTGACGTGGTACTCGCCCGCCGGGATCTTCGTCTTCATCTCCTTCATCTCGAGCGGCACCATCCGCGATCCCGCGAGCCGCCGGTACTCCTGCACGCGCTGGAGTATGGACGCGTCCTTCAGCACCGACGACGCGGGGCCCGAGCCGAAGGCGCCCAGTTTGATCTCGATCCGCGTCCGATCGATCATGGCGCGGCCCCTTCCGGCTTCTTCAACTCCATGTTCGAGAGGTGCAGCACCAGGCAGTAGCTCTCTCCCTTCGTGCGCCCCTCGAGAAAGCCGCGGTACGGTGTCCCGCCCCGCTGGAAGACGAGCGGCTGGGCCGACTTCGGCCCGCCACCGACCAGCAGCAGGCTCTCCTTCTCCTCGAGCTCCTTCGCCATCGCGAAGAGGAAGTCGTACGTGAGCCCGTTGACGTGGACGATCTGCTGCTTCGCCGCGAAGACGAACTTGTTGAAGACCTCGGATTTTTTCATCAGCTTGCCGCTCCACTTGAGCGGCGTCTCGGTCGCGGTGTTGGGCAGCGGAACTTTCCGCGGCCGCCGTTCCTTCTCGGTGCCATCCGGATTGCGGACGATCTCCCACTCCGTGACCTTGTGGACGATCCGCTTGTCGACGTCCACGTACACCCGCGAGGTGTCGCGCAGGAACCGCCCCGTCTGCTCAAAGTCGATCTCCGGATCGCCCTTCACGAGAGCGTCGGCGACCTTGTCCATTCCACCCGCGCCCTTCACGAGGGCGTCCACGTCGCGCTCGATGGTCGCCTTGAGGATCCGCGCGTTCGTCGCCTGCCGCGCCTTTTCATCCAGCCACTTGAAATGGCGGACCGACGAGACGCTCTCGGTCCCGACGAGCGAGTCGCGCCCCTTGCTGTTCGACAGGTTGATGGAGCCCATGTCAGATCATTCCGAAATCCATCTCGTCCGAATCTTCCTCGGCCTCCTCCGTCAACGCCACCGCCTGCTCCAGGCCCACGAAGTGGAGCTTCGTCGGCTCACCAATCGCGAGGAAGAGTGTTCCGTCCGCCGCCGCAAGCAGGAACCCCGCGCTCGCCTCCAACCCCCCCCGGAAACTGTAGGGGAAGGAGTAGATCGTCCCTTTCTTGAGCTCCTCCGCCAGCGCCGCCACATCCCCCTCGGCGGCGAGCTGGTAGACCGCCTTTACGTTGTGCGAGAGATACTCCTCGATCGTCGCCTTCGTCGTGAGGGGCACCGGCGCCGAGAATGTGGACGGCACCAGCGTGATCGGCTTCCCTTCGCGATCGACCGGTTTGAGCGTCTTCTTGTCGAGCCACTCGCCGCCTAGAGAAAACCGGTTGCTTGAAGAGTTCCGGTTAACATAATCTCCATGGTCGGACGCAGAAAATGGCGCTACTTCCGCCTATCCGCCGCCCGACGACGTTGCGCAGCCGGTCGAGCGCCTCGCGCCCGCGAATGCCGCCCACTTCGACGTCGTCCGACTGCGTGTGCGGCGAGCCCGTGGTGTCTGACGCCGGCAGCGAGATCACCAGCATGCAGTTGCCCGCGAGCTTGGCCGACTCGGTGAGCGCCTGGGCGAACGTGAACTGGGTCTCGAAGCCGCCGGCGGGAAGGTCGCTTTGGTCGTGGAGCTGACGCGCGTAGGCCACCCACTCATCGATCAGGATCAGGCACGGGCCGTATTCCTTGAACAGCTCGCGCAGCACGTCGCCCGGGTTTGTGGCCTTCTCGTCGTCGGCCTTGACGCGAGCGAAGGCCTTTTTGCCACCGAGCTGATAGGCGAGCTCGCCCCATAGCGTGCGCACGACCGTCCCATCCGCCTTGATGACTGGATTCCCGGGCGAGATCTTGTTCCCCACCAGCACCACGCACTTCGCCTTGGGAAGGCTCTTCACGCCCGCCTCGGCAAGCACCGCATCCACGCCCGCCAGCTCGCTCGCCTTTGCCCCGGAGAACAAGTGGTAGAGCGCCAGCATCGAGTGGGTCTTGCCGCCGCCGAAGTTGGTCTGAAGCTGCACCACCGGGTCGCCACCCTTGCCCGAGATGCGCTGCACACCGCCGACGAGCAGGCGCTTCAGACTCTCGGTGAGGAAGGTGCGGCGGAAGAACTCCGCGGGCATCTTGTATTCGTCCGAGCCCTCGCCCAGGTGCACCTGCCAGAGGTCGGCTGCGAACTCCGCCTGCTGGTAGCGGCCACTTGCCACATCGGCGTGCGGCGTCACCACCTCGCGCCAGGGCTTGAGCGTGCCGGTCGCCGCCGCCTCGATCAGCGAGCCGCCGGCCTTGCGTTTCTCGCCGCGAACCTGCTCGTCGTACGTGAGCCGGCGCAGCTCCATCTTCATCTTGCCTACTTCGTCGGCCTGCGGCGACGAGACGGCGGTGAGCAGCCGCGCCATCGAGTCGAGCGCCCGGTCGGCGTCGTCGCTCGAGAACGGCTCCTGGTGCGCCCACTTGTTGCGAGCGTCGCGCAGCTCCTGCACTAGCGAGCGCTCGGCACGTCCGAGGGTTCTCCCGAACACCTCGTTCCACGCCTCCCACATGAGCTTGAGGAGCGCCGCCACGTCCCAGTCGACGAGCGACTTCTTGACGACCGTCCGATCGTCGCCCAGGTAGCGGCGCGCCACATCGGCGGCCTGCGCGTGGTGTTGGCTCTTGAACTCGCGCTCGACGAACGGTGCGAGCCCCGTGCGGAGCAGCTCCATGGCCTTGCCGACACGTTCCTGGTTGGTGATGGCCATCGTTTATTCCTCGGTTTCCTCGAACAGCCCGGCCTGCTCGGTTCTCGGCTTGTCTCCCTCGCGGGCGAGACGGACGATCTCGGGCCAACTCTGGACGAGGCCGTTGTAGGCGATCGCCTCAGCCGCGCGCTTCTTGCGCTCGCAGACGGTGTAGAGGCGGTAGGCCAGCTCGCGGGCGATCTCGGCCTTGGCGCCGAGCTTGGTGACGAGCGCGGCCGCGGCGCCTTCGCCGCCGCTTGCGAGCACTCGGACGAGATGGTGGACGATCTCCCAGGCGGTGAGGCGTGTATCGGTCGTAGGATCCCAATCGGTGGCAAGCTCGTCAGGTTTTAGAAGTCGAACATTGCCGCGGCTGGACGCCACGACCCCCGCTTCCACCAAACCGGCGACGCTCGTAACCCTCGCGGTGGCTAGCGTCTCGGCCTCACCGTACTCGCCTTCGGCGAAGCCCGATTGCTCGAACCACGTGAGTGCCCAGCGGCTATCGGCGTCGAAGTCGCCCTCCTGCTCGGCAAGCGCCTCGTCGAGGGTCTCATTTATGAGCGCGAGCGCTTCACGTACGGTGAGCACCTTGCCCTCGGCATCGAGCACTTTCGAAAAACGGGTGTAGACCGCCATGCCTGGACCGATGGCGGCCTGCGCGAGGTCAACCGGCGCGATGTTGCCCGCCTGCAGGTGGGCGAGCGCCTGAGGTAGCTCGGCTCTAAGCGCAGCAGCGAACTCGCGACGCGTTGCTGAGGGTGCATCAGCCGCGCGGTTGCGGCAGACGAGAACGATGCTGGAGGCGAGGGCGTTGCTGTTGTTCGAGACAACGCGGCCCTGCTTTTCCGTTCGCATCGGCCAAGTGCCGCTGATGTCGAACCCCGCGCGAATTACCGCATCGAGAAAGGTCTCCCAGCCTGTACTCGCGGTGCCAGTGTCACTCTCACTCTCGGCCTGCTTAAAGGCGTAGTAGATGGTGACCGGAAAGCCCGGGTGTGCCTGCTCCGCAAGGCGGTGCATCGCCTGCGTCATGCCTTTGAGGAAAAACGCTTCCGCTCCTGGCTTGCCGCCGTCATGGCGGTAAGCAAAGGCGACCAACTCCTCAGCTTTGGGAACGGCGAGCGTGGCAAACAGATCTGGAAAGACCGGGCGCAGAGAGCGGCGCAGCCAGACATAGAAAAAGTCCGAAAGATCGGCGTACGGAACGTTGTCGTAGTAAGGAGGATCGGTGGACACGACACGATCCCTCGATAGTGCCTGCTGACTCGCATCCGCTTGGCTGCTGCAACCCGGGAACAGCGAACATTCGAGGTTCGCAAAGACCTCACTCACCCATTCGATTCCGCCGATCCAGTTTCCGCTCATCTTCTGAAGTGGACTGACCTCCATGAAGTCCCACGACATCGGGATCGCTTGACGAGAGAAAATCTGCGCGACGCTGCCCCCTTTCATATTCCAATGGCAGATTGAGTTGTTGTAGCTGGCAAGTCGGCTCAAAGCGCAGCTCAAATAAACGCCAAGCGATTCGGCGTAGGCTGCGGCAGCAGTGCCGCCGTCGCCCAGATGTTTCTTGTCGTCGGGCTGTCCGGCGGCTACGGCGTCACGTCTGACCCGCTCGACGGCCTCGCCAATGAGATCCGAGAAGGTCGTCAGCGTCACTAGTTGACGTGGAGTGAAAAGCTGGTCGAAACGGTCCATACCATAGGGCTTCACGCCGAGATACTGCGTGCTGCCGGAGATTGTCACCTCAGACCGCCACCCCGGCGTTGCCGAGCGTGCCGCCGCTTCGTGTTCCGGCGTCGGCGCGAGATAAACCCGCCCGCGCGCACCCTCCGCAACGATAGCCATCAGGCGCGCATCCATGCGCCCGGCTTTGCCTTCGGCCTTGATGTAGTCCCCCGAGATAGGCATTCCTGACATCAGGCACTTGAAGTTGGCGCCACGCGCTAGCTTCGTGCCATTCTCCACGTCCGCATTGCTTGGCTTACCGACATTCACGGTGAATCGGTAGCCGCCGTTCTCGATCACCGGCTCTACGTAGGTCTCCTTGCCCGACCTATCCAAGAGCATGAAGGTGGAGGCAAGCGGTACGTCCACGCTTCCAAACGCCGGGTTGGGACTCTTCACGGTGCGAGCCCAGAGCCAGGCGATCACGGTGAGCGACTTGCCGACGTAGGGCTTGAGGTCCGGCCGTGACGTCGCCATCTCGGCCGTCACAGCAAGCTTTGGGTAAAGGTGGCCGATACGCTTCTCAGCTTCGGCACACATCCACTGGCCGTAGTACCGCACGTCCTCCGCGAGTCCCTGCGCGCCCTTCCACTCGCGGGCGACTAGGGACTTCGCCTTGCGCGACTCCGGGTTCACCGGCGGAGCGCCGGCGAACTTCGGCGGGATCTCAATCATCGCCTTGTTGATCAGCACCGCCACTGGGTTCAGGTCGCTGGCATGGCTCTCCAGCCCTAGCCGTTGAGCCTCCAGGGGCAGCGCGCCGCCGCCGGCAAAAGGGTCGTGGAAGGCTGGTAGCTTTTTCCGGTCGAACAACTCTTTGGCCCGCGGATGATCGGCGTTCTCGGCGCACGCCCTCCGCCAACTCTGCCAAATTTCGTCGCGCGCCGCCTGCAGCACCCTCTCGTTGGTTGTGTTGTCCCACAGCACCAGATCTTCGATCACCCGGAACAGCCGCTGGCGCTCCTGGTCGGCCAGCATGTCGTCGAGGGTCGGTGCCGGACCTGGCCCCGGGACCGGTAGCCCGGACCCTTTGGCCTTTTCCTCGAGAGCCCGGGCCTCCTCCCACAACTTTAGACGGGCTTTGAGGGCGGTCTCCGCCTTCCGGTGCAGCTTCGAATCCGCCCGGAGCACATCCACGTAGACCGACGGGTCGTCCACCATCTGCGAAAAAATCACGGCCCGCGCCGCCGCCAGCGGCCGCCGCGCCCACCAGTAGTGCATCGTCTGGGGGTGTCCTGGTCGAGGTACAGCCTTCTCATCTCTGGCAGCCCGATTGATGGCCGCGAGCGGCAACGCGACTTCGATTAGTTTCTTGGTGGTCCTCATTCCGTGTCTTTGTCGTCTGCTTCGAGATCCGCGGCCACAGTTGCACCAGTAACGCGTCGGATTTCCTGCCACAGCCGCTCCTGCCGCCACGCGAGGAACGCCTCGTAGTCGTCGCGCAGAAGAGGCGAGTCCGCGCCCGCAGGCAGACCGTGTGAGGCCAGCACCAGCTCGAACGGGAACTCGGACGTGTTGCGGATCTCGGCGAGGTAGTCGGAGGGCGCACGGTCGCTTATCATCTGGTTGGTAGTGCGGTCTATGAGCGTGCGGTTGAGGAGGCAATCACGCGCGCGCGCCGGCGCGACACCACGGCGCTCCAGGTACGCAGCCGGGAAGACGTGGTGATCGTCGATCCCCTCCTCGGCCATGAGCTTGCCGGTGATTACGGCCTGGGTGTGGAAGTCCCGTGTGCCGCCGCCGAGGATCAGGCAGATCGCGCCGCGATAGATCGCACGCTGGCGGGGCGTCACGTCGCGCAGCGCCCGCGGGTCAAAACGGAAGGACGCGACTGATTCCGGCAGGTCGCCACCCGAGAGCCAAGGTAGGATCTCGACCACGTCCTTCGCCGACTTGCTGTTCGGAGCGCTCTCGTAGGACTGCCCAAAGACCGCGCACCAGAACCAGCGTTTGAGCTTCTCGCGCTGCGCGCCGGCCTCCGCGGTCTTGGGGTTACCCACCCGGGCAAGCACCGCCGCGAGCGGCGGCAACATGGTCTGGTAGGGCAGCCACTTCGGCAGCATCACCTTGCAGTCGTCGCGCAGGATTTCGAGCCCGGTGGCGAGCCCAAGTACGACCCTGTCCCACCATTCAGTGATGTCGGGCGCCGCCATATTCAACACGTCGCTGCGCTTGCACGATGGCGCCTTGCGGCTTGCGAGCGAGATGCCTTGCAGGACGTAGTAGGGGTCGACCTCGAAGTCCGCGATCACCGGATGGTTGGCTATCGCCTTGTCCCACAGCGCGCGCAGTTTGAGATTCTGCGGCCAGAACCGGGCGGTGAGCAGCTCGAAAACGCTGAGCTTCACGCCGGTACGGTTTAGGGTTTCGAAGATCGTGCAGAGCGCGTCGGGCTCCGTCTTGTCCGACAGGGTCACCACCGGGAAGTGGTAATCGTCGATGACCTGAATCCACTTCGCCTCGATGCCATCGAGGGCGTCCTCGAGCGCGATGCGTTCCTTGTCCGCCAACTTGCGTGCGACCTTGCGTCCCCACTGACCGAAACCTCCGGCGCCCCCCTTCAGCACCGAGAGAGGTAGCAGCAGCTCTTTGGCCTGGAGTGCGAAGTCCTCACGGGCCTTCGCCCACTTTGTGGTGGTGCGCACGTGAAAGATTGCGTCCTCGAAGTCAACGCCATCGGCGAGCTTGCAAAGGTTGAGGTAATAGCGGTGCTCGCCTACGCCATAGAAGGCCTGGTAGAGCGAAGTCAGGCGCTGCTGACCGTCGAGCACGAGGAAGGTGTGCTGGGCGCCGTCGAGAGCGGGCGCGCCTTCACACTCCCGAGCGGCGAACATTCGCTTGGCGTCGCGCACCCGGAGGATGCTACCG
>CAZKRI010000078.1:0-15568 GCA_964555245.1 uncultured Myxococcales bacterium
GGGGCGCGTGCGCATCAGCGCGCATCTGGTCGAGGCGTCGTCACGGACGACGTTGTGGTCGGATCGCTACGACCGCGGCCTGGAGGACATATTCGCCGTCCAGGATGAGATCTCCGAGAAAATCGCCGGTTCCCTCCATCACGCGTTTTCCAGCGTCTCGACCAAGTCGGTGGATCCGACCGTCTACGACCTCTATCTACGCGCCAGCCCGAAATCCTACGCACCGGACGAACTGCGGACCAATGTCGGCCTGTTGGAGGTCGTCACCCAGCGCGCGCCTCATTTCGTGGAGGCATGGGGCCGGCTCGCGTACTTACGGGCGTTTCTGCACTTCTATCAGCCCTATGCCGATCGCGCCGCGACGGCCGGCCTCGTGGCGCGCGAGGCGGCACGCGCCTTGGCACTGGATCCGCAGAACGTCGACGCCCTGGCAGGACAGTTGTTTGTCGTCCCGGCGTTCGCACGGTTCATCGAGGCCGACACGGTCTTGGAGCGCATACGACGGGTGCCCGGCTCTGGCGATGGGAAAAGGTATATCGGCTGGTACCTCCGAACGATGGGCCGGGTTCGCGAAAGTCTCGAAGAGACGGAGCACGCGTATCGCTTGGATGCGCTGGATCCGATGTCCGCGAATGGGCTCGCGCTCGCGAGAATGGCCGCGGGACGCATCGAGGAGGCAGTGCCGGTCTATGAGGACCTCGTGGAGCGCGTGCCCGACATGAGCTTCCCCGTGTCCAGCCTGCTGCGGGCGTACGCCTTCCAGCAAGATTGGGCGGCGGTCGACCGATTGTTGGAACTCGCAGCCAAGCGCCAGTTGCGAGAGTTTCAGGACGGCCTGCCATTCATCCGGACCAAGCGCGACCCAACGCCGGAGAACATCGGCGCCGTGCGCAGCGCGCTCGAAGCGCATGTCAACAAGACGGGATGCGTCGACGTGTCACGTCTCGTGTATGCCGCGCATCTGGGCCTCGTCGAGGAAGCGTACCGTGCGGCTGAGACCGCCCGCCTCGGTCCGGTTGGGACCAGCGACGACATCATGGGCCCCGACGCCTACCGCACTTCGCTGTTCTTCCAAGCCAGCATGCCCGAATTGCGCAACGACCTGCGCTTCCCGCGCCTGTGTGCTCGGCTCGGTCTCGTCGAGTTCTGGGCGGTAACGGGCAAATGGCCCGATTGCGCCGACGAAGTCCCCTACGACTTCAAAGCCGAGTGCGCTAAGACGCGCCACATTCCGAAACAGGAATTCGGGTTTTGACCCGTGGCTGCTGGGCGCTCCCGATGCGGACCACCGCATCGTCGAGGCTGGTGAAAGGTCCCGGGGGACGGCCGATCGGAGTCACACCATCATCCCGGAAACGTAGGCGAATGATGGGGAACCGGAGAACTCTCAGTTACGGCTGGTCAGGAAGGGGCGCAGGTTACGACGTCCCGACCCATTGGGCGCTTCCCTCCCTACCTAGCGGGTGCCGGATCGATCGAGAGGGGCTGAAGTCGACGCAACGCAGTGGGAGCGCTGCCTCAATTACTACTTCACGCAGTTTAACGCCTGGGAGTACATGTTCTACCAGAGCAAGGACGGTTCTATTCCGGTTCAGTTGTGGCTCGGAGGTGACGCGTGGATGAAACTCCTGGTGGAAACAAAGCTTGGCTATGGCCGCTTCTGGTCAGAGTATCAGGTGGCCTTCGCGGAGCCGTTTCGGTCCTATGCAGCAGCGGAGTTTGCAAAACGCCCGCCCCCCTTTCGGAAAATAACGAACTCGAATGCGCGCGCGATCCAACGTGTTGCGCTGCGCGTTGGAGGCAGCTCCCTAAACTGTCCCTCGTGCGTCGAATAGTTTCGAACGAGCCCTGCGAGCTACTGCCGGATCACGTGCACGACGGACAGTCGAGCGTCACCGGTTGGCCGACCGCGAAGCGTAGGACGATCAGCGCGTCGGTCGCCGTGTTCCCGCCCGAATCGTTCACGTCGCACACGCACAGCGGACACTGAGCAGCGCCCACGGCCGTGCGTAAGACGATCAAGGCGTCGGTCGCGGTGATCAATCGCGATTCCACGACGCCGGCGCGCAGGTTGCCCGACACCTCGCTCGCTTCGCCGCATGCGAGGGGCGTAAGTTCGCCCGGCTCGAAGGCGCCGACGGCGCAAGGCAACGGGCGTTCGAATCCACGCTGATCGGTCTGTGGGCAATTGATTATGTGGCCCGCAGCTACGGCTGGGCTGTTCTCCGCAATGGAAAGCGTGAGCGTCTCGCCGCCGTTATCGGCGAGGGCCGCGGCAAGGCCGCTGTCCGTGACGCCAACCTGATCGGCAAGCTCAACGGGCTTTAAGTTGCAGGTGCTGTTGTCGGAGCTGATGTTGCCGCCGAGGCTCACCATGGCAATGCCGCCGGGAACGTCGACGGGGCAGTTCGGATCGCCGCCGGGCGCGCCGACGATGAGGGTGTTCGCCATCAGAAGTCCGCTGCTGTTACCGAGCACCGCAGCGTACAGTTGCGAGCCGACCTCGGCGACGTTGTATGCCACGGTGCAGTTGGTGAGCTGCGTGATCTTGGGGTTCGCCATCGTCGGCAGATTGTACACTCCGCCGCCCTGGCCCGAGGGGAGGGGAAGCGTGCCGGGCCTCGCCTCGTTGCCGGCGATCGTGCAATTCTCGATGTCCATGGCGCCGCCCCCGTTGTAGACGCCGCCGCCGCTTCCGCCGAGGAGCGGGGCGCTGCCGGTCCCCGTGAGGCCCGCGATATTATTCGAGATCGTCGAGCCGCTGATCGTCAGGCTCGCGTCGAGCTGGCTCTGCGTTTCGCTGATGAGCACGCCCCCGCCCAGGGTGGAGGCGATGTTGCCGTCGATGGTCGAATCGACGACGCTCACGTTGGCGTGGCTGCTCCAGATGCCGCCGCCCTGGCCGAGATTCGCGTCCGTCGTCCGGTTGCGCAGGACATCCGTTCGAATGAGGACCAGATCGTCCTCGCCGTCATCGAACACCGTCTTCTGCACCAAAATGCCGCCGCCGCTCATCGACGCGGTGTTGTCCGTGATGGCCGAATCGATGAACGTCACCGCGCCAGAACCCACCCCACGCTGAACCCAGACGCCGCCACCGATGCCGCCGGTGGCGTTGCGGGGGGAACCGCTCGCGACTCGCCCGCCGCGGAGCGTTACGCCTGTGATCGTCGCGTCGCCGGGCGCCGCGACTAGCAGCACGCGGTCGATTCCCTCGGCGCCGTCGCTCGGTCGCGCGTCGATGATCGTCTCGTCCTTGCCCGCGCCATTGATCGTCACCGGGCGATTGACGAAGAGACTTCCCGTACTCCCGTTTTCCGGGTCTGTCGGCGCGGGCGCGCGGGTTAAGCGATAGATGCCTGCAGGGATCGTAATGACATGGCCGGGGCCGCTGTTGGCGGCGAGCACCGCTTCGCGCAGCGAGCAGTCCTCGTCGCAGAAACCGTCGAAGGTGTCGGCGGTCTTCGTGACGACGAACTCGGTTGCGCGCGCGGAGGCCGGCGCGACGAAGGTGGCGATGAACAAGAGAACGGCAAATCGGTGCACGTTGATCTCCACGCGTAAAAAGCTCGAGCGCGGTTTTCTGCGAAAAGATCCTGCCGAGCCGGGCTGGATGTCGCTTACATCAGGCACAGTCCGCCTCGTACGGTGCGCACACCGACGAATGTGCTCGCGGTTTTAACAGCAACGCCGGACGCACCGCAAACGAGGCCGACAAGCCGCGTAGTGGTCTCAACCCTGCGTGGCTCACATAAACGACCCTATTCGACGTCGCAGCCGAATCGAACCACCGGCCAACCACTCAGCGCCAACGTGCATCGCTCTTCTCTGCGGAAGAGCGCTGGACAGATGCACCTGAGCCAGGCACAACTCCGCAGCCGTCACGACCGGTGAAGTCGTGGCGCGACCAACTGAGGAGAACCGTCATGCGGACATCGTTGAGGTCTAGTCTCGGTTTGGCGATCGTGCTGGAGCTCGTAGGGGCGGCGCCCGCTCTCGCCCAAGACGCGGCCCCGGCACGCGTGGTGCATCCCACCGATCGTACGGTGCTGCCGATCCCGGAGCCGAGCTATCCGCACAGTCGAGTGTTCGATGTCCGCAACGCCACACCGCCGCCGCGCTTCGAGGTCACCGCGCCAGCCCAGGCGCCCAACGTGCTGATCGTGCTGATCGACGACATGGGCTTCGGTCAGTCCAGCGCCTTCGGCGGGCCCATCCACATGCCGACGGTGGAGCGCCTTGCCAACGACGGGTTGCGCTATAACCAGTTCCACACCACCGCGCTGTGCTCGCCGACCCGTTCAGCGCTGCTCAGCGGCCGCAACCAGCACACGAACAACTTCGGCTCGATCGCGGAGACCGCAACCTCTTTCCCCGGCCAAACCGGCCAACGTCCCGACAGCGTCGCACCGCTGGCAAAGATGCTGCGGCTCAACGGCTACAGCACCGCCGCGTTCGGCAAGAACCACGAGACCGCGCCCTGGGAAGTCAGCCCGTCCGGCCCGACGGACCGCTGGCCGACCCGCTCGGGCTTCGACAAGTTCTACGGCTTCATGGGCGGCGAGACCAACCAGTGGGCGCCGCTGATCTACGACGGGATGAACCCGGTCGAGCCGCCGCAGGACCCGAACTACAACTTCATGACCGACATGACCGACCAGGCCATCGACTGGCTGCGCTACCAGAAATCCCTCACCCCGGACAAGCCGTTCTTCATCTATTTCGCCCCAGGCGCCACGCATGCGCCGCACCACGTCCCCAAGCAATGGATCGCCAAGTACGAGGGCAAGTTCGATCAGGGTTGGGACGCGCTCCGTGAGGAGACGCTGGCGCGGCAGAAGCGGCTGGGCGTGGTGCCGGCCGACACGAAGCTTGCGCCCAAGCCGGCGGCGATCAAGGATTGGGCGACGCTGACCGCGGACGAGAAGAAGCTCTTCGCGCGCCAGATGGAGGTGTTCGCCGGATTCGGCGAGTACGCCGACACGGAAGTCGGCCGGTTGATCGAGGCTGTCGTAGAACTCGACCAGCTCGACGACACGCTGATCTTCTACATCGTCGGCGACAACGGGGCGAGCGCCGAGGGCGGCATGGTCGGGCTCTACAACGAGGCGACCTACTTCAACGGTGTGCACGAAACCGTCGAGGACATTCTCGAGCACTACGACCAGCTCGGCGGTCCGACGACGTACCCTCACTATGCCGCCGGGTGGGCGGTTGCGGGCGACACGCCCTTTACGTGGACGAAGCAGGTGGCCGGTAGCTACGGGGGAACCCGCAACGGCATGGTGATCCACTGGCCCAAGGGCATCGCCACGAAAGGCGAGGTGCGATCGCAGTGGCACCACGTCATCGACATCACGCCGACGATCTTGGAGTCGGCCGGCCTGCCCGAGCCAAAGATCGTGGATGGGACGCCGCAGACGCCGATCGAGGGCGTGAGCTTGGTCTACACGTTCGCAGACGCGAAGGCGCGAAGCCGGCATACCACCCAGTACTTCGAGATCTTCGGCAACCGCGGCATCTATCACGACGGCTGGCTGGCCGGCACCGTGCACAGGGCCGCATGGGAGTTCACGCCCCGAGCAACGCTCGAAAAGGATACCTGGGAGCTCTACGACACCCGGAGCGACTTCAGCCTGGCGAACGACCTGGCAGCGGCCAACCCGCAGAAGCTCAGCGATCTGCAGAAACTGTTCATGAAGGAGGCGGTCAAATACTCGGTCCTGCCGCTCGACGACCGGACGCTCGAGCGCCTGAACGCTGCTCTCGTCGGCCGACCCGACTTGATGGCAGGGCGCACGTCGCTGACGGTTTACCAAGGCATGGTAGGGATTTCCGAGAACGCCTTCATCAACGTGAAGAACCGATCCCACACCATCACCGCCGAAGTCGAGATCGCTAAGAAAGCCGCCGATGGCGTATTGCTGGCGCAGGGCGGACGGTTCGGCGGCTGGGCGCTATACCTCAAAAACGGCAAGCCCACGTACACCTACAACTGGCTAGGCTTGCAGCGATACACCGTGGCCGCCAAGCACGCGTTGCCCGTCGGCAGCTCAACCATACGCTTCGAGTTTACGTATGGCGGCGGCGGCCTCGGTAAGGGCGGCGCCGCGGCGCTCTTCGTCGACGGCAAGCAGGCTGCCATGGGCCGGATCGATCAGACGCAGTGCTGCGTGTTCTCGTTGGACGACGGCGCCGACGTGGGCGCCGATCATGGCACGGCCGTGAGCCCGGACTACGACGTGCCGTCCGAGTTCAGCGGCACGATCGGCGAGGTGACGATCGAGCTGCAGGAAGCGAAGACCGCGGAGAGCGAGGGGGCGGAGCGCGCCCACCAAATGGCCACCCTGAAGCAGGGCCTCGCGGACTGACGCCGATCGACGGTTCAAATGCCGAGGACTCCGCGCCGCGTCGCGGTCAGGCGCCGGAGTCGAACCCATCGGCCGCGAAGATCGGCACTGGCTCGACGATCCCGCGCACTTGGGTGGCCGGCAGCTCGCGTACCTTGAAGCGCGGATCGAGGGCCGCGCGGACCACACCGGTCAACAGGATGTCGGTATCGTGCACGCGCGTGAGCCCCTGAATCCGTGCTGCGAGATTCACGGTGCGGCCGACGAAGGTGAACTGCATCAGGTCGCGACTGCCGACCAGGCCGGCAACGCCGACGCCGCGATGCAAACCGACACCGAACGCAAGCCTCGGAAGTCGCTGTGCCTCGAGCTCCCGGTTGTAGGCCGCGAGCTCCTCGCGCATGGCGAGAGCAGCGTGAGCAGCATCGTTTGCCTGCCAGGGATTTGGCTGCAGCGCGCCGAACAGCGCCAGGATGCCGTCACCGACGAACGTCGAGATGTGGCCGCGGTGTTCGGTGATGGCACGGCTCATCCGTTCGAAATAGCCGTTGAGGACGCGCACGAGCGTGTCGGGCTCGAGTCGTTCGCTGAGCGCGGTGAATCCGACCAGATCGGCGAACAGCGCGGTGACCTCTTTGCGCTCTCCATGGGTGGAGACGCCGCTTGCGACGATACGCTCGACGACTTCCTCGGGGGCGAAACGCGCGAAGGAGGTCTGGAGGTGCTCCAGGGCGTTCGATTTCGCGTCGAGCGCCTCGCGCAGTGTAGCGAGCTGAGCGCGGCTGCGATAGAGCGAGATCGCGAGTACCGCGACCGCGAGGCCGAGCACTGCCAGGACGGCCAACGTCGCGCTCATCAAGCCTCGTCGAGTGCGAGAGACAGGCGGCATACCATGTTCGCCAGAGCAGCGATGCCGACGGTCTCCAGAAACTGTGCATTCGTGAGCTTGCTGCGTAGCGTACGACCGCGCCGCTGTACGGCGGCAGGTTGGTACCAGAGCGTTTCGCGTACATAAGGAAGGATCTCGTTCTCGGCATCATCGAGCGCGGGAGAGGTGAGGTGTGCCAGAATCTCGTCTACGTGCGCAGCCGCGAGCTCTTCCTCGCTGAGCAACCGGCGGGCCTCGCGCTCGGCACCGGCACTGCC
Source organism: uncultured Myxococcales bacterium (assembly GCA_964555245.1). Classification (GTDB taxonomy): domain Bacteria; phylum Desulfobacterota; class Binatia; order UBA1149; family SPBQ01; genus CAZKRI01. The sequence goes on from CAZKRI010000078.1 coordinate 7,497, forward strand.
GAGACCGTGCGCGATCACCGCGAAGATCAGGGCTTTGGTCCGTCGGCCAAGATGCGGCGAGGCCCAGGCATCATCGAGGATCTTGCGCAGCACGCTCGCCTGAATGATCCCGTCGAGCGCGAGGACCACTCCGCTGAAGGGCCCGGTCTTGAGCTCCTCGGGCAAGATCGCCGGTTGTGCCGCACTTTGCACCCGCTCCAGCACACGCCGAAATAGCGGCGCGAACAAGCCGGCGAATCGGCTACGCGCGAGACGCTCGGTGCGTTGCACGGGAAGCGCGAGCAACGTCGCGAAGCGGTTGTGGAAAATCACCTCGCAGGCGAAGAACGCGAGCTCTTTGATAGCGCGCTCACTGAATCCGGCGCTCCGCAGTGCTTGGCGGTCCGCAGTCGCAGGCGGCGGGTTCGAACGGGAAATCCGGCGCGCATAGTCGAGCGCCAGACGCGTGCGCTGATCCAGTCGCGCGGTGTCGATGTCGAGCTCGAGCTGGCTGATCTGGGCATCGGACAACCCCGACATGCGCATGAGCATTCTGGATGCGCCGTAGCAAAAACGGCATGAGTTGTCGCGGCTCACGATCAGATAGATCAGTGCCGTCAGAGCATTGATGTCGACGAAACCGATATCCAGGTCGACGTCAGCGCGAATGATCCACGGACACTCGCCGAAATAGCGCGTGTACGGTGGAAGCAAACCGGTTTGCCGCTTTACGTAGCGTTCGAGCTCGCGGTTGCGCTCACGATCGACGAGCGGCTCGAGCCATTCCGTCGTTTCCAGATCCATCTCTTCACTCTCCACCCGTGCCCGAGTCCTTGTCGCGCGCGTCAGCCAAAGTGGCAGACGTATTCGAGGACTTCAGAGGTCTCGATTTCGAAGCTCGAGTCTGAGCCCACCGAGAAGCGCTCGCCCACGCCGTAGCGTTTCCAGTCGCGCTCTCCCTTGAGTCGGACACGGCACGTCCCCGCGGTGATCTCCATGATCTCGGGCGCAGCGGTATTGAACGTGAGCTGCGACGGAAAGATGAGCCCCACGCTCTTGCGGGTTCCGTCGGGAAAAACGACGGTATGGCTCACGCACTTCCCGTCGAAGTAGACGTTGGCTTTCTTGACGACGGACACGCCGTCGAAGCGGCCGGGATCGGGCATGGATGTCCTCCTGCGGATGTGACGATCGAGACCAGCGCTTGTAAACGATGCGCCGCTCCCAGGCGAAACCGGACCTACGGTTTGCGACGACCCTGCCGCCGCGTGAGACGCGGCGTATCGGCGGGGAATGCGGCTACCAGCTCGCCGAATGGGACGATCCGCACGGTCGGCTGTGGGTTCGTCTTGGTCCCCACCCATCGGTACTGGATCACGCCCTCAGCGTAGCCAGTGGTATCGAGCCAGTTGGGAACCCCAGGGTCCTGATCCGCGATCGCGCAGCGAAAGCGCCCATCGGTCGAAACGTGGGCTTGCCCGTGGTTGAGGCTCGTCTGGCGCGTGGCGTAGTCGAGCGACTTGAACCACGGATCGCATAGCCCGATCTGCCAGTAGCGCGCCTCGGGTAGCTCGCTCTCGAAAAGCAGCGCCTCGTCCGGCGCGAGCCGGTACCAGCCGTTTCCGTAGTAGACATCCGGCGCGCCGCCGGTGTAGCGGCGTGCGGGCGCGATCCGGTTCGGCCGCCACGCGGCGCGGAGCTGCGCGACCCACTCGCTCCAGAACCGTGCCGTGGCAAGCGTCCACTCGCCTGCGAGATCGACGCGATCGGCCATCGCCGCGGCGGTGAGCTTGGGGCTCGGCAGACCCCGACCATCGACGCGCTCGATGTGGAAGGTCGCCGGCAACTCGTGCTCCCAATCGACCAGGTACTGTCGGACCTGTAGATACTGCGCCTCCGGATGGATCGGCAGAAAGTAGCCCGCGTAACCCGCCGGCCGTTCCGCCGCCAACAGGACCTCGAAGCGCCCTTGCGCATCGACATGCAGATCCCCCGACGTCACGGCGGCAAACACGCGATCTTCGCCGAGCTGCATGTAGCCTTCTTTCACTTCGATCAGGAAGTCGAACACGTTGCGGCGCTCACCGAAGACGCGGTAGGTCGCATCAGGGCGGATCCGCGCCCACAGGTACTCGTTATCCGGGTTATCCGCGCCCCATTTCGCCTCGCTGTCGGGATTGCGAATCCAACTCGGCCGGTCAGGGTCAGCAAGCTCGAGAGCCTGATAGAGGCCAGAGCGCACGAGCCCGAGCAGATAGCGGAAACCCTCCGCGCGCAGTTCCTCGCTCTCGGCAGCACCGAGTGGGAATTCGAGGATGTGCCGACCAGCCGCGGCCAGGTCACGGCAGAACTCCTCCCACGCGCGCCCATCAAGAAGTCTTGCCCGCTGTTCGCTCGGAGCAGGTCGCGGTCGCCGCAGCGCCTTCAGAGCATCGCCGTGCAAGCCGCTTCCCCCGGTCACTGGCTCGTCAGGGTTCATCGCTCCTCCGAGGGAACGCCGAAGCGTTCCTGATAGCCACGGAACCGCGCGCGCTCCGTCGTTCGCTCGCGACCGAGGTTCTCGAACGCGTACCTGTGTGTCCCACGCTTCCCCTTCGGTTTCGCGGCGAGATACGCACGCACACGCGTGACCACTGCGGCATCAAAGGGCATAGCGAACTGCTCGTACACGCGCTCCAGCGTCTCGACCGGCCGCGTCACCAGATCCGCGTAGCGCACGTCGCAGAACCGGCTCGCAGCAATCCGGCCGGAATCCCGGAAGGCGATCATTCTATCCAAGAGCGCGCAGCAGGCTTCGGGAGAGAACCAACCTTTGAACATCTCCGCGTCCACGGCATCCGAGCGCACGAACGCCGTCGAGTAGAGAATGCTCACCACCGACGGCAGCACCGCGAGCGGATCGCGGTGCGTGACGACGACTCGTGCGTCGGGATACTCATGGAAAAGAGCGGGCAGAATCCCGAGCCACGACGGCGCCTTGAGCACCCAGCGCGAGCCGCAATGACGCGACTGTAAGTGCTGGAGAAAACGCCGGTGGAAGGCGAAGGCCGGCGCGAGGTCGGCCTGCGCGTACCAGGCCGCGTAGCTCGGCACGACGTAGCGGCCCATCAGCTCGTCGCTCCGAAACTCGTGGCTGGTGATCTGGATGTCTTCGACGGGAATGCGCGCCCCCAGCTCGTGCATCGTCGCGTACTCGGGAACGATCTGGTTCCAGAGCTGGATCGCCTCTTCGGCACGCGCGATGCGGGAGTCGCCCTGGTAGGTCGCCGTCTCTGGCGCAGGACACGGGTGGCGCACCTCCCAGTGGAGCGGAACGCGGTTGGCGGGATCCTGCGCGAACATCTCGTGCAAAATCGACGTCCCGGTGCGCGGCAGCCCGGTGATGAAGATCGGCGCCTCGATCTTCTCGCGCGCGATCGCGGGCACGCGTTTGCGCGCGTCCGTCAGACGCAAGCGATTCTCGAGCCAGTTCAACACGTCGCCGCGCACCAGCATGCGGCCGAGAGCGTGCAGCTTCGCTTCCGCTTCTAGGGCGCGCAGCAAGATCCGGTAGGGCTCGAGAAACGCATCGTCTCCGAAGTCGCCGAGCCCCGTCCGCCGTGTCGCTTCCTCCAACAGCTCATCCGCATCGAGCCGGATCCAGGCTGGATCCACCGACGCGTGGAGCGAGCGCACCCACTGCGGGCGCGGCCCCGGCTGCCAGACGTCGTCAGTCAAGTCTTAGACCCCCTTGGGCCGACAAGTTTAGGGTGGTTAAGGTTTGCTGATGAACGGCCGCTCAGGCCCCTTCGTCAACCGGGGAACCACCTCTCACTCCTCGAGCCGCTCAACCCACGACGCAGCCTCGGAGCGCGCTAGCGCTACGAACTCAACGGCTGCTACGTCGTTCGCCTGATCGGCGGTCCCGACCTGCAGCCAGTCCCGCTCGCCGACTGGGTTGCCCACCGAATCGTGTAGCGAAGGCTCGTGTCCCCGCAGCGCGAGATGCATGGCAGCGCAGGGGCCGAGCGTTGCACCCGCGTGGCTGTACACGCTCGCCTGGTGCAAGACGTAGCCGACGAAGCCCGCCGCAGCGCCGACGCTCCAAATCCACTTGGCTCGCAGCATAGGTAATGGGGTCAGGTCTAATTTCCCGCCAGGCGGGAAATTAGTTCCGCCACCGCCAAGGGCGACTCACATCGCATGAATCACGCCGCAGCGCGGCGAGTTTCTTATTAGACCTGACCCCATTAAATCGCCAGCACGATCTTTCCGTAGTTGGCGTTGCTCTCCATGTAGCGGTGCGCATCGGCGGCCTGCTCGAGCGCGAACGTCCGGTCGATCACCGGACGGACCCGGCCCGTGGCCAGGTGCGGGATCACCGTTTTCTCGAACAGACGGGTCGCGGTGATACGCTCCTCGAGCGGACGAGAGCGGAGCACGGTCCCGATGATTCGCAGCCGCTTGGCGAGCAAGGTGGCCAGGCTGAGATCCGCGTTGATGCCGCCGAGCATCCCGACCACGACCATGCGTCCCTTGACGGCAAGCGCGCGCAGGTTGCGTTCGAGATAGCTCGCGCCGACGAAGTCGACGATCACGTCCACGCCGGTTTTCTTCGTGTAGGCCAGCACCTCGGCGGCGAAGTCGGCGGTATCGGCGAGCCACCCAGCGTCGAGCCCCAGCTCCTTGGCGCGCTCGAGCTTGTCCGGCGTCCGCGCCGTACCGACGATCGGCGTTGCCCCTGCCACCGCCGCAAGCTGGATCACCGCCCCACCCACGCCGGATCCGACGGCATGGACGAGCACGGATTCGCCAGGCCGCAGCCCGCACTGCTCGAGCGCGTCGGCCGCCGTCATGAACGCTTCGGGCACCGCCGCAGCCTTCGGCCATGAGAGCCCGTCCGGCACGCGAACCGCAAGCCGGTGGTGCACCGCGACCTTCTCGGCGTAACCGCCGCCGGTCAGAATCCCGAACACGCGATCGCCGGGCTTGAACCCCTCGCAGCGCGCGCCGGCCTGCTCGACCTCACCGGCGAACTCGAGCCCGGGAATCTCGACCGCGGTCGCCGGGCCGGGCTGCGGATAGAGACCGCGCCGCTGCAAGAGATCGGCGCGGTTGAGCGCCGTGGCACGAACGCGCACCAGGAGATCCTCCGGCCCGCAAGCGGGATCCGGTGTATCGATGATCCGTAGGACCTCGGGGCCGCCCCGTTCTTCGATCACCACCGCGCGCACGTTCCACCCCTGGGGCTACAGGCGCCGCGCCGGCTCGACCACCGAGCGGGTCAAGCCATCGAGCGTGCGTTCGAGATCGGCGGGATCGGCACCCATCGCGAAGACGATCACCTGATCGACGCCGGCCTTCCGGTAGGCACGCACCAGGTCGAGCGTGACCGGAGTCAGGTAAGGACAGATGCTGATCTGGATCTCTTCGATGGAGCGGTCGCGCTTCTCGAGCAGGCCGCGCAAGCGTGCGATGCGCTCGGCGGTCTGGTCCGGCCCGATGTTGTAGCCGTACCAGCCCTGACCCAGGTCGGCCACGCGGCGGAGTGCCGGGTCGCTCTCGCCGCCGAAGTGGATCGGGGGATGCGGCTGCTGAATCGGCTTGGGATACTGCCGGCAGGGATTCAGCGTGTAGAACTCGCCGTGAAAGCTCGAGACCGGGTCGCGCCACAGGCTGTGCATCACGCCGATGTAATCTCGGCAGCGCGCGGCCCGCTGCTCGAAGGGCACGCCGAGCGCGCGAAACTCCTCGGCCAGCCAGCCGATGCCCAGCCCCAAGTCCAAGCGTCCGTTGGAAAGCCAGTCGATGGTCGCGGCTTCTTTGGCGGTGTAGACCGGGTTCCGCTGGGGGGCGAGCACGATGCCGGTACCCAGCCGCACGGTCCGGGTACACGCGGCCAGGAAGGCGAGCGCATTGAACGGGTCGAGAATCCCGACCTCACCGCTTACCGGAAAGCGGCCGTCATCCGAGTATGGATACTTCGAGTCGGGATTATCGAAGAGCACGACGTGCTCTGCTACCCAGATCGATGCGATGCCCCGCGCCTCGCAGAGCGACCCCAGCTTCTGGATGTACTCCGGTGTGGCCGTCGGATTGGCGAGCGGAACGAAAACCCCAATGTCCATGGTCGCACCTCCAGGTCGGTTGCACTTCGTAGCAGCCGATCCGCCGTAAGGAAACTCGCTCGCTCGCCCGCGTTCATGACATCGCTGTCGTTGGCAGGCGGTCCTGACGAGCGCAGGTTCTCGCGGTGGGCCAATTCGAGCAGGCCGCAGCCGGAGATTCGGTCACGGCGCCGGCCGTGCGCGTGCTCGATCGCTATCTGAGGACGGCGGACCAGGCCGGAGCGTCCGACCTGCACCTGGAGCCCTACCCGGAGGGCCTGCGCGTGCGCATGCGCGTGGACGGCATGCTGCGTGAGCTGGAGCCGCCGCCGGCCGGGCTGGTCCCGTCGCTCCTCGCTCGGTTGCGCTTGCTCGCGCACGTCGACTTGGCCGAGCATCGCGTGCCGCAGGACGGGCGCTTCGTCTTCGCCAACGGCGAGGAGCCGGTCGAGGTTCGCGCCGCGTTCATGCCGGTTCACGGCGGCGAGAAGGTCGCGTTGCGCTTGCTGCCGCCGGCGCGCGCCTTCGCCTTCGACGGCTTGGGCCTGGAGGCCAACGATGCGCGCACGCTCGAGCGTGCCCTGGATGCGGCCAACGGCATGATCGTCGTGGCCGGACCCACCGGCAGCGGCAAGACGACGACCCTGTACGCCTGCCTGGAACGACTGCGAAACCCGCGCGTATCGATCGTGACGGTGGAAGAGCCGGTCGAACGTCGGATCGACGGGGTCGCCCAGGTCGCCGTGGATGAGGACTGTGGCCGCACGTTTCCACGTGTGCTCCGCTCGATTCTGAGACTCGACCCCGACGTCATCATGATCGGCGAGATGCGCGATACCGAGAGCGCACGGATCGCCTGTCGGGCCGCACTGACCGGGCATCGCGTGCTGACGACCCTGCACACCGCCGACACGCGCGAGGCTCCGGTGCGCCTCGGTGACATGGGAGTCCCCGAGTATCTGGTCGCCGCCACACTCAGCCTAGTCATCGCCCAGCGGCTGCTGCCGAGGGTGTGCAGCCGCTGCGTCGCCGAGGCTGCGCCGACGCCCTACGAACGGACGGCGTTTTTGAACACTGGCATCGAGCCGCCGGCGCTGTTAGCCGCGGGCCGGGGCTGCACCGCCTGCAACGGCGAGGGCTTTCGCGGCCGGCTCGCCGTCTTCGAGCTGCTCGACCGTCGCGCGCGAGGCGGCAGCGCGGAGCCGGCCCCGGCCAGCTCGCTGCTGCGCTCGGCGTTGCTGCTGGCCGCCGCGGGCAAGACCACCGTCGGCGAAGCGCTGGCCCGCTGTCCGGTGCCTGCGTCCTGGAGCTGACGGTGCCGGTGGACGCGTGGCTCCGGCGGCGGCTCACTCGCGGTCATCTTCTGACCGCCGTGAGCCGGCTTCATGCCTTGATGCGCGCAGGTCTTGCGCCGGCCGACGCGCTGGCGGCGGGGGCCGAGGCAGGCGGGCAAGCCGGCCGGCTGCTGGCCGGTCTGGAGGCTTGGGTGCGGCAGGGCAACTCGCTCTGCGCGGCGATGCGTCGCATGTCGCTTCCGCTGGACGAGGCCGAGCTTGCGCTGGTGACGGCGGGAGAACGCTCGGGCCGGGCGGCGCGGGCCATCGAGTTGCTGGCCGAGCGCATGGGCGCTGCCGGCCGCGACCGGCAGAAGCTCGTCCAGGCCCTCTTCTACCCCAGCGTGCTCCTGTCAGTGACAGCCGCCGTGGTGGTCGGAGTCGCCGTGATCGTGCTACCCGCCTTCGCCGACATCTACGTTCAGACCGGGCAGCCCTTGCCGGCGAGCACGCGCGCGCTGATGTCGGTCGCGGGATTCGCGGTCAGCGCCGGACCATACGCGTTCCTCGCTGCGGCCGGCGTCGCGCTCGCCGGGGTCTGGTTGCGCGCCAGAGTCGGCGCGATCGCCGACTTCATCGATGCAGTGACTCTCAAGCTGCCGCTGTTCGGAAGGCTCATCGCGGTTTCCGATCGCGGCCGTTTCTACCGGACCTTGGCCGCGCTCCTGGAGGC
>CAZKRI010000079.1:0-10847 GCA_964555245.1 uncultured Myxococcales bacterium
ATTGCCCCAGCCCCTTCTTCGACTGCACCAGCGTGATCGCCGCCGTCAGCGTCGTCTTGCCGTGATCGACGTGCCCGATCGTCCCCACGTTGATATGTGGCTTGGTTCGCGCGAACTTCTCCTTGGCCATCCCTATCTCCTAGGCACTAAGTGCGTCTCGCCGTCTCGACGCCCAACGAGCCGCCCAGTCTGGAGCCCACGACCGGGATCGAACCGGTGACCTCGTCCTTACCAAGGACGTGCTCTACCGACTGAGCTACGTGGGCTGGCGCGCGAGCAACTCTTTGGCAGGCCGCGAGCGTGGCAAGCGGGAGACGAGATTCGAACTCGCGACCCTCAGCTTGGAAGGCTGATGCTCTAACCACCTGAGCTACTCCCGCATCGACGATGGACGATCGTGGTGGAGAGGGGAGGATTTGAACCTCCGTAGGCGTAACGCCGGCAGATTTACAGTCTGCTCCCGTTGGCCGCTTGGGTACCTCTCCGCGCAAACCCGTTGCCTCTCGACGACCTCCGTTCGGCTCGCCCCGGTCCGGTCAGTTCGCCGGCTTCCACCGCGTGCGGTCGGCGTAGCCGATGGCCAGAATCGAACTGGCGACCTACTGATTACAAGTCAGTTGCTCTACCAGCTGAGCTACATCGGCGCAGCAACGCTCCAAGACCGTTTGGGTTAGCCGACCTACCCCTCCCCGCTCCGCAGACGGGCAGGGGCTCAAGCTCAATCCGCAGCCTCGCGCCGCTCGCGTTACCGATCCGACCTTCTGCAGCAATTCCGATCTCTGAACGAGACCCTGGTCGAGCCTCTCGCACCCCTACCCTGAAGCGTTCGCGCCCGCGGAAACAGGACCAGCTATCACCCGGATTTGCCGCTGTCAACAGCAGAACTGATGAAGAGATCCGGTTCGCACAAGCGGTAGATCCCCACCGCGGCGGCCACCGAGGCGTTGAGAGATCCGACCCGCCCGCGCATCGGGAGCCGAGCGAGAGTGTCGCACCGGTCCGCGACCAAGCGCCGCAACCCCGCCCCTTCGCCGCCCACCACCAGGCCTACCGCCTGGCCGGCGGGCGCGGGCGCGAGCGGCTGCGGTGCAAGCGGATCTAGTCCCACCAACCAGTACCCCGCTTCCCGGGCCTGCCGCAAAGCTTCGGCGAGGTTCGGAACCATACACGTCGGCAACAGCAGGGCCGCCCCTGCCGACGCACGAACGACCGCAGCGGTCAGATGTGCGCTACGCCTGGCCGGGATGATCACCCCTCGGGCTCCGGCCGCTTCCGCGCTACGCAGGATAGCCCCTAGGTTATGGGGATCCTCAACGCCGTCCAGGAACACGAGCAGCCGTGAGTTTTCCCGGACACGGGTCGCTCGCTCGCGTTCCCCATCCAACAGATCGCGCACGGGAGCGTAGTCCACGGTGACCTGAGCACACACGCCCTGGGCGCGGGCGCCCGCCAGGCGATCACACTGGCCCCGCGCCACGAGCTCGAGCGGGACCCCGAGACGTTCGCATCGATCGGTGAGATCGGCCATTCGCCGAGACGGGCCGGACCCGTCGGCGGAACGCTCGATAGAGACGCGCTGGACCGCAACATGGAGCACGCACGGTCCGGAACGACGATCCTGCTCGATCGCGATCCGAACGGCATGCGGACCGGCGACCATCAGGGTGACCGTCGTCCCAGGTTCGCCTCTGCGTGGCGCGTGCCGGTCGTGTCGCCTGTTCCGCGTCATACGACTGGATTTACAGCGTGCACGCCTCTCTCTACCATGGAGTGCTCGATGGGAAGAACGCTGCGCGGATACATCGTGCAGGAGATCGGGGCGGCGTTCGTCGCTGGGCTCGGGATCTTCACGTTCGTTTTGTTGGTCGCGCGCATTCTGGACCTCGTCGATCTGGTCTTGGCTCGCGGTGTGCCAGCCCAGCAGGTCCTCGCCTTGTTCGGCTTCGTTCTGCCATCGTTCATCGAGATCACGATCCCCATGGCACTGCTGCTGGCGATTGTGGTCGCCTTCGGCCGTCTGGCCGCCGATGGCGAACTGCTCGCGATGCGGGCCGCTGGAATCAGTCTCGTGCAGCTGCTGCGTCCGGTCGGCTTCTTCACCCTCGCGGTCAGCCTTCTCACGCTCGCCCTGGGCATCCACGCCCGACCCTGGGCCAACCGGCGGGTGGCGGAGACGGTCTACGAGATCGCCAAGACGCGCGCCACGGCGACGCTCAAGCCGCAGGTGTTCAACTCCGGCTTCGGACGCATGGTGATCTACGTCGAAAGCATCGATCAAGAGAGTGGCCTGATGAAGGGAATCCTCCTTTCCGACGAGCGCGATGCAGGCCGTCGTACCGCGATCTTCTCCAGCGCTGGCCGGATCGTGACCAACGAGGATGCTCGCACGGTGTACCTGCAGATGCTCGACGGCACGAGCATCTCCTCTGAGACGGAACAGGAGGGCTACGACAAAACCGACTTCGAATCCCTCGAGGTCAATCTGGAGATCGACGAGGACGTCGGCCGCTACGGGCTCAGCCTCAGTCTGCGGCCGAGTGAGATGCGATGGGATACCTTGCTCGCCGCGCGCGCCGCCCGGCAGGCAGCGGGGGATCCCGCGATCGAGGAGGAGATCGAAATCCAGCGCAAGTTCGTCCTGGCGGCAGCGGCCATGTTGTTAGGTCTCGTCGGCGTTCCTCTCGGTATGCAACGCAACCGTGCGGTTCGGGCGCGCAGCATGATGGTGAGCGCCGTCGTCATCCTCAGCTACTACTTCTTACTCAGCGGTGCGATGACCCTCGTGCGGCAGCGTCTGGTCAGCGCAGCGGTGGGGATGTGGTACCCGAATGCCGCACTGCTCGTGACGGGCTTGTACCTGTGCTGGCGAGTCTCGCGCGATCGCCCGTTGATCGCCGTGGGAATCGCCGAGTGGGCGCGCCGCCTCCCGAGAGCCGCGCGCGAATCGCGGGGTTAACGCTTCGAGTACTGAGGTCGTTTCCGAGCCTTGTGACGCCCGTACTTCTTGCGCTCGACCTCACGCGGATCCCGGGTCAGGAGACCGGCCTTCTTCAGCGATGCCCGAGACCCGGCGTTCGCAACGCACAAGGCACGGCTAATCGCGTGCCGGACGGCGCCGGCCTGAGCGGATCCCCCGCCACCGACGACCTTCACCGTCACGTCGTACGTACTCGCGGTGCCGGTCACCTCAAAAGCCTGAGCAATGACCATCCGCGCCGTAGGGCGAGGGAAATAGTCCTCGATCGTCCGTCCGTTGACCGTGATCGTCCCCTCGCCCGGGCGCAACCTCACGCGCGCCACCGCGGTCTTGCGCCGTCCGGTCGCGGGATACTCTTGTGGACGCGCCGCAGTGTGATGGATGATTCTTCGTTCCGCCATGATCAGGGGTCCTCTGTCAGATCGGCAGCGGCGCGGGTTTCTGCGCCGTGTGCGGGTGATCCGGACCCGCGTAGACCTTGAGCTTAGTTGCCAGGCGACGCCCAAGACGGTTGCGAGGCAGCATGCCGACCACCGCGCGGTGAATCAGGAGTTCGGGCCGTCGGGTCCTGAGATTACCGGCGCTCTCGACTTTCACGCCGCCGGGGAAGCCGGTGTGCCGATGGTAAAGCTTCCCTTCGGCCTTCCTGCCGGTGAGCTTCACCTTGCCGGCGTTCACCACTACGACGAAATCGCCGCAATCGACGTGCGGCGTGAACATGCGACTATGCTTGCCCCGCAGCACAGCAGCGACTCGAGAGGCCAGGCGACCCAGCACTTGGCCCTCGGCGTCCACCACATACCAAGTGCGTCGCTCGCGGGCGGTCTCGACTGAGAGACTTTTGGTCACTTTTTCCATGGCTTACCGTCGCTGGTTTCGTCCCGGGATACGGTCAATGGCGGGGCCGACGAGACTTGAACTCGCGACCTCCGGCTTGACAGGCCGGCGTTCTAACCAACTGAACTACGACCCCGCATACCTCGACCGGCCACTCTCCAGCGCCGTCGGGCCTGATAACAGCAATGGCGGCGGCATTCAACTGCCGGCCAGTCGTGGGGCGCGCCGCTACCCCGGGCGGCACCTCACCGTCGCTGGCTTCTGCTGCCCCCGTTGTGGCGACGGCACAAAAAGCGTGAGATCGAGCGCCGCCCCGTTTTCGCGCCAGCTCCGGCCAGGAGCGGGAAGCGCAACGGCCTTCCCTTGCCGCAGCGCACGGACCGCGAACGTTGGCGCAAGGCGCGCCGGGAAGCCCGCCGTCAGTGCATAGTCTCCGCGCGCGATGTGGGCCGTTGCGAGGCCGAGCACCCGCTGCGCGAGGACCCGCTGAGGCCCGTGAAACTCGACGAAGCGGCCGACGCGCCAGAACACGAGGCAATCGCCGCCGGCGCGCGCAGTAAGGGCGCGGTAGGCTGCTGCGTATCCGGCCGCTTCGTCGATCCGCCCCGGCCAGCGGCGCAGCAGCGTCCATCCATCCCGCGCGAACAGCGCATCGAGCCACGGGTAGCGGTGCCACGTGCGCGACCACGCATGCCAGCGCAGATGGCCGGCGTACGAGGCCAGTGTGGCCCGTAGGGCCTCCGCGCTAGCCACCGGCCAGCGACCTTCGCGCCTCGCCCGCGCGGCGCCGGAGCCCTGCACGCTGGCGGGCAGATCGATCCTGACTGCCGTCGCATCGAACGCCGGGTGTAGCTCAGAGCGCTCAAAACGATCGACCGCGCGCGTGAGGTTGCCTGACGTTCGGCGCCGCACCAGGCGGCGGTTCCGCCATGTCTTCCACCCGACGAAGTCGACGCCGCGAGCCACCGGCACCAACTCCTCGACTCCGGGACGCAGCTCCAGCGCGAGCCGTTCACGAAGGCATCGTTCGATCGCCACGCGCCAGCCCGCAAGCTCGTCGCGGTCGCGGGAGAGCAGCACGAGGTCGTCCACATAGCGCACATAGTACCGGCACCGAAGCGTCCGCTTGACGAACTGGTCGAGGACGTCGAGGTAGACGTTGGCCCAGAACTGGCTCGTCAAGTTGCCGATCGGAAGGCCGCGAAAACCCAGCTTGCCGAAGAGACTCTTGCGCTCCGGCACCGGGTAGTCCGGCGATCCGGGCGGCGGCTCGCGCGCACCGAGGGAGCGGAACCGGTAATTTCGGGTGGGATCGTGAAAGAGGATGACACGCGTGAGCCAAAGCATCTCGGGGTCGCGGATCGCGCGGGCAATGATCCGGTACAGGATGCCCTTGTCGATGGAGGAGAAGAAGCTCGACACGTCGAGCCGCAGCGCCCAGCTCCCGCGACGCCCGTTGGCAGTGAGCGCTCGAAGCATGCGCTGCAAGGCATCGCTCGCCGCCAGCGTGCCCTTGCCCGTGCGGCATGCGTACGAGTCGGAGATGAAACGCCGCTCGAAGAGCGGCTCTTGGCGCGAAACCAGGAGATGGTGGACTACCCGGTCGCGAAAGTCCGCCGCGAACACCTCGCGCGGCTTGGGGCCGCCGGTCACGAAGCAGATCGAGCGTCCGGGCTCGTAGGTATGGGACCTCAGCTCGGCCTGAAGCTCGAGCAGGTTCGCCTCTGCGTCGACCTCGAAGGCGAGAGCGTTGAGCGTGCCCCGCTTGTCGCGGCGGCAAGCGCGATACTGCCGCCAGAGATTCGCGAAAGAGTAGAAATCCTCGCCCGTCACGCCCGGCTTACGAAAAATGGGGCCAGGACAAATTACTGGCGAAACTTTTGCTCCTGCCCATCGTGTTGCCAGTAATTTGCCCTGGCCCCATTTCCCGGTCCGGGCCGATCACGAGCCGCCACGCACGGCACGCACATACAGCGGATTGTTCTTATCGTTGTTGTTCACGTTGCCGTCGTTGAAGTTGACGTTCCACGCGTTCGTCGGATTGTTCGCGTACGTAGTAGACGACCAGTAGTTCGACGACGCCTTGGCCCCCTGCGCTTGTTCCCGCCGCGACCGCAGGCGCGGCCACAACGGACCCGGACGCCCGGCCCGGCCGGAGCCGGGGAGGACGCCCTTGTGCCTAGGCCCTCGCGCGGGGCTTCGGCGCTCGCCTGCCGGAGCGCATACGCGCATGAGCAGGCGGCAGGGGGACCTCGTGTTCATGGCACACCCGGCGCGGCTATCCCTTCGGGAATCGCCGGCCGGCTCCGGCCATGGCCCGGACCCCTCATACTCTTGATCCAACCCTCGTTTTGCTTGGCAATCTCGACGACCAGCCGCTAGGCGTGCTCGAAGGAGTTGGCGTTCGCGAACGCCTTTGCATCGTGGCCGAGACGGACGAGTACTTTGAGCTCTTCGATCTCCTCGCGGATCTCCACCAAGACGGGCGTCTTGTCGCGCCGCGAGTTGGCGCGCATCACCAGCCGCAGCACGCGGCGCGCGCCGTCGCGGAGATCCGAGCCCAGCCCGTACTTGTGGTAGCGGGAGAACCCGCGAACGATCTGCTCGAAGTACAAGCAGAGATCGTAACTCGCCTTGTAGATCGGCAGATGCTCGCTGCGTGCCATCCGAAATGGGGTCAGGTCAAATTACTGGCAATACGATCGGCACGAGCAAAAGTCTCGCCAGTAATTTGACCTGGCCCCATTCGCTAGAAGTCCTCGAGCAACGTTCCGGCTCGCCAGTCGTGGGCGCCGGTGGCGCTGCGCGTGTTGCCGCCGCCCACCGTTGAATAGTCGCCGCTGGCGACGTTGGCAGCGCCGCCCGTAACCGACGAGAACTGCCCGCTTGCCGTGTTGCTGGCGCCACCGCAGACGGAGGCGAAGTTGCCGTTGGCGAGGCTCAGGTATCCGCCCGTGATCGAGGAGGCGACGCCGGTCGCAGCGTTGGTCCGGCCCCCGGCGACGGTGGCCGAAGCATTGGCGACGGTGTTGTCCTCACCGGCGACAAGGCCAGCGTACGACGTATACGTATGCCAGCGGCCCACGACCAGGTTGTGGGAGCCGGTCTTGGTGTCGGAGAGGCTCTCGTCGTAGCCGACGATCAGGTTGCCGCGTCCGTTGGTCGGGCCGTCGGTCGCACCGCTGCCGCTGCGTACGTGGAGGTTGCAATCGGTGATGTAGGTGTCGGTCGAGGTCGCCATCATGCACTGGGTCTTGTCGTTGAGCGTCGACACGTCGGCGGCAACCTGTTGCAGGTCGAGGTCCACGTCGCGGGGACCCGGCGTGCAGCCGCTGATCCAGACCTCGCAGGGGGTGGCGCCGTCGTCGAGATAGAGCGTGCAGGCCGGCGGCGGCGTCTTGGACGCGAGAGTAGCCGGGTCGCCTATCTGGCAGCGCTTCCAGGAGGCGCCGAGGTTGCAGCCGACCTCGTTGAAGAACGCGTTGGCCTCGTTGCCCTGGGTCGCGCCCCAGAGAACCTGGCCGGCGGCGCCGGCGATGTCCACCGAGATGACTCCCGTCTTCTTGTCGACCTTGGCCTTGCACTTGTCGATGGCGCCGGCCGGGACCGTGGCCGCAAGCAGGAATCCCGAGACGGACAGAGCGGTCCAGACGTAGCGCAGCATAGACTCCCCCTTTACCTCGCTCGATGCGGTTTTGCGGGGGGCTAACACCCCCCCCACCCCCGTCAAAGGATCAAAGGAACTAAAGCATCAAATCGTCAAGCTCCGATCACGAGCCGCCACGCACGGCACGCACATACAGCGGAAAGTCCTTACCGTTGGTGCCCACGCTGCCGACGTAGAAGTAGACGCCCCACGCGAACGTCGGATTGTACGCGTCCGTAGTAGACGACCAGTAGTCCGACGAAGCCTCTGTACAACTACAGGCCGGATCGCTGATGTCCGTACACGCGGGCCCGCAGCTCGCTCCGTCGAACGCCGGGTCGACGGCGGGATTGACACGCTCCGCGTCCACGATGCTGTGCAGCTCCTTGAAGTTCGGCAGGCGCCAGTCCTGGTAGCCTGCAAACCCACAAGCCCCGCCCGGCACGGCACAATCCGCATTCACCGTACACGAGACCGTCGTGTCCTGGTCGCAGCGGTTGTTGAGCTGCTCGAGAAAGATGGTCACCACCCGACCGTCGTAGTCGTTCCCAGTTGCCCGCCATGTGTACGCGTTATCCGCGTGGTGAGGGTTGGCGCAGGTTCCGGTCTCGTCGCTGCACGGCGTGTAGCCGCCGGTGCCGAGAATCTTCTTCTCCCAAATCAGCCCCGTCGTCGTATCCGTGACCGTCCCGTCACCGTTGTCGAAATACGTGAGCGCCGCGCCGGCCTCGACGTCACCGTCGTCCCCAGTCCCGTAGCTCGTCGTCTGACCGCTGGCCGGCAGCGCCGGCTGATGCGAGCACGCTGAGGTGTCGTAGGCACAGCCGGCCGAGCACGATAGGGTCCCGCCGAGGTTGAACCCCCGGGTTTCACACGTAGCCCCCGCAAGGTCGCTACCGTCGCACCAGTCGTAGCCGTCGGCTACGCCATTTCCGCATACAGGTGCGCAGGCCGAAGTGTCATAGGTGCAGCCTGGCGAGCACGCGAGGGTTCCACCAAGCGCGTAGCCCTGGCTCACGCACGTCTCGCCGTCGAGATCGATACCGTCGCACTCCTCGAACCCCTCCGCGATCGCGTTGCCGCAAGAGGGCACCGAGACGTCGCGCACCGCGCGTACGAACGTGGTCGACCCCTTGCCGAAGATGACACCATAAACGCTGCCCGTGAATCGTACCGTGTAGGCTTGCGACAGCGTCGTGCCGTTGGAGGTGGTCGAGGTCCAGTAGTTGTCCCCGACGGTGCAACTGCATGTCGCAGGCGTGCAACCCCCGATGCAGCCGTTGTCGAACTCGGCGTAGACCGGCGGGGCCTCGGCGTTGATCAAGGACTGAAGCTCGATGTAGTTCGGGAGCCTCCAATCGTCGTACCCCGCAAAGGACGTCGAGTTCAGTGTCGCAATCTTGCTGTTGAACGCCGCCGTCCACGTGTACTGATCGTCCTTGTCGTGGATCGAGGCGTCGTTGCTCAGCTTCTCCCACATCAGGCCCGTCGCGTGGTCCGTGATCGTGCCGTCGCCGTTGTCGGTGAAGCTGCGCGCCACACCCGCCCGAACGTCGCCGTCCTGCCCCGTGCCCGCGCACGCGACGATCGTCCCCACCGCATTTGAGCACGTCGTCTGGCCCGTCTCAGGTAGCCCCTGCAGCGACTCGCAGTCGCCCAGGTTGCTGCCGCAGGTCGTCAGATCGCCGTTGCAGGTGCCGAGATCGGCCATGCAGTCGGCAAGGTTCGTCGGACAGTCGGGCAGCACGCCACCGTCGAGCGCGTCGGCCACCGACTGCGTGCAGCCGTCGAGGAACGTCTGGATGCCGGTCTCATCACCCGTGCCGCCGGGGCACTGCCCCTCGCCCTTGGTCTCGCTCGTCTGCCATTTGTCGCCGAACTTGGCCGCGCAATTCGTGTAGACCGGCGCCGTGTTCGTCTTGACTCCCTTCGCGTCGGCACTCAGCAGGCAGGAAGCATACTTCCCTGCCGTCTTGAGCTTGCCCGACTCGCAGGTGACGGCCGGATCGGCGGCCTGGGCTGGCGCGCTAAGTACTAGAAGTGTCAGAGAGAGAGAGAGAGAGAGAGAGAGAGAGAAATCGCATAGTACCCCCTGACCGGCCCGATTTCGGCTGGAATGGCCCGGGCCTACTCGAAGGCTCCGGCCCACCCAACCGGCGCCCTTTTACACCGACAGCGACGCTCTTGTCACGCGGTTTTTTGCCGAGCCCCCCGAACGAGGGTGCGGCAGCATGGGAGGAGGGGGCGGACGGGGACGCCATGGCAGGCGTCGGACGCGAGCGTCGCGGTCGAAGGCGAGCGTCTCCTGAGAACGCCCGACGGTGTTTGACCCGGCACCGACGTCGTCGTCCAATTGCCGCATGGCGAAGCGACGCTATCGGTACACGATCCAGATCGTTCCGGAAGAGGACGGCAACGGTTACTACGTCGTCGTCCCTGCTCTGCCCGGGTGCTTTTCGCAAGGCCGTAGCATCGAGGAGGCGGAAAGCCATGCGCGCAAAGCTATCGCTCTACACGTCCGCTCGCTGCGCGCTGACGGCCTCGACGTGCCCACCGAACCGAGGGACGCCTACAGCGTCGCGGTCGAGGTTGCGGCTCGAGTCGACTGCGGAGACTCACGGCCAAAGATCTAATCCGAGCACTCGAGCGTAACGATTATCGCGTAGTTCGAACCGCAGGCAGCCATACACATCTCGTTCATCCAGTTCGCCCGGGCAGACTGACCGTGCCGGCACACGCGGGCAAGATCATCAGGCCGGGCTTGCTTCACGCAATCCTCCGCCAAGCCCGCCTACGACCCGAAGACCTCAAGTAACTCAGCGCAAAGCCCTATCGGACGCTGAGCCCGGCTACCCCTTGTGGGATTGCCTGCCGGCCAGAACCTCCGTCCGGGCCGAGCCCGTACCAGTGGTAGCGTGCAGAGCCGCCGCCGACCTGCTCGAAGGACAACCAAAGATCGTCGCTCGTCTTCTAGATCGGCAGATGCCCGCCGCGGCATCCCCCGGCCACGAGCGATTTCGATGTTTCTTGCGGTCCACAGGCACCACTACCGGCACCAGCGACCCGGCCGAAAAGGCCCCCGAAGCGAGGCCCGCCGAAGTTGTTGAACTAGCGGAGGTTTCTGGTGGGCGGTGCGTGGCTCGAACACGCGACCTCCTGCTTGTGAGGCGGTTGCGCTACGTGCGCTTCGATGAGCGGCTTTTGGCTCTAGCAAGCCATAGCCGCTTCGTAGGCCACGCTCGATCCAAGCCGCGGATGCCGTTGGATGTGCGCGGATGCCTGCGGATATGGGCACCAGAAGCAGCCCGGTACCCGACAGGGCGCCGCCTCCGTGCTCCGCAGCTAAGGCCTAGCGCGGCCTGAGGGCAGGCGAGATACTGCGCGGGC
>CAZKRI010000080.1:0-68863 GCA_964555245.1 uncultured Myxococcales bacterium
GTGTGCCGTGCAAAGACGGCGATCTCCAGTGGGTGAGAGTCCCACCCGGCAACTGGTCGTTCCAGCCGGAAGCAGTCGGGGCGGTGAGAGGAGGTAACGAGTTTCGCTGAAACACTCCGATGAAGGGTCGCTAGAGGCGACTCCGCACGCATGCAGGCCGTAACGCGAGTGAACGCCGAGCAGGCCTCGAAAAGAATAATGTGGGAGCCGACTCGACCGGATAGCGGGGAAGGCCGTTGCTGGCTGGAGAGTACGAGCGACAGAGTCCAGGCAGTCCCACCGGGGTAGTGGCGACAGCATGCATGACAGGGAGATCGACCGGAACACGGGAAGCCCACGCGATGAGGGCGTGCCCTCAACCGACAACCCGTGAGGGGCAGGTCGGGTCGCGGCGGGTGGCGGATGGGTCCGTAGTAGCGATGAAGCCGGGTAACGCCGGTGGAGCGAAGGGGCCTTAGTTCAGGGCCAACGCAAGACGGGGCAGGAGAGCCGAGAGATTGGCGATGAGCCTACAAAACTCTACTGAAGGTTCAGACACTCCAGGCAGCGTTGCACGCCGAAGCGAAGGGATCGCCGAGCTTGAAGGTGGCGAGGCGAACTGGCGTAAAGGCCTTTCGAGCCGTGGACTGATACGCGGTGCACAGGCTGCGACAGTGGTTGCGCAAGAAGCACAAGGTGCAGGGCCGGGGAACAGCACGCTACCCGGACGAGTCTCGGTGCCAGAAGCTGAATCTGATTCGGCTCGCAGTGCGGACGCGCAACTTCACGTGGGCGAAAGCGTGAGATCCTGTCCGAAAGCCGGATGCGGGAAACCCGCACGTCCGGTTTGATGAGCGGGATGTGGAAACGGAGCACGGCTGAAATACTGGGACACTCGCAGACGAAAGAGCGAGCAACAGGGAATCCAAACCTCAGCCTAAACTACCGCGCCACATCTCGACTCTACCACTGCGGCACGCCCGTCGCAGCTGACGAGTTGGGGGTCAGTCGCGATGGTCAGCGACTACTGACCGGGTCGCCGGGCCAAGACCTGATAGGTCAGAAGCGCCTCTCCGCCAGCCGCAACCGGAACGTCGAACTCGAGGGTGAACGCGTTGGGCTCACGGGCCGGAATCGACGAGGTCAGGAGGTCACGCTCGCCCAAAAAGCGTTCCACTACGGTAACAATCACGTTCTCTTTCTTGCGGTTAGCGAATCGGATCTCGAGATCAGCTTGAACCTCTCGCTTCGATACCTCACGAAAGCCCGTGACGTTGCGCTGCCAGGTGACATCGAACGCCTGGCCAAGCCACAGGCGCAGCGTCTGACGCTCCGGGGTGTGATCGATCGAGTCTTCGCCGGCGAAGGTCAGAGCGCCGTCGGTGTCACGCTTGTAGACCCGGACCGTGCCCTTGGGGAGCGGGCGGCCAAGGTGCGCGGCGGTCGTGTTCTCGAATTCGAGCTTGACCGCGGCCTTGTTGGGGGGCTGTTCGGGTGCGGGGCCGCCTCCGTAGGGGTCGAACGTGCTCTCGGCCAGATAGCGCTTGGTTACCGGGACGTCGGCGGCGTGCAGCAGCTCGATCTGCTTGCTCTGGTTGTCCTTCAGGTTGGTGGGCCGCTCCAGCGCGTAGAGGTGGTACTCGAAGAAGGGCCGCTCGACGAAGGCTTGATCTTCGGCCATCGCCGCCATCGCCATCATCTCGCGTCTGAACCGCATGGGCGGGGGCGGGACTACGTGCACGTCACCCGCGACCAGCTTCAGGCGAGCGTTCTCGAAGCTGGCCCCGCAATGGTTGTCCACCGTCACCCAGCCGGTCAGATCGATGGTCTTTTCCGAGGGAGCGAGCGCTGCGACGTAGTCGGCCTTCCAGCTCAACCCGCCGGTCAGATAGCTCACATCCAGCTCACGCGCTCCAGCCTGCTCGGCCTCCAGTTGCCAGACGAGCGTGGGTCGCGCGATCAGATTTCCGGGCAGCTCGGGTACCACGACCCGGCCGGGCAGCCCGAGCGAGATGTCGTTGCCGATCTGGAAAACTTCGCCGTCGTTGATGCTGAGGAGCCGCGCCTGAACCGGACGTTCCTCGCCGGTCTCGTCGTTGCGGACATAGACGGTGAGGTCACGGCCCACGTACTTTTCCAGAACCTTCCGCGGGCTGAGCAGGTCGTACTCGTAGTTCTGCTCGAGCACTCGGATGGGCCCTCCGCGGGCCGCCTTGACCGAGACCGTCTCGGGCCTCACGGCCGCGGCCACGTCCATGTAGCGAAGGGTGGTCTGACCGGCAGCCAGATCGACCTGGCGAAGCTCGCGCACCAGGCCGAGGTCTTGGTTGTAGACCGTCACGGCGACCGCCAGGCGCTTGGTCGCCGTGCTGTCGGTGGGCTCGGCCGCTCGCGCCGCAAGTGCCAGGACGAGGGAGCTGGCCGTCAGGAGCCAGGGATGCCACCGCAGCGATCTCGAGAAGCTGTGTCTCATGCGCGTGCCTCAGGATGGCGGCGGGCCAGCTCTTCGGCTGCTTGGGCGAAGACGTCGATGGTGAGATCGACGTCTTCGTCGGTGTGGGCGATCGAGACGAAGAACTTCTCGTGGGCCTTGAGAATGCCGCGCTCGAGCAGGAGCTGGGCGAACTCGGTGTGCAAGGCCGCGTCCGCGTTGAGAGTCGAGCGGAAATCTCGAATCTCGTCGCGCGTGAACCAGACCTCGAAGACCGGCGGCTCGCCGCTGACCTGCGCGGGGATGCCGACCCGCTCGAGGCTCTCTTGCAGGCCCTTGATCAGGCGGCGGCCGGCGGCGTGAAGCCGATCGTACGTGCCCTCGCGTTTGAGCTCGCGCAGCGCCGCAAGCGCCGCACTGCACACCACCGGATTGCCACTGAAGGTTCCGGTGACGCGCACGTACGTGCCGCTGCCCAGCCGGGCGGGATCGACCAACGACATGACGTCGTCCCGCCCACAAAGTGCCGAGAACGGCAGCCCCGCGGAGATCGTCTTGCCGAGCGCGCACAGGTCGGGTGTGACCCCGTAGTGTTCCTGGGCGCCGCCGTAGGCCAAGCGGAAGCCGGTCACGACTTCGTCGAAGACGAGCAGGATGTCGTTGCCCCGGGTGATCTCGCGCAGTCCTTCGAGAAAGCCAGGCTGCGGCGCGATGGTCCGCTGCAACGGCTCGACGATGACGGCGGCAAGCTCGTCGGTGTGCTTCTCGATCAATTGCGAGGTGGTCTCCAGATCGTTGAACGGCGCGACCAGTACCTCCTCCTCCAGCACGCGCGGAATCCCGGGCGAGTTGGGAACGGCGGCGGGGTAGTCGCTGAGCGCATAGGTCCACTGGTTACTCATGAGCGCATAGTCGTTCATGCCGTGAAACCCGCCCTCGAACTTGAGGACCTTCTCACGCCCGGTCCAAGCGCGCGCCAGGCGCAGCGCAAAGAAGGTCGCCTCCGAGCCGCTGGTGTGGAACGAGACCTTCTCGGCGCACGGAACCGCCTTGACGATCTCTTCGGCCAGGTAGACGGCCGGCTCGCTCACCATGAGGTAGGCGGTGCCGCGTTCGAGCTGTTGACTGACCGCGGTGGCGATGTCGGGGTGGGCGTGACCGAGAAACGCGGCCCCGGAGCCGAGCAGGTAGTCGACGTACTCGTTGCCGCTGAGGTCGAACACCCGCGCGCCCTTGCCCTGCTTGATCGCGAGCGCCGAGTCGGGGGCTGCGGTCGGCGAGCGCACCCCGGCCGGGAGGTAGCGGCGGGCGAAAGCCAGCAACGCCTCTTCGCGGCTGCTCCTTGGCCGCTGCCCGCCGGTTCCGCCGCCCCTGGATCGTAGCGCGCTCATGCGGTTGCTGCCTCGGCCGCGACGGCGAAGTGTTTCATGTAGGGGGCGAAGCGTTCGTGCATCCAGCCATCGGTGAGCTGGAAGTCGGTCGCCGTGTAGCGATGCTCGCCGTGCTTGCCACGCGGGTTGGTGCTGGCGTGAGCTGCGATCGCCCGCTCAGCTCGCTCCGTCATCGGCAGCCCGAAGTGCTGGTACATCCGGCGGATCGCGTTCGTAGGGTCCTCGACGATCTCGCGGAAGCTCAGATCGAAAAAACGCGCGGCCGCTGAGCGCGAGCGCACCTCGAGAAACCGTTCCAGCCGGCTCGCCCACAGCTCGAGCTGCCAGCGCGCGATCGCCAGACGGTCGATCGTATCCTCGTAGATTGCCCGCCACCCGGCGACCAGGCTGCAGATCGAGGGCAGCACCTTGGCGGGATCACGATGGGTCTGGACGATGCAGGCGTCCGGGTAGACCTCGAGCAGCACGTCCAAGTTGCCCATGTGGACCGGATACTTGAGCAGCCAGCGTCGCTGCGGGCCCGTCGAGCCGATGAGCTTGAGCAGGTCGCGGTGGCGCCGGTAGGTGGGCCGCATGTCACAGCGGCCGTACCACTGGGAGTAAGAAGGAATGTTTGCGTTGCAGTCGAACGTGTCGTCCGTGAAGTTCTGCTGCAGCAGGTGACGGCACTCTTCGGCTCCGTCCGCCGTCATCAGGTGGATCGCCTTGAGGTCCGGGTCGAGCCAGTACATCGTGCGCAGGTTGCGCAGCGACTGCTTGTAGTTGGGGTGACCTTCCCACCGCTCGCGCGCCGGCCGGGGAGCGGGGGACTCGGCCAGCCAGTACTCGAGCACCTGATTGTCGGGGTCTTGCCCGAGCAGGTGATGGAGAGCGGTGGTGCCCGTGCGTGGGAGACCCATGACGAAGATCGGCCGGCGGACCTCGCCCGCGAGGATGGCGGGGTCGTTCTTCCAGTGACGCTCTGCGATCAGCCGGTTCTTGAGGATGCCGAGCAGTTGCGCCTCTACCATGGTCCGGCCGAAGGGGGAGAGCCGGGATTCGTGATCGTAAGCCTCCGCCAAGACCCTCAAGCCTTGGAGGTAAACCCGGTCGCCGAAATCGTCGTGACCGACGGCCTTGGCCGCGGTCGCGTGTAACACGTCGAGCGAAGCGACGAACCCCGGCTTGCGCCTGCCGAGCCGCCCGAGGACGCGGCTGGTGCCGTTGAAGAGCCGCACGGGCAGACGCTGATCCTTTCTCACAGTGGCGTCCGTGGGCATTCCGGGTACATCCGCCGCCGCAGCGTCGGCGCCGTTTGTAGCGAGGGCTGGCGGCAAGGCAAAGCGCTCCGGCCCGGCGAGATCCCTTCGGTGGTGCGCTTGCCGTGTTAGAGTCGCGCGGTGGTCAGGCCGCGCGAAGAGACTCAGGCCGAGCTGGACGAGCTCTCGGCCGGAACGTTGCGGCATCGGCCGAGCCAGACCTACACGGTCGCCGACCGGATCGAGGAGAAGGCGGCGGCGGATCCCAACCGTCGCTTCATCTTTTATGACGATCGGGTGGTCACCTACGGTGAGCTGAACGCCCGCGCCAATCGCATCGCCCACGCGCTCGTGCGCGCCGGGTTGGGGACCGGCGACGTCGTGGCGTTGATGATGGAGAACCGGCCCGAGTTCATCATGGCTTGGACCGGCCTGGCCAAGCTCGGGGCGACGGCGGCGCTGATCAACACGAACACACGAGGCCGGGCGCTGTTGCGCGCGCTTGCCGAGACCGGGGCTGCCCACGCGATCGTCGGCAGCGAGTGTCTCCCAGCGTACCGTTCGGCCCTGACGGAAGCGGAGCCTGCGGGCCAGCTTCCCGGTTGCTTCGTGCTCGGAGATCCGGAGGCGCCGGCCGCCGAGCTGGCGCCCGGCGCCAGTGTTCTGGATCCGATTCTCGACAAGATGCCCGAGTCGAACCCCGAGCACACGGTGCGGGACCGGTTACGCGCAGGCGCCGACCTCTTTTACATCTTCACGTCGGGAACCACGGGATTGCCCAAAGCCGCCCGGCTGAGTCACATGCGTTTTCTCGGAGTCGGCGACGGCATGTCGGCGGTTGCTGGCTACGGTCCCGACGACGTGATCGCCTGCGTGCTCCCGCTCTATCACGGCGCCGGCGGGATGGTCGTGGTCTCGTGCGCGCTGGCGCAAGGGGCGGCGATCGTGCTGCGCCGGCGCTTCAGCGCGAGCCGGTTCTGGGACGACGCGCGTCGCTACCGGATAACCGGCGTCCAGTACATCGGTGAGATCTGCCGCTACCTGTTCAACCAGCCGGCCCGCGCCGACGATCGTGATCACCGCATACGCGTGATGATGGGCGCGGGCCTCGGCGCCGACATCTGGCCGGAGTTCCAGCGACGCTTCGGCATCGAGCGAATCCTGGAAGGGTGGAGCTCCACGGAAGCCAACACGAGCCTCATCAACCTCGACAACCGGGTCGGCTCCTGCGGGCGAATTCCGTTCAAGGAGCGCCACAATGGAAGGCTCGCGCGCTACGACGTGGAAACCGGCGAACACCCACGGACGGCCGACGGCTTCTTCGAGGAATGCGCTCCCGGTGAGATCGGCGAGTTCATCGGCGTGATCCCGGACCTGCCCGATTCGGGCGCCGGCCGCTTCGAGGGGTACACATCGGCCGCCGAGACCGAGAAGAAGATCCTGCGTGACGTGTTCCGTCGCGGCGACCGGTGGTATCGCTCGGGCGACCTGCTGCGCTGTGACGAGGACGGCTACTTCTATTTCGTCGATCGCATTGGTGACAGCTTCCGCTGGAAGAGTGAGAACGTCTCCACCCTGGAGGTCGCAGAGGCCCTGGCCGGGTTTGCGGGTCTGGAGGTCGCCAACGTCTACGGCGTCGAAGTGCCGCACGCGGAGGGAAGGGCCGGAATGGCGGCGCTCGTTTTCAACGATTTACGCGCTTTCGACGGCCGCGCCTTCTACGCCCACGCCTTGGCGCGCCTGCCTGCGTACGCCGCTCCGATGTTCGTGCGGCTGGTGCGGCAGGCCGACCTCACCTCCACCTTCAAGCTGCGCAAGGTCGATCTGCAGCGCGAGGGCTACGATCCAGCCCGGATTGCCGACCCCCTGTTCATCCGTGACGACCGCGCTCGGGCCTACGTGCCGCTGACGGCGGCGAACATGCCCTTCTGAGACAGGCCGCCGTGCCGTTCAGGCGGTCTTGAGCAACTCGGGGCTCAAGGCCTTGACCATGCGGCGAAAGCCGTCGCGCCAGTCGACTTGGGTCGGTCCCACCAGCTCGTGCATGCGCGTCAGCTCGACGGGCAGTGGCCCGATCGTCTCACGCGTGTAGTTGAAGCGTGGCTCCAGGCCGGTCAGTTCGCCGAGATACGCGGTCCACTGCTCGATGCTGACGGTTTCGTTGCCGCCCCAGTTGACGGTGGTGGGCGGAACGCCAGCCGCCGCCAGCATCGCCGGCATCTGCCGCATGTAGTCGTCCTCGTGGATCGGGTTGTAGGTGTTGGGCTTGTCCGGATGAACCGGAATGGGATGGCCCGACTGCATCATCATCAGGTGGAACCAGGGCCAGCCGCCGTTGTCGCCGTAAGGGACGCTGAAGCGTGCGATGGTCGTCGGGATTTGCCACTCTCGGCAAGCGAACCGCACCATCGTTTCGGCAGCGATCTTGGAAATGCTGTAGGTCGGCAACAGCGTCCGGTGATTATCGCCGAGTGGATCGCTCTCCTTGGCAGGCCGATGACCTTGATAGGCGTAGACCGCTGCCGACGAGCAATGAAAGAAAGCCTTGACCCGCCGGCAACGGTGCATCAGGCGTCCGGCCGCCTCCGCGTTGGCGGCCAGGGCATAGTCGAACCGGTTGGTCTTGACGACGGCGAAGTTGAGCACGTAGGTGAAGTCGTCTGGCAGCGAGTCAAGTGAGTCGCTGGCGAGGTCGATCTGGATCGGCTTGAGGCCGGCGCCACGCGCGCGGGCGAGCTCGCTGGCTTTGCCGAAGCGCGCCAGCCCGTATACATCGTTGGCCTTCGCCAGCTCGCGCGCCAAGGGAAAGGCGACCTGGCTGGTCGGGCCGGTGATGAGGATCTTTTCGTTCTCCAGCTTGACTGCAGCGGCGGACATCGAGTGCCCTCCTGGCCGAAGTGTCGGGCTCAGCTGCAACCTTACATGGGCGAGGGACCAGAGTGGAGCAGCGTTTCAAGGATAAGGTCGTTCTGGTGACGGGCGCCGCCTCCGGCATCGGCCGGGCCACCGCCGAGCGGCTCGCGGCCGAGGGCGCGCAGGTGGTCTGCGCGGACATCCGGTTGGAGGCGCTCAACGACGTCATCTGGCAGATCCAGAAAGCCGGCGGGAAGGGGTTCGCGGTGCGTTGCGATGTCGCGGATCTGATCTCCGCGCAGGAAGCCGTCGACTTCTGCATCCGCAAGAACGGTAAGCTCAACGTCCTGTGCAACGTCGCGGGCATCGGCTCCTTCGTGCACACCGAGGAAGAGACCGCCGAGCACTGGCAGCGGATCATCGACGTCAACCTGACCGGCACCTTCTTCATGAGCCGCGCGGCCCTGCCGCACCTGCTGACGACCCACGGCAACGCCATCGTCAACGTCGCGTCCACCGCCGGTATGATGGGGCAGGCCTACAGCGCCGCCTACTGCGCGTCCAAGTGGGGGGTGGTGGGTCTTACGAAGGCGATGGCCGTCGAGTTCATCAAGCGCGGTTTGCGCGTCAACTGCATCTGCCCCGGCGGCGTCAAGACGGCGATCTTGGAATCGTTCATTCCGCCCAAGGACGCGGATCGCAAGCTCATCGACCGGATGTCGATCGTGGATGCGTTCACCGATCCGGCGGAGATCGCCGAGGGGATCGCCTATCTGGCCTCGGACGCGGCTCGCTCGGTCAACGGTACGACGCTGTCGATCGACTTGGGTGTCGCGGCCGGCTGATCCGCCGTGCGACGTCCGTCCGTGATACGGTCGCCGCGTGCAGCGCGGTCGTCGTAGAAGCACCGTCCGGCTCGCGGGCGTTTCGTTGCGCCATCAGGGCACGCACGATTCGCTCTGCGCTTACTATGCCGCGGCCATGCTGCTGTGCGCGCTGCGGCCCGAGTTCGAAGACCACTTCGAGGCGGACCATGTCTCCAAGGATCCGATCCTGTCGAACCTTCCCCGACGCGGCAGGCTCGACCGCGCGGTCGCCGACTGGCTCGTCGCCGGTGTGCACATCGACCGCGTGTGCCAGGCGCTCAACCGCGCATGCACGCGCGACGGAATGCGCGGCGTGCGCACCCGGTTCGCGTATCGATCGTACCCGCGATCGGCGGGAGGCGCTGCGTTTCTTCGGCGCCTCGTCGACCATGGGCTGCCCTGCGTCCTTGGCTGGGAGAGCCGCGAGATCGGCGATCACACGGTGCTGGTCATCGGCTACGAGCGGCTCGACCGTTCATCGAGCCAGTGGTTGCGGCTGCTCGACCCGAGCCGCGTGCAGCAGACGATCGAATGGGGTCAGCTCGTCCGCCTGGCGACCGCGCGGCTGGATCTGGTGTACTGCGTGGAACACTCGGGGTTGCGTCCGGACAAGCTCATGACCGTGCGCTCGGGCAGCGGCGCGATCATGCCAGAGGGTTCGAGAATCGAACGATGGGATCCGGTGGCGGGGCGGTACGCTCGGGTCTAGCGCGCGCCTTGGACGGGTGCCTGTTTGGGTGGCTCGATCGGGCCGGTCCATAGCCAGCCGGTGACCGCCCACCAGCGGCCCGACGAGACTGCGACGCGGCCGCGGGGGATTACCGACGTCGTACCTCGGGTCAAATCGGCGATCTCGAACAAGTAGCCCTCCGGCGGCCGTACGCGGTACCAGTGCTTGTCGACCACGACGACGTCGAAGGGCAGCTCGGCCGGCGGCACCGTCACGCCGGCATCGCGGCCGAAGGCGGCCAGGGTGGCGTTGCAGATCGGGCACGCCTTGACGTGTGTCACGCGCGAATAGTACGCGGAGACGTGACGGCCTTCCCTGAGGTAGTGCGTCCAGGCCGGACCGAGAAACGGCTCTCCTTCGAGATTGACTAGGTTGCGCTGGAGGTGGGCTCGCAGGTTGCCGTTCACGGTCTTGCGCAAGACCTCGACGTCCTCCTCCGAGCGCTTGCCTTGGAGGGCAGCGAGATCGTTGGCGGCGAGCTTGACCAGGTCTCCGAGGGTTGCCACATCGGCCGGGAGCGGCGTCTGGGTTATGGTGTCAGCGACGGCGACGGGCCCGGCATGGACGACGACAGCGAGCAGGAGGATGGCGATGGCGAGGCTTGGCCTTGAACTGCGCACGACTGCTGGGCCGCGCTCAGTCTAGCACGCCTTCGGCGGATGACACCCTCAGGCTGCGGAGCGTTCGCTCGGCTTCTGCGCCGCGAACCGGACCGGCATGTGAGTGAAGGACCGGACCAGGGTGGACGGGAACCTCGTCGGCGGGCCGGCCATGTATTCCATGTCGGGTATCCGCCGCAGGACCTCTTCGAGCACGACACGGATCTCCATGCGAGCAAGATTGGCGCCCAGACAGAAGTGGTTGCCGACGCCGAAACCCAGGTGCGGGTTGGGATTGCGGTCCGCTTTGAAACGATCCGGCTCCGCGAATACGTCGGCGTCGCGGTTGGCCGAGGGGTAGATCAAAAGGATCTTCTGGCCTTTCTTGATCGAGCGTCCGTGCAGCTCGGTATCGCAGGTGGCGGTCCGTGCGAAGTTGAGGACCGGAGAAACGTAGCGGACGATCTCCTCGGCTGCCAGTGGGATCAGGCTCGGATCGTCGACCAGCTTTTGGCGCTCGGCCGGGTTCTCGATGAGCGCGCTGAAGCCGCCGGTGATGGCGTTGCGGGTGGTCTCGTTGCCGGCCACCAGCAGGGTGACCAGGAACATCAGCAACTCATCGGCCGCCATGTCGACGGCCTCGTCGCTGCCGAGCTTGGCGCGCGCCGATGCATCGAGCTCGTGCACGTTGGAGTCGAGCAGGCCTTCGTCCTTGGCGTGGACGAGAATGCTCACCAGGTCGTCGCGCGGGGATTGGCGGCGCTCCTCGATCACGTCCTGCAGATACATCACGTAATCGGTGGCGGCCTGGGTCGCCGCCGCCATGACCTCGGCGTCGTCGTAGTGGCCATCGGCCGCGATCATCGCATCCGACCAGTGGTGAAAGCTGGCCCGTTTGCTCTTGTCGATGCCGATAAGCTCCGCGATCAGCTCCAGCGGTAGAGGCACCGAGATGTCCATGACGAAGTCGCAATCTCCTTTGGCCGCAACCCGATCGACTGCCTCTGCGGTCAGCTTGCGGAAGAAGCCCTCGAGCTTGCTCACCATGCGCGGCGTGAAACCCTTGTTGATGAGGCGGCGCATCTGCCCGTGGCGAGGCTCGTCCATGTCGACGATCGAGAGCTTGGTCGGCATGTTGGGACGAGTCCCCTGACCGGAGCAGAAGGTGTCCGGATGCTTCGAGATATAGGCGACGTCTTCGTACTTGGAAGCCACCCAGATCTGGTTCTTTTGGTCCCAGTGGATCCGATCGTTTTCACGCAACCAGCGCAGCCCCTCCCACATCTGATCCGAGGTCCAGAAACGGCTGTCGAGAATGTCGATGTCCATGATTTCTCTCCTAGCTTACCGTGAGCCCGTGCTCGGCAGCACCGCCTCGGTCACGAACGCGGCGGCCTGTCGTACGCGCTGCTCGAGCGGATAGCTCGGGTCGTTGAGCCAATTGATGAGGGTCGCGTTGATCGCGCCGACGACCATTTCGGCCAAGAACATTGCGTCCAGATCGGTGCGGATCTGACGCTGTCGCTGTCCTTCAGCCAGAATGCGGGCGATCGGCGCGTGGGCTCGCGCTAGATAGGGGGCCACCCTCCCGTGGCGCGCGGTGGCGCGCACCAGCTCCAGCAACACGCCGTGGGCGAGTGTTCGGGACTGCTCGATCTGGCTCGCGGCTTCCTCGGCGAAGGCGAGCAAACGGTCCGGGGCAGGGTCGTCGCTGGCCAGTTGCCGGTCGAGCAGGCTCTCGAGGCGCTCGAAAACCTCGCCCGTCATTTCGGCGAGCACGGCGTGTTTGCTCTGGAAGTGATTGAAAAACGTGGCGGGGGCTACGTCGGCGGCGTCCGCGATCTGCTCGACCGTGGTCGCCTCGTACCCCCGTTCAATGAAGAGCTGCTTGGCGGTCTCGTAGATTTGGGCCCGTAGGGCCGCCTTTTTACGCTCACGCCGGCCGGGGATCGGCCGCTCGGCTATTGCTAGAGTCTCCACTTCCCTTGGTGCCGGCTCTGACTTTACAGCCAACTCCAAGGATTCGTCAAGTGGATTCTGCAGCCCGGCCGGCCCCGGTTAGCGACCGGCCTTCTTGTTTCCCGCTTTCTTGCCGGCTTTCTTTCCGGGGCGGCCGGCCGGTGCGACGGCTTTTTCCAGGCGCCGCAGCATCTGGACGGCGTCGCGCCGGTACTGGTCCGTCAGCCGCCCCCAGGCCGACTCGCCCTTGGTCTCGAGCTCGTCCAAGCGGTAGCTGGCCTCGCGCAAGAGCTTGGTTGCCTCGGTGCGGGCCGCCGCGGTCACCTTGTCGATGTTCTTCTCGAGGCGGGCGACCTGCCGCTGCACCTGTTGCGAGTACTCGCGGAGCGTTGCCGGCAACTCCTGCTCGAGTCGCTGCAGGGTCGCGCGTGCGCCTGTCTTCTTCTTGCGTGGGGTCATCCTTGAATCTCCTTGGATCGTTTGGTCAGCCCTTACTGCGTGGCGCTGTTCGACACAAACCTCGATGGATGGTTCGAACGGGTTAGTTCATGGTCGCACGGCCGGATCGTCAGCCAGCTCCAGCTCCTCGATCTTGCGGTACAGGGAGGAAAGGCTGATGCCGAGAAGCTCGGCGGCCTTGCGCTTGTCCCCCTCGGTTCGCTGCAACACGTTGACGAGGTGGTTGCGCTCGTACAATCGCATCGCGCTCTTCAGGTCGTCACCCGCCAGGGCAGGGTCGTCGCGGCGTCCCTGGTGAATGCGCGCGGGCAGGTCGTTGACCGTGATCCAAGCGGCATCGCCGACGATCATCGCGTGCTCGATCACGTTGTCGAGCTCGCGGATGTTCCCTTTCCAACGGGTGTTGAGGAGCACCTTCATGGCCGCGTTGTCCACGCCCTTGAAGTGCTTGCTCATGTCCGTGTTGTGACGGCGGACCAAGAACTCGACCAGCAAGGGGATGTCCTCGCGCCGCTCGTGCAGAGGAGGAATGTGAATGCCAAAGACGTTGAGACGGTAGTAGAGATCTTCGCGGAAACTGCCGTCCTTGCACGCCTGTTCGAGGTCCCGATTGCTGGCCGCGATGATCCGCGTGTCGACCTTGACCGGTGTGGTCGTGCCGACCGCCAAGACCTCCCGGTCTTCGATGGCGCGCAGGAGCTTGACCTGCAAGGCCGGCGGCAGCTCCCCGATCTCGTCCAGAAAGATCGTCCCGCCGCGCGCCCGCTGGAACAGGCCTTCCTGACTGGTGACGGCTCCGGTGAATGCACCGCGGACGTGTCCGAACAACTGACTCTCGAGCAGGTTCTCGGGAATCGCTCCGCAGTTGACGGGTAGAAAGATGTGATCGCGCCGGCCGCTTTCGCGATGGATGGCCCGGGCGACGACCTCTTTGCCCACGCCGCTCTCGCCGGTGATCAGGACGGTGGAATGGGTGGGCGCGACCTTGCGGATCATCTCGACGATCGAGCGCATGGCCCGGCTCTCGCCGACCAGGTTCTCGAAGTCGTAACGCGACTCGACCTCGCGGCGTAGGTGCTGGATCTGCCAGGCCAGCTCCCGCCGCTCGAGCAAGCGGGCGACTTTCGCCAGGACGTCGTCGTAGCTGAGCGGCTTGATCATGTAGTCGTGGGCGCCTTCGCGGAGCGCCTGGATCGCGGTCTCGACGCTGGCGTAAGCGGTGACGAGGATGACCAACGTTTGCGGGCAGATCTTACGCACCTCCCGCAGCAGCGCGATGCCGTCGCGGCCCGGCATGCGGAGGTCGGTGATGACGAGGTCGAACTCTCCCATTTCGATCAGCTCGAGCGCCGCATCGGTGCTGGCGGCGGCGGCAACCTCGTAGCCTTCGTCCTTTAGGACGTCGACGAGGCTCTCGCGACTAGCCGCCTCGTCGTCGACGACGAGCAGGGAAGAGGCCATGGTTTTCACAATCTAACGGCTGGTCTCCTTGCGGCAACCATGCGACGGAAAAAAATTGACTCGGGGCATGTCCGCGGCCAAGGATGCCGGCGATGACCTTTGGCCAACTGATCGACCTCATCGGCCTGGATACGGAACAGCGGCAATGGCGCCTCGCTTACCTCGACATCGGGGAATCCGAGCGGCGCGATCTCGTAGAGCTGCGTCCCTTCGTCGAGGGCCTCGTCGAGGAGCTGGTCGAACGGTTCTACGAGCACATCCTCGGTTTCGCAGAAACCGCGCGCTTCCTGGCTGACCCGGATCTCGTCACGCGCCTGAAGGGGCTGCAGAGAGAACACTTTCTCAGCCTGTTCGGCGGCAGGTACGACGTTGAGTACTTCGAGAGCCGGCTGCGGGTGGGGTTCGCCCATGCTCGAATCGGGTTGCAGCCAGCCTGGTACCTCGGTGCGTACACGATCCAGATGCGCTTCGTCTTCGAGCGGTGCTTCGCCGCGTTTGCCAGCGATCCGCCGAGGCTTCTGCGCTACCTGAGCTCGCTGCTCAAAATCATCATGCTCGACATCGCCATGGCAACGGACGCCTACATCTACGGAGGATTCGTCGAGCGATCGCTCGCCGAGGCGCACGCGCGCGAGGCGGAGCGCGCCAACGAGGCGTTGCGGGCCAAAGAGACGGAGGAGGCGCGCCGGGAGCAGCTCCTGGGAATGGTCGTGCACGACATCCGCAGCCCGGTGACCGCGATGATCGCCAGCGCACGAGTCGGGCTGCGCCGTCATCCCGACACCCAGGCGCCGCCGGGCAAGCAGTTCGCCTTGATCGAAGGTAGTGGGCACTCCGTGCTCGACATCATCGACAACATGCTCGCGATCGCTCGGCTGTCCCAAGGGGTGATGCCGGTCACGCTCGAATCCTTCGACGTCGCGGAAGTGATTCGCCACTGCGTGGAGGAGCTGCGCGCGTTCGCCCAGCAAACCGGGCACGGGGTCACGGTCGAGGGCGCCCCCAACGTTCCAGCGCGCGCGCTCGACCGAACGCTGGTACGCCGCATCGTCTCCAACCTCGTCGTCAATGCGTTCCGGCACACTCCATCTGGCACCCACGTGGTGGTCGAGTTCCGGACTCACGATGACCTGTGCGTCGTCCGCGTGTTGGACGACGGTCCCGGACTCTCGCCACGGGTTGCCGAGCGCGTCTTTGGCGGAGCGGCCGGAGGCGGTCGCGGCGCCGGCGAGGTGGGGGGCGGTTGGTACGTCGAGAGTGGGCTTGGGCTGCCGTTCTGCCGGATGGCTTGCGAGCGACTGGGTGGGTCGCTCAGGCTCGATCACCGTCATGAGCGCGGAACCTGCTTCGTGGTCGAGCTGCCGATCGGCTGACGCGTACGCCGATCGCAGGTATTGGGGTGGCCTCGCAGTCAACGTCCGGGGGAGGCGTGCGTACTTTTCTCTTTAAGACGTTGTTCTCCGGGGCCACCCCGCCAGACAGGTCCAGACGCGCTCGTGCCCGATCACTCTCAGTTGCCGCCTGCCGAGTCGACCTGACACGATACCCGCCTGGACCGCTCATGGACTTGCAAGTTGCTTGCCACGCCCTCGCGTTGTGAAGGCGACGAGTTTCCATGGTTTTGTTCCCGCAGGTGGACCGCGGCTTCTTGAAATCCGGAATCGATCGGCTCTAGTATTCCGCGTTCTCGGAATCACTGAACCGTCCGTGGGTCTCTCGGCGCTGCCGATCAGTGGCACGCCGCGTGCAGCCTCAACCGTTACAGACGAGGGCTTGTTGCATGAAGCACTTCAAACATATCCTGGCGACGACCGACCTCTCGCCCGAATCCTTTGCCGCGGTTTCCTACGCGGCTCATCTCGCTCGCGGACAGGGAGCGAAGCTGACGATCTTGCACGTCCCTCACAGCACGTCGCTCGCCTACACCGAGTTCATTCCGCCCATCGATATGATCAACATCGACGCTACCATCGAGCAGGCTGCCCGCGAACGGCTTCAAGGTTGGGTCAAGCATCATCTTCCCGAGATGCCTGGCGCCCAGGTCGTGCTCCGCTCGGGGATCACTCACGAGACGATCTGCGAGGTTGCCGAGGAGGTGGGCGCGAGCGTGATCGTGATCGCGACCCACGGCCGCAAGGGCCTCGGTCACCTGGTTTTGGGCAGCGTCGCCGAACGCGTCCTGAGGGACGCGCCGTGTCCGGTTCTGGTGGTCAAGCCGCCCAAACAGGCGGGCTCCACCGCTCGCAAGCGGCGCGCGCAGGCCCAGAGCCGCAAGCGCAAGCGCTAGCGGCCGCGATGAAGCGATTCAAGCACATCCTGGCGCCTACCGATCTCTCACCCGAATCGCTCTCGACCGTTTCCTTCGCGGCCCATCTGGCCAAGGCCCAGGGCGCCAAGCTCACCGTGCTGCACGTGCCGCATAGTCTGCCGGTCGCCTACACGGATCTGGCGCCGCCGGTGACCATGGTCGACATCGACCGAGCCATCGAGAAGGCGGCGACCGCGCAGCTCGAACGCTGGGCCGCTCGACATCTGCGCAAGATCCCGCGGGTGACGACCTTGGTGCGCCGCGGTGATACCGACGCGGTCATCTGTCAGGTTGCCGCGCAGGTCGGCGCCAGTGTGATCGTCATGGCGACTCACGGGCGTAAGGGATTGGGGCACGTCGTCCTCGGCAGCGTCACCGAGCGCGTTCTCAGGGACGCCCCCTGTCCGGTGCTGGTGGTACGGCCGCCCAAACCCACCGTCGTCGTCAGCTGACCGCGACCCTGGTGGTGATCCCGGACCTCCCCGATAGGGGGAGGACGGTTCCGGATCAGCCGTAGACGGTGACCGCCCGGGTTTGGTAGGCTAGCTGCGCTCGCAGAGCTAGAGCGAGGAAGCGACGTGAAACCGTTTGTTCTCGCGTGCGCTTTGGTCGTGATGACCGCCACGCGATCGATGGCGGCGCTAGGCGACTGCAGCCAGCCGGTAAGCAACGGAGGTGAGCCGGTCGCCACCGACTGCCTGTTCATCCTGCGCTCGGTGGTCGGCCTTCAGGTTTGTACCCCCGAGTGTATCTGTGCCCCCAAGGGAACCTTGCCCGCCACTGCGACGGACGCTTTGATCTGCCTGCACCGTACCACCGGACAGTCTTTGCCGCTGAACTGCCCGTGCCTGTTCACGACCTCGACCAGTTCGACCAGCAGCACCACGACCACGTTGCTGGTTTCGGCCGCCGGCTGTCCAGGCCGTAGAGACGTCGTGCTGTATGCAGGCACCACCGGCATCGCCTGTACGAGCAACGCCGATTGCCTCGTCGGCCGGTGCGATCCGGCGCTCGGGCGATGCGTCACCGCGACCGATGTCGATACGGGCTGGACCGGCCTGGCTCACGACAGCGACATCGCCGACCAGGTTCGCCTGTCCTTCGACCTCGTCTGCCCGGGCCCCTTCCAGACGGGGGCCCCCGAGCCTTGCGGGATCTGTGACGTGGCAGGCATCAGTCCGGAGTCTGGCAACTGTCGCTGCAGCCACGACAATCGGCTCCAGTGCTCCGATGCTTTCAACGCCGATCCAGCGAGCTGCGGCATAGGGGTTTCTTGCGTGGTCGACGCCGATTGCCGGGTGTGCAGCCAGACCACGACCGTTCCCTGTGGCACCGACGGCGACTGCCCGGCCGGCGAGCTGTGCCTCAACGGCCTGCGCGCTCCGTCGTGCGTTGGTGGCCAGTGCGTCGGCACGTGCCAGTGCTTCCACGGACCACCGCTGGCGCTTTCCGCTGGCAACGTGCCGAGCTGCGTCGTCAACCTCTTCGCGCAGGACGTGGTCGGCACGGTCAACGTCGACTCAGGCGAGACCGCCCTGGATGTCGAGTTGCGCTCGCGCGTATTCATCGGAGAAGACGTCGCCACGCCTTGTCCGGCCTGCGGTGGGGTTTGCACCGTAGGTACCGTTGGCACGCCGTGTCTGTCCGATCTCGACTGCGGCGTAGGCGGAGTCTGCGGGAGCTTCGACTCGACGCCGCGCGATGGCCTGCGCGAGGGCACCTGCGTTTTTGGTGAGAACCATGGCCAGGCCTGCGACGTCGATGCGCGTAACCAGACCTTCCCGGTACCCGGCGGCGCCGGCCACAGTCTGGATTGCTTCCCCGACTCGGGGAAGAACATCTCGGGTCGCGGTAGTCGGCTCGCTTTCCGCGAGACGACGGCGACTCGGTCGCTCGTTGCCGGGGTGACCTGCGGCTTCCCGCCGTTTGCGCCCGAGGCCTGTCCTTGCGGCGTCTGCGAGGGCGACCGATCGTTGTCCTGCACGTCGAACGCCGATTGCCAGAGCGCCGGACAGGGCGACTGCAGAAACGACGGCATCGGTAGGCCACGAGCAGATCTCTGCAACGACGCCGTGTGCACGGGGGACAAGGCGAGGCGATGTTCGAGCAATGGTGACTGCGCCCTCTGCACGGGGGACGGTGTGACGCCGTGCGCGAGCAACGCCGACTGCACGGTGCCAGGGGGAAGGTGTCCGGGCGGAGCCTGTGTGTTGGAGGGCGTCTGTTCGCCAGTTGCGAGTGTGTGTACGGGGGATGGAACGACTCCGTGTGCGTCCAACGGCGACTGCGCCCTATCCGGCGGTACCTGTGTGGGCATCGACGGGGAGTGCACACACACCGGCCCCATCGACACGTACTGCGACGGAGCACTCCGCGCCGATGGTGAGGCATACATCACCTGTAACTCGAATGCCGACTGTGATCAGACCGAGTGCGGCGCGGGAGTGGGTGTCGGGCTCTGCGGGACCTGCTCGGTAGCCAGGGTGCGGCAGTGCTTCCTCGATCCGATAGTTGCCGTCGGAAGGGCCGATCCGACGCTTCCGGTGAGCGCAGCGCTCCTGTGCATCGCGCCGACCTCCCGCGCGGGATTCAACGACACCGAAGGCTTGCCGGGCCCCGTGCGCAGGGTGACCCAGTCGAAGGTCAGCTATACGTGTGCCCATGCGCCTGGGGTGCCTTACCTGCCGGGCATCGGCGGTTGTCCATGAGCGCGATCGCTAATCCGTAACGACAGCCGTTGCTTCGATTTCGACCAGAAGCTCGGGCTCGATCAATGCGGCCACCTCGATCATCGTCGTCGCTGGCTTGATCGTGCGAAAGACCTCGCCGTGCGCCCTGCCTACGTCTTCCCAGCGCGAGATGTCGGTTACGTAAATCCGCGTGCGCACCACGTCGGCCAGCGTGACCCCGGCGGCCACCAGGGCCCGCTCGATCCGGGCGAGGATGAACTTGGTCTGCGTGTAGCAGTCGCCTGCACCGACGACCTTGCCGTTTTCATTGACGGCCGCCGTGCCCGCGACCTCGACGACGTTGCCGACCCGCACCGCCCGCGAGTAGCCCACGACGTCCTCCCACTTGACTCCCGATGGAATGTTTCGCCGTTGGCTCGTCATTGTCCTTGCCTCCGTTGGTGATTGCTCTCGACGCTCGCTCCCAGCATACCACGCTAGCCCATGTCGCCAGCCGGGCCTGCTCCGTCCCACACGGTTAGGTTCGCCGAAGCTCTGCGCTTTTGGGTCAAGCTCGGCTTCATTTCGTTCGGCGGGCCGGCCGGACAGATCGCGATCATGCACCGGGAGTTGGTCACCGGCCGCCGCTGGATCGGCGAGCAGCGATTCCTCCACGCTCTCAACTACTGCATGCTCCTGCCCGGTCCGGAGGCGCAACAGCTCGCGACCTACATCGGTTGGCTGTTGCACCGAACGGCCGGCGGGCTGGTAGCCGGCGTGTTCTTCGTTCTGCCTTCGGTCTTCATTCTGCTCGGGCTCTCCTACGTCTACGCCGCCTATGGCGAGACCCGCTGGGTGGCCGGTTTGCTCGCCGGCTTCAAGCCGGTCGTGGTGGCCATCGTGGTCGAGGCCGTGGTCCGCATCGGCAAGCGGGCGCTCAAGCGCAACGTCCACATCGGCATCGCGGCGGCGGCGTTCGTCGCCATCTATTTTCTGGGAGTGCCGTTCCCCGCCATCGTTTTGGCCGCTGCGATGGTCGGACTCGCCGGTGGCAGTCTGTGGCCGCAGTGGTTCGCGGCGTCCGCGTCGGGTGGGGCCGTTGGCTCGAGCGCCGGGCAGGCGTCCGATCGTCCGGCGGTGATCGCCGACGACGCTCCTTCGCCAGCGCACACATTGCCCGACCGGCGCCGCATGCTCGGTGTGGTCCTGGTCGGGCTCGCACTCTGGGTGGTGCCGTTTGCGGCGTTGGTGGGCTGGCGCGGCTGGGAATCGCTGCACGCGCAGCAGTATCGCTTTTTCACGGGGGCGGCTCTGGTCACGTTCGGCGGCGCATACGCCGTTCTCGCCTACGTCACCCAAGCGGCCGTCGGGTCGCTGGGCTGGCTGACCGAGGGGCAGGCGATGGACGGTCTCGCGTTGGCCGAGACCACGCCGGGCCCGTTGATCATGGTTCTGCAGTTCGTCGGCTTTCTCGCCGGCTGGCAGCATCCCGCGGACCTCGGTGCGTTGACGAGCGCGATTCTGGGTGCGGCGGTCACGACGTACGCCACCTTTCTCCCGTGCTTCGTCTTCATCTTTCTGGGCGGTCCCTACATCGAGACCCTGCGCGGTAACGCGAGGCTCACCAACGCGCTCTCGGGAGTGACCGCCGCCGTGGTCGGCGTGGTGCTCAATCTCGCCCTCATCTTCGGCGTGGCCGTGGTCTGGCCGGCGGGATGGAGCGGCGGCACGAGTTGGTTCGCGTTTGCGACGAGCGCCGCCGCGTTCGTCCTGCTCACGCGCCTCCACGTCGATGTGGCATGGGTGGTCGTCGGAGGAGGTCTGCTGGGCTTGCTCGGCCACCTGCTCGTGGCCGTCTGAAAGCTGCGGCTACGCTCCGGCCAGGCGATGAGCCGCGCGATCGGCCAAGGTCATGATGGGGATCATCGTGTGGGTGGAGGCGGAGGTCGGCATGACGGAGGCGTCCACCACGTAGATGTTGGGGTGCGTGTGGAGGCGATGGTCCTGGTCGACGACGCTGCTGTTCGAGTCCAGCCCCATGCGGCAGGTGCCCTGCACGTGCGCCGAGATGAGCGAGGTTACCCCGGGCTTGACGGGGAACGCCTCGATCCGTGACAGGTCATCGGCGCTGGTCAGCGGATGGAAGACTTCGCTTCCGAATGCGACCCACTGCGCGCCGGCGGCGAAGTAGATCTCGGCCGCCAGGCGCAAGCCTTTGCGCAGGCGGTCGCGCCACTCGGTGGTCGACTGATAGCGGATCTTCGCGTGGAAGCCGCGCTTGGGGCTGAAGTTCCACCCGATCCGCCCGGAAGGCTGATCGGGCACGAGCACCAGCGCGCCGCCAATGCGCTCGGCGTCGGCCATCCGTCGCTTGTGGTCGGCTCCGAAGCCGGGCAGGTCGTTGGCGACGTGAGCCACGCTTCCGTACACGCCCTCGACCCGGTAACCGCCCATCCCATGCTCGGCGCGGTTGTCGTCGAACGTGTCGCAGTAGACCGACTGTGGAATGCCGCGCCAGGGGATGAGGCTCCTGCCTTCGTCGAAGCCCGCAAGCGTGAGCATCTGCGGCTGCAGGCTCAGGTTGCGCCCGAGCTGCGGGAGGCCGCGGTCCAAGCCGGAGCGCTTGAGAATGGCGGGCGAGTGGACGGCGCCCGCCGCGAGCACGACGCGTTCGGCTTCCAGCTCGAAGGCGAGCCGCGGCGCGCGGGTGGCGCGCTCGACGATCGAGCCGTGAACGCGCAGTCGCCCCAGCGGCAGCGGCTCGATCCATTCGACGCGGATTTCGGTGTAGATGGTCGCACCGGCCGCCAGCGCGCGTGGGAGATAGGTCAGGTGCGCCCCCTGCTTGACGTCGTAGCTGCAGCCGATGAGGCAGTAACCGCTGTTCCGGCAGCCCACGCGATTGTGATCGAAGGTCTGCGCGCGATGCCCCAGGCGGCGCGCTCCGGTTAGGACCAGCCGGTTGTTATCGTTGACCTGTTCGTCGGTGATCCGGTTGACCCGAAGCGCATCGAGCACGCGCGCCTGCGAGTCGGCCAGCGTCCGTTCGTTGATCTGGGTGATGCCGAGCAGTCGCTGCCAGTGGGCGTAGACCTCGGGCGGCGTGGGCACGCAGTCGGACATGTTGATGACGGTGGAGCCGCCGAAGCAGCTACCCTGCAAGACGTTGATCATGCCGTCTTCGGTGAGCTGCACGCCGCTGTCGCGATAGAGCTTGCGGTACATCTCCTCGTAGCGCTGCGTGAAGTCGGAGGCCTGGTAGTAGCCGCCCTCCTCGAGCACGGCGGTCTGGACGTCGGCCTCGGCCAGGATTGCGGCGACCACTGCGCCGCCGGCTCCCGACCCGATGATCGCGGTGTGAGTCCGGCCGGTGAAGGGCCGAGAGACCTCGTGTCCCTGGACGATCACGCTGGCGGCTCGGCCGGCTTGACGGCGCTGGAACCCCCGGGTGCAGCGGCCAGTCCCCAGGGCGGCGGAGCCGACCCGGTCCAGGGGCCGTCGTAACCGATCGGAGCCCAGCTGGGATCGAGGCTATAGAAAAGGAAGAAGAAGGTCCGCTTGAAGCCACTGTAGATGGCCCTGCCGGTGGCGAAGCCGAGGGGCAGCTTCTCGAAATACCTGCGTCGCCGCTCCGGCGACATCTTGGTGAATCGGCCGATCTGCCCCGCCAGGAGAATTCCGCCGTACTCCAGGGTCCACAGCGCCCCCGACAGGCTCCGCACCACGCGCTCGTTCTCGCCGGCCAAGAAGGCGTCGAGCCGCCGGGCCAGATCGACGCTGGTCGCTCCGACGGCGAAGGCGCCGCCCTCCGGGATCAGCGTCTCGGCGACGGCCCGGGCGATCTCGTATTCTTCGGGCGAGAACGTCTGCAATGGCGAATCCCCACCGGTTGGGCGCTTGGTGCAGCCCGAAGGAAGCCAGGGCAGCAGCGTCACCAGGCCGGCGATCTGCAAGGACCGTTGCAAGAAGACGCGGCGAGGAAAACCATTCGCCGCCGCCGGCGGCTGTTCGGGCGACCTCATGACGGGTCCCGGTGGACTGCTACCGAAGCGAAGGCCGGCAGGCAGACGGCGACATACTCGGCGCCCTCGGCTCTGGGCGTGCTGTAGCGCACCCATTCGCCAGCGTGGGCGATGATGGCCTGGCCAGCACGGACTTCGAAGGTCCCCGAGGTCGACTCCACCTTCAACAGGCCGGCGAGCACGTAGGTGTACTCGTCGAACGCCGGACGCTGTCCCGGCTCCGACCAACCGCCGGGCGAGCGCATGTGGGCGATGCTCAGGGCCTCGGTGTCGGTGCTCACCCGGCCGATGACTTCGTCGATCTGCTTGGGCGGAGTGCCGACGGCTGCCACGCGCACGGCCTTCTCGATCAGACGCGGCATGGGCTCGTATCTATCTCCGACTCGGCCAATAGGCGGCGGCGCGCGATCTTGCAAGCGCCCGGGCGTGCCTTCTTACGGCTGGGTTGACGCAGAGGTCCTGTCGCTCTAAGGACCAGGCAGCCGATGTCTACCCCGAACAAGCGCGAACTGCGCTACCAGGTGAGCGACGCGATGGAGATCGTTGCGGACGGCTGGGGCGACGACAGTGCGCCACCCGTCATCCTGCTGCACGGCGGCGGACAGACCCGCCACGCGTGGGGTGGGACGGCTGCACGCCTGGCGGATGCGGGCTTCTACGCCCTGAACGTCGACCTGCGCGGCCACGGGGACAGTCGCTGGCACGCCGAGGGGGACTACCATCTCGATTCCTACGTGGCCGACCTTCACACGATCATCGACCAACTGGGCCGCCGGCCGGCTCTGGTCGGCGCCTCGCTCGGCGGGATGGTCGGGATGGTCTCCCAGGGCGAGCTGCACCGGGGAACGGGCTCGGCCCTGGTGCTCGTGGACATCACCCCCCGCATCGAGCGCGAAGGCGTGCAGCGCATCATCGACTTCATGACCTCCAACCCCGACGGCTACACCTCGCTCGAAGAGGCCGCCCGCGCCATTGCCGAGTATCTTCCGCACCGCCGGCCCTCGCGTGACTTCAGCGGTCTCGCCAAGAACCTTCGCCTGGGCGCGGACGGCCGCTACCGCTGGCACTGGGACCCGGCCTTCTTGCGCTCGGCCGCGCGGCGGGCAGGGGTCGCCAACCCCAACCGTCTGGTCGAGGCGGCGCGTGGATTGAAGCTGCCGACCTTGCTCGTGCGTGGCCGCATGAGCGACATCGTCAGCGAGGAAACGGCCCGCGAGTTCCTCGAGCTGGTTCCCCACGCCGAGTACGTCGACGTCGCGGATGCCGCCCACATGGTCGCCGGTGACCGGAACGACGTCTTCTCGGATGCGGTGATCGACTTTCTCGAGCGCACGCTCCCTTCGACCACCCCGTCTGGTCCGGCCGGGTCCTCGTGATCGACTGGCCCGATGGCGCCCGTGTCTTTGTCGAGAGCGCGCGCGTAGCGCGGCTGGCCACCTGCGGCGCCGACCGGGCCCCGCACGCCGTTCCGATCTGCTTCGCGTTGCGCGGCGACTGCCTCTACTCCGTCGTCGACGAGAAGCCCAAGCGCACCCGCAGCGAGCTCAAACGTTTACGGAACCTACGCGAGAATCC
Source organism: uncultured Myxococcales bacterium (assembly GCA_964555245.1). Taxonomy (GTDB): domain Bacteria; phylum Desulfobacterota; class Binatia; order UBA1149; family SPBQ01; genus CAZKRI01. The sequence continues at coordinate 24,541 of CAZKRI010000080.1, forward strand.
GCGCGCGGCCGTTCTCATCGATCACTACGAGGAGGATTGGCGCCGGCTCGCCTATGCGCTGCTGCGGGGTAGGGCAGGCGAGTTGGCCGACCCTAGCGAGTACGATGCCGCGCTCGCCGCGCTGCGCGCGAAGTACCCACAGTATGTCTCCATGCGTATCGAGCACGGCCGCAATCCGCTGCTGCGGCTGGAGATCGAAACCGTCGTCTACTGGTGCGGCGGGTCACCCCAATAGCTTGCGTGCAAGGGCGAAGACGGCGTCCAGCATCGGCTCGGTCAGCCGGCCGGTCTGCGTGTTCTGCTGGCTCGGGTGATAGGAGCCGAGCAGCGTGAGGCGATCGTCGAGCCGATACTCGACGGCGTGGCCGAACCGTGGCTGCGGCGGCCCGACGACGATTCCGATCGGAACGAGCGTATCGAGCGTTGCCCGAAACGCGATGTGACCGAGCGCGACGATGACCATCGGATCTGACCGCCGCGCTCCTTGGCAGAAGTGCCGCAGCTCGTCGACTAGATAGGGCCGGCAGCGCTGCAGCTCCTCGGGTGTCGGCTTGTTGTCGGGCGGCGCGCAACGCGCCACTGCCGTGATGTAGGCGGCACGCAGTCTCAGCCCATCGTCACGCGCGAGCGACTCCGGTTGGTTGGCGAATCCCGCGCGGTGCAGGGCGCGGTAGAGCCACTGCCCGCTACGATCCCCGGTGAACATCCGGCCGGTGCGGTTGGCGCCGTGCGCCGCCGGAGCCAAGCCGACCACGATCAACCGGGCGCGCGCATCCCCGAAACCGGGTACCGGGCGCGCCCAGTACTCCTTGTTACGATACGCCCGGCGCTTGACCCGCCCGATCTCCTCGCGGTGCTCGACCAGTCGCGGGCAGGCGCGGCAGCGCACCACGCGAGCGTTGATCCGCGCGATCGCGTTCTCCGGTGGCGTACTCACGATTGGGCAGGAGTAGCGGCCAGAGCGATGCGGTGCAACGGCAGGCGGAGTATACGGCGTCTACAGACAGGCCGGTGCAAGAAGGAAGGAGGCAGTTTCCTGTTCGTCCTAGGATAGCGTTGGTACAAGATCGGATGCGATGATGCGATTGTCGCCGGTCAGTAGGGTGGCGTCGAGGACGCGCGCTGTCGCGACGATGATGCGATCGGCTGGATCACGATGAAAAGTCGGCGGAAGCGCGGCGACTTCGGCCGCTACCGCTGGAGAGATCCCGCAGCGTGCAACGAGGGGTGGAGCGACTGCCCGGTCGAACCACCTCAGTATCACGTGCGTGTCGAGGAGCACCGTCACGTTTTTTACTTTCTTCGCTGCAGAGCATCCCAAAAACGCGGCGGTACGACGGGCTTCATCACGTCTCCCAGAATCTCGACGGTGCCTGTCCCTCGCGAAAACCTCGTCTGCCCGAAGTTCACGCGGCCATCCGTTCATAACGATGATGAAGGCCGCCAACTTCCGCGTGTCCGATGATGGTTCCTTCGCGCCGCACGGACCTGCTCCGACCTTCCGGAGCGTCCTTGTCCAGCGACATGTGTGTGCGAGTTCGATTGTAGTATCGGGCGTAGCTCGTGACGACCCGCTGCAGCTGACGCTCATTGACCGCTAAGACATGGTCGAGGCACTCGCGACGAAGCGTGCCAATGACGCGTTCACAGTAAGGGTTCTGCCATGGAGAGCCGGGTGCCGTGACCACTTCCTCCAGTCCGAGCCCTGCCACGCGGCGTTGGAACGCCTCGCCGTAGCTTCCGTCTCCATCGCGAAAGACGAAGCGGGGATTCAATTCCCAGGGCACGGCCTCGACTACCTGTTGGGCGGTCCATGCTGCCGTCGGATGGGCAGTTACGTTGATATGAAGGATACGGCGCCGATGGTGATCCAGGACGACGAACACGTACAGAAGCGAGAACCGGAAGGTAGGCACCACGGCGAAGTCGATGGCGATCGACTGGTGGAGGTGGTTCTCGATGAATGTACACCAGGTCTGCGACGGTGGTGGCCGCGGCAGTCGCCGGAGATAGCTCGACACCGTCGATTCGGCGACTTTGAGGCTGAGCATGAGTAGCTCACCGTGAATGCGAGGCGCTCCCCAGAGTGGATTCTCACGGCGCATCCGTGCGATCAGCTCCCGGATCTCCGTGTCGATCCGGGGTCGACCGCCTCGGGCAACGCTCTTGCGCCGCCAATAGGCTCGGAAACCCCTGCGATGCCAGCGCAGTACGGTCGCCGGCTGGACGATGAAAAGAGCCTTGCGCCAGCCGGGCCAAAGCTTGGAGAGGCAGAGCCAAAGCAGGCGGTCAGAATTGGAGAGACGAAGCCGACGCCGACCAAGCCGACCTTTGAGCACGGCGACTTGATGGCGCAGGGCCACGATCTCGGCCTCGAAAGAGGCGCGGGAGCGGAAGGCATCGGACAGACCCAAAACGAGTAGCCGGAGCATCCGGTGCAACCCTTCCGTCAGCGACGAGATAGGTCAAGAATTCCAGTGCGCACGAGGTTTTCGGGAGGGACGGCTCTCTGACTACGCCACGCGCTTAACCTCGGTGCCGATCTCGTAAAGGCGCTCGGGTGCGAAGTCGGCTCCGTTCGGCCACTCGATCGTGTTCGTTTCGGGGTTCAGCCGCACTTGCCTGAACAGTGCGAGATCTTGCAAGGGCTCGAAGATCGCGCCGTAGAGCTCGTCCGCAAGGTCGACGTCCTTAACGACACCGTCACTAAAGGAAAGGCGAATCCGATACGCTTCGCCGACCGTAACGTTGGTAACGTGCAAGAACATCATCGCGCCTTATGGGAGCGGCGGGATCTGTTCCAACGGTTGGCGTGCTTGGGCGAGCTGCCAATCTCTCAAGAGAGCCTCTTGGTGTCGTTCGGACCATTCGATCACCATCCGCAGCGCATGTCTTGACATCGTGCCGCGCACGATGCCGCTCTCAATCTCGACAATTACTTCTTGGTGTTGGTGGCGTGCGTGAAAATGGGGCGGCTGATGATCGCTGTAGTTCATGAACACGACAATTCCGTAAAACCGACTGATCGTGGGCATCCCATCCGTCTCGATGGGCGAGTGTACTCGCACGGCACCAGCGGCTCAACCCAAGGATGGCAACGGTGTGGCTGCAGACAAGGAATCAGCAGTCGGGCGCTAACGAGATCAAGCATGACCATGTCGGGACGGCGGTGCTTACCGCAGCAGCGGGATCTCGTGCCGGTCCCCGAGCGCCTCGTTGACCACCACGAGCGAGCCCTGATCGCCGGCGCCGAGCTGCTGGTTGGCGTTCAGTAACTCGATGCCGTAGACGGTGCCGTCGGGCGAGATGTCAATGTTGAGCTCGGGGCTAACGCGGATCGTCTCCACCTCGGCGGTTTTCTCCTGCAAGCGCAGATAGGCAACGTTGTGGCGCGGGTCGTAGGTCAGCTTCATACCCTTCGCTCTCCCGCTCAAAAGTATTTCACGATTACCGTAATGACCAACCAGCCGTCGCCTTCTCTGGACCTCGACTGGCGATGTAACTAAGGCCATTCGCCTTACGGCTGCAGCGACCCCGCGTCTAAGGTCACAGTCTGTGACCTTGAAGCCCAGGCGCGGCCAGCGAAAGCTTCACCCCAGCTCGTCGATGTTGCGCGGCCAGCTCTTGTGTAGCAGGCGAGAGAGCGCCCGGTCGGCCAAGAGTTTGCCGCCGGTCTGGCAGCGCGCGCAGTAGTTGGTCTCGTTGTCGGCGTAGACGATGCGTTGCACCGGGGCGTTGCAGACCGGGCAGGGCTGGCCGTACCGTCCATGCACGGCCATCTCGGGCCGGAAGGCGGTGACCTTTTCCGGAAACCCATCGCCGGCCTGCTCGCGCAATCGTGCGGTCCATTCGGTGAGCACCGCTCGGGTCGCGTCGTAGAGCCGATCGACTTCGGCGCTGCTCAGCTTCTGGCTGAGTGCGATCGGGGAGAGGCGGGCGCGGTGCAGGATCTCGTCCGAGTAGGCGTTGCCGATGCCGCTGAAGACTCGCGGATCGGTGAGCACGCGCTTGAGCGTGTGATTCTCGGCGGTGAGCGCCCGCGCGAATGCTTCACGATCCACCTCCAGGGGTTCGATTCCACCTGGATTCATCGCTTGGAGCGCATCCCGTCCGGCCACCAGATGCAATGAAGCGCGTCGCTTGGTGCCTGCTTCGGTCAACACGAGAAGTCCGGTGGGAAATTCGAAGACCGCTAGCGAGATGCGTCCGGGTAGTTTCTGCGTTCGGGCGAGCCAACGCAGCCGTCCCGCTATCATCAAGTGGAGGACGAGGAACAGCTCGCCCTCCAGCGCCAAGACGATGCGCTTGCCGAGCCGCCCCACCGCCTCCACGCGCCGCCCTTCGACGGTTGTGATGGCTGGCTCGGCGGTGCGCAGCAAGAACGGGCTCAGCAACTGCAGCCGGACCAGTGGTTGGCCGACGACTCGCTCGCTGAGCTTCTCCTGATAGACGACGATGTCAGGCAGCTCCGGCATGGCGAGCGCGGCCGGATGCGCGCGATCAGAGCATCAGGTCGAAGGCGCTGCCGTCGCTCGTCTGGCAGTGCCCGGCCTCGGGGTTGCCTGGTGCACCACGCAGCTCGCAGCGCATCGTCAGGCCGGTGCTGCTGGCCAGCTCGAGGGAGCGACGATCGTCGAGGATGCGGCCCGCCTCGCTCACTTCGATGCTCATGGGGCGCTTGATCGCCTGCCCGGGGGGTAGGGTGGCGAACGTTTCACCGGAAGCCAGACGGACGATGAGGGTTTCACTCTCGCCGACCGGTCCCATGCAGTAGACGGCCACGCCCGGCCGGCCGCCGTCGGTAGGCAGCGCACTCATGTGCCGGGCCTGGTCGGTGAGCGCATAGCCAGCGGCCACGAACATCTTGACGATGAACATGAACACCGCTGCGACAGGTGTGATGAGCAGTGTGAACGGACCCATCCGAGCCGGATGCCGGGGGGTCGGACTCCCCGGTGGGGTCAAGGTTGGCCTCGGTTTGGGGGTTGTAGCAAGGCGGTTGGCCCGCGCCCGTTCCGTGGCGATGCGGTTCGTGATAACCGGGCGGTCATGCGGACATCCTTCCGGGGGGTACCCCGCTTCCTTGGGGCGGGTCTGTTGGCAATCGTACTAGGCGCGGCCGGCTGTGTAGAGGGTTGCCCGGCGGGATCCCATCGGGCCGAACCGCCGGGCGCGCCGCAGGTCGGTCAGCCAGCGGTCGAACAGCCGGGCATGCGAATCATCATCGACCCCGCCACCGGCCAGCCGACCGACAAGCCGCCGCCCGGCAGCCCGGCGCCACCTCCTCCCTCCGACCGCGAGGGCGAGCCCGATCCTCTGAAACAGTACTGACCTGTAACCTTTGGGTGGTCCCGGTCGTGAACGGTGCACGGGTCACGAGGAGGTTCCACCATGAGTGATCGCGAAACTACCGAGCCGGTCGACGTTGCGGTGGTAGGCGGTGGGCTGGCCGGTCTGGCCGCTGCCTGCTACCTCGCCCGAGCCGGACGTTCGGTGGTGTTGTTCGAGCGCGCCGCCGGGTTGGGCGGGCGAGCCATCACCCAGCGCGAGGCCGGCTTCGCGTGGAATCTCGGACCGCACGCCCTGTACTGCAAGGGCGCGGGCGCGGCCGTGCTAGCCGACCTCGGGGTCACCTACCGCGGCGGGCGACCGGATGCGGCCGGTGGGTTCGCACTTCGAGAGGGCCGGACGCACACGCTGCCCGGCGGATTTATCTCGTTGCTCACGACGGGGTTGTTTGGCGTTGCCGCCAAGCTCGAGTTGACCCGCTTGCTCGGCTCGTTCCAGCGGGTGGATGCGGGGGAGTACGACCGCATGAGCGTGGCCGAGTGGGAGCGACGCTCCATCCGGCACGCCGGCGTGCGCGAGCTCTTGAGCGCCTTGGTGCGGCTGACCACGTACGCCAACGCCGACGCGCTGATGAGCGCGGGCACGGCGATTCGTCAGATCCAACTCGCCCTGAGCAGCGGCGTCTTCTACGTGGACGACGGTTGGCAGACGCTGGTCGATGGCCTGGAGAGAGTCGCGCGCACCGCGGGCGTGCGGCTTCGGCTGGGCGAGCGCGTGAGCGCCGTCGAGAGCGACGCGGCGGTGCGCGGCGTGCGCCTGGCGAATGGCGAATTGCAGCCGGCGCGCGCAGTGGTCCTGGCCGTGCCCCCCGAGGCCGCCGTGGGGCTGCTCGGCGAGGCCTGCCCGGCGGCGCTGCGCGCGTCGGTTGCCGGAGCGCAACCGGCCCGGGCCGCCTGTCTCGATCTGGCGCTGGACAGCTTGCCGCGGCCGCAAGCGCGCTTCGCTCTGGGCATCGACCAACCGCTCTATTTGTCGGTCCACTCGGCGGTGGCGCGGCTTGCGCCGCCCGGCGGCGCCACCGTGCACGTGGCGAAGTACCTCACCCCCGATGCAGACGGGGACCCGCGCCGTGACGAGCGTGAGCTGGAGGCGACGATGGATCGGGTCCAGCCGGGTTGGCGCGAACAGGTGCGCGCGCGCCGCTTCCTTCCTTCGATGACGGTGGTGCCGGCGCTGCCGCGAGCCGATCAAGGTGGGCTCGCCGGTCGGCCGGCTGTGGACGTGGCCGGCCGGGTGGGTCTTTACTTGGCCGGCGACTGGGTCGGCCCGAGCGGCCTGCTCGCCGACGCCAGTCTGGCCAGCGCCAAGCAAGCGGCCGAGCTTTGCGCGGGCTATCTGCGCAACGCCGTTCGCCAGGCGGCCTGAACGGGACTCTTCATCGCCATGATCGAGGCTGTGGCGAGCGGCTACGAAGCCGCGTTCCGGGAGCACCGGCCCTATCTTTGGGGATTGCTCTACCGGATGACCGGCTGCGCCGCCGATGCCGACGACCTCGTCCAAGAGACCTTCGTGCGCGCCCTGGAGCACCCGCCGCCCGACTGTGCCCGGCCGCTACGCCCCTGGTTGGTGCGCGTGGCGATCAACCTCGGACGCGATTGCCTGCGCCGGCGCCGCCGCAGTGGCTACGTTGGTTCATGGCTGCCCTTGCCGATTCCGACGGCCGACGAGCCCGTTTCCTACGAGATCGTCGCTGACCAGGGCATGACCACGGAGGGCCGCTACGATCTGATCGAGAGCGTGTCGTTCGCTTTTCTGCTCGCCCTGGAAGCGCTGACCCCGCAGCAACGCGCCGTGCTGCTGTTACGAGACGTCTTCGATTACTCGGTGCGACAGACCGCCGAGGCGCTGACCCTGACCGAGGCCAACGTCAAGACCACGCATCACCGGGCCCGGCGCACGATGAGTGGCTACGATACCCGTCAACGCCGACCGAGCCCCGAGCTGACGGCGCGCACCCGGCTCGCCCTGGAGCGTTTCGTCGAAGCGCTGGCGGGTGACGACATGAGCCGCCTCGAACAACTGCTCGCAGAGGATGCGCGCGAGATGAGCGACGGTGGCGGCGAGTTCATCGCGGCGCGTAACTCCATCCTGGGTCGCAATCGCATCGCACGCTACCTGTTCGGGATCCGGCCAGGGGCGGGCCGGCCCGTCGCGATCACCCCGCGAAGTCTCAACGGTCTGCCGGCGCTCCAGGTGCGCTTGCCGGAGGCTGGACCGCGCTTGGCGCCGCACGTGGTCATCTGCTGCGACGTCAATGAAAGCGCGCAGATCACCGCGCTGTACCTGGTTCTGGCAAGTCGCAAGCTCACCGCCTGTGCGTAACAGCGCACAACGACGGCCAACGACGGTCGACTCCCCGGCAGTCGACCGCTAGCTTGGGTTGGTACACATTCGTACGGGCCTGATGGAAACCGAATAGATAACAATCGGTTGGCGTCCGACCCTGTACGTGCAGTTCCGGACGGTGGTGTGGGGTTGCGGCGGCGAGCTTATCCCGGCCAGTTCCCTGACCCTTTAGGCAACGGGCGAGAGTTCCGAGCGAGAGCAACAGGTATCGCGGGGAGGTTCTGGGTGGCGGCGGACGGCGGTCGGCGGATCGCGACACTACTTTCATGCTTGACGTTGCTGCTAGCGAGCCGGCCGGCGGCTGGCTACGACGTCAGCGTCACCTGGCAGTCCGTGCCCGCTGCCTCCGGCTACACGGTCCACGTGCGCGTCGGTCAGGGCGAGCTTCAGCCGTTCTTCGATTTGGGCGCTTTGCGCGCCGACGCCGCGGGCCGAATTCGAGTGGTGATCCAGGGCCTGCCGTTGGATCGCGCCGTGGGCTTCGCGGTGTCGGGCTACGACAGCTCGGGCCAGCACAGCAAGCTGTCCGGAGAGATCGGCATCGACTACGCGCGCGCTGCGCTGGTCATCGACAGCGATGGAGACGGGCTGACCGATGGCGAGGAAGACGTCGATCTGGATCTGATCGTCGACGCCGGGGAAACGAACCCTCAGGACATCGACAGCGATAGAGACGGTCTGAGCGACGGCGATGAGGTTCACGTTCATTTCACCAATCCGGTCGTCGCCGACAGCGACGGCGATGGCGTCGGCGACGGTGACGAGCTCGACGCCGGAACCGACCCGAATCGTCCGGACAACGGCTCGGGCGACTGTGGCAACGGCTCGATCGAGCCTGGCGAACAGTGCGACGACGGGAATCGAGATGATTCGGACGGCTGCTTGTCCAATTGCAGCGCTGCGCGCTGCGGGGACGGCGTCGTACACGTGGGTGTGGAGGAATGCGACGCCGGCGCGTCCAACCGCGATCGGGTTCCGACTCCTTGCCGCACCGACTGTACGCTGGCGCTCTGCACCGAGTCCGTCGGCGGTCACGGGTGCGACGACGGTAACGTTTGCACGGACGATCGCTGCCACCGGGGGCTGTGCCGACACGTCGCCAATACCTTGGGCTGCGATGACGGGGTCGTCTGCACGACGGACGATCTCTGTCGCGCGGGGGTCTGCGCGGGTAGCGATGCCTGTGCGGATGGCGAGACGTGCAACGCTGCAACCGGCCGGTGCGAGCTGGCGCCCGCGGCGAGCGAGCTCTGGATCGGAGCGGCCACCGATGCCGATGTCGAGTTCCGCGGCGCGATGCGCGCTGGTACGGAGTTCACCGGAGGCGCCGACGCCGATCCGCTGGCCGACAGCGTGCTATCCTCACTGGTCTACCCGGACAGCGCGACCACCACGTTCGGAGGGGGCAGCGGCGATGAAGCGCTCTATCGAATAGAACTGGCGGAAACCGGCGAGTGGTATCTGTGGGGACGTTTCTACTACCCCGGCGCGCCCGGCGGCAACGATCCCAATTCTTTCTACGTGCGAGTGGACGGTGGTCAGCGCCGCATCTTCGGCAACAACCTGAACCGGTTCCGACGCTGGCATTGGGACGGAGAGGGTCGGATCCAGGACGATCCACCGCGGCCGGTGGCGCTCGGCGTTCTGGAAGCCGGCGAGCATCTGCTCGTGGTCGAGAAACGCGAGGCGGGACCGACGTTGCCGCGCGTGGACGTCCTGTACTTGACGCACGATCCGGGCGACGTGCCGAACGACGAGCGTGCGCGACAGGCGCTGGTCCATTGCTCGCTCGGAACCTGCCGTACGGAAAATGGCTTGTGTGGAGACGCGACCCAGAATGGCGAGCTATCCGTCGCCGATGCATGGACCATCCTCAACGTGTCGCTCCATGGGAGCGAGGCCTGCACGAACGCAGCCTGCGATGTCGACGCGAATGGTGTGATCAGCGCGACCGATGCGCTTGCCGTGCTGCAGTGGTCGGTTGGCATCGAGGTCGATGCGACGGTTTGCGAACCGAGGCCCGCTCAGCCTTGAAGTCAGGCTTGCGCCCCGCGATCAGGGCGTGACGAGGGTCGTCGAGGTGGTGACGGTCGAGCCGGGCGGAACCATGCCTTCGCCCGGCGGGCAATCCCGCGGCGCGGTCAGGCCGATAGCCAAGCGCAGGTCGGCCAGGGCATCGGTTGCGTTGAGTTGATAATTGCCGTCGAGGTCGCAGAGGCAGAGCTCACAGGTCCCGACGCCGGTTACGGCGAGCAGAATCATCAGGGCGTCGGACGCGAGCGGCTGATCTCCCCGGCTGTAGGGGACTGCGCAGAGCGGGGTGCATTGGCCGGCTTGGGGATCGCAGCGCTCACAGACCGCGTCGCACAGCGACTGCCCGGTGCACACGCCGCTGGCGCACGCATCCTCGTCGGTGCAGGTCAGCCCGTCATCGCAAGAGGTCCCGTCGGCGACCGGGGTCGCGATGCAGCCGGCGCTTGCGTCGTCGCAGGTGCCAACCGCGCAGACTGAATCCAGGCTGCTGCAATCGGGCTCGCCGCCCACGTTCTGGCACCCGGCGACCTGATCGCAGCTCTCGGCGCCGGAGCAGAACGAACCGTCGTCGCAGGTGGCGTCGGAGGGAGCGTGACTGCACGCATCGTCGGTCTCATTGCACACATCGACCGTGCACGCGACCGGGTCCGCGCAGGGCGCCGGTCCGTTGGTGCAGCCGGTGCTTGCATTGCAGGACTCTGACCCGTTGCAGAACGCGCCGTCGTCGCATAGGGCGTTGCTCGGCGTGTGCGTGATCGAGTCGGTGGTTTCGTTGCACGCGTCCACGGTGCAGGCGATGCCGTCGCTGGTCGAGGGGGCGGTTCCTGCCTGACAGTCGGTCGTCGTGTTGCACGACTCAGATCCGTTGCAGAACGCGCCGTCGTCACACAGGGCGTTACTCGGTGCGTGCGTGATCGAGTCGGCGGCCTCGTTGCAGGCATCCACGGTGCAGGTGATGCCGTCGCCGGTCGAGGGCGCGGTTCCAGCCTGACAGCCGGTCGTTGCGTTGCACGACTCCGACCCATTGCAGAACGCGCCGTCGTCACACAAGGCGTTGCTCGGTGTGTGGGTGATCGAGTCGGCGGCCTCGTTGCAGGCATCCACGGTGCAAGCGATGCCGTCACTGGTCGACGGTGGATCTCCCGCCTGACAGCCGGTGGCCGCGTTGCACGACTCTGATCCGTTGCAGAACAGGCCGTCGCTGCAAGGGTTACCCGCGTGACTGTTGCAACCGCCGCTTGCGCACGTGTCGGTGCCGTTGCAGTAGAGTCCATCGTTGCAGGCGGAGCTGTTGTTGGCGTACTGGCAGCCTCCGGCGACGCAGGTGTCGTTGGTGCAGGGGTTGGCGTCGTTGCAGTCCGCGCTCACCGAGCAGGTGGAGAAACGAAACCCTTCATTGACCGTGGATCCCGAGTAGCCCTGCGCGATGCCACCGGCGATCGTGTAGAGCACCGGCTTGGTCCCCCCCGCGGCCCGCGACACCGCCCCCATGAAGCCGTGCCGCCCGGTGGGCACCTGCGCCAACGAGCGCCAGGTGTCGCGCGCCGGATCGTACTCGTCGACTCGCTGCAGAACGCCGTTTGCGTTGCCGCCGGCCGACGGCTCGAGCTCACCGGCGATCACCAGGATCCGGTTCTGCAGTACGGCCGAGGCGTAGCCGCCGCGGGCCAGCGGTGGCGGCGCGCCTTCGGACCAGGTGCCCGCGCCGATGTCGTAAATGTCGGTGTGCGGGACGGTATCGTTGACGCCGAGGTAGCGTCCTCCGATCACGTAGTAATGGTCTCCAATGACGTGGGCAAAGGCGTGTTCGCGAGCACGGGGCATCGAAGGCAGCGTCTGCCACTGGTTCGTCTCGCTGTCGTACGATAGGAACGCGTCGCTGGGCGGCAGGGGGATGCTGTTCTCCGAGACCGTACCGCCTCCGCAGTAGATCTCGGTCGCGTACGCCGCGCACCCCATCGCTCCCCGCGGTTCCGGCAGTGGAGCGAGCTGCTGCCAGCCGGCGCCGAGGTTACTGGTGTCGAGCATGAGCAACTCGTCGAGCGGCTCGCGGTACGTCGTGGTTTCGCCGCCGGCGACGTAGATCCGGCCCGCGATCACGACCGGTTGGAAATGATTGCGGCCCTGATCGCCGTCCGGCCCCGCGGCGGGCAGCATGGGCCCGGTGCTGTAGGTGTTGGCTAGCACGTCGTAGATCTGGACGTCGCGGCCGGCGGCGGTCTGCTCGCCGCCGATGATGTAGATCTTGCTACCGACTACGGCCAAGCCTCCCTCGCCGCGCTCCAGGCCGGTGGATGCGAAGGACTGCCAGATTCCGATTCCGAGACAGGCATCCTCGGCTGCGCCGCTGGCCGTTGGACACTGGTCGCAAGCATCGCCCACACCGTCGCCCTCGGCGTCCGTTTGGCCGGCATTGGCGACGTCGGAACAGTTGTCGACCTGATTGCAGACGCCGTCAGCGTCATCGTCCGGACAGGCGGCCGCGGCCGGACTTGCCCAGGTGCCGGTCGCCAGAGCGATGGCGAAGATCACCGAGGATCCGCGTCCATGTGCGACCACGCGTAGGGAACTCAAAAGGAGCGGGTGCATGCGCCTTGGGGCGAATCTCGCGGGCGCAGGTCGGCCTCAGCCGAAACTCGCCCGGCGTTACCGGTGCAAGGGTCGAACCACGCTGGCCACGCGAATTCGCGAGTAAAAACCAACGCGTCGGCCCTCACTGGCGTAAGCTTAGGCGCAAGGTCTGGCGCGAATGCACCTAGGCCTGGCTCAAATGCTCAAGAGCCCGCGCTTACGGCGGGTATGGGCGCGGCCAGACCGCGAGCGCGGCGGGCGGCCAGCAGGAGCGCGTGCTCGGTGGCCACCGCCGCGAACACCATCAAGAGCGGGTCGAGCGTCAAGCGAAAGCGCGTGCAGGCCGTCAGCGCGGCATACAGGCCGACCACCGAGAGCAGCGATAGAGAGACGGGTGCGAAACGGCGGTGAAGCGGCAGGGTGAGCACGGCGCCGAGGATCGCGAGCAACAGCACCGGATAGAACGTGAGCGCGGCAACCCATCGCTTGGCCTGCCCGGTATCGGCGTTGTCCAGTTTCGTGTCGCTGAAGGCCTCGAACAGGGTGACGAGCTTGAGCGCGCAGAGCCGCAGGAATCGCACGGGATCGGCCGCGATCAGCTCACGGACGACCGGTCCGAGCACCTCGTCTCGGGCGAGATAGATGTCGCCCGTGTCCGGGTAACGCGCGGCGATCTGCGCCGCGACGCGCTCGTACTTCGTGGCGATCGCCGGCCGTTCGCTGCTAGCGAGCCGGGCCAGGCGCGACTCCCACAGCGGCGTGCCCCACACCATGTTGCGATCATCGGGTCCGCCGTCGGCCACTTCGTTGTTGCCCTTCCAGAACGTCTCCCACAAGCCGCTGCTGATGAGCATCGGCCGGCCGAACTCGCGTGAGTTGCGCACCGCCCAGGGGACGATGGTCAGGAGGGCGGCCAGCGTCAGCGCGGTTGCGCCGGTCGACGGCCGGCGTCGCGGACCAGGAGCCGCCTGAAACAACGCGAGGGCGAGCGCGGGGATCAAGACAATGAACGTGGCGCGAGTGAGCGCCGTCAGCCCCGTCGTCACACCGGCCAGCACGGCCCATCCAATCGGACGCTCGGCGTCCGCCGCGCGCACCGTGAGATGCACCGATAGCAGGAGCAGAAACGTCGCGAGGCAATCGACGTAGAAGACTCCGGCCAGATAGATGTGTCCCGGATAGAGGGTGAGCATCAGGCCGGCCAGGGCCGCGCACAGCGGGCCGGCCAGCAGACCTGTCAAACGGAACAGCAGGACGCAGCTCGCCGCTCCGATCAGGGCTTGGCCGATGCGGGGCCATAGCCAGTGTGAGCCGAACGCTCGCACGAAGATCGAGAGATAGACGGGCAGCACGGGGTTGGCGCGGTAGCTGTTGGACACGTAGCCATCGCCGGCGGCCAGATGCTCAGCGACGGCGGCAAACTCCCGCTCGTCAGGCCATGCCAGCGTGTCCTCGAGGGTCAGGACCCAGCCCAGGCGCAAGACCAAGGCGCATACGAACACGCTGAGGCCGGGACGGCGACGGGCGAGGCTCACGAGCGGCGTCATCTCGCGACCTACGGCGCCGCCGGTAGGTAGCGGAACGCCGCTGGCAACAGACGGGATTCGCTTCCCACGGTCACGACGACTCCCACCGGACCGGCCTGCACCGTAAGGCGCGGCGGGATCAAGCCGCGAATGCGCGTGGCGCTGACGGAGGTGAGCGAGGCCGCGACGCCGTCGATGGTGACGGTCGTGTTGGCGAGCGTGCCGAAGCCGCTACCGCCGATCACGAACGCGTGCCCGCCGCTGATCGGAGCGCGCCACGGGAAGATGTCGTATACGGTGAGACCAGTGGCCGCTGCATCGTTCGGCGTCGCCAGTACGAGCTTGCCCCCGGTGAAGTCGGCCCCGACGAGCACTCCGGCGGGACCGGCGGTCACGTCCAGGCTGTTGAGGCTCACGTTGAGGTCGGTGACCGCCTGCGCCGCCGTGCCGCTGGAGGACAGCGTGACCCGGCGGGTCGGGCCGTTCCACTTCTGGACGATCAGGTTGCCACGCATCGCGCCGCGGAAGGTCAGGGCGCGGTACTCATCGATGCCGTTGGTCGACGAAGGCGTCGCGAACATCGCCTGGGTGAACACGCCGGGAATCGAGGCCTCGGCGTTGCTGTGGTAGAGGTTCTGCCGCGCATCGGTCCGTCCGCGGTTGCGGTTGGGATGGCCGTAGTAGTCGCCGGCGACCACGTGGTTGACCGTGTCGATGTCATCCGGATCGGGTCCCTGCGTGCTCGCGCCGGTGGAGGTGGGACCGAGGCCCGGGTCCCCCCCGTTGTCGGTGTTGTAGAGGCGGCCCGCGGTCGTGTAGACGAGATCGAAGCTGTTGCGCATGCCTGGCGCGAAGACGCTCACGTCCACTCCCGCGACCACTCCGGCCAGATGTCCGCTCACTTGGTCGGTGCTGGGAGTGCCGCCGCTGCAGCCGAACGGTTGCGCGCAGGTGACGTAGCTGATCGCGCCGTTGAAGCCCACGCCCTGGGACAGCTCGGCGCGCAGGATCGCGCCCGACAACGGGGACTCGGGGATTCCGCCGAAGGTGCACGCCTCGACCCCACTGTTGGTATTGCCGCCCATCGCAAACAGGAGATCGCCGCTGTTGTCGAAGGTCATGCCGTTGACGACGTGATCGTGATTGGAGCTGGGCAGACCGGTGATCACCGGCTCCAGCGTGCTGAAACTGGGGCCCGAGATCCGCGAGACGCGTCCGATGTACGGGAAAGGAGGCTGGAAGTTGCAGCCGCCGCCCTGCGCGAAGATGTCGGAGTGCCCGATGTAGATGTGGACCTCGCCCGGCGGGTCGAAGGGATCGAACGCGATCCCCATGATGTCTTTCTCGGCCAGGCCGGAGTTCTGCAGCACCGTGATGACCTGGGTGGCGGTGACGTTGTAGGAATCGTTAAACGTGTAGGCGCGAACCGCACCGTCGGTACTGGTGACGTAGAGCCGGTGGTCGGGGCCCCAGGCCGCCTGGGTAGGACTGGGGACGGTTGCCAGATCCGACAGCGCGAACACGATCGGAGGCGGCGGGCCCGCGTCGTAGCTGAACTGCAGGACGTTACTCAGCCCATTCGGCGTTTCCACGGTGACGCTGACCAGGCCCTGACCGGCCGGCGTCAAAAAGCTGATGGTGCTGGGCGTGATGCTGAGCGTCGGCTGGGTGAGCTCGTTGCCGCCCCAGTGCACGCTCACCTGGTTGGCCGGGAAGAAGCCGAGGCCCGTGATCACGACCGGGTCTCCGCCGGCCGCCGCCCCGCTCGTCGGCCCGCTGTTGACGACCGGTGCCATTCCCAGTTGGTCGTGGGTCAGGTCCCCCGCGTCGATCGGCTGCTGGGCGCCGGCGCCTTGGGCGAGCGTGACCGAGACGGGCAGATCGGCCACGGTGTTGACGGCGAAACGAGCCTCCACGTCGTGACTCCCCGCCGCCAGGAACACCGGTCCGCCGCCGGCCGCTCCGTTGACGTACAGACGCCTGTCGCTCCCGCCGCTGGCCGCGAACGTGTAGGTTCCGGGACTTGCCACGTCGACCCGAACGACTAGACGCACCATGACGTTGCCCGTCAGCGACGATCCGCCCACCTTGCCGTTGTTCGCGTCCACCTCGAGCGTGGGCAGCACCTCGGCGAAGCTCGCGGTCGCGGGTACTGCGTCGAGCAGGGGCCCGGGAGTTCCCGCTCCCGCGTCATAATAGAGCGCCAGAGCGCCGGGGACCTCGTCGGGCGCGGCCACGGCGACCGGCGCCGACTCCGCAAGGCTCTGGGCCGGGACGTTGTCATCGAAGATCGTGAGCGTGACCGTGTGCGCGCCCACGCCGAAGCTCTGGAACGTGTCGGCGCTGGTCGACAACACGCTCACGCCCTCCTGCCACTGGTAAGCGACGATGCTGCGGCCCGGCTCCACCGTGCTCGACTGCGAGCCGGAAAGGAACACGCTCTCGGCGCCATCCTGATCGTAGTCGACCGTGACCGGAGCGGCGTTGATGACCACGTCGAGGTAGGGATCGGTGGGATTGGACGCGCCGGTGCCGAGCAGCGCGACGGTGTGTTCGACGTAACTCGTGCCGAAGACCAGCGAGACGTCGTTGTCTCGAACGACGGCCGGTGCGAACACGACCGGGACCAGGACCGAGCCGCCGGCCGGTACGACCAGACCGATCGGGTGCGTGACGTTGCCGGCGCCGCCGCTGTAGCCCGTGCCGCCGGCGGTGGCGGTGAACTCTTCTCCGGAGCCCGCGTTGGTGCGGAAGCTCAGGCTCGACACCGTGATCGGATTGGATCCGGTGTTAGTGAGCGTGACGTTCTTGGTCGCTCCCGTGGTGCCCAGCTCGACCTGCCCCCAGACGAGTTGCGCCGGTGAAGCCGCGAGCGCCAGCTCCAAAGTCTCGACGGCCTCGCTGTCGCTGGGCACGTCGGCCGGGTTCTGGGTGAGCATGAGCACATCGAGGCGCGGCGGCACGCCGCCGGCGACTTCGCGCTTCTCGACGACGAGCTGGTGGCTTCCGGCGCTGAAGGCTCCGAGCAGCAGCGCCGTGTGCGGTCCCGTATCGCTCGTCGCATCGCCGTCCCAGTGGAACTGCTGATAAGCCTCGCTGCTGTTGCCGAGCTTGAGCGTTGGGCCGCCGTCCATGCTGACCAGGAACGAGTTGGGCCCGTTGCTGCCCGGTGCCGAGGGGTAGTACATGCGGCCCCACAGGTACCAGTTGCCCGTCTGTGGCAGGACCACCGTGTAGGCGACCTGGTCGCCGCTGCCACCGGTCAGCGCATTGTCGGTGCTGTTGGCGTACGCCATTCGGGCGATCAGGCTGTTGCGCGTGGGATCGGCGTCCGCGCCGCCGGCAAACTGCGTGTCGTGCGTCATCGCGTCTTGGAACTGCGCGCTCGGATCGATGGCGGCAGGGATGTAGATGCGGGCGGCGTCGCACTGGCCGGTCACGACGTTGCAGACTCCACCGGGACAGTCGGAAACTCCGGCACAGTTTCCGTTCGCGCACGTGTCGCCGCTCGTGCAGGCGATGCCGTCGTTGCAGCTCGCGGTGTTGTTCGTCGACTGGCAGGTGCTGCCGACGCAGGCGTCGGTGGTGCAGGGGTTGCCGTCGTCGCAGTCGGCGGCGACCGTGCAGGGCCCCTCGGCGAATGCGCCGGCGGCGTCCATGTCTACCGGCGCCGCGCGGCCGTGACGGGTCCACATGTCGTGGAGAACCTCGCCGCGGCTCATACCTGGCAATCCGCCGGTCCGCTCGATGCAGTCGTTGGGGAAGCCGTTGTCGGTGGCCTCGCCGGCGAGGAACTCGACGTACTCCTTGCTGCTCGTCTGGTAGCGGAGCGTGGCCGTGAGCTGAACGGGGCCGTCTATGCCGGCGGGAATCGGGATCGAGTAGTCCGTGTCGTCGTAGTTCACCAGGATGCCGGAGCCGGGGAAGGCTTCCGGGAAAACGTGGTTGACCGGCGCGATCTCGATATCGCCGGCGGCGTCGAAGCCGAGCGGCGGGATGCGATTGTCGAGGGCGACGCAATCGTTGAGCGTGAAATGGAACAGATCGGCGCTGCCGGTATCCTCGGTGTCGCAGGCGCCGGTGCCGTGGAGGTTCCAGATCCCCTGCTTGACCTCGTAGACCTTGAGCTGCACGTCCTCGGTCAGAACGCCGGTGGCCGGATCGTACGCGCCGCTTTCCCAGAAAACCGTGCTCGAGCCGTCGCGCGCCTGGACGTTGAGCCACATGCGCCGGCCCTCCGGGTAGCCGGTGGGGAGCTTGTGACCCGTGAGGTTGGTCACGCGCACGGCGACGTCGAGGCTCTGGCCCGGGACGAACGCCGTCGGCGCGTTCAGCTCGACCAGCGCCGAGCGGTTCTGCAGCATGTCGAGCGCCCAATCACGCGTGGCGACGAGATTGGCGTCGATGCCCAGGTTCGGGTACTCGCCGCGGAGCACGTCGGGCACCCATGCGTTTCCACCTGCGAACTGATGGATGGGCAGGTCCCCGCTGTGGTTGTTGAGCCCGAACGAGCTGGCGTAGGCCGGATTCTTGGTCGCATCCGGCATGTGACAGCCCTGACAGGTCTGGAACGTCGCGCCGCTGGGACCGAAATCGCTGGCCAGCCATTCGTCGTAGGTGCGCTCGATGGGAAACGGAACGCCCGTGTCGATCCCGTCGTCGATCAGAGTGCGCGCCGGGCTGGTGACGTTGTGGCAGGCGCCGCACATGTCCGAGCTCTCGTGATAGGAAGAGTAGGCCCACTCGTGCGGCGGCGGAGTGCCATCGGCGGGATAGTCGTAGGGGCCGAGCCGGCACGGCACCCCGTTGCAGTTGCCGTCGTCGATCCAGAACTCCCCGTTGCCGAGGAAGAAGCTCGACTGCCCGGGCGGCGGGTCGTCGTTGATCGTCATCCGGTGGCAGGTGTGACAGTCCAAGCCGTCGAAGTCGCCGCCCCACTCGTCGATCTTGCCGAGCAGGCCGCAACCGTCGGTGCTGCCAGCGGGCGGCTCGGCGCGTCCTTCGAGCCAGGCCTTGGGTGCGTGGCAACGCAGGCACCAGTCGCCGATGCCGGGGACGTCGTTGTTGGCGACGTCGAGGGCGGCCCAGAACAGCGGATCGCGTCCGGCCTGGCCCATCATCGAGCCGGACCAGGTGGTCCACGGCTCGATGTGCGCGGCCGTGTCGAAGTTGCCGTGGCAACCCTTGCAGTCCTGGTTGCCGATGACTGGATGCGTGAGGCCAGGCTGGGTTCCGTTGTGTGTGAAAGAGGTTTCGCACACGCCGCTCGCCGGTTCGCATGCTTGGCCGAGCGGACAGGCGTTGGCTCCCTTGCAGACGCCCTCGTGGCAGACGTCGCCCGCGCTGCACGTCAGGCCGTCGTCGCACGGCAGGGTGTTGGCGGTGTTGACGCAGCCTAGCGCCAGGTTGCAGGCGTCGTCCGTGCACGGATTCCCATCGCCGCAGGTCGCGTGATTGGGGATGGTGGTACAAGTCGAGGAGATCGGGTTGCAGAGGTCGGTCGTGCACGCGAGCACGTCGTCGCAATCCGCGTTCTGGGCGCAGTTGGGCGTACCCTTGGCCAGCACCTCGATGGCCTTGACCGCCGGGTTCTCCACCACCGCGTCGAAATCGATGTCGAGGACGCCATCGGCCACGGTGACGATTCCCGAACGCACCACGGCCACGCCGCTGCCCGGCGCGTCGGCAACCGCATCGAAGTCGTCGTGCGTGAGCATGCCCTCCAAGACGATATCGAACACGCGCTGGCCGACGCCCGTGGTGCCGGTGAACGTATTGGCGAAGTAGAGGTTGACCAGGTAGTCGCCGTTGGCGACGTTCCATGCGTAGCGCAACGGTGGCTGCGTCGCCGGGTTGCTGAACCGCTCGCACTGGAACAGGTCCTGTGTGGCGGCGCTGTCGCAGCCGAAGATTGCGTTCAGCCCCGCGATCACACAGGCGTTTCCCCCGCCGTTGAGATTGCAAGTCGAGCTGGCGCTCGGAGTGCTGAAACCGAAGTCGGCGCCCCACGCATCCCCGTTGCAATCGACCCGTGCGCCGCTGCACTCGGCGGCCGAGCTGTTGGCGTTGATGCGCAGCGGAGTGCCGCTGCCGGCCTCGACGGCGGCCGGTCCGAAGCACCGGTTGCGTGGATCGGCCGGACACGGATCGCCCCCGCCGAACAGACCGTCGTTGTCGTCGTCGGTCGGCAACGTGGTGGTCGTCGTGGTCGTGGTGCTGGTCGTCGAGGTCGTCGTGGTGGTCGTTGTGGTCGTGGTAGCGATGTCGCGTTCGCACAGACCGGTAGCAGGGTTGCAGCTCCAGCCGGGCAGGCAGATGTC
Source organism: uncultured Myxococcales bacterium (assembly GCA_964555245.1). Lineage (GTDB taxonomy): Bacteria > Desulfobacterota > Binatia > UBA1149 > SPBQ01 > CAZKRI01. The sequence goes on from CAZKRI010000080.1 coordinate 44,687, forward strand.
GGTTCCCGCGCAGATCCCACCGTTGCACGTATCGCTCCCGGTGCACGCGATTCCGTCGTTGCAGGACGCGTTGTTGTAGCCGTGACTGCACGTGCCGGCTGAGCAGACGTCCGTGGTGCACGGGTTGCCGTCGTCGCAGTCGGCGGCGGTCAGGCACAGGCCGAACGCATCGGCAGCTTCGCGGTCGGTCGGGACGTACATGGGATGGTCGGTGAGGTAGAGCACGTCCACGCGCGGCGGGATGGCGAGCACCTCGCGCTTCTCGATGGTGAGCTGATGAGGACCGGCGGCTAGCACTCCGAGCGAGAGTGCGGCGAGCGGTCCGGTTTCGAGCGCGCCGTCGCCGTCCCAGTGCCAGACCCGGCGGTGGTCGCGTTTGTTTCCCAGTTTGAGCGCCGGCCCTGCGTCCACACGCGCAAGGAACGAGTTCGCGCCGTTGGCCGCGGCGTCCGGGTAGTAGAGCCTCGCCCACAGGAACCATTCGCCGGCGTGCGGCAGATCGATGCTGTAGCGCACGCGGTCGTTGCTGGCGCCGCTGAAGGCGTTCTGCGTGCTGTCGGCGAACACCAGGGGCGTGATCAGGTTGTCGGCGTTCGCGTCGGCATCGGCCCCACCCGTGTACGGGGTTCCGCTCGTCATCGCGCCGGCGAACACCGCCGTGGGGTCGGTGCCCGCCGGTATCCACAGCCCGATGGGCTCGGGCAGGGTGGTCGTCGTCGGGCCATCGCTCTGGCAGCTGCCGGTGACGCCGTCGCAGTGAAAGCCGGCGGCGCAGGTGTCGGTTCCCACGCACTGGCCGGCAGTACACGCATCGGCCGCCGTGCAGGCGAGCCCATCGCTGCACGGTCCGCTGCCAGCCACGTACACGCAGCTCGCCGCCACGCAGCCGTCGTTGGTGCAGGTATTGTCGTCGTTGCACTGGGCGGCCACGGCACAGGCCCCCAGGGCCTCGGCCGCGTCGGCATCGCTGGGAATGCCCGCCGGGTCGCTGGTCAAGAACAACAGATCGAGCCGTGGCGGCGTGGGAACCGCCTCGCGCTTCTCGATGATCAGGGCGTGCGTGCCCGACGAGAGAAAGCCGAGCGAGAGCGGCAGCAGGGCGCCTACCTCGACCGCGCCGTCGCCGTCCCAATGCCACCTCTGCGTCTGGTCCCTGTTGTTGCCGAACTTGAGCAGCGGTCCTGCATCCACCTTGGCGAAGAACGAGTTTGCGCCGCTGGCCGAGGCGTCGGGGTAATAAAAGCGCCCCCACAGGAACCAGTTGCCGGCCTGCGGTAGCTCGACGGTGTAGGAGACCATGTCTCCGCTGCCGCCGGCGAACTGACTCTGCGGGCTGTTGGCGAACACGAGGGTCGGGAAGAAGCTGTCGGTAACCGGATCGGCATCGGCGCCACCGGCGTAGGCGGCGCTCGTCGTCATGGCGCCTGCGAACACCGCTGACGGATGGGTCGCCGCCGGGATCCACAAGTCAGGCTCCGCGCAGGCGCCGGTAGCGACGTCGCAGCGACGGCCTGGTGGACAGTCCTCGACGCCGGCACAAACGCCGGCGCTGCAGACGTCCGCGGTCGTGCAGGAGATCCCGTCATCGCAGGGCAGGGTGTTCGTGCCGTACTGGCAGCCGGTAGCGGTGTTGCAGGTATCGTCGGTGCACGGATTCGCATCCCCGCAGGCCAGGTGGTCGGGGACGTGGCTACACGAATCGGACGGTTCGCTGCAGGCGTCGGTCGTGCAGGCGACGCCGTCGTCGCACGGGCTGGAGCTTGCGGCGCAGCCGAGCACCGGATCGCAGGTCTCCACGCCGTTGCAGAACAGGCCGTCGTTGCAGCTCGCGCCGCCGGCGACGTGGCTGCATACCCCGCTGTTGCACGTGTCGGTGGTGCAGGGATTGCCGTCGTTGCAGTCGACCGCGCTCGCGCAGATTCCCAGAAACCGCCCGGCCTCGGCATCGGTCGGGAGGTCGGCCGCTTGGTTCGTGAGCAACAGGAGGTCCAGCCGCGGCGGCGTGGACACCACCTCGCGTTTCTCGATCGTGAGCCGGTGCGTGCCGGCGGCGATCGTCCCGAGCGGCAGTGGAGCGAGTGGCCCGGTCTCGATCATACCGTTTCCACCCCAGTGCCACTTGCGGGCGAAGCCCTGGTTGTTCCCGAACTTGACGAGCGGCCCCTCGTCGACCTGGGCCCAGAACGAGTTCGCGCCATTGGCGGCGGGGTCGGGGTAGTAGAACCGCCCCCACAGATACCAGACGCCCGCCGATGGGATGGTGATCGTGTAGATCACCTTGTCCGCGCTGCCGCCGCCGTAGGAATTGACCGTGCTGGCGGCGAAGGCCAGCGGACTGGCCAGGTTGTCGGCCGCCGCATCGGCGTCGGCTCCGCCGGTGAACTGGGTTCCGGTGGTCATCGCGCCCTGGAACAGCGCCGTGGAATCGGCGCCGGCCGCGATCCAGATGCGTGTCGGTCCCGAGCTGAGCGCGGAACGCACCGGCCAGGGCGCGGCCGTGAGCACCTCGAGTGCCTTGAGCGCCGGATCCCCGTGCACGCGACCCAGCTCGATCCGCAGTCCATCGCCGTTGCTCACGCGAGTCAGCGCCGAGCGCACCAGCGCGGTGCCGCTGCCGGGCGCGGCGGCGACCGGATCGAATCTGCCGTACGCGACGTTATCTTCGATGACGATGTCGAACACGCGGCGGCCGATGCCGGCGGTCGCCGTCTCGGTGTCGGCGAAAAAAAGGTTGACGAGGTAGTCGCCATCGGGCACGTCGAACCGGTAGGCGAGATCGGGCCCGGACTCGGCGTCGGCGTGCTCGCACTGAAACAGGTCTTCGGTCGCTTCGTCGGTGCACCCGAAGATGTCGGCGATGCCGGCGATCGCACAGCCCTCGGTGCTGGCGTCCAGGTTGCAGGTCCGGGCCTCGCCGGCGACGTTCCAACCGAAGTCCGCGATCCACATTTCGCCGTTGCAGTCGAGCTTGGAGCCGGCGCACTCCGCGGTGGCCGATACGCTGGCGTTGATGCGGATGAAGTTTCCGGTCGCCGAGTCGATCGCAACGGTACCGTAGCACCGGTTGCGTGGATCGGAGGGACAGGGGTCCACGAAATCCGCCAATCCGTCGCGGTCGCCGTCCATCTCGCAGGTCCCAGCGACGCAACGCTCGTTCCATCCGCACTCGCGGTCGCGCGTGCATCCGGCCATCGTCGTCGACGTGCTCGGCAATGCGCTGTCGCGCGCCGTATGGCTGGCGGGAGCGTCGACGGCTAGGTCGATGAGCAGGAGCGTGGCGACGAGCGCAGTGACGGCAACCGTTGCTGCTGCGGAGCGCGTGGCGGAGCTGTTCATCGGCGCGTCGCGGTCGTCGCGATCCGGCGGTGTCTCGAGGTCGGCGACCGCACGGCGGCAACCGATGGTGCGGAACACCTACCGTGCGGAGGCTGGGCGAAGACCTCTTCCAGTATAAGGTCTGCGTGGGCGGTGCGTGGCGACAAGCGCGCGTCGTGGACGAAACGAGTCGACGCGAGACGCCGCCCTCTCGCAGACGGCGAAACGATCGGGGGAATCATTCACGAGCGATTGTAGACACCCACTCGCGGGGCCAACGAGCGCGTGACCGGACGGAGAATCGCCCCAGTGTCTGCTATGCGGTGTGCGTCGATCGTTACCTGTGTCTGCTCGGTCGCCAACTGGACCTCAGACTCGTAGGCCAGCTTCTCGAGGCGATCGTGGAGCGTGTCCTCGCTACGCGCACTATAGCCCCGCGCGATTTCCTCGGTGCGGTCGGCGTCGCGAGCGAACTCGGCTTGGTAGGGGAACCCGGCGTCCAGCTTCAACGTCCGGCGCCGCCGAGCGCGCTCAGCGGCCAGAGCCCGCGAGCCTCGGGGGCGTGGTAGTGGGTGACCCCGGCGTACTCAGCGGCGCAGGCGCTCGGGCCGCAGCATCCGAGTCAGCACGCCGACCCACGCGCCGAGGGTGAGGAGCACGCCGGTGACCGTCAGTGCCAGAAGCGGCAGCAGCCAGAGCTTGGTCGCCAGCGTGACGGCACGGCTGCCCAGGCGGAGAAACACCTCCCAGGCTCCGATGGCGAGCCCGATCGCTACCCAGGCGGGTAGGATGCTCGGGATGATGCCGGAGTTGGGTCGAAACGGCTTCATGAAGCGGCGGCGTGGGAGGTCTGCGCTACCATATATATAGCGGACGCTGAGCCGCTTTAGCGTCCATTTGTGTTCAGCGCCTGCTCGGTCAGGGGGATGTGAGCAGTTCGATGACCCCGGCGGGGGCCAGGCGCCCGTTCTCGCCGCGCTCACCGAGCACCACGGCGGTGATCGTGTTCCAACCACCTTCGGGGGCTGACCGGGTCAGGGTGACCGGCACGTCGACGTAGCCCGTGTCACCCACCGCGGCGCGCCGCTCACTCACCGCGAGCAAGGAGTTCGCTTCACCCGGCTGCAGGTCGAACCCCCCCTGGGCGCCGACGAAGCGCGCCGCTTCGGCGATCAACACGCTGATCTGTGATCCGACCGGCGCATGCACGCGGACGGTCTGATCGGACACCGTGACCGCGCTTGGACCTATCAACTCGAGCGTGGGCCTCGGCAGGTTGGTGCCGTCGAGCCGGACGGCCGATCCAGTGAGGCTCTGCGGAAGGCGAAAGGCCTCGCCGCGCAGCAGCGTTCCGTCGTCGAAGGTCACGGTCACGCCGGTTCCGGCCAGCTCGAGACCGGAGACGCTGCCCGCAGCTCCCGGACCGGGCGCCGGTTCGCCCCGGATGCTGGTCGGGTCGACATCGACCGAGAAGGCGAAGGTCGCGCCGGGCGGAAACCGCGCGAACTCGATCTCGAGGACGTCGTAGCCGCCGTTTCGTGGGTGCAGAAGGGCGTGGCCAGCAACCTCGGTCGCGCCGATCTCGTCGACGGTGAAGCCCTTGCCCACCGGATCGCCGGCCAGACCATCGGGATCGAAGGCCAGATCGCGCAGCAGCGTGCCGCGCAGATCGAGACGGACGCGCTCGATCTGCTGCCCCGCGCTGGAGAAGTTCTCGATGCGGAACGTACGGGGCGTATAGGTACTGCCGCTCGCGATGTTGCCTCCGGGGTCGATGACGACGTCGCAGGCCGCGCCGCGATCGGCGGTCCGGCTCGGCAGATAGCGGAACGCACGCGTGAGAACCCGAGTCTCGGCGCCGGCGCTGACCGTGATGTCGACCGGCTCGGCCGGCAGGCCCGCGCGCGCCGGGACGATGCCGTGAATGCGGGTCGGAGTTGCTGCGGAGACCTCGGCGACGAACTCGCCGAAGCGCACGACCGGCGGCTCGATGGTCGTGAACCCACGGCCCGCAATCACAAAGCGAGCACCGCCGTCGATGGGCGCACGCCAGGGATGGACGTCGTGCACGGCGAGGCCGCCCTGCGGGTTCTCGATCGGACGAGCGATGACGAGTCGGTTCTCGCTCAGGTCGGCGCCAATCAGAACACCGCCCGGTCCGGTGGTCAGATCCAAGCTCTCCAGACTGACCGGCAGATCGGCGGCCTCCTCGACTCGCTGCGCGTCCGCCGACAACCGCAACCGCATGGTCTTGCCGTTCCATTTTTGGACGATGAGCTGGCCGCGCAGCACGCCGCCGAACGTGTCGGCGCGATACTCGACCAGACCATTGGCCGAGGAAGGGACGATCCAGAGCGCGGGCATCGTCCCGGTGCCGGGGCCGCTGCCGGCGGCGGCGCGATAGACGTCCTGACGCGGATCGAGCCGCCCACGGTTGCGGTTGGGGTGACCGTAAGTGGCGGACTCGACGATGCGATCGATCGTGTCCTGTTCCGTGGGGTGCGGCGCGGGACCCTCGGTGTCGGGGCCAGTGGAAGCTGGCCCGAGGTTCAGATCCGGTCCGTTGTCGGCACAGAAGAGCGCGCCCGAGGTGGTCAGGGCCAGATCGAAGGCGTTGCGCAGGCCGGCGGCGAGCACGTGGACGTCGGTGCCGCGGGCGATCTCGGCGCGGTCGCCGCTTCGCTGATCGGTGTCAGGTGCGCCACTGTCGCGGTCGCGGTGGCGGACCTCGCCGGCGAAATCGTGTCGCGCCAGCTCCGCTCGCAGCACCGCGGCCGACAGCGGCGACTCCGGAATGCCGCCCAGATTGCACGAAGGCACTCCGGCGTTGGTGTTGCCACCGACGGCGATCAGCAGATCACCGTGGTCGTCGAACACCAGACCGTTGACCGCATGATCGTGGTTGGAAGTGGGCAGACCGGTCACCACCGGCTCCACCGTGTCGAAGGCGGGAGCGCGTAGCCGCGACACGCGCCCGATGTAGGGAAACTCGCCTGAGAAATCGCAACGTCCGCCGCGAGCGTAGGTGCGCGAGTGGGCGACGTACAATCCGAAACCCTCGGCGCCGTCAGCCGGATCGAAAGCGAGCCCGAGCAGGTCGGGCGCCTCCGATCCCACCAGCGTGTCGATCACCTGCTGTTCGATCACGCGGTAGTCGTCGTTGAACCGGTACGCGGTGATCCGCCCACCCAGGGAGGCGACGTAGAGCCGGCCGTCGGGACCCCACTCTGCTTGCGTGGGTTGTTCGAGCGTAGCGATCTCCTCGACGCTGAACTGCACCGGCTCGAACGTGGGGAGGTACCGGAACTCGCGCGCGTTGCTCGTTCCGGCCGCAGTCTCCACCCGCACGGTGACCGTCCCGGTCCCAGCCGGTGTGGTCAGCCGAATGCTCGAGGGCTCGACGCGGAGCCGGTCTGCGCCGAGCGTGACCTCCCCCCAGTGGACGCTGACCCCGTCGCGCGGGAAGAAGCCGAGGCCGGTGAGGGCCACTTCTTCTCCGCCGCTTTCGCTCCCGGCCGCGGGCGCTGCGTTGAGCACCGGCAGCAGGCCGGTCTGGTCGTGGGTCAAGCCGGCGCCGCGGACTACGACCAGCGCGCCGGACGGATCGGTGACGGTCACGGCGAGCGTCGCCGCTTCCGGCGCTCCGCTCAGCGCGAACCGCGCCTCGACGTCGTGTACACCCGCTTCCAGCCAGGCCGGCCAAACCGGCTCGTCGCCATCCACCAGCAACCGAGTGGCGCTGCCGCCCCAGGCTCTGAACGTGTAAAGCCCGCTCGTCACGAGCTCGACCCTGCCCTGCAGGCGGACCATCGCCGATGAGGCTGGCGCTGCGCCGGAGCCGGGGACCAGCGTCATCGCCTCGCGGACCTCCGCGAAGACTGCCGCGGGCAGCTCGCTCGCGTCGAGCAAGCCGGCCGGATCTCCGTCGGTGACATAGGTGAGCGCCAGGGCGCCCGGAACGCGCTCGAGTGTGACGACCTCGATCTCGGCGGTGGTCGCAAGACTCGCTGGCGGCTCGGCGTCGTCGTAGATGGTCAGAGTGATGGTGTGAGGGCCAAGCTCCGGGGCTCGCGTCGTGCTCGTGCCGGTGGCGAACACCACGCCGCCCTCGGCCCACTCGAAACGGTTGAGTCTGCGGCCCGGCTCATGGGTGTGCGACTCGCTGCCGTCCAGGGCGACTCGCTCGAAGCCGTCGGCGTCGTAGTCGATGACGAGCCCAGTTGCGGCGATCACCGCATGCAGGAAACCCTCGGCGGGACCCGCGCCGGCGGTCGCGGAGATTTCTACCGGATGAGTCGCCGTGTCCGTCGCGAACACGAGCGAGACCTCGTGGCTCTCGCTCTCGGTTGGCGCGAACTCGACCTCGGCGAGCACGGTCTCCTCCGGCGCAAGTTCGAGATCCAGCGGGTGCGAGACGTTGCCGTGCGCGCCGCTTAGAACCTGACCGGCCAGACGGACGTGGAAGTCGTGTGCAGCGCCGCGGCCGACGGCGAAGCTGAGCGATCGTAGGTGTACCGGTGCGGCGCCGCCGTTGTACAGGAAGATCGTTTGAGCGCCGCCGCTGGCGCCCACGGGCACATGTCCCCAGCTCAGGCGCCGAGGGCTGAGCGACAGACCGTCGGTGCAGTCCTGGGCGCAGGAGGGTAGGGTCGTCGTCGTAGTCACCGGCGCGGCCAGCACCTCGATGGCCTTGATAGCGGGGTTCTCCACGCCACGCGCCAGGACGATGTCGAGCACGCCGTCGCTCACGTGGGTCACCACCGAACGCACGACCGCAACCGCGCTGCCGCCGGCGGCAGCGACCTGATCGAACTCGAGGTAGGCCGGGGCACCCTCCACGAAGATGTCGAAGGTGCGTGAGCCCACGGTCCGCGTGCCGGTATAGGTGTTGGCGAAAAACAGATTGACCAGATACTCGCCGTCGTCAACGGCGAACGCGTAGGCGAGCGCGGCTTGCGTGGACTCGGCCCAGCGTTCGCACTGGAACAGATCCTCGGTCGCCTCGCTCTGGCAGCCGAACAGCTCGCTCAGCCCAGCGATGGCGCAGCCGTCGGGGAGATTGCAGGCGCCGGAGGCCGGCGTGCCGCTTGCGCCGAAGTCGGCCGTCCACTGTTCCCCGACGCAGTCGCGCTTGCCGCCCGCGCATTCGTGGGCGGTGGCGCCGACGTTGATGCGAATCGGTAGACCGCTATGGATGTCCTCGGCAACCACGCCGAAGCAGCGGTTGCGAGGATCGGTGGGGCAGGGGTCCTCGCCGTCGACGAGCCCGTCGCTGTCACCGTCGTGGGCGTCGAGCACGCAGCGGCCGGTCATCGCGGCGCAGGCGAGGCCTTCGGCGCAACGTGTCGTGCGGACACAAGCGTCGCGGCTCTCGCTGCAGGTGTCGCGCGTGCAGGCGAGTCCGTCGTCGCACGAGGGCGGGGGTCCGGCCACACAGCCCAAGATCGAATTGCAGGACTCGGCGCCGTTGCAGAACAGACCGTCGCTGCAGTCGCCATCCGCTCGGCAGGCCGGCAGGGTCGTGGTGGTTGTCGCTGCGGCCAGCACCTCGATGGCCGAGAGCACGGGGTTGCCCGCCACCCGTTCCAGCTCGATCTCGAGCATCTGGTCTATGACCGTCGCGAAAGCGCTCCGGATGATGACGCCGCCGCTGCGGACCGCGCTCAGATCGAAGTCATCGTAGACCAGCTCGCCTTCGAGGCGGATGTCGAAGACGCGGGCCGCCGGCCCCGCCTGTTCGGTGACGGCATGGACGAACAACAGATTGACGAGGTAGCGGCCCTCAGGAACCGGCAGCGCATAACCGACCCCGGGCTCGCGCGCGCGCGAGCCTCGCGAGCAACGGAACAGGGCCTTGGTGCCGCCGTCGACGCAGCCGAACAACGCGCGCACGCCGCGGATGCGGCAGCCCTCACGCGCGAGACAGCGTCGCAGGCGGCCTCGGCGCGTGGAGGCGAAATCGGCCGACCAGGGTGCGCCGGCGCAGTCCCACCTGAGGTCGTTGCAGCGCCGATCGCTGCGGCCGGCGTTGATACGCAGCTCGAGCCCGTCCAGCGTCAACGCGACCGGACCGAAACAGAGATTGCGCGGTTCCGTGACGCAAGGATCGGCGACGTCGGCGAGCCCGTCCCGGTCGGTGTCCAGCGGGTCTTCGCCAGCCGCGGCGGGTCCGGCGTACGCGAGCGCCAAGGCGCCGAGCGCGATTGCCAGCACACGGCAACGCTTCTGGATATCCCTGTGAATGACCGTCTCGATCATGAGCGCCGACTACGAGACTTTCAGGGTGCCCGTCGCGAGGCCGGCCGACAACACGCCCGTCCGCGTCAGCCTGCGCAGCCGGGCAGCAGCCCGCGCGAGCACAAGTGGCCTGCCAGTTCGTCGGCGACCAGGCGATGCCCCGTCTCGCGAATGAGTCGGTTCAGCCTCCCAGAGTGACCCGCGGCTGCTGCCGCAGCCAGGATCCGAGAACGAGCAACAGCCAGCAGGGATAGGCCGCGCGCGCATCGTTGCGTTCCAGCCGCTGCGTCAAGCGGCGAATGCCGGAGGCGGAGAAGCCGTGCGTGGCCAGCGTTACGCACGCCTGTCCGAACGGCTCGCGCAGCGTGCCTGCGAGCCAACCGGCGATCGGCACCTCGAAGGGGTGCTTCTTGCGGTGCACCACGTTGGCCGGCAGGTACCGTTCGGCCAGGCGCTTGAGCAGGAGCTTGCCGCTCTGACGGTTGCGCCGCAGCTCGCTCGGTAGCCGCAGTGCCCATTCGGCCAGTCGATGATCGAGGAACGGCGTGCGCGCTTCGATGCTGTGCGCCATGGTCATCTTGTCGACCTTCATGAGCAGGCCTTCGGGAAGCCGGACCTCGACGTCGCGCAGGCACGAACCGGCCACCGAATCCCAGCCCTCCCCGTTCTGGCGCAGGGACCCGAGCAAGCTGCTGGCGCCGTTGAGATCGGTCGCGCGCAGGCGCTCGCGGAGCGGCGCACCGTACAGGCTCCAGCGCTCGGCGGCGTGGACCCGGGTGACGAACGCATCGTGCCAGGTCACCGCATCGGCGCCGGCGATCGCGCGCAGCCGCGCGAGCCGCGGCGAGAGCCGATCGGCCGGAGCAACACATGCCAGCGCCGCGCGTCGCAGCCCCGCGGGCAGCCGCAAGAGCCAGGACAGCTCGGTCTCGCGGCCGTAGACGTCGTAGCCCGCGAACATCTCGTCGCCGCCCTCGCCGGTCAGCACGACCTTGACCTCGCTCGCCGCCAATTCGGCGACCAGGTAGGTCGGCAACGCGGCCGGATCGCCCAGCGGCTCGTCGAGCGCGCTCACGATCCGCTCGAAAAGATCCGGCGCGATCGAGTCGACGACGATGGCGTGGTGGACCGTGCCGAGCTCACGCGCCACTTGCAGCGCCACCTCCGACTCATCGATCGATGCCTCGCGAAAGCCCACCGAGAACGTGTGCAGGCTGCGATGGGTCGCGCGCTGGGCCAGTGCGGTGATGAGGCTCGAGTCGATGCCGCCGGAGAGGAGCGTTCCGACCGGCACGTCCGCCTCCATCCGCAGTCGCACGGACTCGACCAGGAGCTCCTCGAGCTGCTCGAGCGCTTCGCTCGGTCCGGGCAGTAAGTCGGTGTGCAGCGGCGGCTGCCAGTAGCGCTCCAGGCGCATGCGGCCGCGCTCGACGATCAGGCAATGCCCTGCGGGCAGCCGCTTGACGGCGCGGAGAATGGTGTGCGGTGCCAGAATGAACTGGTAGGTCAGATACTGGTCGATGGCTTCGACGTCGATCTCGGTGGGCACGGCCGGATCGGCGAGCAACGTGCGCAGCTCGGAACCGAACAGCAGCCGGTCACCCACCTGACTGTAGTAGAGCGGCTTTTTGCCGATCCGGTCCCGCGCCAGCACGAGGGTCTCTCGGCACTCATCCCACACCGCTAGCCCGAACATGCCGCGCAGGCGCGAGACCAGCTCGGCGCCCCACTGCTCGTAGCCGTGGACGATGACCTCAGTGTCGGAATGGTGGGTGGCGAAGCGGTGTCCGTGAGACTGCAGCTCCCGCCGCAGCTCGGCGTGGTTGTAGATCTCGCCGTTGAACACCACCCAGACCGTGCCGTCCTCGTTACGCATCGGCTGATGACCGTCGCCGAGATCGACGATCGATAGCCGGCGCATGGCCAGCGCACAGCGCCGATAGGGATCCAGGTAAGCGCCGCCCTCATCCGGCCCACGGTGGACGATGGTTGCGTTGCGCCGTTCGATCGCGTCGATGTCGACCGCGCCGGACAAGGAAAGCTCACCGACGATTCCGCACATGATGCCTACCTCGCTACCGTCGCCGGCTCGGACTCCGCGGCAATCGTCAGGTGCGGCACGGACGCCGCGTCGAGCCACCGGCGGATGAATGGCAGCGTCGCGCGCGCCGCGACTTCGTTTCCCCGCACTGTCCAGTGCCGGTCGAGCGGCAGATAGAGACCCTCCGGGTCGGCCTCTGAACGAAACGCGGGCAGCAGGTCGAGCGTGGGAACCCCCGCTGCCTCCAGAAACGCGAGCAGTCGCCGGTTGGGTGCGTCGGCGGCGTAACGTTCTTCGCCGGATCCGGCTTGCGCCATCAGTTGCCGCCATGCCGATGGCACGACCTGCGTGTGATCGGGGATCAGCAAAACGGCCAGCGGCAGGCCGGCTTGCCGGCAGCGATCGATCACGGCCTGCAGCGCCTCGCGGGTTGGTTCCCATAACTCGCCGGCCTGGGCGTCGTCGGCGACGAAGATCGCCGCGACGTCGCGCGCCGTCTCGCGGGCCTCCTGGGAGTACCCTCGGAGCCGTCGCTGCAGCGGCCAGAGCAGGTGATAGAGCTGGGAGTGCACGCCGAGGAAGCGCCGCAGCGGTTCGGGCAACATGCCGTGCGGCTCGGCGGCGTCGACCAGGTACCCGTCGCGCACCTGCAGCGCGCTGCCCGTGTTCTCGGAGAGGTCGTTGCCGACGAAGAAACCGAGCAGCACGGCGTCGGCCGCGAAGCCGCGCCCATAGGACTCGAGGTAGGCAAGCTCCTGCCGCGTCGAGTAGCCAGCCACCCCCGCGTTGACGATGCGGACGCCGGCGCCTCCCGCATCGAGCGAGTCCTCGATGCGTTCGACGAATGTGTGTTCCAGCTCGACGCCGACGCCCATGACGAAGGAATCTCCCAGCAGGAGCACGCGCCGCTCGCCGGTGACCTTCGAACGGTACTCGCGGTCGTCACGCAGGCCTTGGGAGGTGACGCGCATGTCGGTCTCATACTCGGGAGTATCGAGCCGGCCGGAGAAGCCGGGATCGAGGCGGTAGGCGACCGCCGTGTCGTTGACGAACAGGCCGCGCGGGAACCGATACGTGAGCTGCGGCGCGGCCGCGCGTACCATGCCTTCGGCTGCGAGAATGGCCAGCAGGCAAGCCACGCTGAGCGCGGTGAGATGGAGAGCCGCCCTGCGCATGGTCTGAGCCTCCCTAGCTCCTGCCGTTGGCGCGGCTCAACTCGAGCTGAGAAGCCCGCGCTGCGGCGCCGTCCAGATCCATGCGGCGATAGAGCCGGTCGAAGCGTTTGGCGATGCGCCCGAACGCGAATCGGGTCTCCACCGTGCGCCGGTTTTTCTCGCCCATGGCGGCGCGTAGTCCTGGCTCGCCGATCAGGCGGCGGACCGCCGCGGCGATTGCGTGGTGATCGCCGGCGGCGACGTAGAGCGCTCCTTCTCCCTCCGCGACCATCTCGGGAACGGCTCCCACTGGCGAGCAGACGATCGGCAGCCCGGCTGCCATGGCCTCCAGGAGAGAGTTCGGCATGTTCTCGCCGTGAGAGGGCAAGAGGAACAGGTCGGCTTCGGCCAGGCTCCGCCATTTCTGCTCACGGCCGAGCGCGCCCAGAAACTCGATCCGCGACGCCACCCCGAGCGAGTCGATCAACGCGCGCAGTTGCTTGCCGGTCTCCTCGTCTTCATCCGGGCCGGCGAACGCGAAGCGCACCGGTAGATCGGCCAGCTCGGCGGCGGCCCGCACGATGTCGAAGTGACCCTTGCGCCGTCCGACCGCGCCCATGGTGAGAACCAGCGGGTCTGCGCTGCGGCCGCCGGAGGTCAGGGTCACGCTCTCGATCTCGACGCCGTTGGGCACGACGTGGATCGGCTTACCAGGCAGCAGCGCCGCGATCAGGTCTCGCCAGTACTCCGAGAGCACGACGATCTCGGAGGCGGCGCTCATGCCCAGGCGCACGGTAGCTTTGCCGAAGCGGCCGCGGCCGCTGTACCACGTGTCGAACGCGCCGCCGTGGAGCTGCAGGAGGACACGGCGTCCGAGCAAACGTGCGATGGCGCAGTAGCCAATGCTCTGCGCGAAGTTAACGCCGCCCCAGGACGCTTTGACGTGAACGATTGCCGGACGCTCGCGCAGCACGGTGAAGACGAATCGTCCGAACATGCCGAGCTGGTAGCCCAGGCGCTCGCGCAGGCGCCGCGCGGGGTCTCGCCGGCGCGCGGTGTTGAACAGGCGCATGCCGTGGGTCTGCGCCACCGGGGAGCGCAGCAGCATCGCCACCCCGATCTCGATGCCGCCGGTGTGCGGCTCCGGGGGCAACGGGCCGACCAGGAGCACGCCGCCGCGGCCGGTTGGGCTCGACGACTCGGCCATCGCTTCAGCCGGCGAGCGCTGTGTAACGGGTGACCAGCGCCGCTTCCGGCGCCGCCACTCCGACTAGATCGATGAGCACCTGCTTCGAGCGCATCAGGCCGGGGATGCGGCGGAACTCTTCATCCGAGTTGCCGATGACGAGTATGTCGCTGACCTCGATCACCTCTTCGAGGCTGTTACGCAGCAAGCTCTTGATGTGCGGGACGTGCTGCTCGACGTAGGCGCGGTTTGTGCCGATCAGGTGGGCGACGCTCACCCGGCTGTCGTAGATCGCGACCTGCAAACCCTTACCGAGTAGCGTCTCGACGATGCTCACCATCGGGCTCTCGCGCAGGTCGTCGGTCCCGGCCTTGAACGCCATGCCGAAGACGCCGACGCGTCCGCGCCCCTGCGAGAGAATCAGATCCGAGCAGGCCTGGGTTTGAACCCGGTTGCTGTGGAGAACCGCGTTTAGCACCGGGAGCAACAGGTCGGCGCGCCGGCCGTACTGGACGGCGGCGCGCAGGTCCTTGGGCAAACACGATCCACCGAAGGGCATGCCCGGACGCAGATAGGCCTGCGAGAGGTTCAGCTTCTTGTCCTGGCAGAAGATGCGCATCACCTCCTGCGCATCGGCGCCGGCGGCGCGACTGACGGTCGCGATCTCGTTGGCGAACGCGACCTTGAGCGCATGGAAGCCGTTGCACGCGTACTTGACGATCGCGGCTGTGCGCCGGTCGGTTTCGATCACCGGCGCCGTCAGGAACTCGTAGAGTTTGCGGAGCACGAGGATCGAGCGCTGCTCGTCGCTGCCGAGCAGGGTGAACTGCGGGTCCTCGAAGTCGGCGATCGCCGTGCCTTCGCGCAGGAACTCCGGATTGATCGCCAGGCCGAAGCCTTCACCCAGGCGCTTCTCGGAGGCGCGCTCCAGGCGGGGGATGACGATGTTCTCGATGATGTCGGGAAACACCGTGCTGCGGACCACTACCACCGGGAAGCCCTGGTGCTCGCGAATGCCTTTGCCGATGTCCTGGGCCACGCGCGCCAGGGCGGTCGTATCCACGCCGCCGTCGGGAGCGCTCGGCGTACCGACGCAGACGATGACGACGTCGGCGGAGCCGAGCGCGCGGCCGGCTTCATCGACGGCCTTGAGCCGGCCGGCCAGGTGCACGCGACGGACGATCTCGGGTAGGCCCGGCTCGAGCACCGTCGACTCGCCTCGGCGCAGCATCGCGAGCTTGGAAGGGTCCTTGTCGATGCCGGTCACTTGATTGCGCTCGCGCGCCAGCAACGCGGCGGTTACACAGCCGACGTAGCCCATGCCGAATACGGTAACGTTCATTGAAAGGGGTCTCCTGTGGTGGCGTGGATCAGACAGCGTGCACCGGTAGAGCTGAGGGAGCGGCCGCGGGTTGCGTGAACCCGACCGTCTCTCGCAGCTCAGCCAGCCGTGCTTGGAAGGTAACCTCGTGTTCTTCGCGCAGGGCGATCATCTGCGCGCCCAGGCTGTGACGATTCTCGAGCGCACGTGTGATGCCGGCGACGATCTCGTCCGCGATCGGGCGGACATGCACCGTGCCCCGCGAAAAAGTCTGACGCAGCAACGGCCAGTCGGAGGTCACCAGCGGTTTGGCCAGCGCCATGGCCTCGTATCCGCCGCGCTGCATCGTGTGATCGTGCGTGGTCAGCACGACCACCGCATCGGCGGCGCGCAGTAAGCCGGTGTATTCGTCTTCGGAAACAAAACCGGTGAACGTGAGATTTTCCGGCTTGGCCTCGAGCCAGTCGCGGCGGGCCAACGCGGTATCGCCGGTTACGAAGAAGCAGGCCTGCCTCTGGCGCGCGGCGGCCTCCAGCAACTCGTCGAGCGGTTCATCGACGGCGAACGAGTTGACGACTACAACCCTCGGCCCGTTGCACGGACGCGGCGTCTGACCGGGGCCGAATACGACCGGGACGGTGCCGATCACCACGGCGCGCGCGCCCCAGGACTCGACCAGGTGAGCCAGGTGCCGGCCGGTGACGATCACGGCGTCGGCCCGCCGGAACACCACGCGCGTCAGCGGCAGCAGCCACGACCAGCGCCGGTGCTCGAAAATGCCCGTGTGCGCGTCGATGACGACGCGGGTGTCTCGAACGAGGGACGCGTAGAGGAGGACGGGCAAGGCCGCGAAGATCGGCGGCGCTGCGACCAGGACCAGCTCGGGCCGCTCGCGCCACAGGATGCGCAAGGTGGCGATCGTCTGCAGGACGTACTTGAGGGGCGCGTGCAGCGGGCGGCGAAAGCCCAGGTAGTGGATCAGATGCGAGCAGGCGCCGAGCGCTGCGGCGATCGTGTCGCTGCGGCGGCAGTGCGGGTACCAGGTGATGAAGCTAGCGCGCAGGCCGGTTCTCCACGAAGCTGCCACCCGAAACCAACGTCTCGGCCGACGATGCGCCAGGCGCGTCCTCGATCGCGACCGCAAGCCGGCCGTCGGTGGCGAGCGTTCCTTGCGCGCGAGGCGACTTCGCCGTGCGGGCGAGCAGCTCGACACGGCGGCCGCAGGCGTCCACCAGGGTTACGGACAGTGCGCCGCCGGCGCGTTGCCCCTGAACGTCGATCGCGCGCAGACCGTGGGTCGAGTCGCCGCCGCGTGCGATCAGGGTCAGTCGCAGGGCCGGCATCGGCGCGCGATCGGCGAAGCGAACGACCGGCGCTTCGCACATTCGCCCGTAGCGCTCGGAGTAAGGAGCCGTACCGATGCTCGTCGAGGTCAGGCCGGCGCTGTCGCAGGCGCGCCCGAGATCCTCGATCCGCAGCCGGTTGCCGCTGGAGACGCCTTGCAGCTCGACGGCCCCGGCATCGGCGAGCGTGGCGGAGACCTGCGGCGCGACGTGGAACCAGCGGTCGAACTGCTGCGTTCCGTGACCCTCCAGCCAGTCGATGACGATCCATCCGCCGGCCAGGGCGAGCACGCCGCGGCGATGCCGGGCGGCGGGGACAATACGCCGGTAGCCGTCGTGCCAGGCCTCCGCATAGTGGAAGCTCTGACCCAGGCGCCAGATCTCCAACCCGGTGCGGGGAATGTTGAGCCACTTGAACGGATCGAACGCGTCGGCCTGGTCGCGGCCTCCCACTTCGACCGTGTTGTGCGCTCGCGTCGAGCGGAACAGGTCGCGCCGGCCCAGCTCGTCGTAGTAGGCGAAGCTGCCCGGATCGACCAGAAACTCTTCGCCGCCGGCGTTGACCAAAACGCTCAACAGATCGGCGTGCCCATGGCTGCAGTGCGGCAGGTAGCCGAGCGGCCCACAGTCGAAGATCAGCCGGTCCGAAGCCGGACCGGCTGGTAAGGGTAGAATGGCATAGCCACCTTGGCTCAAAAGCTGCGGACGGCCGGCTGCGGTTGGCTCTTTTGCCGCGGCGACATTCGGCTGACCCGGCGTCGCAGCCAGCCAGAACGCGCTTTCCGCCAAGCCATGGCCGGCGCAGACGCTGGTCGTGCTTCCCAACACCGCCCTACCGAGTGCAAGAAGTTCGCCAAAATCCCAGGGATCCGCGCTGAAAAACGGCAGGCCACGCGCGTCGTCGCTGTCGCCGATGCGTGGGGCTCGGCAGCTCGGCCCCACAAGCGCAGCCGTCGCTGCGAGCATCGCCTCGGCACGTTCGCGCAAGCGGACGGGGATGGAGACCACGTTGCGCTCGGCCAAGGCGATGACCTGCAAGACCAGATCGAGAACGAAGCGCTGGTAGCTGGTCGCCTGCTCGACGTCCACGCCATCGTCGGCAACCTGCTGTCCGAGCGCATCTGCCAGTGTGGTCAACGCGAGGTCACGGCAAGCCGCGGAGCGCTCCCATTCGGGCAGCCACAGGGAGATCATGGCCAGGGCGGCTGCTTCGCCGATCAGATGGTTGGTGGGGTCGGTATAGGTTGACAGGTGATCGACCAAGTAGTCGCGATGCTGGCGCAGGCTTGCCAGCCACAGGCGAAGCCGCCGGTCGTCCAGCGCGCGCGCACCGAGCAGGAGCTGGATCGTCCACAGCCAAGAGATCGAGCGAATGGCGACCTCGAGGTTGCTCGACCAGTTCACTCCTACGCCCGGAGGGTTCGCCTCGATCCAGCGCTCGACCATCGCCACGCAGGGTTCCGCGAACTCTTCGCGGCCGGTGTAGGCGTAAGCTCGGGCCAGGACGGCGAGAAATTGGTGGCGATTCACCTCCCAGACGAACTTGACGTCGGCCTGCACGCGACGCACCGCATCGGCATCATTCATCGCAAGGAAAGGCCAGAGCCGGCCGCGGTCTGGGTCGGCGAGCCAGTCGAAGCTGGGATCGGCCGGCCGGAATTGCCGGCCGAGCAGCTCGACGCCCTCACGCAGGATCGCTTCCGCTTCCGTCACGGTTCGATCGGTGAGCGCCGGCATCGCCGTCACCGCCAGCCGCGCGAGCCGTTCGCGCTCGCTGGGACGAAAAAAACCGGTCGCGGTGTCACGGCCGGACAGATAGGCAACCGGCTCCGCGTGCATGGCCGCCGGGAGCAGATCCCGCGCGCACTGGGTCGGGGGAGGAAGACTCGGCCGTACATACAGCCGCTTGGCCATTACGCGCCCGATCCGGTGGGCGATCTCGGCGGGAGACATCCGCACGAGCCTGGCGAGCAGCCGCAGCCGCTTCTGGATGCGAGGGCGGCGATGCCAGAGAATCGGTGCCGGACTCCCGTTCGTATGCACAACCTCGCTCACGGCGCTCTTCTCCCTACGACGACACGTCGGCCGAGGGATACTGCATGCCGGCTTCGAGGCCGGCTAAACTGGTCCACGTAGGCGGTGTTCGCGCCGGTCGCCGTTCGTGCGCGTCGGGGACCCCAAGTTGATCCGGGAAGGCTCGCCGTGTTAAGGAGGTCCGCAATGTCGCAGCGTCGATCCCTGTCATCTTCCGGTACGCGGGCTCGGACCGCCGCGCTCTTCGCGAGCCTTCTCGCGCTGGCGTGGGCGCCGCAGCCAGCGAGCGCCACGATCTATTATATCGGCCAGTTTTCCGGTTCGTCGCCCGTAGATGCGGCGGACTGCGGGGTTGGCAGAGGCGGGACGGCCAACAACCGGCCCTGCGCCTCCCTGGCCTACTGGACCCAGAACCGCCGGGGCCTCCTGCTACCCGGGGATACGGTGCGCATCGCGCCGGCCGTCTACCAGCAGACCGGAAGCCAGAACAACTGCATCATGGCGGCGCCGGGTGTGACCTACGAAGGCCGCACCGCAACCGACACAGCACTCGATAACTTCACTTCGGTCAAGATCGACATGACCGGCTGCAACCCCAACGGCGACATCAACTCGACCTGCAACTGCAATGGGGTGAACGGCCACCGTAGCGGTGGCTCGCTGTCGGGTTTCACGGTGCGAGATCTCAAGATCCAGAACTCGCCCAACGCCGGTAGCAGCGCTTCGGCTGGTATCCGCATCAACGTTGGCAAGATCACCGACGGGTTGACGATCGATCGTGTCTGGATCGAGAACGTGGGTCGGCAGGGGATGATCTTTCAGGAGCCGAGCCAGACCGACGTCGACTGCAGCGGCTCGCGCGTCCTGAGGAACCTCACCATCGTCGATTCGCGCGTCAACGGCGCGCGTGGCGTGTTCGGGGGGATCGCGATGGGTTGCGTGGATGGTTTCGTCGTCACGCGCAACCTGGTCCACGACAATTACGAAGCCACGGACTACGCTGCCTGCACGGTGGGAGCGAGTGGCTGCAACGACCATGATGGCATCCAAATGGCTGGTGCGATCAACGGCACGGTCAGCAAGAACCACGTCCACCACTGCGGTGAAGACTGCATCGACGTCGGCGGCCACTACCGCAAGACCTATAACGTCGTGATCGAGGGCAACGAGGTCCACGACGGCGGCAGCCGGTTCGCCAAGGTCTCCGGCGGCGCCGGGCCGAACGTCGTTTTCCGCAACAACTTCTTCTATGGCGGTGCCGGGCCGGTCGAGGTCGGTGCATGCGGCTTCGGTATCAAGTGGCACAACAATACGATCTGGAAGACCAACGACGGCATGGCCGTCAAGCTCTGGTCGGCCTGCAAGGACTGCGAGTTCCGCAACAACATCATCCGCGGCGTGCCTTCGGCCGCCAGTCAGGTCGTGATGGTCTCGCGCGGCTCGACCATCTCCAACGGCGGCGTCGATGTGGTTTGGGAGAACAACGTCGTGATTGCGGTGGGCCCCGGACGCGCAATCGCCGAAGATCTGGGCGCCGGAAGCTGCAACGAGGATGGATGCATTTGTGAAGGGCTGTGCACCAAGCCAGCCTGGTGCCCGGTGCCGTGGCCGGCCGAGCAGGACACGCCCGACCTGCTGCCGAACGAGCTGGCGCGCTTCCGCGCCGAGGGTGATTCAGGCCGTTGGTTCGGCGTCGAGAGCGGAGACACCGACGTGTGGGGGCAAGCACCAGCGCTCGTGAATGCGGCCAGCCCGTCGGCGGCCAACCTTCACCTGGGCGCGAGCGACGCCGCCGCCCGCAACCGTGGCCAGACGATCGCGGGGTTCGGGCAAGACTACGACGGCCAGAGCCGCTTCGGTCCGTGGGACATCGGTGCGGACGAGTTTCTGGCGGCCTGTGTGACCGCGAACGACTGCAACGATCATGTCGCTTGCACGAGCGACCAGTGCGCGGACGGCAACTGCGTCGCCAATGACATCTGCACCGCGGGCTTCGTCTGCAATACGGTCACCGGCGTCTGCCAATCCAACAGTCCCCCGACCACCGTCCCGCCCAACCCCGATCCGCTGGCGGCGCCGCGGCTGCTGTCGGTGGATCCGCTGCCCTGACGCATACGCCAAGCAAACTCGTGTAACTCTGCACGCCGGGCCACGAACCCGAGCGCTAAGAACTCCCGATCACGCGTGGCAAGGCGCCGCGAATGGAACCCGCGTGAAAGCGGACACGCCCCTGTTCGAGCGCCGCGAGCAGCGCCGCAAGGTCGAGGCGGATGAGATCGCCCGTCTCCGTGAGCGCGCATCGTCCGACTTCCTCGAACGGGAGCGAATCGACGATCCGGCGTGCCGTTGCCAGGCTCGAGTGCCAGCGACGGGAAAGGGCAGCGGGGTCGGGGGGCTCTGCTCCGAAGTCGAGCGCTTGGATCTCCGGGGCGGAGTAGCGACTACCACGCGCGGCCTCCTCGAGAATCCCCTTCGGGCTGAAGCCAGGGTCCTTGCCGGAGGCTGCCCAGGCAAGATAGCCGAGCGGTTGGAGTCGAGCGTCGCATTCGATGACATCCACCCAGTCGCGCGGCTCCAGCCGCCCGACGAGCGCAAGCACCTTGTTCGTGGCGAGATCGAAGGGATGCAGCACGAGCCCCAGATCTGCGTGCCGCACGAGCGGGAAGAAGCGGTAGGCGCTGTCGCGCGCCCACTCGATCAGGACCGTGTCAGATCCCTGGCTGACGCGCGCCTCGACGAGCCCTACACGTTCCCGCAGCACCCTTAGGTCGAAACCGTTCTTTTCGAGCAGGGCGCGGTCAGCATCCCAGCTTGCCTGTAGGGCTGTATCGGTGTCGTGAAAGAGATCGATGTCGCGCGAGCGTCTCGGCGCCGCGAGTAGCTCGTTCAGAGCGACACCGCCGGCTACGTAGCTCTCGCCCGAGGCGATCCGGGTCTCTGCTAAGAGGCGGCAGAGCCTGCGCTGGAACGGCGTAATAGCCATCTTCGTATTTCCGCCGCCCGCTGGTAGCTCTTCTGGTCGCCGTGGCGCTCGATGTAGTCGAGCGTCCTAAGCGTCTCCTCCTGTCCCTCGGGGTAGTAGTCGGCGCGAAGGAACCACAGGCACCGGTCACGGTACTCGTCGACAAGCCGCCGAACGGCGTCAGCGATCTGCTTGGCATCGCTACCCATGTCGGATGGAGAGTACCAGGCGACGCCGAGCATAGGAACCTGGGCCGCGGTGCCGACAGGGCTTCGATGCGGCGGCGACAAAAAATGCGCCAATTCTTCCTATTCGCTCAAGGCTGCATGACATGCCACCAGTTTCTTTCTAGAGAAAACCGCTTGCTTGAAGAGTTCCGGTTCACATAACCTCCAGGCCGGGACAAAAACCGCCCCAATCGTTCCTATTCGCCTCCTCCGCGAGAAGGTCTTGTCCAACTCTATCAACCGGTGGTAGCGTCCGACGCATGATGACACGACGCTCACTCATCGCGCCGATCGTTCTCGGTTCTCTTCTCGGCTGGAGCCAGATGAGCTTCGCTGCGAGCAACGACTGCGACAGCGGCTTCTGGAAGAAGACGCTGCGCTGCCAGGCGCTCGCGCTGCTCGGTCTGACGACTTCGCCACAGCCGAACGAGAGCGACGTTCCGGCCGACGCTACCGAGATCCACGAATACACGCGCGTGTTCTTGAAGAAGAACAGCATCCACTGCGTCGACGGCACTCGCCCGCTCATGTTCGTCGATCCCGCTGTTTGCACGACCGTGGCAGGGTGCCCTCAGCCCGGCGGGGGTACGGCGGCGTATGGTCAAGGGATGGTGTCGGATCTCTGGCTCATCAGCATGCCCGGCGGCGGCTCATGCAATGCGCGCGACCTGGATCTCGACGGGAAGTACGAGGATGGCACCTCGTGCACGGACGTGTATCCGACCGAGACGGCGGAGATGAGCTCGGCCTTCGATCCACCGATGAAAAACATGAACGGTGTCGGCGGAACGTCGTCGGGGATCCTCAGCCCCGATCCGGTCGAGAATTCCGTATTCGCGGCGTACAACCGCGTGCGCATCGAGAAGTGCAGCTACGACCGTTACGTAGGGCGTGCGAGGCGCAACAACTTGGCGGGTGATCTCGTTGGCAATCCGATCACGTATAACCTCTACAGCCACGGCCGGAAGATCATGGAGACCGCGCTCAGCGAGTTGGAGGACGGGCTCACCTATACGACGTGGATTCCGGGATCCGGCGGGAGCGCGCAGGGGGTTGCGACATCGTTGCCTCCACTCTCGGATGCGACGCAGGTGGTCTTCGTCGGACACTCCGGCGGTGCCCACGGCCTGATGCACAACATCGACTGGCTTGCCGAGCGAGTGCGCGAAGCGACGGGTGAGGACCCCGACGTGCGGGCGATCATCGACGCGAACTTCCTGCCGTCGATCGAGAACGAGGCGGCGTTCGCCTCCGCGCCGGGCGGCGGAGCGCCACTCAATGGGGATGCCTACACGAATCAGTGGGCCGGAGAGTCTCTCGACAGTGCGACCGCGCCCTTTGCCTACGACGGGTCCGTCTGGCATCAGGCGTCTCTCCTTTCCCAACAGCAACTGAGCTGGAAGATGAAGTTCGACAAGTCGTGTCTGAAGGCGCACTCGTCCGATGACGACTGGAAGTGTCGCGATCGGCACCACGTGCTTTTCAATCACATGTCGACACCGTTCTTCATGCGCGAGGACTTCTCCGACCCCAACAAGGAACACACCGCGGGCACCGGGCACCCGGTCCAGTGGGGCTTGGTGGCCGGCTGCACCTATGCGAATCCGTCTGCCCCCGGTTGCGACCTGCGGCCGCTGTTGGACCCGGCGACCGATTACCGCGCGCGCCTGACCCAGCAGGTGAGCACGTTGCTCGGTGATATCGGTACACGTTCGGAGATCGTGACAGGCGTCGACGACAGTCTGCCTGCCGGTGTCGTGCCTACGGTGTACGCATGGATGCCGGACTGCGCCTCGCACGAAGGTGTTTACGACAACGACAGTTTCCGCAACACGTTGATTCGTGAGGATACCACGATGGTGAGCGTCACCATGCGAGCGGCCGTACACGCCTTCATCGCGGCGCCGGCCACGAACACGACAGCATGGCGGATCGACGGTACGTATCTCGGCGCCAGCATGACGTCGCTGTGTCCGCCGTAGGCGATCGGTCCACGCACAGGCGCGGTCGGCGCGAACTTGGGCAAGAAACAAGACGCCGGGCTGATCTCCACGCTCAAGTGTCTGATGCAGGACGAGACCGGCGGGGATCCGATGAGCGGGATCAAGTGGACCCGCAAGAGCACACGCACGGTGAGCCGGGAGCTCGGACGTGAGGGGCATCGTGCGTGCGCGACCACGGTGCATCGGCTGCTGAGGGATCAAGGGTACTCGCAGCTAGGAGTGTGCGCGGCAGAAACAGGCATGCGACGAGAGTCTGGTAGGATGCGGCATGTCGACAAGCTTTCGCCCGTATTTGCCTGACCAAGCCCTACTGCTGGCACCGTCGCTGAGCGATTGGCTGCCGCAGGGGCACCT